>CAMCVW010000010.1 GCA_945881915.1 Thermoflexus hugenholtzii JAD2 | reverse complement strand
CCAGCGTTCGTCCTGAGCCAGGATCAAACTCTTCATTCAGTGGTAGAACCTGCGCCGAAGCGCTCTTCCCCACCGTTGACAGGGTTCCGTGTTATATGGTTGTCACGATTCAGTTGTGAAGGTGCTGAGGCGATAAAAATCAGCCCCTTACTCAGGGCTGGGTCTTCGCTTCGTCGTTGCCATCCGCTCGGTGGAGTGAATGTTTTTGTCAACGAGGAGTATATTAACATGCGGATATGGATGTGTCAAATCGAGTTTTGCGAGCCAGTCGGGGAGAAAGATTTTTCTCCCCGACTGGCTCCGGATTTCTCAGAGCGCCAGCTTCCGTTGCAACTCCAGCATAAGCTCTTTGGCAAGTGACTGCGGCTTCCAAAAGACAAAAACGCCATCATTCTCCCATCGCGGGATGAGGTGGACGTGATAGTGAAACACCTCTTGGCCAGCGGCGGCGCCGTTGCTTTGGACGATATTGACACCATCGACATACAGTTTCTCGCGCATCGCCCGGGCCACACGCTGGGTGGTCCGTGCCGTAGCTATCAGATCGGCATCGCTCAGCTCATAGAGATTGGCGGCTTCGCTCTTGCAGATGACCAAGGTGTGTCCTGGGGAGGCAGGCGATATGTCGAGGAAGGCGTAGGTGTGGGCATCTTCGTAGATTTTGTAGGATGGAATTTCGCCAAGAATAATGCGTGAAAAAATCGTCGTCATAGAAATCCCTTTCTATCGTGCGCGGCGCAGATGGTTCTGCAGCCTGTCTCGTTCCCAGGTATTGATGACCTGCTCTGCCGGCACCCCGCCGCGGCGCGCAGTAGTAACCCCCTGTTCGATCCAGGCGTGATTGGCCGGATCGTGGGCGTCGCTGTTGACGCTGACGATTCCGCCGGCACGGACGACGTCACGGACGAGATCTCCATCGATGTCGAGCCGATCGGGACCGCTATTGACTTCGAGCGCAACCTGCTGCTGGGCAGCAGCAGCTATGACCGCAGACATGTCGATGGGTGCGCCGAGTCGCCCACCAAGGATGCGACCCCGTGGGTGGCCGATGATGTCGACGGCGGGGTGGCGGATGGCGCGCAGAATCCGATTGGTGGCGACTTCGGGATTCTGGCGCAGGTTGACATGTGGCGAGGCCACCACGATGTCGAGCTCGTGTAGAATTTCGTCGGGCAATGCGAGTGCACCGTCCACCAAGATATCGACTTCTACCCCATGAAGAAGCCGAAAATCAATGCCGGCAGCCGCATACGATGCATTCAACGCGACTATCTCGAGCTGTTGGGCGCGCAGGCGTTTGGTGTCGAGGCCATTCGTGATGCCGATGAGCGCGCCGTGATCGGTGATGGCCGCGTGGCTATAGCCGCGGGTACGAGCCGACTCGGCCATCGTAGCAATATCTGCGCTGCCGTCACTCCAAGTGGTGTGCATATGCAGGTCACTGCGCATGTGGTGCCGTTCGAAGGTGCTACTGTGGGCATCGTCCCAGTGACCATCATGGCTGTACCAGTCGCGTAGCTCAGGAGCAACCCACGGCAGTTCGAGCGCCTGATAGAGACTTGCTTCGTCATGACTGCCGATGCGCTCTGCGCCAGACCACAATCCGTCATATGCGAGGCGCATGTCCCGGTCGGTAGCGCGCTGTGACAACCAGGCCACGTGGTCACGGCTGCCGGTGGTGATGACCATGGCACTCCCCCAGGAGTGCGGGGCGACACACTGAATATCGACGTCCATCCCATTGTGCAGGATTGCGGTGAATCGTGTGCCATTTACAGCGGCGCGCATCCAATGTTCGAGTTTGAGGAGCTGTGCCAGCACTGCATCAGGGCGTTCGGTCTGAATCAATACGTCGAGGTCGCCGATGGTTGTCAGTCCGCGCCGCAGACTCCCCACCGGGAGCACGTGCATGACATCGGGCAATGATTGGATGGTTGCGGTGATGCGTTGGGCGACGTCGTAGGCGTGGAGGAGTAGGGTGCGCTCTTCGCGGTCGGCAACGGCAGCGATGCCTTCACGGATACCAGCGAGCGTCCGCTCGCCGATGCCTTTGATTTTTTTGATGTGGCCTGAGTCTATAGCGGCAGACAACTGGGCCAGACCGGCGATGCCCAGCTCGTTGTAGAGTCGACCAGCGGTACGCGGACCGATGTGGGGCACGCGCAGAAGTTCTCTCACGCCAACGGGCATGCGTTCTTTGAGACGCGAATAGTATTCGATGGCGCCGGTCGAAAAGAGTTCGTTGACTTTTTCGGCCATGCCCTTAGACAAGCCGTCGATACGTTGGATTTGCTGCCGTTCGTACAAATCGACCAGCGGCACGGTGACCGCCTGCAGTGCAGCACCAGCTTTGCGGTAGGCGATGATGCGGAATCGGTCTTCACCCAGAATTTCCATCAAGTCGGCAATAGTATCGAAGAGTTCCGACACCTCGGCATTGGTAAAGACATCATCCGTCATGGTTGCTCGCATACAGACTGGCGTAATTCACTCCTAGAGTGTAGCAGTTTTCTTTTTATTGACGAAAAACTCAGAAGAGGCGCTTTTGCTCAGTGGAATTTTTGGGGTCGCGCAGATGTGCGGGGATGCCGAGGCCGAGGTGTTCGTAGGCGCGTGGGGTGACGACCCGGCCACGAGGCGTGCGTTGGAGCATGCCCAACTGGAGGAGGAATGGTTCGTAGACGTCTTCGACGGCGTCTATTTCTTCGGATAACGAGGCAGCCAGCGTTGACAAGCCGACCGGCCCGCCGCCAAAGAGGTCGATGATGGCGCGCAATAAGCGGCGGTCGTTTTCGTCCAGTCCGAGGTGATCGACTTCGAGGGTGGTCAACGCGATATTGGCGACTTCTTGGGTGATGGTGCCATCAGCCACAACCTGTGCGTAGTCGCGCACGCGGCGCAGGAGGCGATTGACGATACGCGGGGTACCCCGACCACGGGTGGCAATCTCGCGCGCGCCTTCGGGGGTCATCTGTACCCCGAGGATTTTGCCGGCGCGGATGACGATGTCGTTGAGGGCAGGAATCGAGTAGAACTCCATGCGTTGGACCACCCCGAAGCGGTCGCGCAACGGCGACGTCAGCAACGCGAGGCGCGTGGTCGCGCCAATCATGGTGAAGCGGGGCAAATTGAGGCGCAGATTGCGCGCGCCGGGTCCTTTGCCGACGACGATATCGAGGGCAAAGTCTTCCATCGCAGGGTAGAGGACTTCTTCGATGGCACGATTGAGGCGGTGAATTTCGTCGATGAACAAAATATCGCCGGTCTGCATATTGGTCAAAATAGCTGCCAGATCGCCTTGGCGTTCGATGGCGGGGCCTGAGGTGATTTTGATTTGCACGCCCATCTCGTTGGCGAGAATCATGGCCAAGCTGGTTTTACCCAACCCTGGCGGGCCATACAGGAGCGTATGATCGAGCGTCTCGCCGCGCGCTTTGGCTGCGTTGATGCTGATGGACAGCTGGTCAACGACCTTTTCTTGGCCGATGAATTCACTCAGCTTGCGCGGCCGCAGGCTTTTTTCGTCATATTGCTCGTCATCGCCTGCTTGGGGATTGACGATGCGCGGTGGCTCTGACATACCGACTCCTGATAGGGATGTGTGGGTATTATATGGTACGCAGCGCATAACCGTACATATGTGCTAGCCAGCGATGGATAAGCCCACCAGAACAATCCCCGCCATGCGCACACAGCGGCCGGCAAATACCGCACTGGCAAAACGCCAGAATGGCACATTGAATGCCCCTGCAGCCATCCCTGCAACATCGAACAGCGGATTGGGCGGTGCCGACAATGCGAACAGGGTAACAAACGAACGTATCGGGTGGGCCATTTGATGGTTGACCCAGCGTGCCATACGTGTATCGGCGACGGCGCCACGACCAGCCCGGCCGACGAGGTAGCCACTCGTCTCGCCGACGACCGAACCGAGGCCAGCGGCCACGACGATGAGAATCAGATCGATGGGTCGACTCGTCTGTTGGGCGAGGTGCATCACCACCGGAATGTACGGCACTGGGATGACGATGGTAGCGGTTGCAATGGCGGTCAACGCAAAGACCCCGGCGATTGCATAATCGCTGAGGCCTGTGTAATCAAACGGGAGGTAATAGAAGCCGAGGTTGACGGCAATCATGAGCAGCGCCATCAATGCAAAGGACCAGGGTCGTTTGGGCACCGTTACGACACTCTGCGTTGAATCTTGCGCAGGCGCATCCACCAGCGGGCGGAGCCCAAGGTGCCGACCACGCCTGCAGTCACACCCCACAGGGGAAGGAGGCTCGGCTCAGACTGGGGAGCAATGACCGTGACTTCTTGGGAAGCAGGTGCGGATTGCTCTGCAGTTCCTGCAGCGTCTGCCAGCAGTGGTGCTTCGACCGAGCCCTTCAAGTGGATGACATCAGCGCTGTTCTCTTGACCATAGCCAGTCCCAAACAAAAGGACCATACACAGACAGGCAACCAAACCCATTGCCGGCATGAATTGCCCACCAGGAGGACTGATGAGCCACCAGCGCCAACCACGTGCCTGCTGCATGGTCTGGCGATCCAGACGCATTGAACGTGGCGGGCGGACTGCGGGCATGGATTCCATCACGGTACGCATCATCGCCAATTCACTGAATGCATCGGCGAGTGCGGGCTCGCTGGTCATCCGGTTGCGGAGGGCGTTTGCTTGTGCGGCGGGCAGTTCATTGTCTGCAAGCGCCTGCAACAGGGTCATATCGGATTGCGAAATAGTGCTCATGTTTGCCACATCTGTCTCTATGGTTCTTGGTTAGCAATAAGACGCCTCACCGTTGGAAAGAGTTCCACTTCGGTGAAAATCTCTCGCAGGCGCGCACGGGCTCGGTTGAGACGCGACTTGACCGTACCGATATTGGCACCCGTGACTACTGCAATTTCGTCGTAGGACATGCCTTCTATATCACTCAAGATCACTACCGTGCGTTGATCCTGCGGGATTTGCAACAAGGCGACCGAGATCGTCCGATGCATTTCGGCACGCATCAAATGCTCCTCGGGATTGGGATTCGAATCGGCAATTTGGAGCGCCGGTGCTTCGTCTTCGTCACGTGGATTGGTATCCAACGACACACTCGGGTGACGCTTGTTGGAACGCAATACATCGCGACACGCATTGGCGACGATGCGCATCAACCACGGGCGGAACTCGCCGCGGAGCGATGGCAAATGTCGGTACGCAGAAATAAATGCATCTTGGGCCACATCGGCAGCTGCATCAGAGTCACCGAGCATGCGAAAACACAACCCGTACGCACGATTTTGGTATCGTTCGACAAGTTGATTGAAGCTGTCACTGTCGCCGGCTAATACCGCCGTTACGAGTATTTGGTCTTCGCTGGGTGCTGTCACGCAACTATCCCTTTACCACGGTTTGAAGTATTCATGATGAGCGACTTGTTCGATAAATCCCTGAGAAACCGGATCATAGACGTGGCGTCGGATACATATTAGCGTGTCGGATATTTCAATCGTATTGTACGCGAACTGGTGCTTTTCGCGTCCTTTACCACGCCGCGATGTCGTGGTGCCTGACTGGCAGATAATCGCGCCATGACCCAAAGTCGGCAACAAATCCCGGGTGTGCCCCACATATGACAGATGCACATGGCCCGACAAAACCACATCGATTTTGGCTTGGTCCATCAATCGGGCAATGGTCATCGGCTGACTCACGCCGTTCCGGCGACCGAGCCCAGGTGGTGTGAGCAGATGATGATGCATGACCAGAATGCGGCGGTTCTCCGGTGGGCACGAAACGGCACTTGCAAGTAACAGCGCATGCGCTGCTTTGGTCAATGTGCCGCCATCGACCGTCCATCCATGCGCGCTATTGGCGCCTATCAGACTCACGCCATCGAGGTGCAGCACTGGCGCAACATCGGCGTTGATGTGCGTATGATAAAACACATTGGGCTTGAAGAGACGCTGCCAAATGTGAAACAACGGAATGTCGTGGTTGCCCGGAACCGTAAACAAAGGCTTCGGCGCGCGTTGGAGCCACTCGGTAATGGTCGCCCACTGTGTAGCGATGTCGGCTCGCTGGACAAAATCACCCGATACGACAAACGCATCCGGTTTATATGCATGTGCTTCGACCAAGACACGTTCGGCGACTGCTGCATCGAATGGTGGACCAGCGTGTAGATCTGAGCAATGAAACAAGCGAATGGTCATTCCCCACCCTTGCGCGTTGGTGTCCGCGCTTTGTCCCAGGCGAGGCGTCCGATTACATAGGCGACGTAGGAACCGCCCACAAACACCGTCCCAACGAAGACGTACTTCAAAATCCCGATTACATGTTCCATACGGCCTCATTCTGTGTCGTGCGTAAATTGTAGCATACCGACGAAGAATTGTTCGTTTGTATGGGATAATACCAGCGTTTGCACGCGTTTTCGCGCGTCCCGAACACACCCGTACAAGCACGGTTCAGATATATTTTGCGGAGGATCGCGATGCGCCGAATTGCCTATTGCAGTCCTATCAATCCCGTCCATTCGGGTATTTCGGATTATTCCGAAGAATTACTGCCATACCTCGGTCAATACATCGATATCACGCTGTACATCGATGACGGCGTGGTTCCCGCCAATCCACACATCGGCACGCACCTGCACATCCGGTCGTTGTCTGCATTGGCGCACGACCATGGGCAGCGCCCATATGACGCCATCCTGTACCACATGGGCAACAGTCCGGCACACTTCCAAATCTACGACGCAGCGCAGCGCACCCCTGGGGTCATCGTGCTCCACGATTTGGTATTGCATCATTTCATGCTGCAGTATCATGCGGTGCATCGGCGCGACATCGCCGCTTACCGGGCATTGGCTGCCGCGTATTACGGCGCTGCCGGGACGCAGATTGCCGATCGGATGTTACAGGGAATCTTCGACGACGCCGTGTTCGATCTGCCGCTCTGCCAGCCCGTCCTGCAGAGTGCGCAACTCCTCATCAGCCACAGTCAATACGTCGTCGACCAGAGCGCAATCATCGCTCCGAAAACACCGGCAGCACTGGTGCCGATGGGCGTACCAGTTTTGGCCCAGAGCGATGCTCCTCCCATTCGTGCCCAATTCGACTTCGGGCCAGATCCTTTTCTCATTGCGTCGTTTGGTCATGTGAATCCCTATAAAAGGGTTGAGCAAGTGCTCCGCATGGTTCGGACGCTGCGCCGGGCGGACATCAACGCACACTACGTGATTGTCGGCAGCGTATCAGCCAACTTCGCCCTCGATGCGTTGGTACGGCGCACCGGCACGGCTGCGTGTGTGCATGTGACTGGCTACGTATCTTCCCAAGACTTCGGGGCGTATGTCGCTGCAGCTGATATCTGTATCAATCTGCGCCACCCCACAGCCGGCGAAACGTCTGCGAGTCTGTTACGCCTGCTGGCAGCCGGCAAACCAACGGCGATTAGCGCGAGTGGCTCATTCCTCGAGATTCCCCGTGACTGCGCCATGCACATCCCACTCGATGCGACCGAGGCCGATTTGTTGACCGCCTGTGCGTTCCTGATTCAACAGCGCCCGGACTTCGCTGCGCAGATTGGCGCACAGGCGCGCGCACTGGTCGAACGCACACACACCCTCAGCCACTCTGCCGCACGCTACATGCAGGTACTGGCGAGTCACTATGGCTGGGAGGAGCCGCTGATACAACGCGCGGTGTTGTGGGATGTTGTGCCTGTCGCCGACGAAAAGGGTATTCAGCGGCTCCCAAAGCCCGTCATCGGCCCAGCCCGTCCCCCCGCAGCATTCGATCTGACTGCCGCTACCCACACAAAAACGACTCCGTGGGCGGAGTCGTCTCTGCGGACCAAAATAGCGGCGTTGTTTGCCAAATCCAATCACTGACCTGCTAGGAAGCGCGCCGATCGGATTGTTGAATCGTATCGATGATTTCTTCGCCGTCATTGGCGGGGAGCGCAGGCATACCCTGTTGGCACTGGGCGGGCAGTGGCTGCGGCGGTTTGATACCAAAATAGGCTTGCATGATTTGCGTGACAGCCGGCACCGCAATCGTCGATGATCCGTCGTCCATATCGCCGCTGCCTTCGCTCAAGAAGACGACTTCGATTTCGGGATTGTCGTACGGCGCAAAACCGAGGAACCACGAGTGCGACTGGCGAACCAAGACGGTACCGACACCGTTGGGGTTATTGGCGACGATTTCGGGCCCGAATTCGGCGGTACCGGTCTTGCCGGCGATGAGAATTCCCGAACATTCCTCACGAGCAGCGACGTTGACCCCTTCGACGACGGACCTGCGCATGCCCAGCCGGGACACATCGTAGTATTCCTGGTCAAAATCGAGTTTGTGGGCCACTTGCGGTGGAACTTCTTGGATGACACGGCCATCGGGACCGATAATCGCACGCACAATCTGTGGAACATAGACGGTCCCCGAGTTGGCAATCGCCGCACCGGCGACTGCTAACTGAAGCGGCGTTGTTTCGAGGTTACCTTGACCAATGGCGGCGTTGTAGGTATCACCGGTGGTCCAGGCTGCCCGCAGTGCTTGTTGCTTCCAGCCTGGCGTGGGCACGCGGCCCGGTTGTTCGCCATAGAGCTTGATGCCCGTCAACGCACCGAATCCGAACTTACTCAGGCCATCGGCCAGACGATTAATCTGCAGCCCCTGCGGAATCGTCTGTTCGTTGGGATTGAGGTTGACCACACCTTCTTTGTTCCCTCCCGCCACCGTCATGAAGAAGATATTCGACGAGCGCATCAGTGCTTCGGTCACATCCAGCCAACCGTTGTCACGGGGGGTCGAATTGATGAATCGATAGAAGCGATCTTCGACGTATTGGTCCTTCAAGACGAGCGCACCCGGATCACGAATGCGGGTGTTGGCGTTGATGACACCTTCTTGGAGAGCCACGATGGCGTCGAATTGCTTGAGCGTCGACCCTGGTGGGTATTGACCCGAAATGACACGGTTCGTGAGCGGTGCGAGGCGTTGATTTTCGGCCTTTTGCGCCGGAGGAGGATTAAGCAGGTTGGCAAGCTCGTCGGCGCGTGTCGGATCGACCCAAATATTGTTGTTGTACGAAGGCCAACTGGCCATCGCCAGCACCCGACCGGTATTCACCTCGATGACTACTGCGGCGCCGCTCTGGAGGGGCATATAGTTGCGTTTGTAGGTGAATCGTTCGGGCATGTTGACACGTCGCAGCTCGGCTTCGCGGATCCAATTGCGCAGAATGAGTTCGACTTTGCGCTGCAACTCGATGTCGATGGTGAGCACGACGCTTTCGCCATCGCGGGTCGGTTGGACGACCTGTGAGGCGCGCACGGGACGACCCATCGTGTCGACCACGACGGCTTCGATGCCCATTTGGCCGCGCATTTCTTCTTCGTAGCTCGATTCAATGCCACTTTTGCCGATGCGATCGTCATTCAAGTAGCGCGGGATACCCAATTCGTAGGGATTGATTTTCTTCTGCAAAATACCACACTCGACCGCATGACCAATCGAATCGAGCAGACCCGAAACCCAGGAACGCGCCGGATTTTGGCGTACCAATTCGCACGAACCGACGCGACCGATGTAGCCGAGCACGTGTGACAAAGATTGGATGTCATCACTGAGCGGATAACGCCGCCGGTAGTCTTGTTCGATGACGACGCCAGGTAGATTCACGGCGTTTTCTTTGAGCACCATGGCAATCGTACGCGGGATGTCGCGCTTGACCACGATGGTCTGGTAGCGCGGCGTATCACTAGTGCGCACCAGGATTTCGATTGGATTTTCGAGTTTGAGGGTGCGGGTGAATTGTTCGCTTAGATGGAGCGCGTCGACGCTCGCACTGGGAGGAACTTCGCCGGTGAGCCAATTCTGCGTCTGGATTTTGTCGATTTGCGGGGCTATTTCGTCACCAAAGACACGCACCATGTCAGCCCGTAATTCCGGCCGCGTCGAAATTTGGACCGCCGGCGAGATAACCAACGTGCCGGTTATTTCGAGCGCACTACTCAAATCGGCCAGCGCACTGTCGACGTCGCGCAGCAACGCTGCGTCGTCATTTCGGATTGGTGCATTCCAGCGTGGAATGAATCGCGCAATCGGGGCATGCCGTTCGACGATTTGAGTCGCGCCGAACAAATGGTCAGCGTCGACGCTGATACGCATCGGCAGGGTCTGATCGGTCCGGACAAAACTGCGTACATTGACGTCTGTGAGCGACGTCTGGAGCGCCTCGCGGAGTACTTTATCGTTGTCGAGCACAATAGCCGGAGAAATAGTCAGCGTGTTGGTCATTCCGAGCACTTGACTGAGTTGGGCATAGACTTTGGCACGTTCGGGCGAATCTTCGGGGGGCAAATCACTGACGCGGATGGCCACGGTATAGATGGGCATACTCTCGGCCAGAAGGGTCGTACCGTCGGACGCAAAAATTTCGCCGCGAATCGGCCGAATCGGTACATAGCGGGTCGTATTGACCGAGGTCGAGTAGTTGTACCGATCGGCTTCGGTCTGCACGAGTTGCAATTGGTACAGGCGTCCCATCAGCACACTAAAGACGATGAAGACGATGAGTTTCGGGACGAAAATGCGCATTGCGACCTCGCCTAATAGACGTCGATGGGAACTTCACCGCGACGGATACCACGCCACGATCGGAGCAACAGAAAAACCGGGAGCGCGGGAATCAGAATCACCGCGAGTTCTGGAATGAACACCACCACGATGTATTTGGCCAAGTCGAAGCCGCCGATGAGTGCGTAGGTAAACAAGACATGGAACGCATGGTAGGTCAAGCCCCCCAACACGACTGCCACGATGGGCAATAACCAGTTTTCACTGGTGATCCGGGCTAGGACGGCATAGACCGCCAGCATCGCGAACAACAGCAGGATGGAATGCCATCCAAGCCACGTCCCACTGACGATATCGAGGACCAAACCGGCATAGAACGCCCAGCGGGCCACTATCGCTATTGGCTCGATGAGGACCTGAATCACCACCAAGAGCAACATGACGTTGATGGCGATTTGAAAAACGGTAGGCACAATGAGTCGCTGACCGATGACACAAAACGCTACGATGAGGAGCGTGCGTACCTCGAGCCAGATGACTTCTTCTATTTTTCGTCGCTTTGTATTATCCATACGTACCGTACTACTTCCGGATCGATGTAGGGTTGGATTTCGGCGACTTTGTTGCGGCCCTCGAGGCCGACTGTTTTGATGATTCCAACGGGAATATCTGCAGGAATTGCGGAATGGGGCAGTGACGGGCCAAGCAAACGCGTCAAGCCGGCGGTAACGACAGAATCGCCAGCAACAACCTGGCCTTCGCGTTCTATTTCGGTCATATGCAGCATGGCTTCGCGCTCCATCAGCCCGCTTGCGACCCCCCGAATGACGGTATCGCCGTGGTAGATCTGCACGCTGACGAGGCTACTGTAATCGGTCACGAGGAGCACATTGGCGCTATTGGGACCGACCTGATCGATGACGCCGACCAATGCCGGCGGGCTGCTCTGATAGCGCGAAATGACAGCCATCCCCACGCTGATGCCCTGCTCGGTACCGACGCCAATAATTGCAGTGCGGCGACCTTCGGCCAGCGTCTGCACGCTGAAGTCGGTCCCGACAAGGCGCCATGGGTTGTCTTTTTCGATGCGTAATTGTTCACGCAAACGCATGTTTTCGAGTTCAAGTTGCGGGATGCGGATGATTTGGCCTTTGAGATCGCTGTTTTCTTTCGCGAGCGCATCGCGCTCATTGCTGACGCGCTGCACATCAGTCGATCCACTCAGAATGTCACCGATGCGCAACACCGAGCTCTGTATGCTCCCCAACGAGGGAGCGATATAGCTCGATATCATGCTCCGGACGGGGGTGAGAACGCCTTGGAAGTCGAGGAGAAAAAATAACACTGCGAGGAAAATGAGCACAGCGACGACAAGGGTGTTACCCCTCCCGCCGCTTCTCGCCCGCACAGAAGACCGATCTCGCATATGGTGCAGCCTCGCCCTTGTGTGTTGCTATCAGCCTAGTATTTAATCCGGCGCGTTCGTTGCGTCGCCGTCAAAATATCGCGATAGATCGGGTTGTGGATGTTTTCAACCATTTTGCCGGCACCGCGAGCGACGCACGATAGGGGATTTTCGGCAACGTAGACGGGCATCCGTGTTTCGGCCGCGATACGGCGGTCCATCCCGCGCAACAGCGCCCCGCCACCAGCCAACACGATGCCGTGTTCCATGATGTCGGCGACGAGTTCGGGTGGGGTCTCTTCGATGGCAGCGCGGATATCGGCCAGAATTGTGTTGATGGGGCTCATGATGCCTTCGCGGAGTTCAACGCTCGACACTTCGACGGATTTCGGGAGACCGGTCAATGCGTCACGACCACGCAACACGACTTTGAGTTCTTCTTCGAGGGGGTAGGCGCTGCCTGCGGCGACCTTGGCGCGTTCGGCCATACGTTCGCCGATGTGCAGGTTGTATTCACGGCGGGCAAATTCGATGATGGCTTCGTCGATTTCGTCACCGGCGGTACGGATGGAGTGATTGACGACGATGCCGCCGAGCGAAATGATGGCCACCTCGGTCGTACCACCGCCGATGTCGATAATCATCGAACCGATTGGCTCGTCGACTGGTAGACCGGCGCCAATGGCTGCTGCCATAGGTTCTTCGACGACGTAGGCGTCACGGGCGTTGGCATTGAGGGCGGCGTCACGGGCAGCCCGCATTTCGACCTGGGTGACGCCCGAAGGCACCCCAATGACGACGCGGGGGCGTGGTGCAATCAACCCGAACGAGCGGTCGTGGGCTTTTTCGATGAAGTGCTTAATCATCTTTTCGACGACGTCGAAGTCGGCGATGACACCGTCCTTCAACGGACGGACGGCGATGATGTTGGCTGGTGTTTTGCCGACCATGGCTTTTGCTTCAGCGCCTACGGCGATGACTTCCTTGGTCTTGCTGTCGATAGCGACGACGGACGGCTCCGATATAACGATGCCGCGGCCGCGCACATGAACTAGTGTATTGGCGGTGCCAAGGTCAATGCCGAGGTCACGGCCAAATGCACCAAGTAGTGAATTGAGTGGGTTGGAGAATCGCACACATTGCTCCTCTAAATTGCGCTTGTTCAGCGCACACACGCACGAGCGAACGCGTCTACGAAAGCCGACCGTCTTCTGCCGTGCACCATTGCATCAGGACTCTGAATGGGCAACCATCGCAGCCACGAAAAAAATCTCTGAGCTAATGCTCTTCGAAAACCGCTTTGACACGGAACATTCCCAAGTCAGTATCTGCGCTATTACGGATGGCGGCTGTGCGTTCGAGCGACGGCCAATTGGCATCGGTACGCAGTGCATTGACCAAATCGGTCACCTGTGCGGTTGGTTCAACACCAGTCACATCGACGGCCTGGAGGGCACTGACATGCTCCAAAATCCGCGAAAGCTGACTCTGCATTGCATCTATTTCTCCATCGCTCAGACGGAGGCGCGCTAAATCTGCGACACGGACGACTTCTGCACGGGTTAACGACATGGCTTCACTCACTTGTTCATGCGTACTATGGCTATAGTAACAGATTATCAGTCCATTCCATAGATGTCATCAGACTCTCATGGAGTGGGCGTGCCTACCGGGGTGCTTGTTGGTGTTCCAGACGCAGTCGCGAGCTGTGTTGCAGTTGCTGGCACCGTGACAACCGGTGTCGCCCCATCAATGGTGGGCGTGCCGGTCACTGACGGTGTACCGGCAGGCTCTGTTGGCTGTGGGCTCACAGTGACATCGCTCACCGGGACATCTGTCGGTGCTGGTTGCGAATCCCCGACACGTTCGAGGCGAATGAACGGCATGTCATTGAGCAGTCGCACATCGCTCGGCAGATTCAGTTGAATCTGTCGCATTGGATTGGCCGGATCCCAAGTGCCCACCCGCACTTCGGGGACGATGCCACTCACCCCATTACGCTGCGCAGTTGCACCGAGACTCAGATCCAAATAGACTACTGCGGGCACCGCACGGAATACCATTCCCTCGGGTGCATCCAGAATCGTGACCGCATACGGCAACTTTACCCGCAACGGCTCGGCTGATTTGATAATCTCGATGACCACATCTACTGCGCGCGTCACGCCTTCGGCCAAGGTTATTTTGGTGCCGAGGGTATTGGCCAGCAGGACGGTCTTGGTGATTGTCGTGGTCGCTTCACCCACATCGATGACATCGGTTGCTATCGAAGCCACGCTGTCCAACGCACCTGCTTCACCATTGACCGTCACAAAAATAGGCGCAACGCTGATTCCACTGATACGGTAGCCGGGTGCAACCGAACCACGTAACGTCGGCACGATGACAATCTGCTTGCGTACCGAGGATGGGTTCATGACGACCCGGGCGGTAATCTGTGGCGGTGTCAGGGTCAACCCTTTAATGGTTTTGCCCAATGTATCTTTGAGCACGACATCCGCGTCGATGGTGTAGTCGGCGGTGCGTGACGCGATATCGATGGAATACTGTGCTGCACCGATACTGCTCAGCAACCCTGCCGGACCACTGACCGTGACTAGACCAGAGGCCGGTTCAGATATGGCAATCGTCGGTTTGTACAATGCGACGTCGTAACTATCGTTGCCCAACACTCGATCAACGGCGATATCGACCTGCTTGAGCGTGTCGATGCGAATTGCCATTTGCGCTGGTTTGGCTTCGGTTTTTATGTAACCCAATCCGTCGTCGGGAAGCACGTTGATGCTGACCATTTGTTCGCCGATCCCCACCTTCGAGACATCGATGATTGCTTTGATGTTTTCGTCGGGACGCAACGCGTTGATGGTCGCCTGCGAGGCATAGACCACCACTTCGACCATCGGCAACGTCGTGTTTTCTTGGCCTGATTCGTCGATGAGGATGTACCCCTCTGGCAATCCGACCTTTTGGAGTTGGAGTTTGATGGTGGTCTTGGTGCTGGGATTATTGGTGATGTCCACGAATATCCACAGCCCAAAGGCAACCAAAAATGCGATGAGCATGCGCTGCCAGACAATTGCACGGAGCTTGCTCATGCGCTCACCACCGGTTTTTGTGTATCGACGTGCAACAGGGTCATCAAGAGCATCACGACACTCTCTTCGGACAAATTACTGGTCATCTCACGATTATAAAAGAGTGATATTGTGCCCGTCTCTTCCGAGACCACCAGTGCCACTGCATCGGAGTGCTCGGTGATTCCGCGGGCAGCGCGATGGCGTGTCCCAAAGCGCTTGACACCACCGATGTCTTGGCTCAACGGTAACTCTACCCGCGCCGCCAAGATCCGTTCACCGCGGATAATCACCGCCATGTCGTGGAGTGGCGAACTGGGATAGAAAATCTGCTGGATGAGGTCACTACTCACCTTGGCATCCAAAATGCAGACGGTGTCACCCAAATATTCTTGCAGCCCGACGTTGCGTTCAAAGACAATCAACGCACCCGTCTCGCTTTCAGACATTTTGTGTGCTGCCTGGGCAATGGCCTTGATCATATCGGGGCGGCCATCAACGGAGGTTTTGGCGGTGCGCCATTCGCGCAGTTGCGTCCACAGATCATGGATGCGATCGTTTTGCCCCAACGACTCGAGCAAACGACGCAATTCGGGTTGGAAGACGACGGGAATTGCCACCACCAACGCCGGCTGCAGCATCGTCGTGACCAACCATTGCATCGTGGCAAACGGCGTCACCGCACCCACAATCAGCAACACAATCAGCACCACAATGATGCCTTGGATGAGCTGAATGGCACGCGTACCGCGAATCGCACCCCACAACACATACATGACGATCGTCACAATCGCAATGTCAATCCAGATGAAGTACCAACTGGTACCCACCCCGGTGCCTGCAAACGGATTGAGTTCGGTGACCAACCGCCAAAAAATATCGTTCATACCAATCCTGCGTGCTCGTCGATTCGAGCAAATCTATTACGTATTGTAGTATGCAAAAACAGGGAAGGCAATAGTCACATTCCTGACGAGATGGAGGATGCGGGGAGAATCACGCGTATGGTGAAAAGGCGGAACTGCTGCTCAGGGGAGCTTGCGTCGTTTGCCTGCAGGCAGACGGCGGTAGTCATCCCCATCCATGATGATGAATTCTTCGCAGATGGCCCGATCCGACATGCGTGAAAACACGCGCGGTTCTATTTCTTCGGGGCGCCGATTGCTGGTGATGACGGTAGGGAGTCGCCCATTATAGCGGTGATTGATAATTTGAAAGAGCTTCTCGCGCGCCCAGGGGGTCGTGTTTTCGGTCCCAAGATCGTCCAAAATCAGCACCGCTGCGTCACGGATGAGCTCGAAGCGTTGGTCATATTGCACCTCGCTGCTCGGACCAAAGGTCGAGCGCAGGTGATCGAGCAGGTCGGGAACGACCGCGAACAAGACGCGATAATTGTGCACCAGGAGTTCGTTCGCGATGGCGCTGGCCAGGTGCGTTTTGCCGGTGCCGTAGTTGCCGAACAGCACCAGCCAGCCGTTGGGTTTGCGCGCAAAATCGCGGGCTTTGATGAAGGCTCGTTTGACGCCACGCATCTCGGCATCGAAGGTATCGAAGGTCTTGTCGGCGAATGCGGCCAGATTGCTCATCTCGAGGAGTTCGGCGGCGGTGCGTTGTTCGCGTTCGGCGACTTTGCAGCGACACGGGATGAGCATGCCAAAGCGTGGGTGGCCATAGGGCACCGATTCTTTGTAATAGCCGATTCCGCCACATTCTGGACAGACGTTAGAGGTCACTGGTATCACTCCCTCGGCGGAATAAATCGCCATATGCACCCTCGGTGTAGTGATCCGCCGACAATGCCGGCTCGCGCAGATGACTATCGCGACCGTCTTTGGCCCACTTTTGCAGAATTTTGTGTACATAGCGCCACGAGCGCACGTTGGCGACCACTGCTTCACGCATCGCTTCGGCAAACCAATGGCTCGGGTACAAACGGGCCGCCGCGCGCAGTTCTGCTAACAGCATGGGGGTCACCACGCCGATGTGCTGCTCGTAGAGGCGCAACACATCTGGGGCTGGTTCACCGACCGGCGCGGTGACGCTGTCGGTCTGCACATCGGCCCAGCGGCGGTTTTCGACGGTATCGACCACATACCAGTTGACGGCTCGGCCATGCTGGTCGAGACGGACGGTATGCAGAAAACTGCCCCGTTGCACCGCAGCAGCCAAGCCTTCGGACAATACATCGCTATAGGCTGAACTCGGTGCCACGACCAACAGACTCTGTTGGAGCACGGTGTCGAAGAGCAACGTATCCCAACTGACTCGTCGCGGCCGCGTCGTCTGAGCCGTGATGAGGCCATACAGGTGGAGCGACACCTTGAGTTCGACGATGCTGGTAATCCGCGGTAGATGGACGGCAATGAAGTCAGCCGGGAGCGGCACCACGCCCGTGCGATTGTGTGCAGAAGGCGTCATGGCTAGTACCCTTCTGGCGTCCGATACGTCAAGTCCGAGAAGCGCGTGGTCGACGGGTCAAAGCGCATGTTGACGACCCCGACGGGTCCGTTCCGATGCTTGGCGATGTGGATTTCGGCGATGCCCTTTTTGTCGGATTCTTTGTTGTAGAGCTCATCGCGGTAGATGAACATGACGATGTCGGCGTCTTGTTCGATCGAGCCCGATTCACGCAGGTCGCTCAGCATGGGGATGTGGCTCTGCCGGCCCTCGACCGCGCGCGACAATTGCGACAAGGCGATGACGGGTACATTGAGCTCACGGGCGAGTGCTTTGAGCCCGCGCGAGATTTCGCCGACTTCTTGGACGCGGTTTTCTTTGCCTCTGCCCGACATCAATTGCAAGTAGTCGATGATAATCAGGTCGCAGCCGTGTTGGGCCTGCAAACGACGCGCTTTGCTGCGGAGCTCCATGATGCTAATACCCGGGGTGTCTTCGATGTAAATGGGGGCTTGGGCCAAGCGACCCATGGCTTCGAAGACGGTTTTGAGCTGATTGTCGGGGACCTGGCCGAGCCGCAGGCGATGGGTGTCGATCTGGGTCTCCATGGCGATCAAGCGTTGGACGAGCTGTTCGCGACCCATTTCGAGGCTGAACACCGCGACGGTGTGCTGGAAGTACATGGCCACGTTGTAGGCCACACTCATCGCAAACGACGTTTTGCCGGTACCGGGCCGTGCTGCCAGAACAATCAGGTCAGAGCGTTGCAGCCCGCCGGTGATCTGGTCGAAGTCGCGGTAGCCGGTCTGCACGCCCAGGATTTCGCCCCGGTGTTCTTGCAGATAGTTGAGTTGCTCGTAGTAGTTATCGACGACCTTCGAGATGTGGACGAAGTCCTGCGACGTGCGTTTTTGGGCGATGTCGAACAAGAGTGCTTCGGCTTTGTCGATGGTCTCGTCTATTTCGGCTTGTTCGTTATAGCCGAGGGCGGCGATGTGCGCGCCCGTCTCGATGAGGCGACGCAGCAGGGCGGTACGTTCGACGGCGCGGGCATAGTATTCGATGTGATACGAAGTGGGGACGGTGTCGACCATTTCGCTCAGATACACCAAGCCCCCGACCTGATCGAGGTGACCGCGGCGGCGCAATTCTTCGGCGACGGTACGGGTATCGGGCGGGATACGGTTGTTATAGCAGGCGACCATCGCCTCATAGATTTGGCCGTGGCGCTCGAGGTAGAAGTACTCGGGTTTGATCCACGCGGTGATAGCCGCGAGGGCATCACGGTTGAGGAGGATGGACCCGAGCGTGGCACGCTCGGCTTCGATGTTGTTGGGGAGCGATGGCTGTGTCATGATGATTTTCGATAAATAAACGACTGTGATGTGGTAAGAGAATACCGAACATCACAGTCGTATGGGTCAAAGGAGCGAAGCGGGAGCGATCAGGCTTCGTTGGCGGCCGTCACGACGACGTTCACGTTAGCAATGACGCCAGCCATGACGCGGTAATGAACGGTGGACGAGCCGAGGCTCTTGATGGGCTCTTCGAGGTCCAAACGGCGACGATCGATTTCGATCCCGAGGGCTGCATTGAGCTTCTCGGCGATGTCACTGGCAGTGACCGAACCGAACAAGCGATCGTTTTCACCGACGCGCTCCGAGAAGGTCAAGGTCACACCGGCGATACGATCGGCGATGATTTGGGCTTCGGTGCGCAACACTGCTTCACGCTTGGCCTGAGCGGCGAAGCGCTCTTCGGCCTGCTTGATGGCGCCACGGGTAGCGATAATGGCAAAACCCTGGGGCAACAGATAGTTGCGACCGTAGCCGCCAGAAACTTCTTTGATCTCACCGACTGTGCCAAGATTCTCGACGTTCTTGGTCAACAATACTTTCATCTTCGTCGCCACAATTGGCTCCTATTCACTTCCGCGCAGCATAAGACGGCGCGAGAATGCGGACACACGCCGCCTGATAAACAATATGCTGTTCATACTACCACACCGACTGGCGAGGGTCAAACCGAGTTGCGACGGTTCACCAAATGACCGCGCAAAACCCTTTTCTCATGACAAAAGCATTACGACCGCGTCGTCGTGCTTTTTTGGATGGCATAGCGGAGCTGTTGTGCGACGGTTTCACAGGGAGTCACACCGGCCCACGCGGCATCCCATAAATGTATCTGCAAGGCCTCCAACCCCCGCCGGATCCGTGGTCCGGCCGGCACACCCGCAGCCACCAAATCACCACCCTTGATGCGCATGGGGTACTGCTGCTGGGCAATTGCGTGCTGCGCCAAGAGCTGCGCCAGCAGGGGTTCGATCAATGCCACCGTGCCCAATGCAGCGGGCGCACAGCCAGCCAACGCCCGGATGGAACGACTGGGTCGCCGCCGGAGCCATGCCCGCCAGTGGCGCCGGCTGTCACGAATTACCACCAGGTCACGGTACCAGACGGGCAGTTCGGTCCACTCCCGCATGACTGCACCCAGTGCAGCTGGCGGCAAGCGCCACAACAACACCACCAGACGATCGGTCGCGGGCATATCCATCAGCAACGCGGCATCCGCAGCCGAGACCCGCATACCCGGCAGAATGGCGGCCAAAACGCCCCACTGCTGTACCTTTTGCAGCGCGGGCATGGGATTGCCTTCGTCGAGGGTGCGCTGGAGTTCTTGGAGCCAACGGAAGCGCGATACCTGGGAGCACACAGCACTCGTCAACGCCCAATCGATGAGCGCCCGCAGACGCGCGTCGACCCGCAGATGGAGGCGCGCGACGATGCGGGCTAGGCGAATCAGGCGTGTCGGATCTTCGAAGAAGCTCAGCGGATGCACCAGCCGCGCGCGGCCTGCCTGCAGGTCGGCCCAGCCCCCATAGGGATCAAAAACCGGCAACGGCCCGCTGGGGAGCAGCTCGACTGCCATGGCGCTGACGGTCACATCACGACGCCGCAGATCGACGAGGATGTCGTCGACTGGTTCGACGCTGGGCAATGCACCGACGGCGGCATACGCTTCACTGCGCGCCGCGACGAGATCGTACTGGACCATCCCCAAGACCGCTTGTAACGCGGCGGGGAATGTCATCGTCGCGGTTTGGAATGCACTGCGCTGGACGACGGCGCCGCCCGTGGCAGTAGCAATGGCCGTGATGAGCACGTCGAAATCCCCGATGATGGCCACATCGAGGTCGGTCAATACTTCGGGCCGGGCCAGCGCCCGTACTACCCCGCCGACGAGGAAGATGCGGCCCGCGTGTTGGGCGCAGATATCGGTCAACTGTTGCAAGAACTGCACCAGCACTGGATCGCACTGCGCACCCAGGTCGGCCCACTGCAACGCATGCGGTGCCGCGCCAGGACGCGCTGCCTCGGGGTCAGCCCGAGCTATCAGGCCTACCGCAGCAGCACTCTGACCATACCGAAGGGCAGCATGGCAATCTGTTGCGGTGACGAAGCCGACGGTGCGACCAGCCCGGGTGACGCGAGCACTGGTGTGTGTATGGAGTTCGGCTGCCGTGGCGCCGATGGTCTGGTTTGCGGTGACTACTGGTCGCACTGCGACACTCCTCAGCGGACGTCGAATTGCCGTTTTGGCAAGAATTTCGGGATGGAGTAGCGCAGGATGCACGATATTGCATCTTTTCGGCACTGCATGCTATAATCAAATGCTCAATTACTATACTACGCAGTGACGGGGAGTGGATACACATGGATGGCAAGCAGATATCCTTTGGCAGCACCGGCATCGAAGAATTACTCGAAGCCCTCCGTGAAGCTGGCGAACCGCAAGACATCGCGTGGCTTGCTGAGCGTTATATAGAGATTCTACGCACGAAAGCCCAAACGGAGGAGCAAGAATGACCAACCTGCCAACATTCGCCGGTAGCCCCGGTGAGCGTGCTTTGGCCGAACAGATTCACGAACTGTTGCGCCAACAGGGGCGTTTTTTCTCGAGCGATGCGCCATTACGGCAGCACCTCAGCAATCTCGTCACATATTTTGCCAAGCGCCTGAATGTCAGCCTTGACGCTGCCGAAAAACAAGTCAGCGCTGCGTTGCATGCCAACAAAGCGATTTTCGCCCTCGAAGCAATCAAAGTCGAGGTCGATGACATCGAAAGCGAAGGCACGGTCGAGCGCGACGAAACACTGATTACCACCGGCATCAACGGTGCATTCCAGCCGTTCCACGTCGATACCAGCCACAGCCTGGCTGCACGCTTGTACGAGCCCGAAAACCCATTGCCCATCGACGATATGAGTGTCGTCATCACCACCACGCGGCCCATCATGCCCAAGATCGACCCGGTCTATGTATCGGATTATTGGTTGAACGGCAGCAGTGAGCCCAGCGAAGGCAGTGACGAAGGCAGCGACGACATCGAATACATCGGCGACAGCGAGCAAGCAGCCGCCGTTATGCCGGCCGGAATCAAGTCACCCAGCGTACGCAGTTCGGATGCACAACGCATCAATCTGCCGCAGGGCATTAGCATCGATCTGGCCCAGCCGACTGCCGTCATCATGGCACAACATGGTGACGCCATCGTGTCTGCACTGCGTGGCGTCATCGAAAAAGATTCGACCAAGCGCATTGCTATCTTTGGCAATCAGACCGCACTCGAGAGTGACGTCCGTTCCTTCTCGAAGAACGATCTGCGCCAAATCACCGAATACATCGAAAACGAAATGGGCGTGCCGGTCGAAGACACCGACATCCTCGTCAACGTGTTGCGCGTCAATCGCCGTGCAGCCGACTTCGAGAAGCAGCGCTTCGCCCTCAACTTCCGCATGCTGAAGGACCTCGAGTTCGTCGGTGTGGCCGGTGCCAACCTGTGGGCGACCCGCAAGTTACTCGACAAAGTCGGGGCAAACAAGCGCTTCAAGTCGGCAGACATGGCAGGCTTCGTCAACCACCTCGAAGAGGGCTTCGACGACAGCACCAATGTTACCTCGGTCGAGGCCATCCAGGCCAAGGGCAGTGTCACGCATACGTTGACGTTCTTCGAATGGGAATACGGCATTCTGCCACTGACCGATGCACTCGCAGCGATTTTGCCTAGCGCGGTCATCAATCGCCAGGGTGCGGCAGTGGTCCAGTTCGAAGTACCCCAGTTGGAGTCGTTCAGCGTCAGCATCAACATGCGCTTCCCCGTGGGCAATCGCGGTGGCTGGTTGCAGGGCTTCGAAGAGTTCTTCCGCGATGTGCTGGTCCCCGGTGCAATTCTGACCTTCAAGCGCACCAGCAAGCCCAATGTGGTATCGGTGACATACGCCGAGGCCGATGAGCGGACCGAGCAATTACTCTTCATCGACGACAGCAAAAAGAAGAGCAAATTCGCGTTCGGCGAGTTGCACATCAACTGCGAAGTCGACGAAGAAATGTTGCCCACACAGTTGGCTGTCGGCCGCATTCGTCGCATCAAGTTCTTCGAAATCGCCGAGCGCAAGAATATCAACACGCTCATCGATCATATCTTTATGGGCTTCGGCGAAGAAGTGGGCACCAAACAGGAGCCCGTCTATCGCATGAGCTTTGAACAGCTGTTCAACGTGATGTCAATCTACCGGAGCATCACCCGCAGCTACCTCATGCATGCCCTGCACGAGGCAGAAAACTGCCGTGTGGCCAACAACGCCTCCGGCTTGTGGGACTGCCGCGCTGACGAGGTGGTCAACGAGCGCAGCGGTGGCGGATTCGACCGACACGGCGACGACGACGACGACGAATAAGCTGCACGCGGACGCGGACGGCATGGACGAGGGGCTGAGCTGCGGCTCATCCCCTCTTTTCTATCAGGAGCCAGTAATGACCAATGACACCAATACGCTGAGCGGAACACTCCAGATGTTCCGCCAACCGAGCACCATCACCCGGGCTCGGCTGCGAATTTTGACCGATATGCGCGAACGTGATCACGTCGTCTTTTGGACGGATTGGTTGCTCATCCCCCGCGACGGTCGGACCCGTATCGTCCAACTGTTGAACGAAATAAGCGAAGACAACTTGGATCTCGATTTCCGCCCCGTGATGCGCTGGCTGTTGGCAGATGGCGACGCCGAAGTGCGCCGCCGTGCTATCGAAGGCTTGTCCGAAGAAGAGCATCCGCGCGTCATCGAACCGCTCCTCCAACTGCTCAATCACGATCCCGAACCGACCGTGCGCGTTGCCGCAGCCCTGGGATTGGCCCGCTTCACCGAGCTGGCTGCCATGGACGAGCTAACACCCGCGACGGCTGCACAGCTCACCACCGCATTGATGACCGCGTTAATCGCCGAGGTCAACAACGTCGACCTCTACCGCCGCATCCTCGAGGCCCTCGGCTGGGTCAGCGACGACGCCATCAGCAGCGCCATCCGCATGGCATGGCAGAGCGACAAAGGTGCGCTGCGCGAGAGCGCCATGGTGGCCATGGGGCGCAGCGGCGATACGGGTTGGCTGCCGATGGTGCGTGAAGGGCTCGAACGCGGCACCCCAGCACTCCGCTACGAAGCTGCCCGGGCCTGCGGTGATTTTGGCGATCAAGCAGACAAACTCGTGCCGTTATTGATCGTGGCCAGCCAAGACGATGACATCGAAATAGCGGTTGCGGCCATCGATGCACTCGGAAGCATCGGCGACGACCGTTCCATCAAAGTCCTCAAACAACACGCAGCTGGTCGTGACGCCGCCAAACGCGACGCTGCCATGGCCGCCCTCGAAGACCACGAAGGCGCTGGCGACGTGTTCGGTGGGTGGAAGCCCGGCCCCAGCGACCGTGATCGGGCTGCCTTCGAAACAGACGATGACGACGACGAGGAGTAGATCAATGCACTACCGTCACGTATCTGACCTGACCCACGCCTACGACCTGGTCTGCCTGTCGCCCCATCTGGACGATGCAGCCTTGTCGTGCGGCGGCGAACTCATCATGGCGCGCCAAGCAGGTTTGCGTACCCTGGTGGTGACCGTCTGTACCGCGGTCCCACCCGAGACGCAGAATTACAGCGCGCTGGCGGTCGAATTCCACGCCGAATGGGGTTTGGACCACGCCGAAGCCGTGACCGTGCGCCACGGCGAGGACCGCAAGGCGATGGGCGTGTTAGGGGTTGATTCGATCTGGCTCAACTTCGACGATGCCATCTATCGCATGCCAAACGACTACTACAGCCGCGAGACACTGTTTGCCACCCCGCATGCAGCCGATACCCTGGCGCGCGAACTGACCCCTGTGCTGCGTGACATCACTGCCCGCGTGCAGGCGCCGCGCTGGTTGGTGCCGGCCGGCGTGGGCATGCACGTCGACCATCTGAATGTGCTGGCCGCCGCCGAAGCCGTGCTGCCGAAGGGCGTGTTATCGCTCTACGAAGAAGTGCCCTATGCGCTGACGCCGGAGTTTTTGGCGACACGGCGCGCGTTGATTCACCCGATTTTGCACACGACCGACATCGGACCAGCATTGGCCGCCAAAATCGCTGCCGTGCAGTGCTATGACAGTCAAATGGCGGCGTTGTTTGGTGATCCCGAGACCGTCGGCCAACAGTTGACCAGCTACCACCGCGACATCGGTGCCGGTGCGCCTGCCGAGCGTTGGTATACGCGCCCGTAGTGGGAGGCTGCCATGAGTTATCCTGCTATCTCCGTCATTCAGCCTGATACAAGCCGTTGGGACGCATTCGTCGACCAGCACCCCGAGGGGCACCTGCTCCAGCAGAGTCGTTGGGCGACGGTCAAACAGACCACCGGCTGGGGGTGCCTACGTATCGGCATTTGCGACAACGACGAATTGTTGGCAGGCGCCCAGATCCTGATCAAGCAGCGCTACGGGTTATCTGCCTGGTACATTCCACGCGGTCCCGTCTTCGGCGACGACCAGTTGCTCAATCAGGCGTTGCTGGCGGCGCTGCGCGCACAGGCCAAACAACAACGGGCGGTGTTCATTCGGATGGAACCGAACATGGTCGTCGGATCCAACCGCGAGCGCATCGTCACGCGGGTGTTGGGCGGAGCAGGAATGCAGACGAGCGCAAGTACGCAACCGCAGCACAGTGTGCACGTGGATCTGGAACCCCACACCGATGCGTTGCTGGCAGCGATGACCAAAGGGCATCGGGCCGACATCAAAAAGGCGCAGAAGCTGGGTGTGACCATTCGCGTGGGCACCACCGATGCAGACCTGGATGTGTTTGTGGCGTTGATGGCCGAGACCGGTGCGCGGGCGGGTTTTGCCGTCCATAGCAAAGCGTACTATGCTGAGGTGTGGGAACGCTTCCGTCAAAAACAACGGGTACTGCTGCTGATTGCAGCGTATCAAGGCGCACCGGTGGCCGCAGCGATGATGGTTGCTTCGGCGCAGACGGCCTGTTATTTGTACGGTGGATCCAACGCCGAGGCGTTCCAATGCGCGGCGAACCATCTGATTCAGTGGCACGCCATCCAGTGGGCCAAGGAACAGGGGTGTGCGACGTATGACCTGTGGGGGATTCCGCAGCGGACGGATGTGGCCGATGGTCCGCTTGAGGCGCCTGCCGAAATGGCGGGGTTGATCCGCTTCAAGAAGGGCTTCGGCGGCCACGAAGTGAGTTTTTATCCAGCCTATACCGATGTGCTCCTGCCGCTGGTCTATCGCTACGCGGCGAGCCGATTCAATATCTAGCAAAGGCCCCACCATGAGCCACGATGATGCACTCGCCCAAGCCGTACGCCTACAAGACTATTACAAACAAGAACTCGAACGCCAGCGTGCGATGAACACCGAGCTGCGCTCGGCGGTGGCCGAGATGGCCCGCACCTTCCAAGAGACCCTGGCCGCCTCGGTCGACGCCGCCGAAACGGGCGACCTGGTGCAGGTCCGCAAAATCGCCTACGCCAACCGGGCTGCCTGGCAGACCTATTTGGCCCAGATTGTGGCCGCAGCGGCGGCGAGTGCGCCCAAGAAGTAGGGTGATTTTGTGCCCAGAGAGTATGGTAGGCTATATCACGTAATGCGTGAGATAGGTGTATACCATGGTCGAAATCAACGATTTCAGCTCTATTCGTCTCAGTCTGGCGTCGCCGGAAGCGATTAAGGGATGGTCGTACGGAGAGGTCACCAAGCCCGAGACCATCAACTACCGCACCCTCAAACCGGAGCGCGACGGTCTGTTCTGCGAAAAGATCTTCGGCCCGACCCGTGACTGGGAGTGCTACTGCGGCAAATACAAGCGCGTGCGCTTCAAGGGCGTTGTCTGCGACAAGTGTGGCGTCGAAGTCACCCGGTCGAAGGTTCGCCGTGAACGCATGGCCCACATCAAACTGGCCACACCGGTCAGCCATATCTGGTTTGTCAAAGGCTCACCGAGCCGCTTGAGCCTGTTGCTGGACATCACGCCCCGCAACCTCGAGCGCGTGCTCTACTTCGCAGCCTACATCGTCACAAACATCGACGAAGAAGCCCGTGGCGATATGCGTGCCGAAATCGAAGCACGCTATACCGACCGCATCAAAGCCCTCAAAGTCGATGCAGACAGCAAAAAAGGTCAGATTGCCACGACGCTCTCTGCCAATTTGCAGAAGCGCGACCCCGAAGAGAAAACTCCAACAGTATCGATTGAACCTGCCCGTAAGCAGGCCGACATCGATGCACAGTATCGCGCGCTCAAGCTCGAATACGAGACCCTCAAAGAAGATTTGAGCAATCGCGAGGACGAGCTCGTCGAAGAAGAAATTGCGTTCCGCTCCCAGGTGCTCATCGAAGAAGGCCGCAAGATTACCGAAGACACCCTCGACCAATTGGACGAGTTGTACGAACGACAGACGGCCGCCCTCAGAAAGCAATTGGAAGACGCGGAAAAACTGCGAGCTGACGCTG
Organism: Thermoflexus hugenholtzii JAD2; assembly: GCA_945881915.1. GTDB lineage: Bacteria > Chloroflexota > Chloroflexia > Chloroflexales > Roseiflexaceae > UBA965. The sequence continues at coordinate 53,756 of CAMCVW010000010.1, read as the reverse complement.
ACCTCATCCGCGACGCCTCGCGCGCGCAACGCGAACAGAGTGCCCGTGAGCATCAGAACCTCATCAGCGAAAAGCAAGACCGCGACATCGATGGCCTGCTGAAAGAAATGCAGCAGAAAATCGATTTTGTCGATTCCATCAAGCCAAAACGCATCCTCAGCGAAACCGACTATCGCGACCTGAAGGAAACCGCTCCCGGTGTCTTCAAGGCCGAGATGGGCGCAGGTCCCATTCGCGATCTCTTGGTACGTACAGTCAATCTCGATGATCTCGCCGAAACGCTCCAAAACAACATAAATGCCGCCCACAACAGCTTCAATCGCAAGAGACTGACAAAGCGCTTGCGCGTCGTCGAAGCCTTCCGCAAGAGCGGCAACAAGCCCGAGTGGATGATTATGACTATGTTACCTGTCATCCCACCCGACTTGCGCCCGATGGTGCAACTCGACGGCGGTCGCTTTGCGACGTCGGACCTGAACGACTTGTATCGCCGCGTCATCAACCGCAACAACCGTACCAAGCGCTTGATGGAGCTCAATGCTCCCGACATCATCGTGCGCAACGAAAAGCGCATGCTCCAAGAAGCCGTCGATGCCCTCATCGACAACGGTCTCCGTGGCCGTGCCGTCAGCGGCAAGGGCAAGCACCGCCTGAAGTCATTGAGCGACATGCTCAAGGGCAAGCAGGGTCGGTTCCGGCAGAATTTGCTCGGGAAGCGCGTCGACTTCTCGGGACGTTCGGTCATTGTGCCGGGACCTTCTCTGAAGTTGCATCAGTGTGGGTTACCAAAAAAAATGGCACTCGAGCTGTTCAAGCCGTTCGTCATGCAACGCTTAGTCGCCAACGGCATTGTCAGCAATATCAAAGCCGCCAAGAAGCTGGTCGAACGGGTCATACCCGAGGTCTGGGATGTGCTAGAAGAAATCATCAGGGAATACTTGGTGCTCTTGAATCGCGCACCATCCTTGCACCGTCTGTCGATCCAAGCATTCGAGGTCAAACTCATCGAAGGGTCTGCCATCCAATTGCATCCGCTCGTCTGTACGGCCTTCAACGCCGACTTCGACGGTGACCAAATGGCTGTGCACGTTCCGTTGTCACGCAAAGCCCAAGAAGAAGCACGCTTGCGCATGCTTTCGAAATACAACATTTTGTCCCCTGCCACCGGTGACCCGATTATCACGCCGTCACAAGACATCGTGTTGGGTTGCTTCTATTTGACCATCGTCAACGAAGGTGGCAAAGGTGCCGGCAAAATCTTCGCCAGCGCCGATGAAGCCCTGTTGGCATTCGACAAGGGTGTGCTCGACATCCAAGCACCGGTCTGGGTCCGCATGGAAGGTGTCACCATCCAGGGCGACAACATCAAAACCATTCGTGCCGACGGCTCGAAGGTGCCAGCCAGCGTTCGCCCGCTGCCCGATAGTGTCGACGGCAAGATGCGCATGCTGCTCGAGACGACCGTGGGTCGCTTGATTTTCAACCGCGAACTGTTGCCGCCTCTCCAGTACCGCAACCACGAAGTCGACAAGAACGGCCTCAAGCACATCATCGCTGATTGCTACAGCTACTACACCAATCCAGACCACTTGACCGAGGCCAATCTCGACACCATCCGTCCAATGTACCCCGAGCGCCACTTCTCACCCGAGGAGCTGCAGCGCTACTACGGTTCTGAGCGGACTGCGGAGCAGGCGGACAAGCTGAAGACGCTGGGCTTTCATTACGCCACACGTGGGGGAATGACCATCGGCGTGGTCGACATTGGTATACCAAAGGAAAAGAAGGTCGAGCTCGATCGCGCCGAAGCTGATCGTATCGCTGCAGATCGCCGCTATCGCCGAGGTTTGACCACCGACGAAGAGCGCTACAAGGAAGTCATCGACATTTGGACCGAAGCCGGCAAGAAGATGAAAAAACTGGTGCGTGAGCTCAACGAAGTCAAGATCGACCCCGAGACCAAGCGCTTCAACCCGGTGTCGATGATAGTTACCTCAAAGGCCCGCGGCAATATCGATCAACTGACACAGATGGCTGGCATGCGTGGTTTAATGGCCGACCCAACCGGCAAGATTATTGATTTACCCGTCAAATCGAACTTTCGCGAAGGCTTGACCGTGCTCGAGTTCTTCTTATCCACCCACGGTGGTCGTAAGGGGCTAGCCGACACCGCGTTGCGTACCGCAGACGCCGGTTACCTGACCCGTCGTCTCATCGACGTCGCCCAAGACAACATCGTCACCATCGACGACTGCGGCAGCAAGGAATCCCTGCTGTTGCACAGTTCCGATGATGTCGAAGTGATGAAGGTCCTCCCGGCACGTGTCATTGGACGCACTGCTGCAGCAGATATCCTCCGCAAAGACGGTTCGGTCCTCGTGCCTGCCGGCGAAGAAATCCACGAAGACCTGGCCCGTGAGTTCGTCAAAAACGACATCACCTTCGTGAATGTGCGCACCCCACTCTATTGCCAAGCTGAGTACGGCATCTGCCGCAAGTGCTATGGTCGCAACCTGGCGACGGGCAAATTGGTCGAACTCGGTGAAGCGGTCGGCATCATCGCCGCCCAATCCATCGGTGAACCCGGCACACAACTCACCTTGCGGACGTGGCACACAGGCGGCACCATGCTGGCCGACGACATCACCCAAGGGTTGCCTCGTATCATCGAAATCTTCGAGGCCCGTGTGCAGGCCAAAACCCGCGCCGTCCTCGCCGAACAAGATGGTTTGCTCAGCGAACACAAAGAAGAAGGCCGCCATACCCTGCACATCGTCGATGACTGTAGCGTCTATGACGAGCAGATTATGCCCAAGCACTACGTCTCAGTGGTCGAAAACGGCGAGCGCGTCACCAAGAACCAAGTCATCGCTCGGAGCAATCGTACTGACCTCGGTGGTCAGACGATTCGCGCCCGCCAAGACGGTGTCGCCATGGTTTCGGGCAATGTACTGACCGTCGTCGACACCTACCACGAAGAAGTCGACACTATCGTCGCCACCACCGCTCGTCTGCGCAAAGGTCAGAACGATGGAACACGCGTCTTCACCGGCCAGCTCTTGACCGAAGGCGCTGCCCATCCTAAGGAATTGCTCCAGATTCAAGGTCGTGACGCGCTGCAGTCCTACCTGGTGAAGGAAGCCCAAAAGGTGTACCGTTCACAAGGTGTGGACATCAACGACAAGCACCTCGAAGTCATCATCCGGCAGATGCTGCGCCGCGTCCGCATCGACGAAACCGGCGACACGCATTACTTGCCTGGCGAAACCGTCAATCAGGCCGAGTTTGACCGCGTCAACGCCGATGTCTGGGCCCAGGGCGGCATGCCCGCACTTGCATCGTCGCTGCTGCTCGGTATCACCAAGGCATCGCTGACGACCGATAGCTTCTTGTCCGCTGCGTCGTTCCAAGAGACCACCCGCGTGCTCACCGAGGCCGCCATCTCCGGTAAAATCGACTACCTGCGTGGCATCAAAGAAAACGTCGTCATCGGCAAGCTTATCCCAGCCGGTACCGGCGCCGAAGCACGTCGCCTGGTGGCAGCTGCTGCGGACCGCGAAACAGAACGCCTCCGTGCCATCGAAATCGAGAACGCACGTCTGGATGCCGAAGAAGAAGAATACATGCGTGGCGACTACGAATCCGATGCACCACAGCACGCAGTCGCTGTCGCTGTGGAACCCAAAGGTCGAATCACTCGTAGCGCGACACTCAGTCCCGAAGACGCCGCTGCGATGGCACTCCTCGAGCAGTTGCGCAAAGACATGAACGCTCCGGACCTCGACTTCACCACCCTGGCCGAAGTCGCCCAACCCGTCGCTGACGTCGCAGTCGAAGCTCCAGTCGTTGACGTACCGGTCATCTCTGAAGTACCAGCCGAGGATGCACCGGATGAAGTTTCTCCTGCTGAAGCACCAGCCAAAACCATGAAGGCACGTGCAAAGAAGAAAACCATGGACGAATACTACGTTGCCACTCCTAGCCCTCAGCAAAGACTACCAACGAATTCCCCAACAATTACAAAACACACCCATCCTGGACAGCAATCAGCAGCAGCCGTACCGAGCGTAACCGATACACTCCTCGTCGAATATTTAGCATCACACAACCGAGAATCGCTCTTCAACGTACTGATTCGTGCAGAGATATCGCTCTTGACGACACACGACGCCGAACTCACGACCATAAAACAACTCTATCAAATAGCAGCGTTACGCACCTCGAATGCGTATCAATCGCTCAAGCAACGTTACATCACAATCAAATCACTCAACGAACTCTGCGAACTCATTCTCGAGCTCCCATTTGAGAGTTTTCTGGAACTCGATCACGAACTGGCTGCAATTAAACTCCTACGAACTAACCAGCACTAAACTACGTTCACACCCCACACAAAAAACCGCCCGGACCAATTGGTCCGGGCGGTGGTGTAGAGACAACTAGTTCCCCATCGGCCGACGTCGTCTGCGGCGCATCTGCTCGGTGTCGCCACCGGGAGCCGGTGGGGTCTGTGGTACCGAAAAGTCGTCGCCGCCATCGCTCGGGCTCGGGATTTGTGACGTACTAGGTTGCTGTGGACGATCGACCTGCTCGGCGTCGCGCTGCTCTGGTCGCACATACGGGCGATCCCCACCCTGGCGCGGCGGACGCTCACTCTGCGGACGATCGGTTGCTGGTGGACGTTCTCCACTCGGGCGACCACTGTCTGGTCGTGGGTGACCTGCACGACGTTCTTCGGGCAACTCCATCCCTTCACGAGGTGCTGCCGGTGGCGCGGCATCTGCTGGGGCCGGGCGATTGGGCACGTATGGCCGATCACCACCCTGGCGCGGGGCACCATCACCCTGCGGGCGGCGCTCACCAAACGGTCGGTCGCTCTGCGGCCGTTCGGCACCTTGTGGCCGGTCTGCGCCTGGCCGTCGGTCGATGAATGGTCGGTCGCCGCTCGGTCGTTGTTGCGGTGGTCCACGGCGGTCGTCACGTCCAACCGGTGTGCCGGCGACTGGCGGTCGGTCGGCATTGAATGGTCGGTTCGGTCGGTCGCCGCTCGGCCGTTGTTGCGGTGGCCCACGACGATCGTCACGCCCCGCACCCTGCCCGCCTTCGCGGCCGCGATTGGGCACGCGCACGGCCACACCGAGGTCATCGGCAGTGGCCCGGTCTTCGGGGCGGTCTTCGAGGGCCGCCAATGCAGCCAGCTGGTCGGACGATTCGAATTCTTCGCGGAGCAGGCGGCGCTCGCCGCGCTTGTTTTCACGCACGACGGGGGTAATCCCTTCGGCGTTGCGCGCTTTGGCGGTGGCGACGACTTCTTGGGTCGATTCGAGGATTTTGTCGGGGGTGAATTCTTCTTGCACACCCGTGGCCGCCAGCAGCACCGTGATGGTACCGCGCAGCACATTGGCACTCCATACTTCGCCGGGTCCCTCGGGGGTCTGTACCCAAGCACCGCGGCGCGGCATTTCGGCCTTCATTTCGATATATTGCTCGTGCTCATAGGCCAAGCAGCACAGCAATCGACCACAGACGCCGCTGATTTTGGCGGGGTTGAGCGGCAAATCCTGGTCTTTGGCCATTTTGATCGACACACGGGCATAGTCTGGCAAAAACGTCGCACAGCACAAAATACGCCCGCACGGCCCGATGCCGCCCAGCAGTTTGGCTTCGTCACGGGGTCCGATTTGGCGCAATTCGATGCGGGTCCGGAAGGTACGGGCCAAATCACGTACCAGGTTGCGGAAATCGACGCGCTTGTCGGCAGTGAAGTAGAACGTCAGCCGCGATCCGTCGAAGCTGTATTCGGCCTTGACCAGGCCCATGGGCAGCTCGTGTTCGGCGATTTTTTCTTGACAGCGACGCAAAAGTTCGTCTTGGCGACTGTTGAGTTGCTTCCAACGGGCGTCGTCTTCGGGGACGGCGAGGCGCATGACTGGCTTGAGCTCGCCGACGATGGTGGATTCTTCGACGTCGTGGGCGATTTCGGCGACGCGGGCCATTTCGAGCCCACGAGCGGTTTCAACAATCACCGACTGACCGAGGTCGAGCGGGCTTACTTCGGCAGGGTCGAAGTAGTATGTTTTTCCGGAATCCTTGAATCGGATGCCGACGACATTGGGCATGAATATATCCTTACGGTTCACACACACTCTGGTGCACAAAGTTCTTTTGTGCAACGATTGTACCATACCAGCGCAACATGCTGAGATTTGCATGAGAATGCGCTCCTGCGCTTTTTCTCACGAGGCATATGGCTTGGGTAACCTGCGAAAAACGCATTCCCATGTTTGACATCGATTACATTTTGTAGTATCATTCACCTTCGCTATATAGTGACTGTACTCTCTACAGTTTCGCTAGCGATTTTGCGAATCCATGCACGGAGCTACACGATACCAGGCAAAAGCGTCCACAACAGACGACCACCGCCGGGTAGGGTGTTTTTTGCATTACGCGTGATACAGGATCCCGGTACAACTTGGTTACCGCCCGATTGAAGCGAGGTTTCCATGTCTCCTAAGAATGTCCATGTCGCATTGCCACCGCTGATTCTTCCCAACGGACCACGTGCAGAAGAACGCAATGTGCGGCACACCTTCGGTCAAGAGCGTGACGCGATTGACGTGCCTAATCTCATCGAAACCCAGATTGCGAGTTTCAACTGGTTTCGACACGAGGGCTTGAAGGAGCTGTTCCGCGAGATTTCGCCAATCACTGACTTCACCGGCAAAAACCTCGAACTGCGCTTCGGCGAGTTTGCCTTTGGCACACCCCGCCACGACGAGCACGAATGCCGTGAATATGACTTGACCTATTCTGCGCCGTTGCGCGTCAGCGTGCAGTTGCGTATTCTCAGCACGGGCGAAATCAAAGAGTCCGACACCTTCCTGGGCGACTTCCCCTTGATGACCGAAAACGGTACCTTTGTCATCAACGGCGCCGAGCGTGTGGTCGTTTCGCAATTGATTCGTTCCCCGGGCGTCTACTTCAGTGCCGAGCGCGACCCCAACACCGGCCGCGACTTGCACTCCGCCAAACTCATCCCCAACCGTGGTGCCTGGCTCGAGTTCGAGACCAACCGCCGCGATGTCGTATCTGTCAAGGTCGACCGCAAACGCAAAATCCCCGTCACCGTATTGTTGCGCGCGGTGCTTGCCTGGCGCCCAGGCGTCAACGGCGAAGGCCGCTGGTGTGACGACAGCGAGTTGACCAGCAATGGCCACAACGAGCACATCGAAGCGGTATTTGGCACCCTCGAAGAAAAATTCGAGCATAAGTACCTGCGGACCACGCTCGACAAAGACAATACGCACAACGCCAAAGAAGCCCTCATCGAGCTCTACAAGCGCTTGCGCCCCGGTGATCCACCGACCCTCGACAACGCCAAGTCCCTGCTCGAGTCGTACTTCTTCTCGGAGCGCCGCTATGACCTGGCCAAAGTCGGTCGCTACAAGCTCAACAAAAACCTCTACGAGCGCGACGGCACGATGGACCCACCGAGCCTGGACGTGCGCGTCCTTCTGGTGCGCGACATCTACAAAATCATCGAGCGCTTAATCCAGCTCAATAACGGCCACCCGGGCATGAAGGCCGACGACATCGACCACCTCGGCAATCGCCGCGTGCGCACCGTCGGTGAGTTGATCCAGCAGCAGTTCCGCGTCGGTCTGTTGCGCATGGAGCGCGTCATCAAAGAGCGTATGTCGCTGGTCGAAACTGACTCCGCAACGCCGAACTCCCTCATCAACATCCGCCCCGTGCTCGCGGCCATCCGCGAGTGGTTCGGCGGCTCCCAGTTGTCGCAATTCATGGACCAGACTAACCCATTGGCCGAACTGACCAATAAACGGCGTCTGTCTGCATTGGGACCTGGTGGTTTGAGTCGTGACCGCGCTGGCTTCGAAGTCCGTGACGTCCATCATTCGCACTATGGTCGTATCTGCCCGGTCGAAACACCGGAAGGTCCGAACATCGGTTTGATCGGCACCATGTCGACCTTCGCCCGTGTGAACGAGATGGGCTTCCTCGAGACCCCCTATCGCCGCGTCTACCGCGAAATCCAGACTGCCCAAGGCATCTTCGAAGAAGCCAAAGAACTCATCAAAGGCAAAGCAGCCGTCATCGCCCAGCGCGAATACCGCGACATCATCAACGGTGATTTGCTCTTGGTGCAGGGCAGTACATTGACTGCGCCAGCCAAAAAGGTTGACCCCGAAGAAGAAATCACACACTTGCTGCATTCCGTCTCGGCCCAGCTGCTGACGCATCAGAAGCTCCGTGAGGACATCGTCGACCCCGAAACCGGCAAGACCATCGCCGAAGAAGGTTCAATCATCACCGCCGCCATTGCCAAGCGCATCGCAGCACTGCCATTGCGCACCGTCCAGATTCACCCCGTCGTCTCACGCGATGTCAAGTACATCACGGCTGACGAAGAAGAAAAATACGCCATCGCCCAGGCCAACGCCCTCGTGGACGAAGCAGGTCGATTCCGTGCCAGCGAAGTATCATGCCGTTACAACGGTGAATTCGAAGACATGGACATCGCCAAAATCGACTACATGGACGTCTCGCCCAAGCAGGTGGTCAGCGTGTCAACCGCGCTGATTCCATTCCTCGAGCACGACGATGCTAACCGTGCATTGATGGGTTCGAACATGCAACGCCAAGCCGTGCCTCTGTTGCGCCCCGATGCACCCATCGTCGGCACCGGCATCGAGCATTTGGCAGCCCGCGACAGCGGTCAGGTGGTCGTTGCCCGCCGTGCCGGCACCGTCCTGAGCGTCAGTGGCGACACCATCATCGTCGAGCAGACCGATGCCATGGGCAACCCGGTCATCACCGAAGCCGGCGAGATCGCCCGTGACGAGTACCGCCTGCGCAAATTCATGCGCTCCAATCAAGACACCTGTATCAATCAGCGCCCATCGGTCGTCCGTGGTCAAAAAATCAAGAAGAATGAAGTCATCGCTGATTCTTCATCGACCGACCACGGCGAATTGGCACTTGGGCAGAATGTCTTGGTGGCCTACATGCCTTGGGAGGGCGGCAACTTCGAAGACGCCATCCTCGTCAGCGAGCGATTGGTGCGCGAAGACGTCTTTACCTCGATCCACATCGAGCGCTACGAAATCGAAGCGCGCGAGACCAAGCTCGGACCCGAAGAAATCACCCGCGACATCCCGAACGTCGGGCCAGAAAGCCTGCGCAACCTGGACGAGCGCGGTATCATCTACGTCGGCGCCGAAGTGCACCCCAATGACATCTTGGTCGGCAAAATCACCCCCAAGGGCGAGACCGAACTGACCGCCGAAGAACGTCTGTTGCGGGCCATCTTTGGTGAAAAGGCACGTGAAGTCAAAGACAGCTCGTTGCGCGTCCAAAACGGCGTGCGCGGCAAGGTCATCGGCGTCAAGCGCTTCGACCGCACCGAAAACCCCGATGTCGACTTGTCGGTCGGTGTCAACCAGAAGGTGCAGATTCTGCTCTGTCAGAAGCGCAAAATCTCGGCCGGCGACAAGATGGCCGGACGCCACGGCAACAAGGGTGTGGTCAGCCGGATTTTGCCCATCGAAGACATGCCGTTCCTCGAAGACGGCACTCCGGTCGACATCATCCTCAATCCCATCGGTGTGCCGAGCCGTATGAACCTCGGTCAAATCCTCGAAACCCACCTCGGTTGGGCCGCAGAAAAGCTCGGTATGCGTATTGCAACGCCGGTGTTCGACGGTGCTTCCGAAGAAGATATCCACGACTGGTTGAAGCAGGCATCATTGCCAACTGACGGCAAAGTGTCACTCTACGACGGTCGTACCGGCAACCTGTTCCACAACCCGGTCACGGTCGGGTATGTATATGTCCTCAAGCTGGCCCACTTGGTCGAAGACAAGATCCACGCACGTTCGACTGGTCCATACAGCTTGGTCACCCAGCAGCCGTTGGGTGGTAAGGCACAATTCGGTGGTCAACGCTTCGGCGAAATGGAAGTCTGGGCACTCGAAGCCTACGGCGCTGCCTACATCTTGCAAGAGATGTTGACGGTCAAGTCGGACGACGTGGTCGGTCGTGTCAAGACGTACGAAGCAATCGTCAAGGGTGAAGCAATCCAAGAAGCCGGCGTGCCGGAATCGTTCAAGGTGCTCATCAAGGAACTCCAGTCGCTCGGGTTGTCGGTCGACGTCCTCTCAGAAGACGAAGAACCGGTCCAGCTCAACGACGAAAACGACGGCGATTCAATTCAGCTCGATGGCATCAACATCATGGGTCGAGAACGCGACGAATAGGAGGGGGTAACCCCTTCAGGGAGTAGACAGTATGCTCGAGATCAACGATTTCAGCTCTATTCGTATCAGTCTGGCGTCGCCGGAAGCGATCAAGGGATGGTCAAAAGGTGAGGTCACCAAGCCCGAGACCATCAACTACCGCACACTCAAACCCGAGCGCGATGGTCTGTTCTGCGAAAAGATCTTCGGCCCGACCCGTGACTGGGAATGCTACTGCGGCAAATACAAGCGCGTGCGCTTCAAGGGCGTCGTCTGCGACAAGTGTGGCGTCGAAGTCACCCGGTCAAAGGTCCGTCGTGAACGTATGGCCCACATCCAACTGGCCACTCCGGTCAGTCATATCTGGTTCGTCAAGGGCTCCCCGAGCCGCTTGAGCCTGTTGCTGGACATCACGCCCCGCAACCTCGAGCGCGTGCTCTACTTCGCAGCCTACATCGTCACCAACATCGACGATGAAGCCCGCGCCGATATGCGCACCGAAATCGAAGCACGCTACAACGACCGCATCAAAGCCCTCGAAGTCGATGCAGACAGCAAAAAAGGTCAGATTGCCACGACGCTCTCTGCCAATTTGCAGAAGCGCGACACCGAAGAAGAAACTCCAACAGTATCGATTGAACCTGCCCGCAAGCAGGCCGACATCGATGCACAATATCGCGCCCTCAAGCTCGAATACGAGACCCTCAAAGAAGAATTGAGCAATCGCGAAGACGAGCTCGTCGAAGAAGAAATTGCGTTCCACTCCCAAGTGCTCGTCGAAGAAGGTCGCAAGATCACCGAAGACACCCTCGACCAATTGGACGAGTTGTACGAGCGTGAGACCGCTGCCCTCAAGAAGCAATTGGAAGACGCCGAAAAGCAGCGTGCTGATGCTGACCTCATCCGCGACGCCTCACGCGAACAGCGCGAACAGGTCGCACGTGAGCAGCAGAACCGCATCAGCGAAAAGAAAGACCGCGACATCGATGGCCTGCTGAAGGAAATGAAGCAGAAAATCGATTTGGTCGATTCCATCAAGCCAAAGCGCATCCTCAGCGAAACCGACTATCGCGACCTGAAAGAAACCGCTCCCGGTGTCTTCAAGGCCGAGATGGGCGCAGGCGCCATTCGTGACCTCATTTCGCGTACGGTTCACCTCGACGAGCTCGCCGAAGTGCTCCAGAACGACATCAACGGCACGCATAACAGCCCGAAGCGCAAGAAGCTGACCAAGCGTCTGCGCGTCGTCGAGGCCTTCCGCAAGAGCGGCAACAAGCCCGAGTGGATGATTATGACCATCTTGCCGGTCATCCCACCCGATTTGCGACCCATGGTCCAGCTCGACGGTGGTCGTTTTGCGACCTCGGACCTGAACGACCTCTATCGCCGCGTCATCAACCGCAATAATCGACTCAAGCGCTTGATGGAACTCAACGCACCAGATATCATCGTGCGCAACGAAAAGCGCATGCTCCAAGAAGCCGTCGATGCCCTCATCGACAACGGTCGCCGTGGCCGTGCCGTCAGCGGCAAGGGCAAGCACCGCCTCAAGTCATTGAGCGACATGCTCAAGGGCAAGCAGGGTCGGTTCCGTCAGAATTTGCTCGGGAAGCGCGTCGACTACTCGGGCCGTTCGGTCATCGTGGTCGGCCCAAATCTGAAGTTGCACCAGTGTGGTCTGCCCAAGAAGATGGCGCTCGAGCTGTTCAAGCCGTTCGTCATGCAACGTTTGGTCGCCAACGGCATCGTCAGCAACATCAAAGCCGCCAAGAAGCTGGTCGAGCGGGTCAAACCCGAGGTGTGGGACGTCCTCGAAGAGGTCATCAAGGAATACTTGGTGCTCTTGAATCGTGCGCCGTCGTTGCACCGTCTGTCGATCCAGGCATTCGAAGCCAACCTCATCGAAGGTTCTGCCATCCAATTGCATCCGCTCGTCTGTACGGCCTTCAACGCCGACTTCGACGGTGACCAAATGGCTGTGCACGTGCCGTTGTCACGCAAAGCCCAAGAAGAAGCACGCTTGCGCATGCTTTCGAAATACAACATTTTGTCCCCAGCCACCGGCGACCCAATCATCACGCCGTCACAAGACATCGTGTTGGGCTGCTTCTACTTGACCATCGTCAACGACGAAGGCAAGGGTGCTGGCAAGATGTTCACCAGCGCCGATGAAGCCCTGTTGGCATTCGACAAGGGTGTGCTCGACATCCAAGCACCGGTCTGGGTCCGCATGGAAGGCGTCACCCTCCAAGGCGACAACATCAAGACCATCCGTTCCGACGGTTCGAAGGTGCCTGCCAGCGTTCGCCCGCTGCCCGATGGCGTCGATGGCAAGAAGCGCATGATGCTCGAGACGACCGTTGGTCGCTTGATTTTCAACCGCGAACTGTTGCCGCCTCTGCAGTATCGCAATCACGAAGTCGTCAAAGACGGTCTCAAGCACATCATCGCAGACTGCTACAAGTACTACACCAATCCAGACCACTTGACCGAAGAGAATCTCGACACCATCCGCGCCATGTATCCCGAGCGCTACTTCTCACCCGAGGAGCTGCATCGCTACTACGGTTCTGAGCGGACTGCCGAACAGGCCGACAAAATCAAAGCTTTGGGCTTCCACTACGCTATGCGTGGCGGCATGACCGTCGGCGTGGTCGACATCGGTGTGCCAAAGGAAAAGAAGGTCGAGCTCGATCGCGCCGAAGCTGATCGTATCGCTGCAGACCGCCGCTATCGCCGAGGTTTGACCACCGACGAAGAGCGCTACAAGGAAGTCATCGACATTTGGACCGAAGCCGGCAAAAAGATGACCAAACTGGTGCGTGAGCTCAACGAAGTCAAGGTCGACCCCGTAACAAAGCGCTTCAATCCCGTGTCCATGATGGTCACATCAAAGGCCCGCGGTAATATCAATCAGTTGACGCAGATGGCCGGTATGCGTGGTTTGATGGCTGACCCAACGGGTAAGATCATCGAATTGCCCATTAAATCGAACTTCCGCGAAGGCTTGACTGTGCTCGAGTACTTCGTATCGACCCACGGTGGTCGTAAGGGTCTGGCCGACACCGCGTTGCGTACCGCAGACGCCGGTTACCTGACCCGTCGTCTCATCGACGTCGCCCAAGACAACATCGTCACCATCGACGACTGCGGCAGCAAGGAATCCCTACTGTTGCACAGCTCCGATGATGTCGAAGTGATGAAGGTCCTCCCCGCACGTGTCATTGGTCGTATGGCTGCAGAAGACATTCTGCGCAAGGACGGTTCGGTCCTCGTTCCAGCCGGCGAAGAAATCCACGAAGACCTGGCTCGCGAGTTCGTCAAGAACGAGATTGTCTTTGTCAACGTGCGTACGCCACTCTACTGCCAAGCCGAGTACGGCATCTGCCGCAAGTGCTACGGTCGTAATTTGGCCACCGGCAAGCTGGTCGAGATCGGCGAAGCCGTCGGTATCATCGCGGCCCAGTCAATCGGCGAACCGGGTACTCAGCTGACCCTGCGTACCTTCCACACCGGTGGTGTGGCTTCGGCCGACGACATCACCCAAGGGTTGCCCCGTATCATCGAAATCTTCGAGGCCCGTGTGCAGGCCAAAACCCGCGCCGTCCTCGCCGAACAAGATGGTCTGCTCAACGAACACAAAGAAGAAGGCCGCCATACCCTGCACATCGTCGATGACGGTAGCGTCTATGACGAGCAGATTATGCCCAAGCACTACGTCTCAGTGGTCGAAAACGGCGAGCGCGTCACCAAGAACCAAGTCATCGCTCGGAGCAATCGGACTGACCTCGGTGGTCAGACGATTCGCGCCCGCCAAGACGGTGTCGCCATGGTTTCGGGCAGTGTACTCACCGTCGTCGACACCTACCACGAAGAAGTCGACACCATCGTCGCCACCACCGCTCGGCTGCGCAAAGGTCTGAACGATGGGACGCGCGTCTTCACCGGTCAGCTCTTGACCGAAGGCGCTGCCCATCCTCAGGAATTGCTCCAGATTCAAGGTCGTGACGCGCTCCAGTCCTACCTGGTGAAGGAAGCCCAAAAGGTGTACCGTTCACAAGGTGTGGACATCAACGACAAGCACCTCGAAGTCATCATCCGGCAGATGCTGCGCCGCGTCCGCATCGACGAAACTGGCGATACGAACTACCTCCCGGGCGAAACGGTCGATCAGGCCGAGTTTACCCGCGTCAACGCCGACATCTGGGCTCAGGGTGGTATGCCAGCAGTGGCTTCCTCACTGCTGCTCGGTATCACCAAGGCATCGTTGACGACCGATAGCTTCTTGTCCGCTGCATCGTTCCAAGAGACCACCCGCGTGCTCACCGAGGCTGCTATCACCGGCAAAATCGACTACCTGCGCGGTCTCAAAGAAAACGTCGTCATCGGCAAGCTCATCCCAGCCGGTACCGGCGCAGAGGCACGACGCCTCGTGGCAGCCGCTGCCGACCGCGAAACAGAACGCCTCCGCGCCATCGAAATCGAAAATGCTCGACTCGATGCCGAAGAAGAAGAATACATGCGTGGCGATATCGAATCCGAAGAACCACAGCAGGCAGTCGCCGTTGCTGTGGAACCCAAAGGTCGAATCACTCGCAGCGCGACACTCAGTCCCGAAGACGCCGCTGCGATGGCACTCCTCGAGCAGTTGCGCAAAGACATGAACGCTCCGGACCTCGACTTCACCACCCTGGCCGAAGTCGCCCAACCTGCACCGGATGTCGAAGACGAAGCTCCTGCATTCGAAGCTCCGGCCGCCGAGGCGAAAGCCAAGAAGGCTCCGGCCAAGAAGAAGGTTGCACCTGCAGCAGAAGCATCCGATGCAGACGCACCAGCCAAACCCAAAAAGGCCCCTGCCAAAAAGAAATCCGAAGAATAAACCCTTCGGCTTCCGAACGGCACGACCACCCCATCGCACGATGGGGTGGTTTTTTGTGCGATACCCGCATGAGATAACAAAAATCCCGCACTGTTCTGCAGAACAGTGCGGGACGAACCAAGAACCTATGCGGCTTAGGAATACTTCTTGACGACAGCGGCAAACTGGTCGACGCGGTCTTGTTCGTAGGCGACACGCGGCAGATACCCGATGATGTAATCGGCACCTGCGGCGACTAATGACTCGATCTTGGCTTCGACGACGTCAGCGGTGCCTACGACGGCGTTCTTTTGGTAGTCCTCGAGCGACGTCACTGCGCCGTTGTACGCGGTACGGACTTTGAGGGTAGCCTTTTCGGCGTCTTCACCTTTGTCGAGCATAAACACGTTGATGTTGGTGCTCTTGGTGATGGCGTTGTAGTCACGACCGAGGGTGTCGCAGTGCTCTTTGAGGATGGCCAGCTTCTGCGCGACGGTTTCGGCGTTGCCGCCACCGACGTTACAGGCTTGGGCATACTTGGCGACGAGTTTGAGGGTGACCTTCTCACCACCGCCACCCAACCAGAGTGGAATGTGTGGCGTCTGGATGCCCTTGGGCTCGTTGATAGGGCCGTTGATGGTATAGTGCTTGCCTGCGTAGACGGGCTTTTCTTCGGTCCACATCTTGACGATGATTTCGACCGCTTCACGGAATGCACGCATGCGCTCGGGGATTTCGGGGAAGCCATAGCCGTAGGCCAACCACTCGTGCTCGTACCAACCAGCACCGAGGCCACACAACAACCGTCCGGCGCTCATCACGTCGATGGTCGAGGCGATTTTGGCGAGCAAGGCGGGATTCCGGTACCCATTGCAGGTGACCATCTGCCCGATTTTGATGGTCTTGGTATCACGGGCCAGACCGGCAGTGATAGACCAGCATTCAAAGGTCGTCTCGATCTCAGGGGTGGGGACGGTGTGGAAGTGGTCGTAGACCCAAATCGAATCGAAGGCGGCTGCCTCGGCGCGACGGGCGACTGCGGTCATGGCTTCGTACTGGGCGAGCGGATTGTCGATTTCGACGAGATCCAAACGCCACCCCTGTGGGACAAATACACCAAACTTGACACTCATGGGAATTGCTCCTTTCTTGTGCAGAGTCATCTTGCCACGGATTAGGCCATGGCGCAATGCACACCAACCCGCGTTTTGTGCTTTTCTCATGCGAAAATCCGCGACTGACCATTGCTTCATCATTCTTATTTTTGGTCAAAACGATGACACGGGTTGCCCTCCTGAGCAATCCGGCAAAGCAGAATATATCTATTCCCCTCTTGCTTTTCGCCAGCATCAGGTGAAAATTCTGCGGCTCAGATTCCACTCGACACAGTGATTTTCACTTTACGCAGGCATGACTCTCGTCCGGCATCTGCACAAAATATTGCGGGAAGTCGAGGTCTGCCCGCTTGCTTTTCGCCAGCATCATGTGAAAAATCTGCGGCTTGGATTCCACTCGACAGTGTAATTTTCACTCTGCGCAGGCATGACTCTCGTCCCGCATCTGCACAACATGTTGCGGGAAGTCCAGGTCTGCCCGCTTGCTTTTCGCCAGCATCAGGTGAAAAATCTGCGGCTCGGATCCCCTCGACACACTGAGTTTCAGCTCTGCGCAGGCATGACTCTCGTTCGGCATCTGCACATAATATTGCGGGAAGTCCAGGTCTGCCGTCTTGCTTTTGGCCAGCATCATGTGAAAAATCTGCGGCTCGGATTCCACGCGACACACTGAATTTCAGCGCTGCGCAGGCATGACGCTCGTCCGGCATCTGCACTCATTTGTGCGGAAAGTCGAGGTCTGCCCTCTTGCTTTTCGTATGGTATGCACAAAAAGACCCGGCACGCAGGAGCGCACCGGGTCGATGGGGATAATGAGGAATTAGGTGAGTGAGACTTCACAGGAACCGCCGACGCAGGCGAGTTCTTGGGCTGCGTTGGTGAGGTCGTTCTCTTCGTAGCGCCAGACTTTGGAGAAGTCGATTTCGGGAAATTCGGCGGCGAGGCGCTCGTATTCGTTCTGTTCGATTTCGACATACGGCATCTGGGCGTAGTTTGCATCGAAGCTGGGCAAGAACGACATACCGCCGACCTGCTCGCGATGCTCCCAGACCCACTTCATCAATTCCAAGACCTCGTCGGGCTTGTAGGTGATGGTGACGGATGGGTTGTGCTCGGTCCAGAAGAGTTTGTTCTGCAACCAGAACTCGCTCTGCTGGAGGGCGCTGACGTCGGCGCGGGTGGTCGCACCTTCTGGGGCCTTCATCGGGAAGTGGACGACCCAAGTGGTGGCATTATCAACGTTCTGGCCGTTTTCGGGGTCCATGGGGACGCCGGCATCGCGCAAAACTTTGTAGATGGGTGAGTGAATCGACACACGCACGTTGCGGATGTAGTACGGGGCCCAACGAGGGTGCAGACCGCTGGCACAGTTGAGGAGTTGCGACGAGTTGCCGCTGGGCTTGACGCAGGTGATGGAAGCCGACTGGTTGATGCCCAGCTTGGCGGCAGTTGCGCGGTTGACTTCGATCGAAATCTCACGCAGCTGGCGTTTGAACTGTGGATCTTGGGCGGCGGCGCTGTCCATCTGGCCGGTGATGTCGACGCCGAGGAGGCGCTCTTCTTCGCAGTTGGCGCGCCATTGCGGGCGCAAACCGGGGAAGTCGGTGGCCATCGACTGGATGCTGCCGATGATGGTAGCGACTTCGACCTTTTCGCGCAGGGATTCGAAGGTGTCGTCGACGCGGGCCACTGCAGCGGTGAGGTTACAGAACTGCCACGGGCGCAGGTTGATTTCGCCACAGGGATTGGTACCGAAGTCGGCTTCTTTGCGTCGGGCGGGCTTCATCGTGTTGGCGCCTTCGCGATTGAAGATGCCGGGCTCGCCACGACCGGAGTCGACCATTTCCATGAATTGATGAATGAACGCCTGCTGGGTGAGCCCACCGACTGGCCAGACGGCCGAGTTGTTGGCATTCCAGCGGTGGCTGTTTTCGCGCTCGAAGTCGCCGCTCTTGGACGAGAGCATCTCGGTATCATCGGGATCAAAGAGCGAAATCATGGCCGTCCGGCGTACACCACCCGATACTGCAGCATTCCCGACCACACACATCATGTCGTGGGCGTCGATGGGCCGCAGGAACGAGCCCTGGCGTGACAGAATGCGGCGGCGCATGAAGTCCAGAGTCACGCGCAACGGCTCGGGGCCGGAGGCACGACCGCCCTTGATTTTGAGGGCGATACCAGCGGGACGCAAGCCCGACAGGTCGAAGCGCGCGTCGCCACCGTCGAACCAGGTCTGCATACCGAAGCGCAGTGCATCAGCCCAACCTTCGGCCGAGTCTTCGACGGTGAAGTGGGACGGGGCGTGACCGGTCTGACGCTTGATGCGTGGGAAGTTTTCGACATACTTGCTCTCAACCGAGAAGCCGACGCCACACCCAGCCATCGAGATTATCAGAGCCTCGACGAATGAATCGATTGATTCGACGGGCTGGTATGAGCAGTTGTAGATGGCAATGTTGTTGCGGCGGGCAGCAGGACCTGCCATGGCCAACAGACGCATCGAGGGCATCGCGCGCATCTCGAGGATGGCTTTGCGGATGCGCTGATAGGTCTCGCTGGGCAGGCGATCACCGGCGAGTTCGTGCAGGTAATCGACGGAGCGATCGACCGTTTCGATCCATGTTTCGCGCCGGGCGAGGTCATAGTTGAAGCGCGAGTACTTATCGAAGAACTGGAACTTCTGCAGTGGGGTGGGGAAGTAGACGTCGGATGCAGCAAAAGCGGTACGTACGTCGTCGGGGACCGGGCGACGTTCGCGTTCTTTGGCACGGTCAGCGCGGTACAAAATGTAGCGCTTGGCTGCCTCGAACTCACCAGCTGCTTGGAGCACCATTTCGACGATGTCTTGGACTTCCTCGACACTCGGTACGCCGCGGGATGCTTTGGCGGCGACGATGTTGACCACACGGCGGGTCAGTTCCGTGACGGCGGTACTCGGCTCGCGTCCAAAGCTCTGGAAGCAGCGCGTGATGGCCTTTTCGATGCGGTCTGCATCGAATTCCATCCGGCGCCCATCGCGTTTGAGGATGGTCGTAGGGGCTGTTACTGCATCGTCGTTGTTGGACGTCGATGCCGGTTGTTCCATTTTTTCTTCGAGTGTCATTGCGAACCCCTTACCCATACATCAAACGGAATTGAGAAAAAACAATGGCTGTCAGTGCAGTCGTAAAAAACGTCTGTACTACAAGCCGTCGGACACATTTGCGACGTCTTCAGAAAGCCAAATGCTTCTAGATTCAGCCGAGCAAACACAACATATAGTGGTGTGGACTGGTGGGAAGTCACTAAATGTATGAATGAATACTATCATGGTGCGTTTGGAGTGTCAAGAAGAAAAAGCGAATCGGTGGAGGTACGGCGACTGTTTTTCGGGCTGACGCACGGGGATGCGGAACAGCCGTTTTGGTGGTTTTTGGGGGCGAAAATACACCCCACCGCACCGGACCGGAGCATGGCACCAGCATGCGAAATGTTGTCAAATGCACGCTCAAATCCCGTTGACTATAAGCAAATTATCAGGTACCATGAAACTTACGAATACTCAACCTTGTGAACGAACGCACGTGACGAATCCGTTGCGTATTTTCGCGTACAAGCGGCGTGGACGTAACCAAGGAAGAAGAACAGTGAGGAGTACCGCATGTTGAAGCAACAGTTGTTGCGTCGTGCAGGATTGCTGTTCATCACGGCATTGGTTATCCCGATGGTTGCAGCCTGTGGCAGTGCCCCAGAAGTGCAAGTCATCAAGGAAACCGTCGTGGTGAGGGAGACCGCCGAGCCGGTCGCCCCAGTAGAAGCAGTCGCACCGGAAGTCAAGGACACATCATTCACCACACCGCATCCGTTGTTGGGCGACGTGCGCATCCGGCAAGCAATTGCCTTCTGCACGAACCGTCCTGAATTGATCAAGTCGGTCTATCCGTTCTTGAGCGACGAGCAGCAGCAGGGTCTGTTGATGGACACGTTCTTGCCCAAGAGCCATTGGGCAGCAGCCACCGAAGGCATCACCACCTACGCATTTGACCCCGAAAAGGGCAAGGCGTTGTTGAAGGAAGCCGGCTACGAAGAAGGCGCTAACGTCGAGACCGGCGCGCCATTGTTCTTGCGCTTCACGACGACCAACGCTGGCTTCCGCCAGACCTGGGCCACCGTGCTCGAGCAGCAGTTGGCAGACAACTGTGGCATCACGATTGCCCGCACGCACGCACCAGCATCCTGGTGGTTCGGCGACACGACCGGCTTGTCCCGTCGTGACTACGAATTGGGCGCATTCGCATGGGTCGGTTCTGCTGATCCCGGCGGCATCTCGCTCTACGCCTGTAACCAGATCCCAACTCCCGGCAACAACTGGGAAGGCCAGAACGGCATGGGCTGGTGTAACGAAGCTGCCTCGAAGGCAATCGTCGCCGCCAACAACACGTTGGACCGCGCCGAGCGCGTCAAGCAGTACGCCATCGTCCAGCAGGAATTCACCAAGGACATGGTCAGCTTGCCGTTGTTCAACCGCGCCGAGGCAGCTGCTGCCAACGTGAACTTGAAGAACTTCAAGCCAAACCCAACCGAATACTACACCCACAACGCCGCTGAATGGGAATTGCCGGGCACGGACGCTATCGTCCTCGGCTTCACCCAAGAACCAGCATCGCTCTACACCCTGGTCGAGAGCGCCGCAGTGGCAGTCACCGCAGTGCAGTTGATTAGCCAATTGGCTGTCACCTCACTGGACTACGACTATCAGGCAGTCGGCTTCACCAAGTTGCCTTCATTGGGCGACGGTGCAACCAACGCTGACATCGAAGTCAAGGCCGGCGACATGGTCTGGAGCACAGCCGGCGAGCCGGTTGCTCTGGCCAAAGACGTCGAAGTCACCAATGCAGCCGGCGAAGTCGTCGTTTGGGACGGCGCTGCACCATTGACCCTCAAGCAGTTGTCGGTCAGCTTCGAGTACAAGCCCGGTATGAAGTGGCAAGACGGTTCCCCGGTGACCAAGGCTGACTTCGAACTCGGCCACAAGACCACTTGTGACCCAGAGTCCGGCGCAACCACCTTCACCTTCTGTGATTCCGTCATGACCTTCACCCAAGAGAGCGACACCAAGCAGACCCTGGTCTTCGTGCCGGGCGTGCAGTGGCCAACGTTCTACACCGGCGGCTTCGGCCCCGCACCATCCAAGCAGCCAATCGAGAGCGAAGGCGCCTACAAGGGCAAGACCCTCGCCGACGTACCTGCCAAGGATTGGCCAACGTTGCCAGAAGTGGCCGAAATGCCATGGAGCAACGGACCATTCAAAATCGTTTCGTGGGAAAAAGGCCAGAAGATGGTCTTCGAAGCCAACGAAAACTACGGTGGCACCGCTCCGAAGCTCAAGACCATCACCATTCAGTTCTTTGAAGACACCAATCAGGCTGTCGCTCAATTGCTGACCGGCGATATTGACGTCCTCGGTAGCGAAACCCTGGGTGCCGGCGCCGAAGTCCAATCGGTCGTCGATGCCGCCGCCAAGGGCAAGGTTCAGGTCGTGACGATTGCTTCCCCAACCTGGGAACACGTCGACATGAACATGTTTATCAAGTAAGCATCCCTACCCGCACACCCCCCAACGTGCATTGCATGTTGGGGGGTGTATCATACACAGACCGTTTTGGACTGCCCCGTGCTATTCGCGACGGCCATCCCCGTGCTCCGTGTCATTCACACTGTTGTAGAAGTAGGGAGCCGCTCCATGGCGACATTCCTCATCCGTCGTCTGATTCAAATGTTCATCGTCCTCATCGCCTCCGCGGTGGTCTCTTTTGTGTTGCTCTACTTCGCACCGGGTGGTCCGATGACGGGTATGCGTCAGACGCAACAGAGCGGTCGCAACAAAATCTCGGCCGACGACATCGCACGCATCAAACAACGCTTCGAACTCGATTTGTTTGTCCCGTATCGCTTTACGCGCTGGTTGGTCGGATTCCCATCTGGCCCGGTCACCATTGCCGGTCAGACATTCCTCGCGGATGTCGAGGTCGGTTGCAAAATCCCCGCCAAAGTCCGACTCCGCTACCCTGATGGTCGCACCGAAATAATCGAAGAAGGGTGCGAAGTCCCGATTACCTATGCGAACCTTGTCGATCGGCGCACCTCGCGCGGGATTCTCTTCGGCGACTTCGGTCTGTCACAGGTCATGTTGCGTGACCGCCCAATCTCGACACTCATCGCCAGTCGGCTGCCATATACATTGACGTTGATGGGCGCTTCAATATTGATTTCGATTGCCATTGGTGTGCCCTTGGGCATCTACTCTGCCGTGCGGCAGTACTCGCGCTTCGACTATACGATGACGACTGTCTCGTTCGTTGGGTCATCATTGCCGACGTTCGTCATCGGTATCATCTGCATTTTGGTGTTTGCCGTTGGTGCAAAAGAAGCAGGCTTTATCTATCTGCCGCCGGGGAATGCCGTCAGCAACAAAGACTACGTCATCCCCTACATCGGCGAGGTGATTGCCTCATCGACGCTCGACCGTGTGCTGCACTTCATCATGCCGCTCGGTGTATTGGTGTTTGTGAATATCGCCGGCTACAGTCGATTTATCCGCTCGGGTATGCTCGAAGTGTTGCGCCAAGACTACGTACGCACGGCCCGCGCCAAGGGGCTACGCGAGCGCACCGTCGTGCTCAAGCATGCTTTGCGCAATGCAATTTTGCCGTTTATCACCTTGCTGGCCGGTGTCATGGCCGAGCTTTTCGGCGGGGCAGCGATTACCGAGGCGGTATTCAATTGGCCAGGATTGGGCAGATTGCTGGTCGACTCCATCGAGCGCAACGATTACAGCGTCACGATGGGATTGACGATGGTGAGTATCTTTTTGCTGCTGGTGGGGTACTTGATTACCGATATTTTGTACAGCATCCTCGATCCGCGCATTCGGCTTTCGTAGAAAAGAATCATCAATGACGACACCGAATCAACGACCAGCAAGTCAATGGACGCTCATCTTCCGCCGCTTCAAGACCCATAGAGTTGCGATGTGGTGCCTGTACCTTATAGCGACCATCTATGTCCTATCGATGTTTGCCAGCGTCATTGCGCCGTACAAACGCGATGCAATTTCGCTCGACAACGCCTATACCTCGCCATTCAGCAGCGCACAGGACGGGTCGTACCATGTGTTCGGCACGGACCACCTGGGCCGCGACTACTTCACGCGGCTCATCTATGCAGCCCGTGTCTCGTTGACTACCGCGTTAACCGTGACCACGGTATCGACCTTCATCGGCATCGTGATTGGCTTGATTGCGGGGTACTTCGGTGGCTTCATCGATACGTTTACCTCGCGCATGATCGAGTTCATATCGACCTTCCCGACCTTTACGTTACTCCTGATTGCGGGCTCGATCGCCATCCAAAACGGTGACGACATCCCCATCCCCGCATTGCTATCGCAGGCTGTCGGCGCCATCATGGCGATCAACGAACGCGAGGGTAAGCAGGTGGTAATGATCATGGTCATCTTTATCGCGCTGGGTTGGACCGGTGTGGCCCGGTTTGTGCGGGGCATGGTCTTGTCCATCCGCGAGCAGTTGTACGTCGAATCGTCGCGTGCCTTGGGCGCTTCGCACCTGCACAACATCATCACCCACGTGTTGCCCAACGCGATGCCGCCCATCATCGTGGCCTACACGTTGGGTTTGAGTGGCTCGCTAGTGGCCGAATCAGCGCTCAGCTTCCTCGGGTTCGGCATCCAAGACCCGACCCCTAGCTGGGGCAACATGTTGTCGTTTGCCAACAGTTATATGTTCAACTACCCATGGATGCCGCTGGTGCCGACACTGCCGATTTTGATTTGTTCGTTGGCCATCAACTACATCGGTGATGGTCTGCGCGACGCCCTCGACCCGCGCGTCCAGGTCGAAGTGACCCGTTCCAAGCGCGATGCCTTACTCAAAGCAATTCGTGATCGGAGTGCCGCAGCATGACCACACAACCACTCCTGTCCGTCAAAAATCTCAAGACGTATTTTTTCACCCCTGGTGGGGTAGTCCAAGCCGTCGACGACATCAGCTTTGATGTGCCGTTGGGCACGACCCTGGGGATCGTGGGCGAATCGGGCAGCGGCAAGAGCGTCACCTCGTTGTCGATTATGCGTCTGATTGGCGACCCGGGTGAAATCGTCGAGGGCAGCATCAGCTTTGCGGGCACCGATTTGTTGACGCTCAGCGAAGAACAGATGCGCACGTACCGCGGCAACCGGATTTCGATGATATTCCAGCAACCGACGTCGTGCCTCAACCCGGTCTATACGGTGGGCAGCCAAATCACCGAGGCCCTGCAGATTCACCAAAATCTGACCCTCGAGCAGGCCAAAATACGCACCATCGAGTTACTCAAGCTGGTCCGCTTGCCCGATGCTGAGCAGCGCATCAATTCATACCCGCACGAGATATCTGGCGGGCAAGCACAGCGCATCATGATTGCCATGGCGTTGGCCTGCAATCCAGAGCTCTTGATTGCGGACGAACCGACCACCGCACTCGATGTGACCATCCAGGCGCAGATCCTCGAATTGATGCGTGAACTGCGCAAAACCGTCAACACATCGATTATGTTGATTACTCACGATTTGGGCGTGATTGCCGAAATGGCCGATCGGGTCATCGTGATGTATGCCGGTCAGATTGTCGAAAACGCCTCGGTCCACGAACTCTTCGAAACACCACTCCACCCGTATTCGGTGGCACTGCTCAACTCAATGCCCGTCCTCGGTGATGCGAGTAACCGCACCTTGCACGCCATCGAGGGTACCGTGCCGATGATGATTGAGCCACCGCGCGGCTGCCGCTTCGCCGACCGCTGCACCAAACGCTACGACGCCTGCGACAAGGCGCCACCGCTTGTGCAGCACCAGGGTCGAGAAGTCCGATGTTGGCTGTATGCCTCAGAGGGAGCACCTGCACAATGACCACACCACTGCTCGAAGTCAAAAACTTGGTCAAATACTTCCCGATTCGCACCGGTGTGCTGCGTCGCGTCACCGGTCAGGTGCGCGCCGTAGACGATGTGTCGTTCAGCATCAACAAAGGCGAGACGCTGGGGTTGGTCGGTGAGTCCGGCTGTGGCAAAACCACGGTCAGCCGCACCCTGTTGCGCCTCATCCCTGCGACCGCCGGCGAAGTATTGTTCAATGGCGAACCGGTGTTGTCGGCAAATCGAAGCCAACAAAAAGCATTCCGACGCAAGATGCAGATTATCTTCCAAGACCCGTATGGATCGCTCGATCCGCGCCGCACCGTGTCCGAAAGTATTTCAGAAGGCCTGGTCATCCACGGCGTGGGCAATCGTGACGAACAGCAAGCAAAAGTCGAAGCCATTATGGCCAAAGTCGGGCTGTCGCCGGCGCTACTCGAACGATTCCCGCATGAGTTCTCGGGCGGGCAACGCCAACGCATCGGCATCGCCCGGGCACTCATCATGGAGCCCGAGTTGTTGGTGCTCGACGAGCCGGTATCGGCGCTCGACGTCAGTATTCAGGCACAGGTACTCAATCTGCTCATCCAATTGCAGCACGAGTTGGGTTTGACGTACCTTTTTGTGGCGCATAACTTGGCAGTGGTCGAGTATGTGTCGACGCGCATCGGTGTGATGTATCTGGGCAAAATGGTCGAATTGGCGCCACGGGCCGACATCTTTGCACGGCCATTCCACCCCTATACCAAAGCCCTCAAAGCCGCTGTCCCGGTACCACATCCAACGGCCAACCGCGAGCGCATCGTGCTCCAGGGCGACGTACCGAGCCCATCCAACCCGCCGAGCGGTTGTCGATTCCATACGCGTTGCTGGATGGCAACGGATTTGTGTAAAACGAACGAACCCGCCCTCGAAGAAAAAACGCCTGGACGCTGGGCTGCCTGCCACTTCTGGGACAAGGTCTAGCGCATGTCGCTCGCGACCTGCCACCAATCCATGCGCCAACGCCAGATACCGCTACTCATGCTGGTATTGGTGTGGACTTGGTGTGCAGTCGTTATTCCGCTGTGGTGCATCATTGACTGCAGTAGCACGGGGCATGCACATCAGCACCCCTACGTCTGCTCCATGCACGAGCAGCATCCCGCACAATCAGCACCACCACGCATCGGTGTAGACACACTCCAAGCGTTGGCACTGGTAATCCTCATAGTGGTCTCTATCGGGGTAGTGCTACGAGCAGGCAACCGCGTCGCCGTGATGCCGCAGGCAATGCCCAGTTGGCAGAGTCGACCCGTCATTCCACCACCCAAAAGACTTCTCTTCGCATAGCTGCACACAGAGCAACGAACACCGGGACCCATACGGGGTATTCGGGCGAAGAGGAGTGTTTTTTGTGAATATGAAGCAACTTGTGGTGTACAACCGCTATTTGTCGTGGTTTTTTGCAATCGGTTATCTGTTGATTCACTACATCTATCCGCATCGGCATGGCGAATCATCGCTGGTGGCCGATGGTCCCGATGTGCCCAAAATCTTCTTCATGACGAGCTTTATCTGGCTGGTCTACCATGCGTACATCGCTGCCAAAATGCACGGATGGCCGCGGATTCCACCCAAAACCTTGCGGGACGTGTATATTGTCGATGCCTGGTTGGTGATGCTGGTTACGACGCCTATTTTTTCGATACCGGCACTGGGGGCCAGCCAGGTATTGATGGCGATTGCCTGGGTGCCGTTGGCGATCCATTTGGCACTCAACGTGTGGTACACGTTTGCCCGTTCACCGTGGCTCGTACTGCGTAGTGCCAATGCCCGCTTTGTGTTGATTATTCTATGGTTGGCAGTGACCGCGGGCGCGGCAGTACAATCGTTCCCATTAGGTGACTCACACAATCACTAATTGGAAAGCTCAAAACCCCACCGCACGCCGATGCGTGTGATGGGGTTAACAACGCGTGCACGATGCATGACGCCCGCTGGCATGTCGATACACGTCTGCGCTGGGAACGCCGGCCCTCCTTTTCGAGGAGCGCCGGCACGTCATTTTTCCATGACTACAAATGGAGCTGCTTGGCGACAATTGCGGTGTCAGTGACGGGACCAATCATGGTCAAGTGCAGGTTGTCGGGTTGGAGGACGCGCAGTGCGACACGGGTGATGTCGGCCAAGGTGAGGGCCTCGACGGAGCTGATAACGTCTTCGACAGAAATGATGCGACCATAGCGGAGCATGTGTGAGCCGTTCCGCGACGACACCGACATGGTGTCTTCGAGCGACAAGAGCATGCCGCCTTTGACTTGCTCTTTGATTTGGGCAAGCTCTTCTTGGGTCAGGCCGTTGGCTTTGACGTCGCGCAGGACATTCATGACCGCAGTGACGGTTTCGTCGATGGTATCGGTGTCGACACTGGCCGAGACGACCCATTTGCCGGCATCGCGGAATTCGCGGCTATACGAACCGATGGTGTACGCCAAGGCCCGTTCTTCGCGGATTTCTTGGAACAAGCGCGAGGTAGAATTGCCGCCGACGACCGAATCGAACACCAGCATGGCCCAGCGATCAGGGTCGTCCATCCCCAGGCCGAGGAGCGAAACACAGAAGTGGACCTGCTCGCTGTCGTCGAACTGGACCGAGACGTTGGGGCCAGCCAGGGCTGGCAATGTCGGCCGGATGACGGCTGGCGTGCCGGTCGGCATGTCGACAAAAGCTGCATTTATGAGGGCGAGAACCTGGGCGCTGTCGACGTTCCCGGCGACCGAAATGATGAGGTTGGAGCGGGTGTAGGAGTTTTGGTAGAAGGCATACAACGCATCCCTCTGGAACCTGCCGACGGTGGCCTCGCTGCCTGCGATATCTCGACCCAGAGGTTGCGCGCCCCACATGGCAGTATCGGCGAGGAGGTGGACCAGTTCGGAGGGCGTGTCGGCGGTGGTGCTTATTTCTTCGAGGATGACGCGCCGTTCTTTGTCGACGTCGACAACCGACATATTGGGATGTTGCAGCATATCTGCGAGCACGTCGATGGCGCGTTCGAGGTGAATGTGGGCGACTTTGACCGAATAGACCGTCGATTCGACGTTGGTATAGGCATCAATCATGCCGCCGACGCCTTCGATGGTTTCGATGAGGATTTTGGGGTTGGGGCGGCGCGGGGTGCCTTTGAAGAGGAGATGCTCGACGAAGTGCGCCATGCCACTCTGATCGTCGTCTTCGTGACCGGAACCAACACAAATAGTACAGCTGAGTGACACCGAGTGGGTATGCGGCAGGGGTTCGATGACGACGCGTAATCCTCCATCGAGGACGTGAATTTCTGGCATTGTTGATCCCTACTGATTACCCCAAGCTAAACCATCATACCATTACGACATGCAGTAGTGTTGCAGCACCGCTGCAATCCTGTGGTAACATAGGGTTAACGACACGTTTGAGTTGGGAGTCATCATGAAGAAGCCTTGGAACCTGGTTGCCATTCTGGTATTCGCATATCCCTTTATCACATTCGGCATCAAATTTTTGTCTACCGAATCTATCGTCGCCTCTGGCGTGTATGGATTGATTTTGGTGGTGCTCATCACGGGTATTGTGTTAGCCTTCCGCCACAAACCCACCTCAGGAGCTGCGCCGGCCAAGCCAACCTGGGAAGAATCACTCAACAAACGGGCTTAATCAATCGTTGTCAAAGCCGGCGCTTACAGCGCCGGTTTTGTTTTTTGGTCAACCCATGCTCAATCCGTTCCGCTCCCTCACTGGCCTCTCGCCTGACGAAGTGGTGATGGTCCGCAATCAGCGGAGTGTTGTCATCGACGGGATCGGCGTGGGTATTGTCGGCGGCATCGCGACGTTCTTGGCCGTCTTTTTGGCTCGTTTGGGCGCTTCACCGTTACTCGTCGGTTTGTTGACATCAATGCCGGCATTCACTGGACTACTGCTCGCCATACCGGTGGGGCGCATGTTGGAGCGCCAAACCGATGTCGTGCCGTGGTACTCGCGTGCACGGGTCTGGGTACAGGCGACCTATGCGGTGACGGGGCTGCTGCCGTTCTTCCTCCCGATTGACTTCATCCCGACGGCGGTGATTATCATCTGGGCAATTGCCACCATTCCACAGACCATCGTCAACATCACATTCACGGTGGTGATGGGAGCAGCTGCAGGCCCACAACGCCGGCAGCAGCTGATGAGTTGGCGCTGGTCGACGTTAGGGGCCGCCACTGCGGTGTCGGTGGCAGGCGCGGGTTGGTTCCTGGAGCAGTTCAGCTTCCCCATCAACTATCAAATCGTTTTTTTGGTGTCGTTTTTGGGCGGGATGTTGAGTTTCTTTTTTTCGTCCCGGATCGATATCGATACCGTTCCGAATAGTCAATCCCACAAAACGGGTTTGCGTGCACTGCTGACCGAGAGCGTTGGGATGCTGCGCGAAGTGCCGGCCTTCAGTCGCTACATCACGGCCACGTTTGTCTTTAATTGTGGTATCTGGATGGCCATGCCGTTGTTCCCGCTGTATTGGGTACACGTCGTCAAGGCGAGCGATTTTTCGATTGGGTTGGTCAATACCGTCAATAGTGGAGTACTCTTGATAGCCTACTTCGTCTGGGCGCGGGTGACGGCCAAACGGGGGAATCTGCCCGTGCTGTTTGCCTCCACGATGGCGTTGGCACTCTACCCACTGTTTATGGGCATGACCGAGTCGATTCTCCTCATCACGCTACTGGCAGGGCTCGCAGGCTTCATCGGGTCGGGCAAGGAGTTGGTCTTTTTTGATTTGGCGTTCGAAACGATGCCACGCGATCGCGTGCCCTCATTCGTCGCACTCCAACAGCTGACCGGCTATGTAGCCACGCTCGTCATGCCGCTGGTGGGGACATTTTTGGCGACACAGTATGATTATCACATCGCGTTGTATGTCGCCGGTGGGATACGTTTGGTAGGTGTCGTACTGCTCTACGTGTTGAAGATAGGACGCAAAAATTGAGCAGGGTTTATTGCAATAAACCCTGCTCAATCCCCAGCAATACACCCCACCCCGCTCGAGCAGCAATAGAACCTAGGCCTTGACGATTTTGTTGGTGAGGATGCCGATTTTTTCAATTTCGGCTTCCATGACGTCACCGGCTTTGAGCCACTGCTGTGGGGTTTTGCCCATGCCGACGCCGGCGGGAGTGCCGGTGCAGACAATCTGGCCGGCCTCGATGGTCGTGCCCAGGGT
This sequence comes from Thermoflexus hugenholtzii JAD2, assembly GCA_945881915.1. Lineage (GTDB taxonomy): Bacteria > Chloroflexota > Chloroflexia > Chloroflexales > Roseiflexaceae > UBA965. The sequence goes on along the minus strand of CAMCVW010000010.1, from coordinate 23,360 downwards.
CAGATATTCGATGCTGGTAGGGATGTCGAAAATCAGATCGCCGGTGTCGGAATGCTGGCGTTCTTCGCCGTTCAAGCGCAACTTGATTGCCAAGCCGGCGGGATTGGGAATTTCGTCAGCGGTGACGATGCACGGCCCGATGGGTCCGCTGTTGTCGAGGCTTTTGCCCTTGAAGAACTGCTGGTGGCGGTTCTGCAGGTCACGGGCCGAGACATCGTTGAGAATCGTATAGCCGAAGACGTAGCTCAATGCGTCTTCTTTTTTGACGTTCTTGGCGGTTTTACCGAACACATAGGCCAATTCGACCTCGTAGTCGAGCTGCCCGGTCACATTGGGATCGAGGGGCACTTCGGCGCCGTCACCGCACACGGAATTGAGTGCTTTGGTGAAGAAAACCGGGAATTCCGGCAATTTGGGCTCACGACCGCGAGCCAAATCGGACTCGATGGCATGGGCCACATAGTTCATTCCCAAGCACATGACATTTTGTTTGGGCCGTGGGATGGGGGCCAAGAGCGTCACATCGGCACGTTTGATGACGCTCGCTGCTGCGGCAAAGGTTGATTTGGCGCGAGCAAGTGCGTCTGCACCGCCGTCGATGAGCTCGAGCATCGAAGCAGCCACACTGTCGAGCAAAACAATTTCGGTGTCGTTGTTGCGCATTGCACCGATGTGCACACTGCCGCTTTTGGTCTGCAAGGTTACGAGTCGCACAATAATCTCCTTCGTCTATTGCAGGGGCTCCCAAGAGACCCTCGTCGCCAGGACATACGATTCACACATTCAGGCGTGGGACGCGTTCATCCTACCATATCTGTACGGGGAGCATGCGCCACTGTATGACCGCTCGGATGACCGCACCGTAGGTACGCATGCGCTCGGCACGGAGCGCACGCCGATGCCCGAGGAGCCACTTGCTGGCCTCAATTAACCATTCGATTGTGTACATTTTGAGATAGCCGATTTGGATGACCAATCGACGGACGGCGCCGAGCGCCAACTGGGCATCGCGCAGCCGACTGTCGACGAACCACACCAGCCGCTGCAGCGGAATCTGACTACTACTCTGGCCTTCGTAGTGGTCGACGACGGCGGTGGGGAGGTAGGCCATACAGCCGGGCTGACCCGCGGTCAATCGCCGTTGCCATTCGAGTTCTTCGGAATAGAGTTTGAACCCGGCGTCGAACAAGCCAACCGCCTGGACCCGCTCACTGCGCACCACCAACGCCGCCCCGACCAACCAATCAGCGGCCGTGATATCATCCGTGGGCTGATCGGTCATCTGATAGCGACCAATCCAGGGATTGCTGGGCCACCATTGGGCCAGCGGCGTACTTTCGGCCAGGTAGGTACCAAGGGTAGGGAAGCGCCGGCGCGACGACTGCCATGTGCCATCACCATAGCGCAGCATGGGCCCGACACCGACGACGTCGGGATGCCCCGCCAGGTACGTCACCAGCCGCTGCAGCGCACCGCGCTGGACGCGTGTGTCTGGGTTGAGGCTACAGATATACGGCGCTGGATTGTTTGCCAAAACCAGGCGCAGCCCGATATTGTTGCCCCCTGCAAAGCCGTGATTGGTACGCTCGGCGATACACACGACTTCGGGGAATTCAGCGGCGACCATGGTCGCGCTGCCATCGTGGGAGCCATTGTCGACCACCACCACACGGCGCACCACATCCTCGGCGAGGAGCTGGCGCAGACACGCGCGCAACAATTCACGCGTGTTCCACGACACGATTACCACATCCAGCGCCGAGGCGGAATCACGCGCCGGTTGCGTCGTCATGCCCTGCCTCCATCCAGACGCGCCAGGTAGACGAAGGTCTGCGCCGCATACCAGGCCATCACCAGTGCCAAAACGAAACCGACCCAGCCATCGCGCCAGCCGCCGTTTGTGAGATAGCGGGAGCGGAACTCACGCAACGGCGCACCGATGTAATTGCGCAGACGGGTACGCCGTCCTTCGCGATGGAACGTCTGTGCTTCACGACGCGCATAGTCTGCTTGTTTGCGCCACAATTCACCGAATGATTCGATATTCAAATGCCGGATGTGCCCCTGCAAGACGATGGTGTCGCCACTGACCGTGGCGACTTCGTGCACCGCCCGTGCGGGATCGTAATGGGCCGCGCCACGCCGGAGCAACCGCAATTGCCGATCGGGGTACCAGCCCCCGCCGACCAAAACCCGCCCAAAAAAGACGTTGTGGCGTGGCACCCATGCGCCTGCCAGTTTCGCAGGGGCGGTTTTTACCAGATCGATGAGCTCCTGCCGCAACGCTGGTTCGACCCGTTCGTCGGCATCGAGGAAAAAAATCCAGGGCTGGCGACACAACTCCAGCGCCAGATTGCGCTGATTGGGGAAGCCACGCCACGGCGCCGATTCGACCCGCACGCCGTGTGCAAGCGCAATCGCTGCAGTGTCATCGGTGGTGGATGCATCGACCAAGACCACCACTTCGGCCACCCACTCGGTGACACTCGCGAGTGCCGCTGCCAGGTGTTTGGCTTCGTTTTTGGCAATGATGGCGACACTGATGGGTGCGACGGCGATACTGCTCATAGGAAGTGCAACGTCCGATAGACGGCCAATAATTCATGATACTGCGCTTCGTTCAAGATCCCGCGGCGATGTGCAAGGGCCGCAACCCAGCGCATGCGCCAGATACCCAGGGCAAGGATGGTGTGATGCCACCATTGCTCGCGCGGGCTACACCACTGCTGCCAATAGCGCATGCGACTGCGCCACAACGCCAGTGTCATGGCGGCCCGGAACTGCCGAGACGACGCCCCGCCGACGTGGGTAATCTGCGCCGCTGGCTGCTGCCAGATGGCCCAGCCAGCCCGGCGCACACGCATGCACCAGTCGATCTCTTCGACATACATGAAGTAGTCTTCGTCGAGCATCCCGACTTCTGTCAGCACCGACACACGCGTCAACATGGCAGCCCCGAGGGGATGATCGACGGCAAACGGTTGGGTCGCGTCGACTTCCTGCGGGTAGCGGCCATGCCACCACGAATCAGCGAATCGGCCCGGCGTCACCTCACCCGGCGGGAACAGGTCGAACAGCGTCATCAGTGGTGTGGGGAAGCGAAAAACCCCGCGTTGCAGCGATCCATCCACATTCAACAGCCGTGGCGATACCACGCCGACGCGCGGATGCGCATCGGCAAATGCAACGAGCTGTTCCAGCGCACCGGCGTGGACCACCGTATCGGGGTTGAGCAACAACACATACTGCAACGCCGGCGCATCGGCCAGCAATTGCTGTATACCCTGATTGGTACCCCGTGCAAAACCCACGTTGCTGCCGGGGACGAAGACGTGCACCAGCGGGAATTCGGCCTGCATCATCGGGACGCTGGCATCGGTCGACCCGTTGTCGACGACGACGACGGCCATGGCGACGCTGCTGTGGGCCAGCGAATCCAGACAATCGCGGAGCAGATCGACGGTGTTGTACGAGACAATCGCCACGCCCACCGTGGCATTCTGTGGTGCAATCAGCGGCATCGGGTACTCCCCCACAAAAACACCAGCACGGCTACCCGTGATGGTGTCGATCGGGACGGTTGGTTGCGGGATACACTCTGCATATCAGTCTCGGTCATTTTCGACAGAAATCCACTGCACGGGGATGTCGGCACCATGGGATGCACTCCGAACAATCACGCCGTCATCAGACAACCACGCGATGAGGTCCTCGAGGGCAAACCATCCCGTGGCATAGCGCGTCTGATCAATAGGATTCAGCCAAAAGCGCACTTCGCCCTCCATCCACTGCCAGCGTTCGAGCGAATGCCATGTCAAGCCGCGCTCGGTCAGGGCAGTTTTGGTGTCTTCGAAGAGTCGCAGTGAATCTTCGAGGCGTAGTCGCGGGGCTTTTTTGAGCATCAAAATGCGTTGATTGACTTCGTCACGCAAATCACATAGTGCGTCATAGTCGAGTGTCGTGATGTCGATGCCGGTCATTGTGACCTCCTTGCACCACCCAAAAAGAGAAAACCCCTGCAGAACCGACAACGATTCCGAAGGGGGAAATGGAGGCGACGACCGGATTTGAACCGGTGAATGGAAGTTTTGCAGACTTCTGCCTTACCACTTGGCGACGTCGCCATCGCGTACGTATCGTAGCACATCGAAATGGTCATGTCAAAGCAGAACATGCTACAATAGCGCCTAACTGACAAACCGTTCGGTGTGGATACAACTATGTCCAACGACTGCCAACGCATCCGCGCATTGGTGCGCTCCCAAAAACTCACCCCCGGCAGTCCCCAACAACACCTCGTCGATGCACACCTTGCAGATTGTGCCGAATGCACCCGCGCGCTGTATGGCACACATCAGACCCTCCTCGGCGGCCTCCTCAATCCCCCCAATCGAGCATCGACCCGCGATATGTTGGCGTTCCTCCTCAAACGCCCCACTGCAGTGCCGCCAGCCGACGAACATGCAGCTCCCGCAGAAGCCTCAGCCGGCAGTGCCACCCCTGCTGCCGTCGCCGAACCGAGTGCCGACGCCGGTCCGCGCCATGCCATGGCACATCCCAAACCAGCAAAACCAGCAAAACCAGCGCCACGCCAGCCAATCAAATTGGCTCAACCTCGCCAGAGTACATTCGGATCGCTCACCTGGGCACTCATTGTCATCGGTGGAATTTTGGTTGCATTGATAGCTGCATACGGTGGCGATGTACGTGCGCTCATCCAAAACGGGACACGCATCTACACAAATCTGGGGGTCATCAGCTCTGCAACGAGCGAATCACCTGCCGCTCCATCGACCGATGTCAGCGCAGGGACGACCATACCGGCTACTTCCGCGCAACCCGAGCCGGTATTGACCACATTCGATAAACCGTTGACGATTTTGTTGCTTGGCTCTGATCGGCGGCCAGCGGAATCATCACCGTCGCGGACCGATGCAATCATTTTGTTGGCCATAGATCCGACCAAGCAGCGCATTGCGATGCTGTCGATACCCCGTGACCTGCTTGTCTCGATCCCGGGCTATGGTTGGGCACGCATCAATGCAGCGCATGTCTACGGTGACGTCTACCCTGCACTCGGTGGGGGTTTTGCGCTAGCCCAGCAGACCATCGGGCAGGTGGTAGGAGTGCCCATCGACTATACGCTCCTGGTCGACTTCCAGGGCTTTATCAACATCATCGACACCATGGGTGGAGTGCCAGTCCAAGTCACCAAGAGCCTGTATGACCCGCGCTTCCCCACCATGGACTACAAGTTCCGCGAGGTATCGTTCGAGCCGGGGACATTCACGATGGATGGCATCACCACGCTGACGTATAGTCGGATACGACATCCAGATAATGATTTTGAGCGGATGACGCGCCAGCAAGCGGTCATCGCCGGCATAGCGAATCGCCTGCGGGAGGGGAATTTTCTGCAGACGGTCGAGACGACCGCGCAGTTGACCGATGCACTCATCGGCCATGCCACGACCACCATGCCACGTGATTTGATCATCGCATTGGCATGGCAGATGCGAGCGACACCCGGAGGTAATTTTTCGTTCCATGTGTTCCGTGATATTGTCTATGGTACGGGCGAAAACCGCTACGCGATGTACCCGGTCGAAGGTGCAATCCCGCGCATCGTCAAGGAATGGCAGGGTACACCATGAACCGATTTGTGCGCTTCCACCTGCCATGGCTGGCCTGCGTTGCGCTCCTCATCGGCACGACCATCCTCGACAACGCGTGGCACCGCGGCGTGAGCATTGGCCCGACTGACGTTGCCACTCCGGCAGCAGCAGCGGCGCACTTGGGCGTCAACCTCTACAACATCCAATACGAGCCCGATCCGGCCGTCGTCGACCGTTCATTCGCTGAGGCTGCGCGCCTCGGTGCGGGTTTTGCACGCATCCAAATGCCCTGGGAAGACGTCGAAATCCACGGTCGCGGCGACTTCGAAGACCGGCGCCACAGTCCCGACAGCTACAGCGCCTGGCTCAAATACGACCAGATTGTGGCCATGGCGGCCAAGCATCACATCGAACTCATCGTGCGCATCGACCGTCCCCCCGCCTGGGCCCGCCAGCGCGTGGCTGCCACGCCGCGATTCCAAGCCGGCCTCATCGAAAACGGTGACTCCACCGGTCCGCCCGACGACTACGACGACTACGCCCGTTTTGTGGCCGCAGTGGCAGCCCGCTACCCACAGCTCCACTACATCCAACTCTGGAACGAACCCAACTTGGCCTATGAATGGAACTGGGAGCTGCCCGACCCAATTGCCTTCACCGACCTGCTGACGCGTGCCAGCAGAGCAGCGCGGGCCGCTAATCCCAACGTGACCATTTTGTTCCCCAGCTTGTCCCCGACCGACGGTAAAGAACCGCGCATCGCGCCGATGAGCGAGCTCGACTACTTGGCAGCCTGTTATCGGGCTGGTGCAGCAGATGCGTTCGATATCATGTCGGCCCAAGCATACGGCCTCGGCCAACCACCCGACGAACACCGCTATGTGCGCCTGCGCTGGAACCCGTTACGCCCATGGGCCGAACTTGATCGTCCCATCGACACACGCATAGATGTGTCGCGAATTGTGATGCTGCGTGAAGTGATGGTCCAGCACGGTGATGCTGCCACCGCTGTCTGGGTCAGTGAGTTCGGCTACAACAGTGCTCCCGACAGTATCCCCCCCGAGCGACGGACTATCTGGGGGCCGCCGGTGAGCGAAGAACAAAAAGGCGCATACATCGTCACGCAGCTCGCCCGGGCTCGGACAGAATGGCCGTGGTTGGGCGTGTTGAACCTGTGGATGTTACGCTGGGGCGGCCCTGCTGCAGACCCCGCCAATCCGACGCCGTTTTTCGCCGTGATGGCTCCGGACTTCAGCCCGTACCCTGCTTTCGGCATCATCCAAACTGCCATGCAGCGCCCCAGCATCGCCGGCGCAGGCAGTCATGCCTGGACACACCCGGCCATCCAATCATTCGGCGACGCCCAATACCGGATTACCTTCAGCGGCACGGCGCTGGGCATCCGCGGGCTGGCGGCGGACCTGAGTATGAGCGTCGACGACGGAGCAGCGCAGTACCATTCGACGGGCAGTGGAGACGCCGTGCTGGTCAGGGGCCTGGCGGACGGCGTTCATACCGTCACCATCAGCGGCATCAGGCAACCACCCACGGCGCTCCTCGTCTGGCGCAACCAACCGTGGCGCTGGCTGTTCGACGCACTTCCCCTCGTGCTGACTGGGGCACTGGCCTTTTTCATCTTGCGCATCTCTATGAGCACAAAGAGGTATCTATGACCGTGCAAACACAATTCAGTAGCACCCGCGTCGTCACTGGCGTCGGCGTGGCATATTCTGTCGGCACCGAAGCCAAGGCGCTCGGCATGAAGACGATTCTCTTGCTCATCGACCCGTTTTTGGCCGAAACGCCGGCAGGCACGACGATCGCCGCCGCACTCACTGCAACGGGATTGACCGTAGTCCAATCGACCGCCGTCGAACCAGACCCATCCGCCGTCACCATCGAAAACCTCACCGCCTGGGTAACGCAGCACCACATCGACGGCATTGTGGCGGTCGGCGGCGGCAGCGCCATCGATACGGCAAAGGCTGTTGGCCTGCTCCTGGCCCACGATGTGGCGCACATCGCTCCATTCTTTCATGGTGGCAGTGCCACGCCGGCCCGCATGCTCCCACTCATTGCCATTCCCACCACCGCGGGTACCGGCAGTGAAGTGACGTTTGTGGCCGTCGTCACCGAACCGCGCACACAGCGCAAGCTGCTCGTCCGCCATCCCGCGCTGACGCCTGCGGTGGCGTTGGTCGACCCCGATTTGTGTGCCACGATGCCGGCCAGCCTGACTATGGCGACCGGCATGGATGCGCTGGCCCATAGCCTCGAGTCGTTGACTTCTACGATGTCATCACCGCACAGCGACGCGTTGGCCATCAGCGCGATACAGACCATCGTCGACGCACTCCCACGTCTCATCAAAAACGGGCATAACCCTGCCGACCGCGCCGCGATGAGTAGCGCCGCCACCATGGCCGGGATGGCCTTCTTGAGCGGCCGTTTGCACCTCGGCCATGCCGTTGGGCACGCGTTAGGCGGCGCATATCATGTGCCACATGGACCAGCCTGTGTGGTCATGTTGCCGCAGATCATGGCATTGGTGGCACCAGCACGCCCCGCCGCTACGGCCCAGATTGCCCGCGCACTCGGATGCTCTGCGCGCGAATTACCGGCGTCGCTCACCCGCTTTTTGACGGACTGTGGCGCTCCAACCCTACGCACGCTCATCGCACCGCACAACCCCAGCCCATCAGAACTCACCGCACTCTTCCGCGGCGAAGAACGCCTCATCAGTCTTTCGCCCGTCGTCCCCACCAGCGCCCAGTGGGAATCGATGATTGCTGCTGCGTGGTGACCATGCGCCAACGTCTGCGTACATCTATCGCCATCACACCATGGCCGCTGGCCATCCTCGCGCTGCTGGCACTTCAGCTCGGTCCGTTGCCCCTCAAAGCAGCAGCACTGCTGACTTTGGCAGTCATTGCCTGGGCCGCGCCGCTGGTGCTGCTCTGTCTCGTGCCAGCCACCGCACCATTCGCACTCATCCCCGTTGCACTCACCCAGAGCGCCGCCATCCCCATCCACGAATTCGTGCTGGTACTGGCGCTGTTCGGCTGGACCATCACCAGCCTGCAACGCCGTCGCATTGATGTGACCCTGCAGCGGAGCGATGCGTGGATTGTGTTGCTGGCAGGCGCCGCAGCAGTGAGCATCCTGTGGGCGTTGCCCGAGGGCCGTGGCGAGGCGCTGCGCAGCCTCCGTTGGGTCATCCTCGAACCAATCATCTGGTATGTGTTGTTGCGCAGCAGCATGCAGCGCGACCCATCAGTATTACGCACCCTGGTGCATTCGATGGTCGTCAGCGCCAGCATAGTCGCCGGCCTCGGCATTTTGCAATTTGTTGGGATGGACCTCGTACCGCTGCTCGGCAGCAAACGGGTCTTTGCCGACAATGTGGTGGCGACCGGCAATATCCGCCGGGTTGCATCAGTCTATGGCCACGCCAACAATCTGGGATTGTTCCTCGAGCGTATCCTGCCGCTGGCGTTGCTGTGCGTCATCTGGCCGGTCATGCGCCTCCGGGCTGCCTGGGCCTGGGTCGCTGTGATTGCGGTCGGGTTGGTCGTCTCGTTTTCACGCGGGGCATGGTTGGCAACCGTCGTCGCGGTGGGCGTCGTTGCACTCTATCACTACGGTGCCGACGCCATCCGACGCCGTCCGTGGTTGATTGTGGCACTCACCGGTGCAGGCGTGCTTGGTATCGTCGCGACGCTGCTGACGCGCGGGGCGAGTGCCGGCAGCTTCGATGCGCGGGTGTTGTTGTGGCAAGAGGCAGTCCGATGGATCCAGCTGAAACCGCAAGGCCTCGGCCTGGGGCAGTTCTACTTCTATCACAATCCCGAATACGGCCACAGCATCATCGATCCCGTCCTCGTGGGCACCAGCGAACAATTCGCTGCCCATCCGCATAACCTCGTGCTTGACCTGTGGCTGAACCTCGGGCCCGTTGGATTGCTGGCAGTGATTGCCATCGTCGCAACGACAATCCGCAACACACTGCGTCACCCATCGCCACTCCATACGGTAGCACTGGCCATCCTGCTGAGTACGTTGGTCCATGGACTGGTCGATCAGTTCTTCTTTGTCAGCGATATGGCTTTTCTGTTCTGGTTGGTAGTCTTTTTGGGGCAGGTTGACACGGCGCATTCCGCACGGCTATAATGCACACGGTGCAGAACGGCAGATACATGCTGAACCCCGCCAGGGTCGAGAGACAGCAACGGCAGGCGTGTTCCTCTGGGTGTTCTGCACTACGTATATTACAGGTTACAGGTTACAGGTTACAGGTTACAGGTTGCAGGTTACAGGTTACAGGTTGCAGGTTACAGGTTACAGGTTACAGGTTACAGGTTACAGGTTACAGGTTACAGGTTACAGGTTACAGGTTACAGGTTACAGGTTGCAGGTTACAGGTTACAGGTTACAGGTTACAGGTTACAGGTTACAGGTTACAGGTTCGAGGCGGGTGCCTCGTTTTTTTGTGCCAATAAACAATGAGTAGTTAGTAATTAGGAATTAGAGTTGTGGTAAGTGATTGGCATGAACATTGTTGTGGGTGTTCACACAAAAACCATGCAGACCACTAACACATCGCACATCGCACATTTCATAATTCATAATTCCTCATTCATAATTCCTCATTCATACTTGGCTATCGCCGCCCGTCCCAACACCCGAATATCCTCGGCAATCGTCGGATCGTCGAGCGCCTCATGGTCGACCCAGCGCACACCATCGCTTTCGCGGATTGACGGATTCAATGTCCCACCGATGACCCGACCGAAGTAAATCAGGTCGATGTGCTCGTGCCCGGGACCAATCGGTTCGAGGAGCATGCAGTACGGCTGCGGCAGCACCGTCACAGTACCCAAGGCGTACGGTTCGGTCTGGAGTACGACGTGCAACCCTGTTTCTTCCAAGACCTCACGGATGGCTGCTTCATGCGGTAATTCGTGCGGATCGATGTGGCCACCGGGCGGTAACCACATCTGTAATTTGCGGTGCCAGAGCAACAGCGTCGCTGCGTTTTGGACGATAAAAGTCGTCGCGGTGAAATCTCGTGTCAACATGGTCAAATCCCTGCAACAAAGAGCCAGAATAAGCGTCTTTCATGGTAGCATATCGGTACGAGTGACATCTACCAGAGGAGTACCACGTGGCCGAACCATCATCCGAGCTCATCTTGCTCGCCCAGCGCGGCGACCGCGATGCCCTCGAGCAATTGGTGATGAGTCAACAACACTACGTGTTTAGTCTGGCGATGACGGTTTTTCACAATGCCGATGATGCAGCCGACTTGACCCAAGAGGTTTTTATTCGCCTCTATCGGGCCATCGGCCAATACAACGGCGAGAGTCGCTTCACCACTTGGCTCTACCGCATGGTCATCAACCTCGGTCGCGATGAATTACGGCGGCGCAAGCGCCAGGTGCTGCAAATCAACCCGGTGAGTGAGCCCGGCGAAGAAGATCGCGACTTGATTGGTCAAGTTCCCGATACCTCCGTCACCGCCGATCCTCCGAGCGTCCTCGAACACAAAGAGCTCGGTGCTGCGCTCCGACTCGTCATCGACCAGCTCGAACCGCACTATCGCCAAGTGTTGACGTTGTTCTACTTCGAAGACCTGAAGTACCAAGACATCGCCGACATCATGGGTATCCCGCTCAACACGGTCAAAAGCCACATCCGTCGTGGCAAAGAACGAATGGCAGAACTCATCAGCGTACAGTATCCACATCTGGTTTGACCGCCGACCCAAGGAGCCCCGTATGACTACCTGTAGCGACGTTCGCACACGCATCGCCATCGGCGAATCGCACACACCCGACGTCATTGATCATCTGGTCGGTTGCACAGCATGCACCGATTATGCCGCCCAAAATGCCCTCATCGACCAGCAACTTGCGCCGTTGACGCGACACACCGCCCCGCCTGCGTTGACCGCAGCGCTCCTGGCGATCGCCGCCGATCACGCCGTTGCCCCGACACCGCGGCGCCAGCCGTGGTGGACGGCGCTGTTGGCATTTGCAATCGGGCTGGTCGCCATGGTGTCGACCATCCTCATCGCAGCCCAGCTGGTGGTGGTATTTGCGGGACCCTATGGATTCGGTGCATACGCGTCCGATATTGCAGCCAGCCCCGCGCTGGCATATCAGTGGCTGACCAAAGTCAGTCCAGTCGGTGCAACCACGCTGTTGACGCTCGAATCCGTACGCATCCAGTTGATTGGAATTTTGATGGTGGCGTTGGGGTGGTTTGCCTATAGCAACAACAAATCACGGGTGCGCAAGGGCATTCAGAACCGTCAGTGAACCACACACCCTGTGGTCTGGAACGTTGTGTGTGCGAATTTGTGCGCAATTCTTTCCAGACCGGGATTCGGTGTGGTATACTATCAACCGTTGATGCCAGATTGTGTAATGGTAGCACTCCGGACTTTGAATCCGTCTGTCTAGGTTCGAATCCTAGTCTGGCAGCCAACTATTTTCGCATCATGTGGACGCGAGCCGAACCATGACGCACCCCTCCCAGACCCGTTCCGTTGTGATCCTCGCTGCTGGCGATGGGACACGAATGCGGTCTGCCACCCCCAAAGTCCTCCACCATTTGGCCGGTCGGCCGATGCTGTCACGCATCATTGACGTCGCCCAACACGTCTCGACCTCCACTATTTGTATCGTGGTTGCTCCCCATACTCACGCCACCATTCAATCTATATGTGGGAACCAACACGTCTACGTCGCCCAACACGAGCGCCGTGGGACGGGTCATGCATTGCTCCAAGCACTCCCTGCCGTCAGCGCTGCCGATGGCGACGTCGTCGTGCTTTTTGGTGACACGCCGCTCATCCAGGCGAGCACTATCGATGCATTAGTGGCAGACAAAGTCGCCCACGGTGCCGCGCTGAGCATCCTCAGCTTTGCTGTCCCCACGCCACACCAGTACGGTCGCGTCGTGCGTGACAAAGCCGGGCAGGTGACCGCGATTGTCGAATCCAAAAACTGCACCCCGGAGCAAACAACCATCCGCGAAGCAAACAGCGGCATCATGGTGCTATCGCTGGCGTGGGCACGCAGTGCGTTGCCACGCGTCACCCCAAACCCGCTGACCAACGAATACTACCTGACCGATTTGGTCGCCATGGCAGTTGCCGAATTCGGTGTCGGTTCGGTCCGTGCACTCCACGCTGCTGATCCAAACGACGCCTGGGGCGTCAACGACCGCCTCCAGTTGGCAGCCGCCGAAGCGATACTCCTCGACCGCACGTGCCAGGCATTGATGGCGAGCGGGGTGACGATTCCACATCCCCTGCAGGTATCGATAGCTCCCGAAGTAGTCATAGCGGCCGATAGCGTCATTCTGCCAGGATGTGTGTTGACGGGCCGTACCGTCATCGGCGCGCACTGTATCATCGGTCCCCATACCAGCGTGGATGACAGTATGATTGGCTCCGGCTGTCAGGTGCCCCATTCGTTCATCAAACAAAGTACAATAGACGTGAACAGTCGGATTACTCCGTACACCGCGCTTGTCGGCAATGCCCGACCCTAGTACCCAAGAAGGAGGAGGCTTGGTCACTCGTGATCAAGCGATGCCTATGGAAGGTCGTCTTCAAGTATTCAGCGGCAACGCAAACCTCGCCCTGGCCACAGACATCGCAGCCTGCCTCAACCTCAATCTCGGTCGCGCATTGGTGAGCACCTTCAAAAACGGGGAAACCCGTATCAAAATCGAAGAAAATGTCCGTGGTTCGGATGTTTTCATCGTGCAACCCACCTGTACCCCCGTCAACGACAACCTGATGCAGCTGCTCTTACTGATTGACGCGGTCAAACGCGCTTCGGCAGCCCGCATCACGGCGGTCATTCCATACTACGGCTACGCCAAGCAAGAGAAGAAAACCACCGGCCGCGAGCCCATCTCGGCAAAACTCGTCGCCAACCTCATTCGCACTGCCGGTGCACATCGCGTCTTGACGATGGATTTGCATGCACCCGCCATCGAAGGCTTCTTCGATATACCCGTTGACCACCTCCAAGCAGGTCAATTACTGTCTGACTATGTGCGCAGCCTGAACCTCAAGGACCCCGTTGTTATCTCGCCAGATGCCGGTGGTGTCGGTCGCGCCAACATCTTCCGCGAGCGTATCGGAGCCAGCCTAGCCATCATCGCCAAGCAGCGCCCGCGTCCTGATGCGGTCGAGATGCTCGAGATGGTCGGTGATGTCAAAGGCCGACCAGCAGTCATCGTCGACGACATGATTTCGACCGGTGGTACGTTGGTCGAAGCAACCCGTTCGCTGTTGCAACGCGGCGCCACCAAGGTCTATGCCTGCGCCACGCACGGCATTTTCGCCGGGGACGGTATCAGTGCACTGCGCGACTCCGAGCTCATCGAGACCATCATCACCGACACCATTCCCCTCGACCCCAGTGCCGCACAGGCACGCATCAAGTCCATCAGTGTGGCGCCGTTGTTTGCCGAGGCAATCCTACGCATCCATAAGGACTTGTCACTCAGCGCGCTCTTTCAAAACTAAAATCCGCCCGTCGGAAGGATTGCTGTGGCCGTATTGTCTGTCTCGTTCCATTGGTTCGGGATTCTGATTGCCTTTGTGGGTGTCGCGTTGGCTGCTGCAGCAGAAGCATCGTTGTCCGTCATTTCGCGGCGACAACTCAATGCGTTGCAGCATGCCTCGCGGGCCAGCATGGTGCAGTCACTCATCAATGACGCGTACCGCTTCAAAGTCGCGTTGTTCCTCCTCAACACACTCGCCCTCATCAGCATCACCGCTCTGTTGTACGACCTCGTCCGCGACCAACCACCGCTGGTCGAGTTCGGTGCGGTTGCGGCGTTGGCGTTGGTTGTGATTATCTTCGGTGAAGCGCTCCCCAAAGCAATCGCCGTCCGCCACCCGGCCGCCACGGCGCAGTTCATTGCCACGCCATTTTGGGTCGCCGCGACGTTGTTACAACCGCTGATTGTGCTCATCGACTACACGGCGCGGCGCGTGTTTGCCGGCGCAAACAGTGATGAGTTGGCACCGATGGTCACCGAAGAAGAGCTGATGACCATCGTCAACGTCGGCGAAGAAGAAGGCATCATCGAACCCAACGAGCGCGAGATGATCCGCGATATCATCACGTTCGGCGACACCGTCGTGCGCGAGATCATGATTCCGCGCGTGGATGTCGTCACCATCAATGCCGCCGCCACCCTCCAAGACGCGTTGTCGATTATCACGACCTTCGGTCATTCGCGCATCCCCGTCATCTGGGAGTCGAGCGATCGCATCGTCGGCGTGCTCTATGCAAAAGACCTGCTGGCGAGCATTCGCTACGGTCAGCATAATCCGGCAATCAAAGATTTGATGCGGACCCCCTACTACGTGCCCGAGATGGTCAAAATCGATATACTCCTCAAAAACATGCAATCCAAACGCGTCCACTTCGCCGTCATTGTCGACGAATACGGCGCTACCACAGGCATCGTGACCCTCGAAGACATCCTCGAAGAAATCGTCGGCGACATCAACGACGAATTCGACCGGGCGACCATCCCCGATGTGGTTTGGAATGGTCCAGGTGACGTGACCGTCGAAGCGCGACTGTTGCTGGACGACGTCAATGATTTGACCGGATTAGCACTCGAATCCGATTCGTCCGACCGGGTCGGCGGATTTGTGACCGGACAATTGGGTCGGATGAGCCAGATCAACGACATCATCACGCTACCCAATGGTGTGGTATTGACGGTGGTGGCCATCGATGGCATCCGCACGAGTCGCATCCGCATCACCTACCCCGCCACCGTTGGGAGGCACCATGACATCCATAGATCGTGACGCCCTGATTGCAGCCGCCCGCGCTGCCCGCGACCAGGCATATGCGCCGTATTCGCGGTTCCACGTCGGTGCAGCCGTGTTGACCGCAGACGGGACGATTATTCCCGGCTGCAATATCGAAAACGCCGCCTACCCGAGCACCATGTGCGCCGAACGCGTGGCACTCCACAACGCATATGCGCACGGCGCCCGCGAGATTGTCGCGCTCGCAGTCATTGCCGACACGCCCGGGCCGGTGAGTCCGTGCGGTGGCTGCCGCCAGGTGATGGCCGAGTTGTGCCCGGGCGCTACTATTTTCTTGGCCAATACGGCCGGCGCATGGGTACAGACGACGCTCCCAGCGCTCCTGCCTGGTGCGTTCGATCCCAATGATTTGCCTGCATAACATCCTGCCGGCCCCGATTGACAAGGAAGCGCAGGCCGCTTGAGCAGCCTGCGCCTTCAACTTTTCCCAAAAACAAACACCTACTCCTCTTCCTGGAGGGTCCCAATACGATCGGCATACTGAGTGGCCAGGGCTCCGGCATGGGGTGCACTCGTCCCTTCGGCATGCACGCTGATGTACGGTCCGTCGCTATCGGGGCTGAGCAAGACCCAGCCGTCACCGCTGTCGATGCGCAAGCCGTCACTGGTCTGCTGGCGCCGCTCCGCGTAGAGTTCACTCAGGCGGCGCATCACGCTGCCCTTTTTGTCCCAGCGACAACTGACCCGCTGGTGCGTCGTAAAGAATTCTGGAATGGAGTCGACGGCGTCCTGTAGGCGCATCTTTTGCGACAACAACAACTCGATGCTCTTGGCGATGGTGTACAGTCCATCGGCTACGGGGTAGAACCGCGGGAAGATGTGCGCGCCGGCACCATCGCCCAACAACAACACGTCGCGGCGTTTGGCTGCCAGCTGCATCAATGCAGCCAGCGTCCCTTTGGTGCGGACGATGGCCCCGCCACGGCGGGCGGCGATGGTTTCGAATACGCGTGGGGCGCTGACCGGCACGGCGACGACGCCGCCACCCTCGGCAGCAAACGACAAATCGACCAACACCGCCAGGACCAACATCGCCGGCAAAGGGCGCCCTCGGCCATCGATGAGCGAAACGCGCTCGCCGTTGGCTTCGATGCGCACGCCCATATCTGCACCGAGGACGGGGGTCACACGGGCCAAGCGCTCGAGGTTTTCGGCGACGTTTTCGCGCTGTTGGGCAGCATTGACGTCATCGAGATTCGCGTTCAGCTCGACCGAGTGAACACCCAGTTTGCGCAGGATGCCGGGCAAAATCGAAGAGCTGCTGGCGTGATCATAGTCGACTGCCACCTGGAACGAGCGGTTTTCGGCGAACACATCGGCCCGCAAGGTTTTGAGAAAAGCGCTGCTGTATGTTTCGACCGTATTGACGACATCCGTGATGCGGCCGATTTCGTTGTAGTAGGCGCGCCGGTAGTCTTCGCGGAAGAAGATGCCTTCGATGCGGCGCTCGGTGGCGGTGTCGATGTCGAGGCCGTTTTTGTCCAAAATCCGAATCTCGACCACACGCTCGTCGTGCGAGGCACCCTGGACGTGGATGCCGCCCTGCGAGCCGGTGGCGTGCGTCATGTAGCGCGCGACGGGCAGTGGAACGCTGTGCAGTTCGACGACATTCACCCCAGCCGAGGGCAGACCGGCCATCAAGGCCCGTTTGAGCATACGGGCGGTGTGATGGGCGTCGCGGTTGGCAGTCACCGTGGCCCCAGACGGCAGGGCGGCGCCGATGGCGGCACCAATGCGGGCGCACCATTCGGGCGTCAGATCGATGTTGACCAGACCGGTGATGCCCTGTGTACCAAACAAGACGCGCCGCCCCTGCGAGCCCCAGATGATGCTGCTGGTGATGGTGGCACTCTCGTCGACTTCCTTGGCCGGCCAGATTTTGACGTTGGTGCCGATGAGCGCACCGGCATTGATCATCGTCTGGTCGCCGACGACGACCCCTTCTGCCAGGACGGCACGGTTTTTGATGTTGCACTGCCGCAGCACGACCGCACCGCGCAGTTCTGCGCGTTCGCCCACGTAGGAGTTGCGCCAGATGATGCTGCGATCGATGACGGCGCCACTATCGATGATGGAGTAATCACGGATGACCGTGGGCCCGATGATGTGTGCGCCGCTTTTGATTTTGGCGCCCAGGCCCAGATAGATGTCGCCTTGCAACACGGCGTCGGGGGCTATTTCGACCTCGCCATCGGCCCAGACATCGCCGCGGATGCAATGACCGACCCGTGGCAGGTTGACCCGGCCCTCGAGGTAGTCACGCGTGGCACGGACGTACTCTTCGATGGTTCCCACGTCGGTCCAATAGCCTTCGACGACACAGCCTTTGATGCCGTGCTGATCAGCGCGGATACGTGGGAAGACGTCTTTGGCCCAGTCGACAACCTGGTCAGATGCGATGTAGCCCAAGACGTCCGGTTCGAAGATATAGATGCCGGTGTTGACCGTGTCCGAGAATACGTCGCCCCAGCTGGGTTTTTCGACCAGCTCCGTCACATACCCAAAGTCGTCGCAGATGGCCACGCCGTATTCGAGTGGATTGGGTACCCGTGTGAGGGTCATGGTGGCCATGCCAGGACCGCTGCGGTGGCGGGCAATCACTGCCGACAAATCGATGTCGGTCACGGCATCGCCCGACAAGACCATGAACGGTTCGGTCAGCAGCGCTTCGGCTTGTTTGACACTGCCTGCGGTGCCCAGCGGTCGGTCTTCGAGTGAGTAGGTAATGTTGACGCCAAAAGCCGAACCATCGCCGAAGTGATCTTGGATGACATTGGCCATGTACTGCACGGTGATGATGATGTCGGTGATGTTATGGCGTTTGAGCAACTCGATGACGTGGCCGATGACCGGTCGGTCGACCAATGGGACCATCGGTTTGGGGCGGTGGAGGGTCAGCGGTCGCAAGCGTGACCCTTCACCCCCGGCCATGACGACTGCTTTCATACCTACACCTCTCGTGTCACGCTTCGTCGCGTGCCGCTATTATGTCGGTGCCCAATTCCATCAAGGCGGTCAGTTCGGTGGCGCTGTGATTCTGCTTCGCGAGGTACTGCTGGAGTGCCGTGACTGGATCGGGGATGTCGCCCGCTTCGTCATTGGTGATGATGCGTTGTTGCTTTTGCTCGGGCGTCTCGAGGACGATGCGGGCGATGTGGGCCACACCGGCACTCACCAGCGCGGCCCGTACCAGCGGATAGCTGAACAACGCCTGACCGGCATCGGTGATGGTCACCACCACCGCGACGACGGCAGCGTGGAGTGTGTGGCGTTCGATGACCTGAATGACCCGTTCGGTGGGGAATTCGTCTTCGCCCGGGATGTCGACGTCGATGCGCACAAACGGCCGTGCCTGGAGCGGCTTGAATTCCCACGCCGCCGATTTGCCGTCGAACGACACCAGCACGCAGCCTTTGAATTCTTCCATCTCACCGAAGTCGATACGCTCGATGCTCCCCGGGTAGATAATCGGCGGTTGTGCGCGCAGGATTTGGTGCTTGTGGACGTGGCCCAACGCGACGTAGTCGACGCCCGCCGGCGTCAGCGCTGCGGGGGGCATCACAATCTCGCGCCCGAGAGTCAGCATGCGTTCGATGCCGGTGGTCGCCCCCGACACCGTGCCGTGATAGGTCACGATGATTGGTCGGTTCGGATCCTCGGTCATCAGCGTGTCGACGCTGTCTCGGATGTAGCGTTCGATGATAGCCAGAATCATCGGTTCTTGCTCGTGCAGTGTGGCGGTGCGCAGGGCATCGTTGTTGCTCAGTAGCATCTCACGCAGGATCCACGGCACGGCGACCACGGCGAGCGGGCCGTTGGGCGTTGTATAGCGAAAAATATCTGCTTTGCGGGCAACCCGCACACCAGGGTAATCGAGTCCCTCGTAGACGGCGACCGAATTGGCCGTGTCGCGCCCGGGTGCCACATCGTGGTTGCCGATGAGCATCAGAATGGGTATGCCGGCGTCGACGATGCGTTTGATGCGGATGGCAAACTCGCGCTGGTGGCGCGGCTGCGGGTCGCGATTTTTGAACATGTCGCCCGCGATGAGCACCAAATCCACGTTGGCAGCAATCCCGACAGTGATTGCTTCATCGAAGCGCGCGAGGAAGTCCGCGAGACGCGTGTGCATGCCGGTCGCGACATCGTAATGTCCGTAGTTTTCGACCCCGATATGTAAATCCGCTAGGTGCAGCACACGCAACATGGGGCCTCGCTTTCGTTGGTTTTATTGTACATGCAAAAATTTCGCGCATACTCTGAGAAAATCCGGTCATCTGCATTACAGACACTCAGACCATTGGTGGTACGCTGCAGTCAGCGAAATACCCGATACTTATCCACAATATGTGGATAAGTATGCATTGTGTCGATTATCACAAATTGCATCCCAACGCGCTAAACCTACTGAGTTGTGTAGTGATTACACTGTGGATAACTCTGCACCCTGATTTTCTCAATCATTCGTGATTCGTATGCCATCGAGGCTTTTTACTGCCTCCTGTCGTAACACAGGCATTCCCGATTCGTCCACGCGTTATCCACGAAAAACACCACCATTGTGGATAACTTATCTGCACGGTGGGTGCGGACAAAGCATGTTAGAATCGCAGGAATACCGCAGGAGACATCATGCAGCTACGCATCGCACATATGTACCCCGCCCAAATGAACATCTACGGCGACCGTGGCAACATCATTGCCCTGCGCCAACGCTGCCTGTGGCGCGGCATTGACGTGACGGTGGACCCCATCCACCCCGGCGCAACGGTCGAATGGGCGCAGTACGATCTGTGCTTCTTTGGCGGCGGTCAAGACAGCGGCCAAGCGCTCATCGCCAACGATTTCGTCACCCGCCACGGCAGTGCCCTCAAAAGCGCGCTCGCCGATGGCTTGGTCATGCTGGCCATCTGTGGCGGGTATCAGTTATTGGGCAACTATTTTTTGACCCAAGCCGGTCAGACGTTGCCGGGCATCGGCGCGCTCGATGTGCACACCGTGGGCGGCACGCAGCGCTATATCGGCAATATCGCCGTCGAAGTCGATGTACCCATCGCGCAGCGGCAGTGTATCGGATTCGAAAATCACAGCGGCCAGACGTTCCTCGGCGCGGGTGCGCGACCATTCGGCACCGTCATCGCCGGTGCGGGCAACAACGGCACCGACAAAACCGAAGGAGCACAGGTACATCACACATACGGCTGTTATCTGCACGGTTCGTTCTTGCCCAAAAATCCACACTTTGCGGATTTTCTGCTGACCAAAGCACTCGAGCGCCGCTACGGCTATGCAGAACTCCCCCCACTCGATGATCGAGTAGAGGGAGCGGCCCAGCAAGTCATGCTGCGGCGGATGCGTTAGGGTTCGTAACGGCGCACAATAATGGCCGAATTGTGACCACCGAGGCCAATCGAATTCGAGAGGCCGATGTTCACCGTCCGTGCGCGTGCAACGCCGGGTACATAGTCGAGGTCACAGTTTTCGTCCGGCTGTTCGAGGTTAATCGTCGGGTGGACAATGCCGTGTTTGATGCTCAACGCCGTGACAATCAACTCGACTGCACCGGCTGCGCCCATCATATGGCCCAACATCGATTTTGTGGAATTGACGACAAGGTTATAGGCGTGGTCGCCGCAGACGGTTTTGATGGCGCGCGTCTCGGCCTTGTCGTTGAGCGGCGTACCAGTGCCGTGTGCGTTGATGTAGTCGATTTGATCGGGGCGGATGCCGGCCTTGCGGATGGCCATCTTCATTGCCCGAGCGGGACCCGCACCGTCTTCGCCGGCGGCGATCATATCTATGGCGTCGTTGCTGTTACCATAGCCGACGACCTCGGCGATGATGGGCGCACCGCGACGCAGGGCGTGTTCGAGTTCTTCGAGGATGACCGCACCAGCACCTTCGGACAATACAAAGCCGTCGCGACGGATGTCGAACGGTTTGCACGCGTAGGTAGGATTAGCGTTATCGCTCGCCAAGCCACGCATGTTGGTGAAGGCCGACATGATGACCGGGACGATGGGAGCCTCAGCACCACCGGCGATGATGACGTCGGCATCGTCGCGCTTGATGGTCTCGTAGGCTTCACCGATGTTGTGGCCGCCGGTCGAACAGGCTGCCACGATGGCCATGTTGGGCCCGAGCGCACCGGTCTGGATGGCGATGTAGCCCGAGGCGGCGTCGTCGATCATGTTGGCGATGAGCGTCGGCGCGACGCGACGGGTGCCTTTTTCGTTCAAAACGGTGACATTGTCGCCAATCAGGTCAATGCCGCCGGCACCGGTGCCGTAGATGACTCCGAGGCGCTCGCGGTCCATCGTCTGTGGGTCGAGTTGGGCGTTGCGCAGCGCCTCGAGCGAGGCGTTGAGGGCATAGCGCACGTATTGTGAAGCACGCCGTGCCTCACGCGGGTCGACCGCGGGGTCGAGCACGAAATCACGGACTTCGCCGGCGATACGCACCGCGTACTCAGTGCCGTCGAATTTGGTGAGGTTTTTGACACCACTCTGGCCGGCGATGAGCGCCTGCCAGGTTGATTCGATATCGTTGCCCAGCGGCGTCACAGCGCCGACTCCGGTGATGACCACACGTCGCATGGAGTGCAGGCCTTTCGCTTAGCTCAGCGCCTGAGCAGGCAATTCACTGTCTGCGCCATAGAGGAGCTTGACGATTTCGACATCCGACAGGCTGAGCGTCTGCACTTGGGTATTGATACGCTTGATGAGGCCGGTCAATACCTGTTTGGGGCCGAGTTCGATGAACGCATCGACGCCTTCTTCGATCATCATCTGGACGCTACCGGTCCACTGGACAGGGCGGGTCAGCTGACCGTTGATTTCGGCACGGAGTTCTTCGACGGTGTGCAGCATCGACGCACTGATATTGGCAATCAAGGGCACTGAAGGTGCGGCCATGGCGATTTGGTTGGCAAATTCGGTAAAGCGCACCGATGCGTTCTGCATCAGCGGCGAGTGTGATGCAATCGACACAGCCAGACGTTGCACCAACTTGGCGCCTCGTTCTTTGGCGAGCTCCATGGCCCGCGTCAAAGCGGCGACTTCGCCCGACAGGACGGTTTGGCCAGGTGAGTTGGCGTTGGCCATCGTGACCACACCATATGATTGCGCTTCGTCGACGACGGCCCGCAGCTGCGTCTCGTCGAGGCCGATGACGGCAGCCATGCCGCCCGGGCGACTGATCGCGCTTTCGGCCATCAGCCGGCCACGCTCACGCACCAACAACAACGCCTCGTCGAACTGCAACGAACCAGCAGCCACCATCGCGGTGAATTCGCCCAAGCTATGCCCGGCAACCATCGCAGGTGACACATTGATGCCTAGTGGGCTCAGCTTCTCACGCAGCGCTTCGAGACAGGCAATGCTCACGGTCAAAATCGCTGGTTGGGCGTTGTAGGTATCATCTAATTCCGCTTGCGGACCTTCGAAACAGAGGGTCGTCAAAGAAAAACCGAGGACTTCGTTTGCGCGATCAAAGACCCGCCGTGCCGCAGGCGACACGTTGTACAGCAGGCGCCCCATGCCCACATATTGTGAACCTTGTCCGGGGAACACCAGCGCAATGCGTTTTTTGATCGTTTGCAATAATTCCAATGCGGTACTCCTCAATTCATGCACGCTGGTGCCTCACAGCACGCGAACACAATTCCGTCTTGTTACTACACAACACAGTGGATGCAGTTAGTATACACGAATCTCCTGATTGTGTGGCGCAAAATTGTTAATTTTGTATATCAGTTGCGTTATGCGCGTTGCCGCGGCGGGCGTAGGCATCCACCGCTGCCGCATAGACCTGCGCAATGGGAACCGCATGTCGTTGTGCGGCAGCGGCGCAGTCTTCGTACTCGGGCG
>CAMCVW010000009.1 GCA_945881915.1 Thermoflexus hugenholtzii JAD2 | reverse complement strand
CGTGTCTCGGGAACCATCAAGACCACGAGCCCGAACGCCAAAAACGCCATCAGTGCCGAAACATAGAACGGCGTTGCAAATCCTGCCGCGTCGTAGAGGATGCCGCCCACCGTCGGCCCAATGATGAGACCGACACTGATGCCACCCGTGACCAAACCAATCCAACGCGCCCGATGCTGTTCGGGCGATATGTCGGCAGCAATGGCGATGGCCGCCGGCATGGTACCTGCATTGCCCAACCCCAATAAAAAGCGCAGAATGACGAATGCATTGAATGATTCAAACAACGGGACTACAGCGTTGGTCACAACGATGGTTGCCAATCCGATGAGCAGCATTGGTCGACGCCCCCAGCGGTCGACGAGCCCACCAGCGACCGGTGCGCCGAGGAGGTTACCCAACGAAAATGCAAAACTCAACCAGCCCAACGAACCCAACCCAATGCCCTGCTCCTGCAGCCACGGCGCCAGTACCGGATAGGGCATCGTCTGCCCGATGAATGTGAGGGTCACACATACCGCAAGGAGGATAATAATCGCAAATGGTCGATTGACCGATACCCGCATGTGCGCGCTCTTCTCTTGATGTGCGTGCGCATGGCACTCCGTCGTCCCAGAATACAGTCGTCTATGGTATGCATCCCGCACGAAACTCCGTGCACGCAGTATTGGTATAGTTAATCATCAAAAAACGTTGCAATCTGGTCAAGCGGCTTCTTGGTAATGACCGGCACCTGGCAGTCTGCGGCAGGATACCCGACCGGCAAAAGCAGGAAGGCGCGCTCGTTGTCACCACGCCCACAGATGTCTGACAAAAATCCCATGGGGCTGGGGGTGTGCGTCAGCGTGGCCAAACCCGCGCTGTGGATGGCACTAATCAGCATGCCCACGGCGATACCGACTGATTCGGTGACGTAGTAGTTTTTGCCCTTCGTGCCGTCTTCTTTGAGCTGATAACTTTCGGCAAAACAGACAATCAGCCACGGCGCAATGTCCAAAAAAGGTTTGCTCGCATTGGTACCGAGTGGCGCCAGGGCATGTAACCACTCGGTCGGGGCTCGCCCACTGTAGAATGTCTGCTCTTCGACCTCGGCAGCGCTGCGAATCCGTTGCTTCATGGCTGGGCTGCTAATCGCACAGAAGTGCCACGGCTGTTGATTGGCTCCACACGGAGCAGTACCGGCAGTCAGAATGACATCCTCGATGATTGACCGTGGCACAGGTCTATCAGCGAATGAACGCACCGAACGTCTGCGTTGCATGTGCGCACGGAACGTTGCTGCTTTGGTACACATCTCGTCAACAGGGTATTCGATGTATGCGGTTAATGGCTGGTATTGCGCTTGCATACGGAGTCCTTCTTTCATTTTGTGTCTATATCTACGCCGGGAACAGCGCAGAAAAAACCGCTCGCAAGAGAACTGGGTCATGACGGAGGGTGTCTTGCTTATTCCATAGTTCGCGTGTCACGTTGCCTGTCTCGCAGATCGACGCTGCAATGACCCGAACTCCCATCTGTTGGATCGTCGCGCATTCTACGTCTGTCGCAGTCAGCGGTTGCAGACCCGCCTGCGTGAGCCGCTCGCGTTGGGTCACCGATGGCGGGCTGGTATTGAGAATTACGGTATCGATGACGCCGCTGCCCAGCAGACTGACGAGGTGCGACACATGGCCGACACTATCGAGATGTTCGGTCTGTCCGGTCTGTGTTGTTGTATTCACAACAAACACCACATGCGCCGGTGTCTCAATCAAGGCGGTCCGCACCCCCTCCGGCAAGAGCACTGCATGGATGGTCGTATAAAAACTCCCCGGTCCGATTACAATCACATTTGCATCGTGGATTGCTTGGATGACTTCGGGTAACGCCCGCACTACTGGTTCGAGGCGGCAGTACGAGATTGCTGCTTTGCGCGGAGTGCGTACTGCGACTTCGCCCACGCAATCGGTACCGTCGATCAAGCGGGCACAGAGCTGACTCGATGCTTCGCTCACGGGAAGCACCGTGGCGCTCGTGTCTGCCATACGTGCGAGTGTCGCAACAGCCTGTGTGAAACTGCCTAGTTCACGATACAGCGCCGCCAGCATCAGATTGCCGAGCGCCATACCCTCGAGCGGCGCCATTCCATCCGGTCCAAAACGATGCTGCAAGAGTTGTGCCATGCGCTCATCACGGGCGGTACTCGCAATGGTAGACCGGATGTCACCGGGTGCCGGCATATCACCACCAATGTGGCGCGCGACGCCAGTTGATCGCCCGGTATCGGTGACCGCGATGACGGCTGTTTTCTGGATATGCTTAGGAAGTGCCTGGAGGACGATGCTTGCGCCCCCACCTCCGCCAAACACCACCACGCGCTGCTGTGACATTCCCGTCTCCCTCATGTTCGCCGCTATTCACCCATTCGGTATGGTATAGTTTAGACACTTTAATTAGCATACGAGAATTCCATGCGTGCGTTCGTCATCATAGTATTCACGATGTTTCTCCTCATCAGTTGTGGGAGCAACAACGTTTCGCCCGTTGTCACGTATCGCGTCGAATCTGCGAGTCAGCAGCAAGTTGCCTATATGCAAATAGATGCGAATGGGTACGTGGTGCGGACCATCAAAGGTGAAACCGACGAATTTCAACTCGGGCAATCAGATTTTGCCCTCGTTTTAGAGCAAATTCGGGCTGCAGACCTCTCCACCATGCGCCTCCCCGACACGACCACAAGCACCCAGAGCACATTCTTCCATACTATTTTGAGCGGTCCACACCAGATATCGTTTGCTGAACAAGATGTCCCCGAGATTGTCAAACCACTGTTGGTTAGCTTCGAGCGCATCCTCAGGGTCAAAGTGAGCACCACACCCTAGAGTACGGCCGGCTCACGAATGAACGCTTGCAACAAACGAATAGTTGCCCACATATCTGCCGGATCTACCGTCTCAAATGCGGTGTGGGTATATCGTGTGGGTATACCAATCAGCAACGCCGGAATACCAGCGCCGATGAACGCCGCACCGTCAGATCCGTAATTGGCATAGACCCCGTGCTGGATGGGGATACCTTCTTTTTGGGCGAGGTCGACGCAATGCCAGAGCAGTCGGCGGTCGTATTGAATCGCAGCGTCTTTGTGGACGAGCGTCGGGCCGCCGCCTAATTTTGCGTCGTACTCACGCATTCCGACGGTTGGGACGTCACCGGTTAGCCCCACGTCGAGTGCCAGTACCATGTCGAAATCCGCACGGACTGCCATTGCACGGGCGCCGTGCAGGCCGTTTTCTTCTTGGATGGTTGCGGCGAACCAGAGTTCACAGCCCAGTTGCGTCACATCGAGGGAATGCAACACGACGTCCATCAAGGCCAGCGGCATGCGATCATCCATGGCCTTGCCACTGAGCAGCTTGCCGATACGCTGGATGGGTCGATGCCAGATGACCGGGGCGCCGACATGCACGCCGAGTCCGACGGCCTCCGCCCGACTGGTCACGCCGATATCAACAAAAATATCTTCAAAACCCAAATGCGGCTTGTCGACCTGTGCCTGCGTCATCACATGACCGCTGGCTGCAGCAAAAATGCCGCTCGCGATGACCCCATCACGGCCGATGACCTGGGCATTCTGGCCAATGAAGTAGCGTCGATCCGGGGCGGCACGGCGTGGTCCCTGGGCGGTATCGAGCAACAAAAAACCATCATCGGTGATTGTCCGGACGATGAAGCCTATTTCGTCCATATGTGCCTGGATAACCACTTTTGGGCCAGTTCCACCTACCTTGACCAGCAGGTTCCCTACGCGGTCCACGGTGACCTCTTGGACGAAGCCGCCCCATCGTTCGATGAGCGATTCACGCACCGCGGCCTCAGCGCCACTCGGACCGGGAATGTCACACAATTGGGACAACACGTCATAGAGCATCGCTTCGTTCATCAGGAACCTCCTCAATTGGACCAATTATTCGCTGTCAGTCACTTTGCCGATGTGGGCAAACTCACCTGGTTGCAGACCAATTGCCAGCGTCAGAGCACCCGCAGCATGCTGCAGCGGGATTATCTCGGCCAATGGTGCATAATCCAATGCGGGGATGATGGTCACCGGGTACGGTTTGGGTTCACTGACTGGGCCAATGAGCCACACGGCACTGCCGTAGGCATGCAGTTCGTCGGCCAGGCGCACATCGAACCCCAAGGTCGCACCGGGTCCGGCACAGATGATTGCGCGCAGTTTTGGTCCGGCGGTCTCGAGGGGGCCATGCCGGAACTGGGCACTGCTGAGTGCATCTGCAGGCATCCGTGCGGTCTCTTTGAAGAGCAATGAACCGGCCATTGCCGTCGCATACGATGGGCCACGCCCCACGAAGGTAATCGCACCCCAGGTACGCCACAACGCAGGAAGTGCCGACGCTGCAAATGCGGAATTGAGCGCTTGCATCGCCGTCAACGCAGGCGTGATGGCGGTATGGACCTGCTCCGGCGACTCGCCCATGGTCAAGCGTACCAAGACGCCTAACGCAACCAGTGATGTGGTATAGGTCTTGGTTGCAACGGCGCGCTCTGCTCCAGCCAGGTGGGGGACGATGTAGTGCGCGGCTTTGGCAAGGGTGCTGGTTGGGTTGTTGGTCACTGCGATGATCGTCGACTGTGGTTTGACGTTAGCGAGCAGACGGACTGCTTCGATGGTCTCACCCGACTGCGAGATGATGATGAGGATGGTGTCGCTGGTCAACGTCCCTGGTGCGAAGTGCAAGAGTTCAGACAATTCAATGTGTTGCACTGCATAACCAGCAGCAATTAATGAGAGCATCGCTGGATATGCAGAGTAAAACGAACTCCCCATACCCGTCAAAATAATGCGTTTGCCGCGCGCCGAGCGCAAAACGGCTGCTGCTGCATGGGTTTGACTGCCGGCTGCCAGATGCGTCTGTAGCGCTGTACGCAATAATTCCGGTTGGGATTGAATGTCTTGGAGGTAATCACTGGTCATAGGGGTTCTCCTCTTATATGGCGTTGTGTGCGACATGCTCTCGTGAAGATTATTACGCGTCTATGAGGGCACGTGCCGCGGTTACATCAAGCAATTCTGCGGGTCCGGCAATGCGACCCGGGATGATGTCGACCTGCGGAAAAAGTGCGTGAATGGCATCCCGTACGTGCGCCGCGTGGCGTTGGTCATGCATAAAAACTGCCGTCGGTCCGGTATCGGTCGAGCAATAGACCGGGATTCCTTGGGCGCGCAAGTCATTACACATACGGAACAGCGCGATGTTTTCGGCTTCCCAGCCGATGATTTTGTAGGCGTCGCCACCCGACATGGTGATGCCGTGCAATCGCATACTATCCATCTCGGCGATGCGGCCGAGGTACTGCCAATCATCGCGCGTGATTGCCTCGATCATCGCAATCACTTCGGCAGAACGTGACGCCATCCAGCCACCAAACAACGTGCTGTCTGGTGCATCGTGATGCGCTTGTTCCGTCTTGAGTCCGATCCGCGAGGGAATGGGGACCGTGGTCAATGCCGCGTTCGCAAACGAACCAGGGCGGTCGAGCCGGATGGCAAAACTGTCCTCGTGATGCATTCCTTCGTGCGACAGCCACAACGCAATTCCACCCACCGCAGCCCGACAACCCGATCCCGCGAGTAATCGCGCGATACAGCTGACAAATCGGTGATTGGCGACTAATTCGGAGCCAAACAACGCGCCAATCGCCGCCACCGCCAACGCTGCCGAACCCGAAGCACTCGAACCGAGGCCCTTGCCGGCGACCTTGGCGCGGAAGAAGTTCTTGGTTTGAACCCGGGCCTGCCAGGACACTCCCGCGATGCCGCGGAGTGCGTCGAGCGTCTGAACCACACGCTCACGCTCACGGCCGACAGCCGGTTCACCGCCCATCCAGATGTCGTCATTCGCCAATCCTGGGTCGAATTCAACCACCGTAATCGTATGGGCGGCATCGCTATTGAGTGAAATACTTGGGAGGTATGCGATTCGCGTCTGCCAATCAGCCAGCCCGTGGTATTTGAGAATGCCCTGCATCGGGTATGCTCTGGCGGCAGCAGCGGAGTTTGCGCGGGGCTTAGGTAACGCTACTGGGTAGTCGGCAACCGAATATCCGTGATCCGCCAACGCAGCCAATATTGCTGCATTCCCTGCCTGCATCTGTGGAATTATGTCTATGAGTCCGCCACGGCTGGTGCTCATCACTATGCCTCGTTCCAATTCCGGATGTCTGTTTTAGTGTACCATTATTCAAAGAATTGCTCCTTGTTCAGGGAGTGAGTTCGGCATACACATACACGAGAGGTGACCGCATGGTTGTGTTTGTAATGATTGATGGCATGCGACCCGATGCCATCGCCGCTGGTCAATGCGTGCATTTGCAGGCGTTCATGCAACGTGGAGCAAGCACGATGACCGCCCAGAGCGTCATGCCGAGTATGACGCTGCCGTGTCATACATCTATCTTCCATTCCGTTCCGCCGAGTCGCCACGGCATCACCACCAACCACTATATCCCCATGGCCCGACCGCTCCCCGGCTTAGTCGAAGTCGCCCGAATGCACGGCAAAAAAACTGCCTTTGTGCATAATTGGGAGCCATTGCGCGACATGGCTCGGCCCGAGCAAGTCATGTATAGCTGGTGCCACGAGCCACCCCTCGATCAGAGCTACGACGACGAAATGCACCGCGAAGCACTCCGTGTTGTCCAGTCCAATCGTTACGACTTTGTGTTTGTTTACTACGGCTCAGTCGATACTGCCGGCCATGTCTATGGGTGGATGGAAGAAGGCTACCTGGCGCAATTGAAGCACGTCGACACGCTCGTCGGGGAGCTTCTCGCTGCCATACCAGCCGCTAGCCACATCGTCATCCAGGCTGACCACGGCGGGCATGAACGCACTCATGGAACCGATTTGCCCGAAGACATGAACATCCCATGGATGGCTGCCGGCCCAACAATCAAGCAAGGACACCAAATCACTCGTCCTGTTTCGCTCATCGATACCGCACCTACGCTGGCGCGATTGCTGGGCATCGGCAGCCACGAAGACTGGGATGGCACAGCCGTCGACGAGATGTTCACCGAACGCTGATACAATCCACAAGACTCAGAGATACACCACGCGGTCTTATCCGTATTCACGGATAAGACCATACCATGCTTGACGAAGGAACACCTGTGACAACTGCAGCCCCTGCCCGATTTGGACTCGAAGCCAAGTGGAAAGTACTCATTTCCGTGGTTTTCGGGATTTTCATGATTATTCTCGACACGACCGTCGTAAATGTCGCCTTCCAAACCTTGCGCCGCGAATACGGCGCAACCCTCAACGACGCACAATGGATTATCAGCGTCTATGTCTTGTCGTTGGGCATCGTCACGCCCATCAGCGGCTATCTGGCGGATCGTTTTGGACCAAAGCGGATTTATACGATTGGTTTGGCACTCTTTGCCGCCTCGTCACTCGCCTGTGGTTTGGCACCTAGTCTACCGATTCTGATCATCGCACGCGCCATCCAAGGCATTGGCGGAGGTCTTGCCCAACCGCTCGGACCGGCGTTTATCTACCGCACCTTTCCCGCCAAAGAGCAGGGCATGGCCTTGGGATTCTTCGGTATCGCGTTGGTGTTGGCGCCCGCACTTGGTCCCATCATGGGCGGG
Source organism: Thermoflexus hugenholtzii JAD2 (assembly GCA_945881915.1). Lineage (GTDB taxonomy): Bacteria > Chloroflexota > Chloroflexia > Chloroflexales > Roseiflexaceae > UBA965. The sequence continues at coordinate 76,917 of CAMCVW010000009.1, read as the reverse complement.
TGGTTAGTGGACGCTGATTTATGGCGCTGGATTTTCTTCATCAACATTCCCATTGGTATTGCCGGGTATATTGTTTCGTCACTGTGGCTCCCCGTTGACACCGCACAACGCAAAGTCAAAGCAGACCCAATCGGTATTGTCACAGCGAGCTTGGGATTTGGTTCGGTCCTCTATGCAAGCTCGTTAGTCGGTAATTATGGTTGGACGGATTCGTCGGTACTCACCTGGTACGCTGTTGGCGTAGTGTCGATTATTACGTGGATCATCGTCGAATTGTTCGTCGCCGAAGAACCGATGCTCGATCTGCGTCTGTTTCGCACACCGACCTTCACACTGGCCAATCTCATTGGCTATGTCAGTGTGGTGGCGCTGTTTGGGGCAGAGTTTTTGATGCCGGTATATCTGCAAGCGCTGCGTGGGTATAGCGCATACCAAAGCGGTTTAACGCTCTTGCCATTAGCCATTGCAGCCGGCTTTATGACCCCGTTGGCCGGACGCTTCTTCGACAAAATAGGACCACGGCCGTTGATTACCCTGGGCTTCACGATTTTGGTGATCAATACGTGGCAATTCACCCAAATCCAGGCGGACACCCCCATCAACACCATCATGTGGTTGCTGGCGCTGCGCGGTGTTGCACTGGGACTGACGGTGCAAACGACCTTCGCGACTGCCTTGAGTAGTGCACCGGGGCCAAAATTGGCACGTGCTTCGTCACTCGTGAACGGCACACGCTTCGTGGTGCAGTCGATCGGCGTGGCGATTTTGGCTACGGTATTGACGAGTACGCTGACTGCCGAAGTCAAAAGCCTGCAAAATCAAGCAGAGGAAGTGACCACCGGGCCGAGTGTGCCATTCGGCCTGTGCGAAACCCCAGGCGTCGCCCCAGAAGACAACATCCCACCCGCCGCTGCAGCCAAACTCAAAGACCTGCCCGCGGACCAGGCAGCTCCTGCCAAAGCTGCCATTCGGGCCCAGATTCAAGCTGCCTGTGACCAGAATGTCCTTGGATTCGAGGCAGCCTACCTGCTGACCTTCTATGTTGGGCTCTGCGCCATTGTCTTTGGGCTGTTCCTGCCTGGCTGGCCAGGGAAGTGGGAAGGTCGCTCCGAGATGCAAAAGAAAGCATCGGTCGGCCACTAAATCCATCGTTTGCGTGTAATGTGACGACGCGGTGCTCATCCGAGTGCCGCGTCTCGTATCGGGAGGACCCTCTATGACGCGTATCGCACGGACCCATGCACTCATCACCGGCGCTGCCTCGGGACTGGGCCTGCTGATGACCGAACAATTGCTGGCAGCTGGCGCCTCCCATGTCACCCTGTGGGATATCAATCCGGTCAGTCTCGCCAGAGCCGTCGACCACTTGCGCGCAGAGGGGTTTTCGGTACATGGATGTGTGGTTGATATCACATCCACCGTGGCCATTGATGCTGCCTTAGCCGAAATGGCAGCCCTCGGCATCAGTGTCGACGTGCTCGTCAACAATGCCGGTATCATCGTCGGTAAACCATTCATCGAGCAGACCGACGAGACCATCACGCGTGAGATGTCGATTAACGCTATCGCCCCGATGCATCTGACACTCCGTATCCTCCCGCGGATGGTCGCTGCCAATCGTGGGCACATCATCACCATTGCATCGGCCGCAGGCCTGGTCAGTAATCCGCGTATGTCGGTCTATTGTGCGAGCAAATGGGCAGCCATCGGCTGGTCCGATTCCATCCGCCTCGAACTCGCCCAGATGGGCAGCATGGTGCGCGTCACCACGGTCACACCGTATTACACAAGCACAGGCATGTTTGCCGGAGTCACATCCCCCGTCATTCCCATCATCGAACCCAGCGCCGTCGTGCAGGCGATTCTACGTGGAATGCAACGCAACGCCATCTGGGTGCGCACGCCGGGAATTGTGAACATCTTGCCGTTTGTGCGGGGCATCTTGCCGACACGTTGGTTCGACGTCGTCGTCGGGCGCTGGTTCGGCGTCTACGACACGATGCGCACCTTCACGGGGCGGTCCTGACCAGACAAGGGACGCGGCTCTATGTAAAACTGAGCACTGCAGAACGTCACAGGCGCACTGCGGTGCTCCAGCGATCGACGCTACCCTTCCTTCTCGTCGTTTTGGGTCACAGAAAAATTCTGCGCCACGAGCACCGTTCCCCACATGCGCTGATTGCGCCCAATTGGGAGCGCACGCAGCAGATTGGGGCGTCAGAATGGTGCGACGCGCTGCGGTTTTCTGTGCTCCGTGGTGTACCAAACCGGCACCAACGCAATCCCCCTCGTTGGTTGATTTGTCACGCTCGTTTTTTCTAAAAAACCGCCCCCGCGTTGCGCGCGAGAGCGGTGATCGAGACATTGGCAGTCTACTTCGGCAACCAACCTTGCATCAGCGTCACTTCGCTGGTCTGGGCGGCGATCACGGCAGTCGCCAGCGTCTTGAGTTCGGCATGTTCTGCCTGCTTCAAGGCATCCTCTGCCATGCTGATTGCACCTTTGTGATGACTAATCATGGCATTGATCCAGCGGACGTCGTAGGCGATGGCTTCGTCGGTCGAAACCTCCATCGCACCCATGTCGGTTCCGGTCCCGGCCGTCATCGGTGCATCTGGGTACCAGGCAGCCCGCCAATCGCGTAACTGAGTGACTTCGGCCGCCTGAGCGGTCACAATCTGCGCTGCGAGTGTCTTGATATCGGGGCTTTTGGCGCTCTGCAATGCGGCGTTCGCCAAATCGACAGCGGCCAGATGATGCATCATCATACCGTCGATAAACAACAAATCATAGGGCATAGCCAACGTCGCAGCGTCGGCAGTGGGATGAAGCGTGTGACTGCCCATATCCATCGGCGCCGCAGTTTCCTCGACGGCAGCGGCACCACAGGCACTCAGACTCAGCGCACACAACGCCACAATAGCCCACAGAGAAAATCGTCCTGTCATTCCCGTACTCCTTCACGTATTGGCGAGCTGTATTTCATGAATCGTCCGGCGCGCATTGCCCGCCAGAACCGGATTAGTTAGATGGTAATAGGGTAGTTGGATAAGAGCAATCGACAACGCCCAGGCTTGCCCACGACGCCATTGCGCAGGCTCGATGCCCAGCTGCTTGGCAAACCCTGCGCGAGCCTGCTCGCTGAGCGTTGTCCAGGCGACGGTCAAATCGACTGCGGGGTCGCCCAGCGTCAGCCCACCAAAATCGATCAACGCGCTGATGCGTCCATCGACGACCAGCAGATTGCCTCCGTGGATGTCACTGTGGAGCCACACTGCTGCATCGGTACTGACTGGTTCGGCGACCCATTGCCGCCACAGTTGCGTCGCTCGACGGGTGTCGACTAATCCGAGTGGAGCTAACGTGTTGAGCGCTGCGTGAGTATCGTCGTCTCGTGCCTGAAGCGTTCCTCCACGGCTACCACGCTGGCTCCCGCCGGTCGTCGGAACACGCCGTAAGCCGGCTACGATGGCCGCCAATGTGTGTGCTGCAGCCCGTTGGTCCATGTGCGGCGCCGAGAGCGCATCATCGCCCGGTAACCAGCGATAGATGGACCAGTGCCATGGGTAGACACTGGTCGGTGCCCCGAGGAAGAGTGGCTGCGGCAACGTCACCGGTACGTACGGTGCAATCACCGGCAGCCAGGTCGCATCACGAGCGGCTTGATCATCCGCCCAGCCGATGCGCGGCATCCGCACCACCGCATCGGTGCCGAGCCGATACAACACATGGTCTGTCCCAGCGCTGTCGACATGCGTCAGGGATAGGTCAGCCCAGTCTGGTGCGTGCTGACGGAGCAACTGCTGAACCAGCGCAGCGCTGATGTCGACTTCACCGTGATGGAGCTTGGGGACACTCATTCCTGCAATCCTCGGGCACGTGCGATGCGCAGGGAATTGGTCACCACAAAGACCGAACTGCAGGCCATCGCAGCAGCAGCTACCATCGGACTGAGTTGTATCCCCCACCAGGGATAGAGCAGACCCGCCGCAATCGGGATGCCGACGACGTTGTAGGCAAACGCCCAAAACAGATTCCAGCGAATCGTCTGCATGGTCTGCTTGCCCAAAACCAAGGCAGTCAGCAGCAGACGTAAATCGGGGCGCATCAAGATAACATCGGCAGTCTCGATGGCGACATCCGTTCCACTCCCCATTGCAATTCCCACATCCGAGGCGGCAAGTGCCGGCGCATCGTTGATGCCGTCGCCTACCATTGCTACGACTCCCTCCTGTTGGAGCGTCGCAATCGTGGCTACCTTTTGGGCAGGGACGACCCCAGCCACGACACTGGATATACTAATGGTTCCAGCAATGTGCGTCGCCGTGGCGACGGTATCGCCCGAAATCATGACGCTCCGAATTCCTCGCCGCGTCAGCACCTGCACAACCTCGGCTGCCTCGGGGCGGGGTTCGTCCCGCAATCCGATGATCCCCACAATCACCCCGGCTTGCGCCACAATGACTGTGCTCTGGCCAGCACTGGCCAGTTCCGCATTACGCTGTTCCCAATTGTCCATTTCTATGCCAACTGCCTGCATGGCCGCCGCGTTGCCGATGACGATTGTCTGTCCATCTACTACTCCACTTGCCCCAAAGCCCGCCTGGTCCGTGCGCTCGCTCGCTGCAGACACGGTCAGGTTTGCTGCCTTCGCGGCGCGCATGATTGCCTGCGACAACGGATGCGTGCTGCCCTGCGCAATCGCAGCGGCGATTGTCACCACGGAGTCATAATCGGTCTGGGGCAACACCGCAGTCACCACCGGACGCCCGGCCGTCAATGTGCCGGTTTTGTCGAACGCGAGGATGGTCACTGCAGCCAATCGTTCGAGTGCTGCTGCACCCTTGACCAATATGCCACGCCGCGCACCGACACCGCTGGCCACCATGATGGCCGTCGGCGTCGCCAAGCCTAGGGCACACGGGCAAGCGATGACCAACACCGCTACCCCAAACATGAGCGCCTGGGTCATGCCGACACCTGCCAGCCACCAGCCGACAAAGGTGACCAGTGCAATCACAATGATGACCGGCACAAACACCGCTGCTATGCTATCGACCAATTGTTGCACCGGCGCTCGACTGCCCTGCGCCTGGCGGACGAGTCGCACCATCTGCGCCAACACACTGTCGCTCCCGATGGCATCTGCCCTGACCTGGATCTGCCCAGTCAAGTTCACCGATGCGCCGATGACGCGCTGGTCGACGGTGCGCGTGACCGGCAGGCTCTCACCCGTCAACATGCTCTCGTCGATGGTGGTGGTACCCATCGTGATGGTACCGTCGACGGCGATTCGTTCACTGGGGTACACGACGATGATGTCACCGCGGCGAATGCTCGCTGTGGGCACCTCGATTGCTTCGCCCACCCGCAGGATACGGGTCGTTTTGGGTTGCAGTCCAATCAATGTGCGGACCGCGTTGCTCGCTTGGCTGCGCGCCCGGCTTTCGAGCAGTTTTCCGACCAAAATGAGAGTGATAATCACCGCGGCTGTTTCGTAATAGAGGTGCCCCACTCCACCACTCAAGAGCAGGACCGTGCTATACCAAAAAGCCGCACTCGATCCGAGTACGATGAGCGAATCCATGTTTGCTGTGCGCGCCCGTAGCGCACCCCAGGCATGCCGATAAAAATCCAGCGCCGCATAGCTCTGCACCGGTATTGCCAACCCAAAAAAGAGCCAATTCCAGGCATCCTGATTGGCAGCCACCATGTGCATGTGGTCACTGCCGAATTCTGCCACCATGGCGACGGCAGAACCAAGTGGGATGGGCGCAATAAAGCCGAAATCCTTGAGCATCGACAAGACAAATAATGGCAGCGTCGCCGCAACCGCCACCCACAACCGCCGCCATCGGATGGCGAGTTCCGCTGCACGAGCCTGCGCCTCGGCGTCTTCGACGTCCGTTTGCGCCGTTAAAGGAATGACGCCATAGCCGGCTTTTTCGACAGCAGCAATCAACTGTGCACTGCCTGCCATGGCACCGATACTGCTCACCACAGCCCGCTCATCGGCGAGATTGACCTGCACCGACAAAACTCCTGGAACTTTGGCTAACGCCTTCTCGACGCGGGCACTACAACTCGCACAGGTCATACCCGTGATGGGCAGTTCGATGTGTTCTTGGATGACGCCATAGCCTGCTTTTTCGATGGATTGGACTGCCAGCAGAAGCGTCGACCGCGGTGCGGTGAATGTCGCGTGTTCATCGGCAAGATTCACCGATACAGCACTGACGCCATCAATTTTGCGCAATACTTTTTCGACACGGAGCACACAGCTCGCGCAGGTCATCCCGCTGACGGCGAGTTCCATTACTGCTTCTGGATTGGTCATAGAACCTCCACCGCCAGCGAGGCGGAACTAGATACCCTGCAGCGGAATCGAAGCAGCGGTCAATACCTGATAGCCAGCGTGCTCCACCGTAGCGACGAGTGCGGTGCGTTCGAGCGCAGCTCCACGCACTACTACCTGCGTGCGCTCTTCGTTGACAACCGCTGCGGCCACACCGGGCACTGCGACCAGTGCTTGATTGACACGATTTGCACAGCCGCCACACGTCACTCCACCCAATTGCAATGTCAGTTCTGTCATCACTTCCTCCGTTCTTGCATTACATGCATCAATTCACCGATGACCCGTTCCCGTTCAGCGGCGTCGTCACTGCGAATGGCGGTTGTTACACAGCCATGCAGATGACGGTCGAGAACCATACGCCCCACTTGATCCAACGCCTTTTGCACCGCGTTGAGTTGCATCAAGATATCGATGCAGTAGGCATCCTCATCAACCATCCGTTCGACACCACGAACGTGTCCTTCGATTGTCCGAAGCCGCTTGACGATTGGTTCCTTATCAGCAGTCATTCCAACTCTCCATTCCACCCCCCCCGGGGAGGGGGTCAATTGAGATTATAGCAGAAGGAGTGACCGTAAATATGAGGCGCACATTATTGATTTTTGTTGACAAACACAGATCACTCACGCAAAATGCGAGGAACTCCAGACACTGCAGTGACGTCTATGTGAGAGAACGTATCAGCGTGGTGTGGCATCCGGTGTGCAGAGGTGAACGGCAATGAGAAAACAAAAGACCTACATTCTCGTGTTGTTATGCACACTGATGGCGAGTTGTGCGTTGCCAACGACTTTTTTTCCGGCAACAGCGAACCGTGCCATCAGTGCGACGGACAGTGGTTTCCGTCCAGAAAACGACGGATTCAGCTTTGCCAATTACGGCGCTGAAACCGGAGCAAATCTCGAACCCGCCGACATACAACGGATGTTTGGCGATATCGTCTGTACCAATTCTGGCACTTCCTGCAGCTTGACCCCCACCGCCCGCATCTGGATGGACGAGATGAATCGTGCCATGGCAAATGGTCACTGTGAAGGCATGGCGGTACTGAGTCAATACTTCTACTATGGGATATTGCAACCACAGACGTTTGGTGCAGCCACAACGGATGCGCTGATCTTGGAGCAAAACACTGCACTCCAGCGCGAAATTGCCTATTGGTGGGCAACACAAGCCACCTTCCCCACCCGTGCATATCGGGTGGTCACGGACCCACGCAGCGTCGTCCAGCACCTTCAGAGTGGTCTCACGATGGATGCAGATGTGGCCGCCCTGTACACCATCGGACTCTACGAGCCTCACTACACGGGTGGTCACACCGTCACACCAATCGCCATCCGAACCATCGACGACCACACCGTTGCAATCCGAATCTACGATAACAACACACCCAATCAGACTCCCGAAATTCTCATCGATACAAAAACCAACACCTGGAAGTACGATGCCCCCCGGTCCAACGGCACCACGGTCCACTATGAAGGTGATGCATCGTCACAAACAATGGAGCTGACGGCGACTGCACCGCGGCTCGAACAACAAGAATGCCCGTTCTGTGATCAGAATCCACTCGTCCGCAGTGTCTCTCACCTCACGACAATTCTCTTTTCGTCGACCAAAACCGCTCTCAAAGGCAATACCGAAGGCTATTCCGCATATTTTGTCGACGCTCAGGGTCGGCGCGTCGGGGTTATTCGCGGTATCGTCTACAACGAAATCCCACAGGCCCAGGTGACGTTCCTGCGCGGTGCATCCGATCAATGGTCCGCCCAGGGAATGCCCATCCTGACCCTACCGGATGCTGCACGCGGCTCTATTCGCCTCACCGGCGCAGCAGATGCACCGGTGAATATCACTGCATTTGGTTCCGGATCAGTCGTCGGCGTCCATAATATGCACCTCGACGAAAAGGTCGCGAGCGACATTCGCCTCGATCAACAAGCAGGTACCGTGGCAGTCGCGAGTGCAGCCGCTGCCGATCCCGAAATAATCATGGCTTCGACCCGCAATGCAAAGCGTGTCGCACTCAATGTGAGTAACATTCATCTCGCAGCAGGTGACAAAGCAGCCGTGTCGACGGACCCATCGGGCGAATCGGTATCGGTCGCTACAAGCGATGCCCAAGACGTCGATGTTTCGACCTCTGTCGAGAATGCAGACGGCAGCGCGCCCGTCGAACAAGTACAGACCCTGCCGTCGGTTGACGATACGCAAGCGCCCATCCTCGAAGACATGATTCCTGCCGAAGTCGACATGGATCAACCACCACCAGTCATCCTCCCCACCGACGTACCACCGCCGTCAGCAACCCCGCGCACCACGCGTACACCGCGTCCAACGGACGTGCAAGAAGACACACAATCTGAGGGCGAAGAACCCACCAACACCGCACGTCCAGGCAGTGGGGAGCGACGCAGTCCCACGCGCACAACCGCCACCGATTCCGACGCACAGGTGGGCGGTACGAGCGAACCGACTCGGACCAAAAAACCCGAAGACATCAGCAAGCAATCGCCCACCCGGACTCCGCCAGGCGGACGCAATCCCACGCGTGACGACGACGACGATGACGCAACCGCGGGGGGCACAGACCCCACACGCACACCACGCCCCACCCGGTGGAGAGAAAACACGCCGCGCCCTGAAGCAACCGAACGCTCTGAAGCAACCGAGCGCCCTGAAGCAACCGGGGGCCCTGATTTGACTCGCAGTCGGGAATCAACCCGAGGCCGCGAGAGCACGCGCGAGGCAGATCGCACACGGAGAGTCGAACCCACAGAGAAACCGGAAACCACTGAACTGCCGGAACCAGCCGACACAACGGAGCCGACACGGCGCTTGGTTCCTACGTCTGTCCCGGGTGCTACCCCGCGCGAGGAGGGCAATTCCACTCCTGTTCCCACCATCCGTTGGGAACCAACACGGCGCATAGAACCAACGTCGGTGCCTGCGCCAACCAAAGAGCCCAAGGCGACCAAAGAGCCCAAGCCAACCAAAGAACCCAAACCGACCGAAGAGCCCAAACCGACCGAAGAGCCCAAACCGTCAAAAGAGCCCAAACCGACAAAAGAGCCCAAACCGACAAAAGAACCCAAGCCGACAAAATATCGTTCGGACGGTGACGATTAACACATTCCCAGAATACACTTCCCTGGCTCACTGCCGCACCTCCTTGGTGCGGCAGTTTCATGATGTTGTTCGTGGGAGAGTTCATGCTAAGATAGTCACAATCTACCGAATGACATGAGTGTTCAAGGAGGAACTGCATGGCTGGGTTTAATGGGTTGGGCTTGCACATGGGCAACCTTTCGCGCCTCTCTGACGCACAGAGTCGTTCGATTAGTCCAGAGAACTACGACGGCGCAAAAGGTCGCGGTGGGATGGCTACCGAAGGCACTGGTCTCGTCCACGCACGTGGGCTCGGGCAGGGCTGGAAGATATCACCTTCAATCCGCATCGCCTCCGGCGAAACGCGCGAAATCGCCAACATCGATGGGATGGGCGCTATCCAACAAATTTGGCTCACGCCGACTGGTAACTTTCGCCTCCAGATTATTCGCATCTATTGGGACGATCAAACCAACCCATCGGTGGAAGCACCGCTGGGTGATTTTTTTGCGAGTGGCTGGGGCAAATATGCCCAACTCAGTTCGCTGGCCGTCTGCGTCAACCCGGGGAGTGCGTTTAATTGTTATTGGGAGATGCCGTTCCGTTCACGCTGCAGAATCACCGTGACAAACATTTCCGAAAAAGAAACAACACTCTACTATCAAATCAATTACACCTTGACCGAAGTCCCCGAAAACTGTGCCTACTTCCATGCGCAATTCCGCCGCACCAATCCGCTTCCATATGCAACCGATTACACCATCCTCGATGGAGTGCGCGGTAAGGGTCACTTCGTCGGGACCTATATGGCCTGGGGAGTCAACAACAGCGGCTGGTGGGGCGAAGGCGAAATAAAGTTTTTCATGGATGGGGACAAGCAATTCCCAACTATCTGCGGTACGGGTACCGAAGACTACTTCTGCGGTTCGTACAACTTCGATGTTGGTCCTGCCAACGGCGGTTATCGTGAGTTCACCACGCCATATGCAGGCCTTTCACAAGTGCTCCGACCTGACGGAACGTACCAATCACAGACACGCTTCGGCATGTACCGATGGCACATTATGGACCCCATCCGCTTTACCCAAGACGTGCGCGTCACGATACAGGCCCTCGGCTGGCGGAGCGACGGTCGGTATCTGCCATTGCAGGATGATATTGCATCCGTTGCATATTGGTATCAGACCCTGCCTACGGCGCCATTCCCCGCATTGCCTGACCGCGATTATCTAGAAATCATCTAACCATGCAACGAATCGCCCTCACAAGCTGGAGCCTCCATCCATACCTGACTGATGGCTCGTTGGCACTCACTGACCTCCCTGCACGCGCCAGCCTCGCCGGGATTCTTACGCTTGAAGTCTGTCACTTCCATATCACCGATACTTCCGCTGCCGGTATCGCAGCCCTGCGGTCTGCCGCTGCCGATGCGAATGTTGAATTGTTTAGCATCCTCATCGACGCATTCGACATCAGTCAAGTCGATGATACCCTGCGTGAACAAGACATCGGACAGGTCTCGCAGTGGATCGACATCGCGGCCCAACTCGGCGCGAGCCACGTCCGCGTTATCGCCGGCGAAGCTGCTCCAACGGATACAGCTGCGCTTCGTCGCTCCATCACCGCCCTCGTTCGCCTACAAGCGCATGCTGCAGCCCGCGGCGTGACCGTTTTGAGCGAAAACTTCAAAACACTCTCGGCCACACCCGCCAACTGGCTCGAGATTCATACAGCGCTCGGTCATGGTGGGTGTGCTGATATCGGGAACTTCCCCGCCGACACACGCGTCAGCGACTTCGCACAAGTCATCGCCCAGGCGGCATCGGTACACGTCAAAGCGTCTTACGACGAAGACGGCAACATCCTCCCGGACCAAGTACAGCAGTGCCTTGCTGCAGCCCGCTCTGCAGGCTTCGCAGGTCCAACCACCTTGGTCTTCGATCGTCCCGGTGATCGTTGGCAGGGCATCGCAGTGCTCCACGGCATTGTCGCTCACGCATTCGCATAGAAGCAACTTGGATAGCAAGGATTGTTTGTTATGGTAAGTTGCGACGCGGGTATGTCGCCGACGCGCGGCCAAGTCATCATCAATAATCGCAATGTCAGCTTTTTGCGTTGGGGCGGCGACCTGCGCCACATCGTATTGCTCCACGGCATCACCAGTAGCGCACGTAGCTGGTGGCGCGTCGCTCCCGTTTTGGCGAATCTTGGCTTCACCGTGACTGCCTTCGACATGCCTGGCCACGGTGAGAGTGGTACCCTCCCCACGCACGAGATTGACGCAATTGCGGCACACATCACCGCTGCGTGCAGCACGCTCGACATCACCCCGCACATTATGCTGGGCCACTCCTGGGGCGGCGCAGTGGCCATTTGTGCCACCCCACTGCTGAACCCCGTCAGGCTCATCCTGGTGGACCCGCTCATTGCCCTGGATGTCACTTGGGCGCAGCAGGCTGTACCGCGCTTCGTCGAGGGTATCGGCCAAGCGATGCATCAAACCACACCTTGGCTCACTGCACGCAACAAACTGTGGCATCGGTGCGACATCCACTGGAAGGCCGAAGCACTCGAACAATGCCGCCGCGAAGCAGTCGACGGTCTGTTCCTCCACTCTGGCTCGTGGAATCTTGTCACAGAACTCGCTGCACTCACAACACCGACATTGTGCCTCGTCGCTGGCGGCGACACAACCGTCATCAGTGCAGCTGATCAAGCTGCAATGGGACCGCTCATCGTTGCAAACGGTGGCCTCCTCCACAAAATCGAAGGCACCGACCACAATATGCATCGCACCGGCTTCGACCAGACTCTACCGGTCCTCTTGCATTGGATAAAACAGGGGCAGGTATGACAGGCCTGAGTACGACGCCGACAAGTCGTGTAGCCTCTGCAGTACAGCGCATCAGCGCAGCAGGCTACAAATTGACTGCCCCACGCACTGCCATCATCGATGCAGCGGGTACCTATCGGGGCTCGTTTAGCGCAGCCCAACTCGAAAAGACGCTCCGTGATCGTGGCCAGCCACTCGGCGATGCCAGCTTATTCCGCACCCTCAAACTCTTCACCGATATCGGCGTGATGCAACGGATACACGGGATTGACGATTGTCATCGCTACATCCTCAGCACGGAACTCCACGCCCATCGCGTTGTCTGCACCATCTGCGGGGATATCGCCGAATTTGCCGAGTGCGGTCTCGACTCGATGATTCGCACTCTCGAAGCCCAAACCGGCTATCGTATCGTCGATCATCTGCTCGAACTCTTTGGCATCTGCCCCCGCTGTCATCTCGCCGGGAATGCTCCTCCTGCAAGGATCTGATATGCACTATCACACCATCATTGTTGGTCTTGGTGGGATGGGGAGCGCTGCTGCCTACCACCTCGCTGCCCGCGGCGAAAAGGTCCTCGGCATTGAACGCTTCACCCCCGCACACAGCAATGGCTCGAGCCACGGGCACTCACGCATCATTCGTCAGGCATACTTCGAGCATCCCTCATACGTGCCGCTCCTCAAGCGCGCTTTTTCCCATTGGGATGACCTTGCGCGCCAGGCAGACGAAGATCTGCTGCACCTCACCGGTGGCTTGAATTTGGGGCGCCCCGACAGCGACGTCATCACCGGCACGCTCGCCAGTGTGCGCACCCACAACCTTCCCCACGAGTACCTCAGTGCCGACGACATCCGCCGCCGCTACCCCGCCTTCACTCCCGACGACGACATCGTCGGCGTCGCCGAAGGCAATGCAGGGTACGTCGTCCCCGAAGCCGCAGTACGTACACACCTCCGCCTGGCTGCCCAGCACTCTGCAACACTACGGTACAACGAGGCTGTTGTATCGTGGCATGCGCATGCAGGTGGAGTCAACGTGACCACAGACCAACACTCCTATACCGCCGACCATCTCATCCTTTCGCCCGGGGCATGGGCGCCCGAACTGATGGCAGACCTTGGTCTGCCGCTCCATGTCGAACGGCGCGTGTTGCTCTGGTTTGATCCCATAGGCGGCGATGCACCCTTCCAAGAACCGAACTTTCCGGTTTACATTTGGGATTGTGGCGATGGCATCTCGTTTTATGGATTCCCCAAACAACCTGCTACTGCCGGCATCAAAGTCGCCATCCACACGGTCGGTCAGCACTGCACTCCCGAAAACATCGATCGGAGCCTGCGTGAGAGCGACGTCCAAGTACTCCAAAACCTCGTCCGCACGCGCGTCCCCGCCTTACTCGGGCCGATGGTGAACTATGCAACGTGCATGTACACCCTGACACCCGACGAACACTTCTTGATTGCGACGCATCCTGATCACCCCCAAGTCATTTTGGCTTCGCCATGCTCCGGGCATGGGTTTAAATTTACACCGGTCATCGGGGAAGTCCTCGCCGACCTGGCAATGCACGGCCGTACCAATCACGATATTTCACTCTTTTCACTGCGATTCTAGGGGGAACCATGGCACCACTCACTCCTGCAACGGTTGCAAAACTTCGGACGCGCACCGCCGCCCAGTTGGCCACCGCGGGAATTGTTTTGACTCCCGCCGAACTCACCAGCATCGAAGTCGCCGACTGTGGCTTAGACGACATCGACCACGTCGGTTTGCAACTCATCACCTACATCAACACCGATCGCTGTTGCGCAAAAGAGCTCGTCTTGTTTGCCCATCAGACATTCCCAGAGCATCGCCATCCCCCAGTCGGCACCGACCCCGGCAAAGAAGAGACGTTCCGCTGCCGCCAAGGCACGCTGTACCTCTACGTCGAGGGAGCACCGACCCCCAACCCGCATGCAACACCACCCGCAGCGCGGCGCCCCTTCTTGACGGTGTGGCACGAGGTCATCCTCAATGCGGGTGAGCAATATACCCTCCAACCCGACACCAAACACTGGTTCCAAGCAGGTCCTGCCGGTTGCATCGTCTCTGAGTTTTCGACACGCAGTACCGACGAACATGACATATTCACCGACCCCGCCATCCGCCGCATCCCTACCATCTATTGAGGAGCTCTGATGTACATTTGCCGCTATACGATTGACAAAAACAGCATCCGCATTGGGTTTGTGGACCACAATCAGGTCTACGACATCACCGCCCGCTTCCCCAGCATCACCGCGTTCCTGCGCTGGACCATTGGCCGCACTGATGCCGGCAGTGCACTTCGTCAGGCACTCCAAGGCACTGCACCCACAGCCCCGCTCAGCAGTGTGACGTTGCTTCGCCCCACCGACGACCAAGAAATCTGGGCCGCCGGCGTCACCTACGAACGTTCCCGCGCGGCCCGTGAAGAAGAATCCGCCCAGAGCGGAATCTACGATCGTGTCTACTCGGCAGCCCGCCCCGAAGTGTTCTTCAAAGCAACCCCGAGCCGCGTCGTCGGTCCGATGGAACCAGTGGCCATCCGCTCCGATGCCACATGGAACGTCCCCGAGCCCGAACTCGCGCTCGTCATGAACCCCGCCAAAGAACTCATCGGGTATACCATCGGCAATGACATGAGCTCGCGTGATATTGAGGGCGAAAATCCACTCTACCTCCCCCAAGCCAAAATGTACGGTCGCTGCTGCGCAGTCGGGCCTATGATTGCCCTCGCCGAACACATCCCGGATGGCAAAGATTTGACCATCTCCATCGAAATCCAACGCACCGGCACGGTTGTATTCGCCGGCTCGGTCCACACCTCCAAAATCGTCCGCTCCTTTGCGGAACTCCTCGATTACCTCGGTCGCGACAACCTCTTCCCCGCTGGTGTGCTACTCCTCACCGGCACCGGTATCGTTCCGGGCGACGACTTTACCCTGGAGTCAGGAGACTCCGTCAGTATCTCCATCGACGGCATTGGCACACTCCACAACCCGGTCATCCGTGGTGGTGTCTAGTCACGCTGGTTCGACTCTATAAAAATGACCGCGCGCCGTCTTCAGCGACGACGCGCGTTCTGCTGCATCGGTGTTCCGCATACCCGTGGGGTAATCCTTCTGCGGCAGTCGCGACATTACATTCCTAGAAAACAACATCGCGACGTTATGTCTCGTCGTGCCTGTCCGTGACTGTTCACAAAAATGACCGCGCGCCGTCTTCAGCGACGACGCGCGTTGTGCTGCGATGGTGTACCGCATAGCCGTGGGGTAGTGCTTGTGCGGCAGACGCGACTCCACATCCCCACTGAACATCACGCAGATGCGTCCGGTAGCGTCAGGATATTCACTGATGCATTGATCCGGCATCCATGACATCACAGCCAAAACTGCTGGTTTTTCGCCGTATCAACGATGCGCTATGGTACGCGGAAGAGAATGAACGGCCGATTTTTCTCAAACAGCATGCACATGTCCGTCAATGACGTCGGTTATCCGCTTTATACCGGTTGTTCTGACGCGAACGCTTGGATGACGCGCTCGGCAATGTGATCCGGTTGTACCAGTTGAAAATCCGTCGTGTCGACTTTTATACACAAACCAGGCAACGCCAGCGGGGCGTTTTCACCCTGTTTCAATACTTCCTGCAGCTCGTCGAGCAGCGCACCTTCGTGGTGGCCTGGATGCCGTTTGCCTGACAACCCGCGTGCGCGGTGCCGAGCCAACAGGACGTCACCGTCACAAACCACGAGAACTTGCACCCAGCGCGTCGGTGTCTGCTGCACTGCACGCAAAAATCGCTCTGTGTCACGATGTGTCTCGAAGTTGCCTTCGATGACGACATCTCGGCCAGCCAACGCCTCGCGGTGTAACCACAGAAAGAGCAGGTCCATACTGGCGGCACTCAATTTACGCGACCACGGCCTGTCCCCCCACCCAATACTCTCAAAGAGTGTCTCTTTAATCATATCTTTGGTCAGCAACGGCCAGCCCAGACTCTGCGCAATCCGGTTTGCCAGCGAAGTCTTGCCAACGCCCGGCAATCCGTTGATGACCACCACGCGGCTCATCATGCCTTCACGATAATCTTGTGCGTGGTAATCGAATCCAAGTAATCCATATCCAGCTGTGCCCCGTTACCAATGCTGTTCGGTACCGTCAATGAACTGTCGTCGTTGAGCACAAAAGGATTGGTCACGACATCACGGGTGAAGTAGCGGGCATTCGCACTGATATCACCTGGGAGCACAAAATTTGGCAGACTGGCCAGCGCAACATTCGCAGCCCGACCAATCCCTGTTTCGAGCATGCCACCACACCACACCGGGATGTCAGCAGCCATGGCCATGTCGTGGATTTGGACCGCCGCCGCGAATCCACCGACGCGAGACGGTTTGATGTTGATCACGCCACATGCGCGCAACTCGATTGCCCATCGCGCATGCTCGGGCGACACAATGCTTTCGTCGAGACAAATAGGGGTCTTGAGTGCCCGTTGTAATTTCGCATGGTCGATAATATCGTCGTGTGCCAGCGGTTGTTCAATCAGCAACAAGCCGAATTCATCCAACTGAGCCAAATGCTCCGCATCGTGTAACGTGTAGATACTATTTGCATCGACCTGCAGCATGATGTGAGGCCACGCATTGCGCACCGCACGGGTCGGTTCGATATCCCAGCCCGGCTTGATTTTCAACTTGATGCGTTGGTAGCCCGCGTCCACATAGGCACCGACGACCTGCAAAAGGGTGTCGATATCCTTCTGGATCCCGACCGATACACCGACGCTGACGGTGTCACGGACACCACCCAGCATTGACTTGAGGCTCTGTTTATTGGCGTTGCCGAACCAGTCCCATACGGCAAATTCGAGTCCTGACTGGGCAATGCGGTTGGCACGTACATTCGCAAAGATTTTCTGCACATCGTTCGGTTCAGAGATGTCGTGTTGCATCAGGACTGGTGCCAGAATATCACGCTGCATGATGAGCGCCGTTGCCGTTGTTTCTTCGTTGTACCACGGCCCGGGTCCCACCGGACTTTCGCCCCAGCCGCTTACCCCGTCTGCTTCGATGCGCACAAGGATTGCATTGCTGCCTGTTTCGCGCCAGCCGCTCGTTTCAAATGGGGAAACATAGGGTAAATCAATAGAACGCAACTCTACCTGTTGAATACGCATTGCAACCTCCTACATCCGTGGCCGGACGAGATAGTGCCACCCGCGTTGGGGCACGTTGATACAATCTACGACATGATAGCCCGCAGCAAACGCTGCCTCGAAGCACACCCGTTGCATCATCCGCCAGGAGTGCAACCGGTCTACGTCATGAGTACGCAATAAAGCCAATTGTTCGGGCAGTGGAATGGCTACTGTCTGACCGTCCCAGGCTGGCATCTGATTCATGTGCGGCCGATTATCTGACACAGCGACAGGGAATGCAATATCAACTGCACTCCAGTCGGGATATTGCTGACCGAGGTGACGCTCCGTGCGCTCGTCTTGCAAAAACCACTCGGCTTCAAACCGATCGCTCGGAGCGCCTGCATTGAGCGCATCGGTCATTTCGCCATACACATCGCGCTTGTATGTCGCACAAATTGCGCCGAGCCGGTGGATGTTGAACGTACCGTTGACAATCTGTAGCGGGTCATACGTCCAGGTCATCACATTGGTATGTCCATGGGCAATCAATTGCGACCGCTGGGCTTTCTTTAACTGAAGGCCAATATCGCGACCACGATACTCCGTCAACACCCCAACAATGTGGCTGCAGTACTTCATGCGAGGCGGCACGGTGTGCGTGAGTCCATACCAACCCAACGCAAAGCCAACCATACCATGCGCCTCACGTGGCCCATCCACGTCGTATGCTCCCAACAAGACACAGTCATTATGTGCCCAGGTGATGAGGACATGGGTAGGAATGATTTCGTCGTCGTTGTTATCCCAGATGCGATTGTGCACATACTGTAAATCGGCACAACCAGCCAAATCGGTGATGGGTTTTATCTGAATGGGCATTTGGCGGTCCTCGTGACTATGGATTGGGGCGCTTGAGTTCAACCAACCACGGACGCGTGGTGAAGTCACGGCTGATGTCGTCAAACAACGGCAACGCGTCTGCAGCGGTGACTATTTCGCTCAACTTCACATAGACTGCATTTTTTTCATCAAAACACAGAGTCGGCACACCAAATGCGTTGTACTGCGCAACAGCATACTCGTGATCACGCTGCAGTATGCTCAGCAGGGTGCAATCCTGTACATCAGCATGATAACGCGTCATGTCGATTCCACAACGTGCAGCAACAGCCGCCACCCCGGCACGCGTCGCAACGTCTGATTTGTCGGTGTGACGCGCCTCATAGGCTAGCGCACGGAATGTCTGAAAAGCAGTGCTGCTCTGGCGGCGGACCGCTTCGGCACCCCAAAAGAGATTCAGACCACGGAAGTTTTCCCAGCCTTCTTTTGCACCAGCGTAGTCGTGGGTTTGGTTCCAGATCTTCCAATCGGAGTCGGCCGGGGTATTTATCTGTTCAAGGGAAAAATAACGCCATTCGATGACGACACTTGGTCGTTGGGCAACAACCAGATCCAACCACCGTGATGTACGCCACGCATACGGGCACAACACATCAAAAAATACAGTCAACTGCATCGTGAATCCCTCCTGAGTAGATTTCGTCTAGTGTATCACCAACCATTGCCTCCGTCAGAGGAAGGGAGTAACGATCATCCGCTCATACAGGCGCTTCTGACGATGCGCGGCAATCGCGTAACGTTCGGTAGCGGCGGGATGCGGCACATAGACATGCGATGGCGTGGTCGGGAGCGCAGCGAACGACGGGATCAGCCGCAAATGACGGAGCACCAACAGTGCCGCACCACGAGCGGTAGCCTCTTCGACCCCTGAGGCATAGACCGGGCGCCCAAGCACATCCGCGCAAATTTGCATCCATACCGGTGAATGCTCGAGCGCACCACCGCTGGCAATGACCATTCCAGTTTGCGGCAACGCTGCTGCTATCTGTCCAAAGCGCAGCGCAATTGCCTCGAGACTCGCCCGCGCAATGTCCCACGGGGATGTTCCGAGGTGCAAACCGTGAATCGTAGCCTTGGCTTCCCCAGCCCAACCGGGACTGCGCTCACCCGCATAGAGTGGCAAAATGGTCAATCCGTGCGCATCGGGTTCGTAGGCTGCGAGGCGTGCCTGGATGAGCGCCTCGTCACCATCGAGTCGCAGTGTATTGCGCACCCACTGGTAGACGTTCCCTCCTTCGCTCGTTGCCCCGCCGACCAATGCCGTGTTGCGATCGATGCGATAACACCACAATCCTGGTGGGGGCTGTGGTGTGCCCGGCAAAGCGATGCGAAGCGCACCGGTTGTTCCCACGGTTAAGGCGAGAAACTGTTCGTCGATGCAGCCGCTCCCCACATTTGCTGCAGCCCCGTCGCCGATTGCACCGTACCACGGTACTTGCGCCAGCTGTGGCCAACGTGTTGCCCACCGGTGCGTCAACGGCGGCAAGGCGTGGTCTGCATCCTGGAGGTGCGCCAAAACACGCGCCGAAACGCCAAGATGCGCCAACCAAGGAGCATCCCAATCAAGTGTGAGCCGATCGAGGAGGCCAGTCCAGGAAGCCTCGCTATAAGTCATCTGCGCAAATCCGGTGAATTCCTGTGTAATGAACGCACCAATCGACAACCACTGGGTTGCTACCTGCCATTCGGCGTGCTTTTCGGTCTGGAGCCAGGCAAATCGAGCCGGCCAGTAATTCGGACGGATCATACACCCTGTCCGTTGATGAACGATTGCTTCGGACACCTGCTCGCGCAATGACCGTGCATGGCCATCACTCTGCGTATCGGCATAGGTACGCAACGGACCAACGGGGATACCCAGTGCATTCACTCCCACCATCGTCGTCGCCATCACGGCGATTCCCACTGCTAACACGGGTTGCGTCACGACATCGAGTTGTGCCAGCACCTCGTCGATGCATGCCGCCAATTGCACACAGAGCTGAAGCGCATCGACTTCGGCTGCTCCCTGTGCATCAGTGTCGACTTCTACCGTACGGCGACCCTCGATGGCGTTGACTTTGCGTGCGGAGCGGTCATATGCCAACACACGGACGGAACTGGTACCGATATCGATGGTCAATACCACACCGGCGGAGGTTGACTGATCAATCACATGCTGCATGGTTCTCTGTTTCGGCTACGGTTTTGTCCATTCTACCAATTCCCTACCACCAAAAAACACCACCCCGTCGAACGGGGTGGTGTCAGCAGACCTCAAGAATCGGTTACGGCATCGGACGTGTCGCCAGAGTAACACGGAATTCCTTCTCTGTGTCAACCCGGAGGACCTTCACGGTCACGACGTCACCGGGATTGTAGCGAAGCAACACACCGCGCAAAGAATCAGTCTCTCCCAGGCGCACGCCATCGATCGTCAAAATGACATCCCCGGGTCGAATACCGGCAGTCTGTGCGGGTCCGCCATCGGTCACACCCGAGACATATGCACCTTGTTTGACATTCAGTTTGTTTGCCTCGACGATGGCGGGAGTAATCATTCCGTAGGTTATTCCCAAGAACGGGTAACGGACTTCGCCGTAGGCGATAAGCTGATCCGCAACCTTCCGTACAATTGTTGCTGGTACCGCAAATCCCAGTCCTTGTGCAGTGTCATTCGTTGTTGCAGAGCCACGGACGACGAGCGTGTTGAGTCCGACAATTTCGCCGCGCGCATTCAACAAGGGACCACCACTGTTCCCATGATTGATGGCCGCATCGGTCTGGATCAATCCTTCTGGAGCTCCATCGTCCACATTGCGATTCAATGCGCTGACCACACCAACGGTCACTGTGTTTCGATAGTCCCCCAATGGACTGCCGATTGCTATCACTGTCTCTCCCTGACGAAGCGCATCCGAATCGCCCAAAGTCATAACAGCCGGGACTGCATCGGTGACGCGAATCACTGCAACATCGTTCAGCGGATCGGAGCCGATTAACGTTGCTTCGTGCGATGTGCCGTCTGCATATAGGACCTGCAACTGCAACGCATCCGCAATGACGTGATTGTTCGTTACGATGAATCCGTCAGGGCTAATGATTGCACCCGACCCGGTAGAGGTGGGTATATTTGGCTGATTCGGATTCGAATAGTTTTCGACGGTCACCACCGCGTCCCCAACGCGCGCGATCATGGCTGGAATATCCTCACCAGTCGACACAGCATTCTGCGGCACGGATGCAGCAGGAACAGCGGTTGGGATGGTGGCTATGACTGCGGGGAGCGACGTCAGTGTCGGTGCAAGCAAGCGTGTGTCGATTTGGCTTGCGACGACGGTCACAGGCTGACTCAGCCGTTTTTGGATGAGGTACACCGACACACCAGCTCCTGCAAGTGCCCCGAGCACTGCGCCACCGAGGAGTGTCAATAACAGCACCACGACCAGAATGAATGTATTGGTCCGTCCCATAGTTTCCCTCTTTTGATGTCAATATGTTCGTCATGCAAACAAGCTTATTTTCGCTGATATCACTGAACATCCCGTGAAAAGGGTATGAGCAATAGATGAGGTTCGCGCGCAGACAATCCAGCTGCGTTTTTTTCCACCCTGATGATATAATCTTGGGATACCATTCGACGTTGATGGTGCATATTCCGCTGCATGACGTTCGACGAGGAACTCATGCCACCCATTGAGGTCACCATGATCCTCGAGCAACGTTTTGGTGCAGCCCAAGTAGCAGTCCGCGCCGCCGATGAACTGCTTGCCCTCGCGAACGCGGCAGGGTCGACAACCATTGGCGCATTGCGGCGCGATATCTACATGACTGCATGGTATCAAATATCACAAAAACACGCCGTCGGTTCTCTGGTGAATCTACTCAATACGCTGCTGATTGCCCTCGAACCCATTCAATCCGTTCGTGTTGCACAGCGTGTACTTGTCGACGTCGTCACCACTTTTCGGCAACAACTCATCCAGCGGGTCCCGGACACCGCAAACCATAGCATGTCGATACTCAGTCAGTGCAAGACCGTCATGCTCTACGGTTACAGCACTACCGTGTTGTATGCATTGCAACATGCTCTGCGCAACGGTCAGCGCATAGACGTGGTCTGCGTGGCCGCAAATGACCAGCGCGCCCACAGCGCTTTAGGAGAACGCATCGCTGCAATAGGACTCACCGTCAATGCAATAGAATATCCCGCAGCCGCAGCGACCATCAACGGGGTCGATGCGGTTGTTGTCGGTGCAGATACGTTAGATGTATACGGGTTGACCAACACCGCGGGTACCGCCGCACTGGCAACACTTGCCCACGCACATCTCGTTCCCTTTTATTCTTTTTGTACGAGCGAGAAATTCCTTCCCAGCGCTTTTTTTCAGAGGGGATGGACAAGCTTGTCTTTTGACGGTCCAAATACCCCTGACGAATCACATTACCCGACGGCTTACGATGTCACTCCCATTGAACGTGTCAGCGGGGTGATTACCGAACGGGGTTCGCTGCCTGCACCGGCAATCGAAGCCTGGTTAGCGGCTGAACGAATCCATCCATGGTTGCGTGGTCGTGGAGCGCTGCTCGATATGCCATACCGATGTGGACTCCGTAGAGACAATCAATCTGACGAACCGGGGGACGCATGACACAACGTCGGAGATCGGCCGCACAAGAGGGACCACGGGCGCCTACAAAACGCCGTCGTACGCTGTCGGGCTGCAACACGTGGCTCGTATTTGCCTGTGCCGTGGCATGCCTCGTGGCGCTGGCGAGTTGGCGGCACTTGTATACACCTGAATCCGAGACCCAGATGTCCGACCAAACACCACGGCTGAACTGGAACGCGCTGATTTTTTCTTCGCTGCGCACAGATCCACGCTTCCGACCACCAGGGACAACGCTCATCGTCGGCCCGCCCACCATCAGTGCCGCACGCATCGACGAAATCCTACGGCTCTATAATTCACCTGCCGCGGGGACTGGACAGTTCTGGATCGATGAAGGTCTGCAATACAACATCAACCCGGTGTTTGCACTCGCGTTCTTTATGCACGAATCGAATTTGGCTACCAATCCCGAATGGAGTGGCTGGAAGGACGATGGGAGTTCAACACACAACGTAGGCAATATCATCTGTGCGGAATACTCACGCTGCTATGGCCGATTCCGTGACTACCGAGATTGGCAAACCGGTATTCATGATTGGTATCGCCTCATCGCGGACGAGTATATCAGCCAACGGGGACTGACGACCGTCGAGGCAATTGTACCGGTCTATGCTCCCGAAAGCGAAAACGACGTCGTAGGCTATATTGCCAGCGTCGTCGACTATGCGCACCAGTGGAGTGCACCATAAAACGCAGCGATTCGCTCGGGAGGCCTGGGTACGGTATATCAGGATGCGCGCATATGCTTCGGCACATCCGCCTATATGTGAGGCGACGACCAACGTTACTTGCTTGGACTCAAATCCCGGTAGACATACCATGCCCGGCGATAGAGTGTTGGCATACCATTTGCTCGATAACAGGCCCCACCCGGACAGAGTCCAACGACAAACGGGATGTGTACAAGACCCCATTTTTGGGCATTGACACCACTATCCGGTGGAAAATCTTCGTATTTGAACCAAAACACCACACCGACTTCACGCGCACCATTTGGGAGTCTACGCGCAGCGAGGATGCGGTAACTCGCACCAAGAAATTTCGCTTGCCCCGCCTCGGTCTGGCGACCATAGCCGACGTTGTAGCCAAGTTCGGTGATCCACACTGGGCGCAATCCGTCTTGCAACGTGCGTAATCGTGCCCGTAGGCGATCCATTGCCTGGCCCATAGTCTTCACACCGACGTACTGAAGTTCAACGGGGTACGGGTGGTACGCAACTGCGTCTAGCGGCCACCGACCAAGTTGCTTTTTGGCGGATACAAATGCACCTGAGCGATACACAGACGCGAGGTAGTCTATATCGCTCTGTGCAGCCACGCCGCCCTGTGCATTTGTGCCACGTGGGTGCAAGCCTCCAAAGACAATCGGCGTGCCTTCACACGCAGCACGCAACCGACCGCCATTGCATGCCCGGTAGAGGGTCGTGGTCAGTTGTGCCCAGATCTCGGCGGGGACGGCATTGCCGATTGGCCCGCCAACACTGTATTGTGGGAGACGGTTCGCCTCGTTCAGAACCTCGATTGCTCCCAGTGCTTTGCCGTAGCGAGTCACAATCCGCTGTACACGTGTCATCCAGACCCGCATATAGGCGTTGTACCGTGGTCCATAGGTCGTGTGAGGGGTGAATGGGCCTTTGCTAATCTCGTTGGCATCAACACCCATGACGACATCGAAGTTTACCAGCAAGAGTACTTTCAACTTTTCGCGCGGTGCTACCGTTTTTATGAAGTAATCATACTGCCCGATTGCCGTATCTACCGCCGCATCTGACGCCCAATAATCAGCAGGAATGCGCATATCGATGCGTACCCAGCGAACACCGAGGGCAGACATGGTGCGCCCCATGGTATCTTGGGCGACCCTATTCGGTTTTCCGTCTTTTGTCTCGAAAAACGGGTCACGACCGACCAACCCCATCATATCTGCTGGCACGCGTGCCCCGGGCATCCGTGTGGCGGTGGGACTGGCAGTGACCGTTGCCCTACGCGTCGGGGTGGCACTGGGGCGCGGAGCTGCTGCGGCACGGGGTTGTTCCGCCTGACCCGTGAACGCCAGCACACACGCGATACACACTATTGACCACCACAGCTTCTGCATAGAGATACTCAACCTCATCGTTACTAATCAAGGGTTTTCTCGGCGGAAGCCGACGGCACTGTGCATCCGTTTGGTCAACGCCAATGCCCCATAGAACGACGCGACACTGAGCAACAAGACGCCGACGAGGCACAGTACCAAACGCATCAGCGTCTGGGTACCATCAGCGACCACCAAACGAACTGGCGCTGTCACCTCGGCCGATTGCGCACTCCCGGTACGGCACATCCCCGCCGCCCCCACATCCTGGATGGACAAAAGTGACACGACGCGGGCGGGAATTCCCGCACCGATGTCGGCATCGCGTGTGGCACGCACACGCCACATCCCGACACATTCAGCGACTCCATCACCCAACACCACCACCGGCGCATATTGCGGCAGCTGCGCGAGCGCGGTCACATACCATCCCGGCGCGCATTGTGGGCACTCGACAAAGAGCGTATAGACTGCTTCAGGAGGAACTGCAGGTACATCGACACGTGCCCCGTCTTGATTGACCGTGCCGCTGGCTGGGGTTGCACGTAGATACGGGGTCAATGTAGGAATCTGGGTAGCATCGAGTACACCGTTGAATTCGAGCACTTCTGTTGTTTCCAACGGGACCAGATAACGTTCAAGCAATCGTCCCAACATAATTGAATCATCACGCCTGGCATAGGCACCAGTAGGGAGCATCAGCACAGTTGGCGCATCGACTGCACCGTGTAGCTCAAGCAGCAACGTCACTGTACCATCTGGGTTGATGTCTACGAGCGCTGCGTGCGGAGCAACCAAATCCGCTGCTTGCGCATGATCGCCAAACGACATCGCTACCGAGATGACCAAGACCAATCCACCAATGCGGAAAAAGCGCAACCTAGCTATCGCGGTGCTCATCACAATTCGATTACCTTTACGAAGTTCGTTGACCCTCCCATCGCAATGGGGTGACCGCCAACCAACACAACTTTTGCTCCTTTGGGGAACAACCCTTGGCCGACCAGCATGATGAGGAGCATGTCAATGAGGTCATCGAGACGACTGACTGCGCGTCCGTGGATGGCGTGAATTCCCCACACCAACGACAACCGATTCACCGTTTGCAGTTCCGGCGACACCGCTATCACCGGCATATTTGGCCGACTGCGGGCAACGAGACGCGCGGTCAATCCGCTCATGGTGAAGGCGAGGATTGCGACAGCCCCCACTTCGGTGGCCACCTCGCAGGCGGCACGGCACATGGCTGCAGCAACTGCATCTGCAGGACCGTGCGCCCGTTGCGACGGAACCCCATGTGTATGATGCCGGCCAGATCGTTCGGCTTCGAGTGCGATGCGATGCATCATTTGGACTGCATCGACCGGCCATGCGCCCGTGGCTGTTTCACCACTCAACATGACTGCATCGGAGCCATCGATGATGGCATTGGCGACGTCGCTTGCTTCGGCACGCGTCGGTCGCGGGTTGCGAATCATCGAATCCAACATCTGTGTAGCAGTGATGACCGGTACACCCATAAAATTTGCTGCCTCGATGATGCGCTTTTGGGCCAATGGTACTTGTTCAGGCGGCATTTCGACGCCCAAATCACCACGCGCGACCATGACACCATCGCACAACTGCAGGATGGCATCGAGGTCGTCTAGTGCTTCTGGTTTTTCGATTTTGGCAATCACGCCGACAGCTGCACCGTAGGACGCAATCACGTCGCGAATGAGGAGCATATCGGCAGCACGACGCACAAATGACAGAGCCACATAGTCCACACCTTGGCTCAGCCCAAATGCGAGGTCTTCGCGATCTTTGTCAGTCAACGCAGGGATGCTGACCGCGACACCCGGCAAATTGATTCCTTGATTTTGGCGGAGTTCCCCGCCCGAGATAATCCTTGTTTTGACCGCACGCGCACTGACCTGTGTGACCTGGAGTTCGATGAGGCCATCACTCACCAGTATTCGATCACCGATCGTGACATCGCTCGGAAGGTGTGTGTAGGTCGTCGATACGCACGCACTCGTCCCCTCAATGACATCTATAGTGATGGTGAGTTCTGCTCCAACTACCAGCATGACGGATAGACCACCCACTAATGCCCCGGTGCGAATCTTGGGGCCTTGCAGATCCTGCAAGATTGCAATCGGTCGATGAGCTCGTGCTGCCGCAGCACGCACGTCGGCAATCCGTCGCGCATGATCGCTGTGCGTCCCATGCGAAAAATTCATGCGTGCCACGTTCATTCCCGCAGCAATCAACGCATCGAGTTGCGCGGGTGACTCTGTAGCCGGCCCAATCGTGGCGACGATACGGGTTCGGCGTGTTGTAGATAACATGTTGACTCCTCGGTGCTCGTGCAAGACCATCGAGCAGACAATGTGGAGCAACACCATTGCGTGCTATCGGTCGACGTTGACCTACACTCCTGCGTAGTATTATGCATCAAAATCGCAGAAACGGCGCTATACGCTCTAAGAGCGCGCTGCCTATCCCACTGACTGCATCCAAATCAGCCAACGATCGAAAAGGTCCATGTGCGGTGCGGTAGGCAATGATGCGCTCGGCGATGCTCGTGCCAATGCCAGGAAGCTGTGTCAGATCGGCGACACTCGCCGTATTGATTGCCACGAGTGATGCAGGTGCAGATGCATCTGAACTTCCCACGGGCGCGCTCACCGGTTCGCTCTCAAATGGGATGTGGATGTGCTGCGCATCGACGAGATGCTCTGCCATATTGACGGTGTCATAGGCCGCATCGTGCGTCATTCCTCCAGCCGCCGCAACGGCAGCTCCGACCCGATCTGTCGACGCTAACGCATACAAGCCGGGACGAGCAACTGCGCCAGTCACATAGACCACGACATCCGGCGCGCTCACTGACGTCGGCTCGGGGAGTGCTGCTTCGAGCGCTAGTGGTTCTTCTGCTGGCACCGCACTCAATGGTTCGGCGACGACTGCCTTGGGTGATATCACGTACCACGCGACCAACAAGATGCCTGCAGTCAGCACGAGCCAGACTGCAGGCTTGAGTACCACATTCATGCGATGAATCATTTTGACCGACCTCCTGCATAGTCACGAACAGTAGTATTACCGTTGGTCCATGCAAAAAAGGTACGGGCGGAGTTATTCTGATTCGCGATCCGCCGATCGGGCACGTGGCGCCCGTGGAGTCGCCGGCTTGCTGACCGTCGCCTTGGTCGCGACGCGCGAGGTCGACGCTTTGGCTGTGCGTAATTTGGTGGTCTTCGTCGCACTGGTCTTCGTCGCACTGGCTTTGGTCGTGCTGGTTTTGGTCGTTGTGCGCGCCACAGTGGCCTTTTTGGCAGCCGGTTTGGCCTTCGTCGTCTTGGCAGTACCTGCTGCAGTGGTGCTACTCACGCGGCGTTTTGCTGGAGCCTTGGCAGCAGCGGCGGCGCTTTTGGCAGCGTTGGCTCGTGCGGCAGCGGCGGCACCGCGACGCGGTGGTTTGGCAGCTTCGACTTCCGGATCATAGGTCGCCACTTCGCCCAAGTCATTCACAATGTAGTCACACTTTGGGTAGCCGCTGCAGCCATAGAAGGGTCGTCCAAACGCACCTTTGCGTTTGAGCAATTCGTGTTGGCTGCACTTCGGACAGGTGATTCCCGTCGGTTCGGGCGGAGCGACCGGTTTGCCGTTTTTGTCGAGACGTTGGGTACCTTTGCAATTGGGATAGCCCAGACACGCCAAAAAATTCCCAAATCGGCCACGGCGCACCATCATCGGACCTTTGCAGAGGGGGCACTCCACATCGGGCATCGGCGCAGTGTCGATGGTTTTGAGGGTGAAGACACCTTCAGAACGGACAAAATCACTCGTGAATGAACAATCTGGGTAGCGCGTGCAGCCCATGAATTCCCCTTCACGACCAAATTTGACCATGAGCATTCCAGCATCACATTTTGGGCACGGCATATTGGTCATCGTGTCGACGCGTTCTTTGCCCGCACCTGCCAGAGCCACCAAAAAGACTTTGTAGTATTCATCGACCACTGCCAGCCACTTTTCGTGGCCCTCGGCGACCAAGTCGAGTCTGTCTTCGAGGCGTGAGGTATACGGGTAATCGACGATTTTGTCGAAGTCATCGACCAACAAATCGTTGACTTTTTCGCCGAGGGTCGTGGGAACATACCGACCACTGGTAACCTCGACGTACTTGCGGTCGACGATGGTCGCCGTGATGGTCGAGTATGTCGACGGTCGACCAATGCCCAAGCGCTCCAGCTCTTTGATGAGGGTGGCGTCACTGTACCGGCCTGGGGGTTCGGTGAAGTGCTGCACCGGCGAGAGCTTTTGGAGGAGCAGTGCTTCGGCGATAGCCAGCATCGGAAGTCGGCTCTCTTTGTCTTCGTCCACTTCGCCGTCGTCGAGGCTGACGTTATAGACTGCCAAAAATCCCGGCACTTTGAGCACCGAACCCGTCGCACGGAACGTATATGCCGCTTTGGTCGTCGTGTCAGTGGGCAATGACCTGCCAGCAGCAATATCGACCGTCTGACCATCAAAGATGGCCGGCGCCATTTGACTGGCGATGAAGCGCTTCCAGATTAAATCGTACAAGCGAGCCTGATCATGATTCATCTTGCCACGAATATCCTGCGGATTGCGGGCCGACAAGGTCGGACGAATCGCCTCATGCGCTTCTTGTGCGCCTTTGGCTTTGGTCGTATAGACGTTGGGTTTTGCGGGGATTGCCTCTTTGCCATAGGTCGCGCTGATGTAGGCGCGGGCCTCTTCCTGGGCTTCTTTGGCGACATTGACACTGTCGGTTCGCATGTAGGTAATCAGACCGACCGCGCCTTCAGAGCCGCCAATGTCGATACCTTCATAGAGTTGCTGTGCCACCATCATTGTTTTTTTGGCCGAGAACGACAGCTTGCGCGATGCCTCCTGCTGGAGGGTGCTCGTAATAAACGGGGGTGCCGCGTTGCGCTTTTTGTCTTTGCGCTCGATGGACTGCACGCGCCACTGACCGTCCTGCAAGTCCGCCACGATGCGCCCGGCGTGGGTTTGGTCAGCGACGTAGAATTTATCAATTTTCTTGCCGTCGACTTCGATCAGATTTGCCCGGAACGGCGTTGCCTTGTCCTTTTGCTTGAGCAGATCGGCCTCGATGCTCCAGTACTCTTGTTTGACGAAGGCAAGGATTTCGCGTTCGCGTTCGACCACGAGACGTACCGCCACGGATTGGACGCGACCACCCGACAAACCGCGCCGCACTCGGTCCCACAGCACCCGAGACAAGCCGTAGCCGACCAAGCGATCGACGATACGGCGGGCTTGTTGGGCATTGACCAGGTCCATATCGATGGTTCGGGGGTGTTCCATCGCAGCACGAACTGCATTGGGCGTTATTTCGGTGAAGGTGACACGGTGTATGGGAATTTTGCGGGGAACCGAAATAGATTCGACGATGTGCCAGGCAATTGCTTCACCCTCGCGGTCAGGGTCAGTCGCCATATAGACCGCACTGGCTTTGCGCGCTGCGGCTCGCAAGTCGGCAATGACACGCTCTTTACCCGGCATGATGATATAGTTGGCCAAGTAGTTATTGTCGATGTCGATTGCACTCTCTTGTTTGGGTAAATCACGGACATGGCCTATCGAGGCGATGACGGTATACCCTTTTCCCAAGTATTTTTCAATGGTTTTCGCTTTGGCAGGCGATTCGACAATCACCAATTTGTCTGACATGGACGTTCCTCTTGTTTGCTGCATGGCCCCGTTTCCTTTTTCAATATAGGTCGAAAAACGCTGTTGTCAAGTATTTCGTTGCAACTGCGTCTACGAAAACCGGGCTTTGAAGCATATCAATCAATCAAAACTGCATCAAAAGTCATTCAGTACATGCTCTGCGCACCGATTGAAAAACCCCGCGGACCCCGCAGAAGGTGATTTATCATGATGCCAGCGAATTCACGTCGTCACCAGTCGCAGCTCATGATCGATATCAAACTCCGAACAGAAAATTCACAGGCTTTCGATTACCTATCCCGCCTGCTATATGAGCGACGAATCAGGGCGCGCACGAGCCCGTTGCGTTTGCAGCGGAACGCTGCCGCTTCCACGCTGGCGATGGCGCAGCAACTTCTGTGGTATGTGACATGACGCAGTCGCTGGGTACCCGGTTGCTGTTCGTCGGCAGAGACGCAGGTTACCGATGGATGCATGGGTGACATGGTTTCTTTTTTGAGGACACATCGTCCCTTCCGTTTTTCTATATATGTACATCCGGATGGATCGCGCTGGTCAGCGTGAACCGACCATCCCCACGCGCGCGAGTGTACGTGTGCGGAGCAGATAAATAAAGCTGTCGTATAACTACGCATGTTAAAATAGGGAACGTGAGTCCTATTACGGAGGACATGTTGAGTATTTTGATCCTCTGTGCTGCGGTCGTCGTCGTCATCGCTACTGGCTGGCCATTGGTCGTCCGGCTTGGTGGTACGACCCATCCTCTCGATACACTCTACCAAGCCGCGCTCGTCGGCATGTTGTTCCACGGTGGCTGTGCAGTGCTCCTGGCGAGCATGGGCGTTTTTTCGCTCGGACTGCATCTCGGCTGTACTAGTGTCTTTGTGGTGGTCAATGGCTGGCTGGTGCGACGTCTGGGCGCTGTGCTATTCCCGATTGGGGCGGCGCTCAGCCCCGTGCGGTGGGAATTAGTGACAATGGGTCTGATCCTCAGCATCACAGTTGTGCTCAACGGCACACCGTCAGAGGTGATTTTTGGTGGTCGTGACGCGGGAATCTATGCAAACACAGGCTTTGCGATTGCGCGCACGGGTGCCATTGTGCAACACGATGCGATTGTAGCGGATTTGGCCACGCGCCGATCTAGCGATGCCGATGCGGCCCAAGGCTGGTCGAATCTGTTGGGCGTCCAGTCAGGCGATCGTTTTATGGCGACACGGATGCGCCTGGCGGGATTGTTCATATCGGAATCCGATGCGATGAGTGGCACCTACACCCCACAGTTTTTGCACTTGTTCCCCAGTTGGATTGGGCTTTTCAGTGCGGCATTCGGTGTACGGATGGGTCTCTTGGCCACCGGATTAGCTGGATTGATGGGTGTCTGGGGCGTGGGAATGGCAGGCCGGGCACTGTTTGGGCCTGCGGTCGGAATCATAGCTATGCTGCTCCTGGCGTTGAATGGCGTACAGGTCTGGTTCAGCCGCTACCCCATGTCCGAAACGACTGCACAGTGGTTGTTTTTCGCAATGGTCTACGGAATGGTGCGTTACCATGCACCAGCACGTGCAGATCGTTCACTCATCGCCTTGATTATGGGATTGGCGGCAGGTCAATTCCTACTGGCCCGCCTAGACTTCGTCTTTGTGCTGGTGCCATTCATCGGCTGGTTGCTGTGGCAATGGTTGCGTGATGGGGCACATCCGAGCTTCCGCTGGGTCGCATGGGGATTTGCGGGTACGGGGATCCATGGTCTGATTCATCTTTTGACACTGTCACGTGGATACTTCATCGATACATTTTTTGCGCGGCTGCAAGACACAGCGCTCAGTGCGCTGCTGGTTTTTCCACTGCTAACGCCCAAACTGCAGCACATATTCCTCATCCGACCCTGCTCGCCATTGACGTACCAGCCCTGCCCCAACCAGAGCATACCCGATGCCGCCTGGAACTACCCACGCATCGGTATCGAATTTGCCGTGGTGGGGATTGCAGTGTTTCTCCTGGTCTGGGTGCGTCGTCACCCGCTATTCCTCGCACGCATGGTCGGTGCCATACAACCCTATCGAATAGGATTGAGTCGTGTTGCGGCAGTCCTGGTGGGTGCAGCGATGCTCTATGCATATCTTATCCGCCCGCAGATACTGACGCCGACGGTGATTGGCGACGCAGTGGGCTGTGCCACCGCGATACAGCGCACACAACCTACCGGCAGCTGCCTCGCGCTCCAAGGATACATTGGTGCGCCAATCAGAGCGCCCGAATTCGCCGATGGAATAGCGCAGACATTCACAAATGCACCGGCGTGGTTGCGCGGGCTCCCGGCACCAGAGGTGGCGCCGTTGCGTGATTTGTATGCAAATTCAATGGCCAACCTGGTACGCGTCGGCTGGTACATTTCACCGTTTGGGATCGAAATGACCTTCATGGGCTTGGTCGTGCTGTTGTGGCGTGGTCTCGATCGTCGCAATTGGTACTTATTGAGCGTGACGCTATTGACGGCGTTCATCTTCATCCAGTTGAGTTATGGCACGAGTAGCCAAACCTACATCTACATCATGCGACGCTACTTACCCAACATATATCCCGGTTTTGCAATCCTGAGCGCGTATGGTGCCGTAGCACTGTGGGGCGGAGCGTGGTGGCGCAAAACCCTGAGCGTGGGGAGTGTCGTAGTTTTGGTTGGATTTTTGGCGGCGACGCTGCGCCCCGTCATCGCCGTTCCCGAGTTACAGGGGTCGTTTGCGCTCGTCGACGAAATAGCTGGACTCAGTCGACCGCAAGACATCACCATCGTTCGCGGCGGCTCGCCCCGTTATGTGGCGGCGCGCGACGCTGCCGACACACTGGCGTTGCCGTTGATTGCAATCCATGGGCAACAGGTGTTCGGCTTACGCAGTGAACGCCCCGAACAGTACGGGCGTGATTTGGTTGCGCTCTATCGACGGTGGTTGGCGGAGGGGCGGCGCGTCTACTTCCTGACTGGTGCAAATGGAGCACTCTGGTTCCCAGGCATGCACTTCGAAGAGCGCGAGTACATTCATGCACGCATCCCAGAGTTTTCGCAGCTCACCGACCAAAAGCCGGCTCTCATTGACAGTCTGAACATCGGCTACCAACGGTATGAACTCGTCGATGGTGAGGCGGCACTGCCTGCACAGGTCACGGCAACGGCGACTAGCGCACAGGTATCAGGGTTTTATGCGGCAGAATCGATTGCCGGTCGGACTTTTGCCTGGACGGAACCGACGAGTGTGCTCCGATTACCCCTTGTCAAAGCCGGTTCACATATCATCGTGACCCTCAACAGTGGGCTACGACCTGATGGGAAGAGCCCTGATGTCTGTCTGAGTATGGCCGGCCAACCACTCCCCTGGTCGAATGCAGAACCCCGTTGGACCGCACCAATCTGCAATCCCATCCATAATCACGATGAATCTATGCTCCTGACCGTTCCGGACAAACTCTCCTCTGCCACCCAAACACTCCTCGTGCGCATCGCAGTAGCGGGTTGGGTGCCAGCAAAGCTCGACACCAATCTGAACGACTACCGTACCCTGGGGGTCCAGTTCGTTACTGCCAAGGTGCGTAAGTGAACACCCTGCAAAAGCGCACCATGTATGTGTTGAGTGCGATCACAGCGCTCTGTACATGCGTCGTCTATGGAGCCACGTTGACGCAGGTACACACGTTCGACGCGTTGTCATATATCCTCGATGTGAGCCGTAAACCCTGGCAACAATTATTCCACCCACACCATTTGGCGTACGGTCCGTTTGGCGCAATCATGAGCGCACTGGGGACAGGGGTGGACGTTGCAACTGCACTGCAATGCGCCAATGCCGTGGCGGGCAGTCTCGGGAGTGCGGTGTTTTGTGCCATCGTCTATCGCCGCTGGCAGCGGATTGACATTGCGCTCCTGGCGACCGGGTCGCTGGCTTTTTCGTATGCGTACTGGTATTACGCCGTCGAAGTCGAGGTCTATACCTTGGCTACGCTGTGCGTATTGTGGATCCTCTGGTTGATTATGGAACCGCAGCCGAGTCGTCTGCGCTGGCAGCTGTCACTCGCGCTGGGGATGGCTGGCGCGGTCTTGTTCCATCAGACCAATGCCCTGCTGGCACTGCCATTGCTGGTACGTGCCTGGCCAGCCCTCCGCGTACCAGGCAATGACCGCCGTGGCTGGGTAATCGCCGGTGCCGGTGCTTTTCTCATCGTCGTCAGCGCATATTCCTGGGTGATGGTAGGGGTCAGCGGCTTTGACACATATGCTTCAGCGCATCAATGGTTGTTCGACTATGTGGACAGCGGTTGGTGGGGCGGTAAAGCCACCCTCTTGGATCTCTTGACTGGCTTATCCGACACAATTGCAGCGGGCTGGGGCGGCTGGATCGGGATTACACTCATCTGCCTCACCACGAGTACCGCGGTGTACCAGCGTATCCGTGTACAGAATGTCTGGTTGCTGGTCTGGTTCGTGACCTACGCGGGATTCTTTGGATGGTGGGAACCAGACAATATCGAATTCTGGATTGGGATTACCCCGGTCGTGGTGCTCCTGGTTATGAGCGGATTTGCGCGGCTGCATCGTACTGATGTGCGTCTATTGCTGGCCTATGTGATTTTGTTCAGTACATTTTTGGTCAATCTGAGTGCGATCCAGCTACGTGGTGACGCCACGACCGATTTGCAACGGCGCATCGCACAAGCAGTTCGCGCCACGAGCCAACCCGCAGATCTACTGTTGGTACCGGATGGACTGCAAGAGCTATACCTGCCCTATTATGAGCAGCGCGAGCACTTCCTTTCGGTCAACGCGGCTATTGTCTCGGCAGGTTCATGGGCGAACGCCTGCGTCAACCTGCAGCAGGCGATAGCACAGACGCATCAGGCTGGAGGGCAAGTCATCATCGCCGATGATTTCCTGATTCCATCTCCAACCATGCAAACACGCTACGGACTTGCTGGCGATGCGGTGACCACCTGTCTGTCCGCAATCCAGCCGCTGCTTCAATCGTTGCGTGTACCGACAGATGTGCCGGTTCAACAGCTGTTGCCTACTGCGGGGGTCCTGCTACAGAACGGTGCACTGGCAATGCTCGGCGGTGCACCGCTGGGGTGGACGGCGAATAATGCAACCAGCCTACCGGCGACCGTCGGCTGGCAGGTCCAGGTGGATCGCGATCCAGTGCTCGTTTCACCGATTTTGGACGTGCCTATGCCGCGGCGGTTGGTGATTGACTTGGCGGCAACGGATACCGCCGATGTGTATGGGCAACTCTTTGTTGCGACCGCACCAAATCAGTTCGACGAGGCGCACGCGCTGTCGTGGGAACTGACTGGTCAACGGCAACGGATAACGCTCGATTTGACGCTCATGCCTGACTTACCAACACGGTTGATTCAGCTGCGCATTGATCCAGTAGCCGACGGAGCGGGTGGCACGGTGATTATCTATGGAATCTCGCTCGAATAATGCCCTGACAGACCTGCTATGCCCACAGAAAAGAGACATTCCATGAGCTTCCTTCGCATGTATATAGTTGCTTTCGTCCTCGTCGTTTTTTTCGCCATGCCGCAGGTTGCAGATGCAGCGGGCACATTCACAACGGGTGAATGTCTGGCAGCAGCGCCAACAGATCGCACAGTGGATTGTGGAACGGTGACACTGCCGTTGTATGCTGACAAACCACAGGAAACCCAGATTCAGCTACCCATCATGATTATCCGAAGCATGGTGTCGAATGCACATCCGCCGCTGTATCTCTTGCAAGGTGGGCCGGGCGGTGACACCATCGAGACGTTTGTATCTATTCTCAATAAGCCGGATGCAATCATTCCCAGCGACCGAGACATCGTGTTGGTCGAACAACGCGGGACAACCAACACCACTCCGACGTTAGACTGCCCTGAACTCCCTCGTATCACGGCAGAACTCTATACCGGAACGCTGACCAATGCACAACGCACTGACCGCCAAATGCGAGCCTGGCAGGAGTGCGCCGATCGGCTGCGTGCTGCAGGAGTCGATTTGTCTGCATTCAACAGTACGGCCAATGCGGACGACATCGCCGCGGTCGCTGCAATGTTAGGGCACGGCACCATTGACCTCTACGGAGTCTCGTATGGTTCACTCCTCGCCCAACACGTCGTGGTCCGCCACCCGAATCTCGTCCATGCTCTGGTCCTCGATGGTGTCGTCCCCACGACCCGTAGTCCACAGACAGAATGGCTTTCTTCGCGCCAGATGTCATTCGCCAACCTGTTTGCTGATTGCGCGGCTGATCCTGACTGTAACGGATACTACCCCGATCTCACCACGCGCTTGCCAGCATTGCTCCAGCGCGTCAACGACCAACCTCTGCAACTGACACTGACAGACATCAGTACGACCAACTCCTATGCGGTCGTTTTGCATGGGGACGACGTGGCAGGGGTGTTGTTCCAGATGATGTATGACGATGAACTCGTGACGTTTGTCCCCATGCTGATTGACCAGATTGAACGCAACGATTTGACAACTTTCCAGAGTCTCGCCGGTCTCTTTTTGTTCTATGACGGAATGAGCGAAGGGATGCAGGCGTCAACGACGTGTGCCGAGGAAGTCGCCGCGACACCCAGTGACTACCGCGTGCCGACGGACGGTTTGTTCCCGCTGAATAATGCAGTCGTCACCGACGATATTGACTATACACAACAGTGGTGTGCCATCGCGGCAGTCAAACACCTCCCCGAGTCTGTGAATGAAACCGTAGTGAGTGACATTCCCACGCTGGTGAGCTCAGGGCGGTATGATCCCATCACACCCGCGACCATGGCCGACACAATAATGCCGGGCTTTCGCAATGCAACGGCGATTGTCACCCCAAATGGTGCGCACGGGGCCATTTTGGGGAACGTGTGTAGTGCCGCGATATTACATGCGTTCTTGGATCACCCTGAACAGACACCAGACACCAGCTGTTTGCAGCAGCAGAAGACTGTCTTTGCAACACCGGTGACCGTGACGCCGACCACGGCTATCGCGCAGATTTTGAACGGAATAAATCCATTTGGTTCTGTCGCATATGCTGCGGGAGTCGGACTGCTGTGGCTGATGTTTGCCCTTGTGGTGCGCCCACTGGCATACCTGATACGGCGCGTCCGCAATGAGGCTACGCCACCCGTTATCGTACGTGCATTCCATTTGGTACAGTATCTTGTGTCCTTGCTGGCGCTTGGGAGTATCGGCTATCTCGGGTTTATCTTGTACGAGAGTGCCCTCGTACGATACAGCGCAGCTTTTCTGTTTGGCATTCCGCGGGATACACCGTACTACGACTTTTCGCTGTGGATATTGCCCGCAGGTGTAGCGGTCTATTTGCTTGTGTGGGGGCGCCTCGTCAGCGAACGTAAACAGAACATCCTGGGTTTTTTCTATGCAACCAGTGTTGCGGTAGCTGCAGGAAGCCTCATCTATGTGTTCGCTGCCATGGGCATGTATGCGTTGGCGCGATGAACGGACGCATGTCTCACTCCCGGCGGATGTACACCGGCGCTGTCGTCATTGCGACAATGCTGATGTACATGGGTATGCAGGTTAGCGCCGCGCCAGAGCGATCGTTACAACGGTTAGCCATGCATCCCACTACCCAAAACGACATTGTCCTTCACGATGATGCCCCGCGCTACACCATGGTTGGTAGTGTGGATGTGCGCACGCGTACCCTCCAGATGCGCCAGACACTCGCGTGGGTTAATCACACGGGAGCATCAATCAGAGAACTACCGTTCCGACTGTATGCAAATCTCAGTGACTTCGCGGGACAGACGCGCATTCAACGGGCATTCGTCGATGGTATTGTTACCCCATTCCATTACAATCTCTCGCACTCGATTGTGACCCTGCGGCTGCCCACCGCGGTACGCAACGGAGCGACGGGAGTGGTCACCCTGGAGTACCAGACATCCATTCCTCTGGATGTCGGGAAGACCAAATATGGGGCCTTTAATGACGACGGGCGGACGCTTTCGTTCGCTTCTGCGTACCCCCTGTTGACTACCTGGCAAGGCGGAATGTGGGATATCACAGATCCTGATACCAAAGGCGATTTGGTCAATAGCCCAATCGCACTCTACGACGTCACGTTGACGATACCTGCCACGCACCAATTGGTGAGTACCGGTACCGCCATCACCCAGACCTTCACGGGTGATACCCGCACGGTGCGGGTGGTGAGTGGATTGCAGCGCGACTTTACCTTTGTGCTGACGACCTTGCCCGTTACCACACGGATGGTAGATGGTACACGCATCAATGTCTATGTCGACGCAGACGAGGTCGCGGGGAGTGCACAGACCATGCACTACGCAAGTCGCGCACTCAGACTGTTCAACGCACAATTCGGTCAATACCCCTACAATGAGCTCGACATCGTCGCCGTCGATGCATCATCGTTCTATGGAGTCGAATACCCAGGACTGCTGCTGATGCAAGCTGCGACCGTGGCCAAACCCAGCAGACTCGAGCGCACAGTCGTGCACGAAGTCGCGCATCAGTGGTTTTATAATCTGGTAGGGAACGACGTCCAGACGGACGCCTGGGTGGATGAGGCAATCGCTACCTACGCGCAGGTCATCTATCTGCGAGCCTTCGAAGGCGAAGAGGCTGCCCAAAGCGAGCTCGCCAGCTTCCAACAGCAATATGACAATCTCATCGAACGTGAACTCGACGGTCCTGTCGATCAACACATGCGCACATATACGCTCTACTCGTTCAATGTCCTCGCATATGCAAAAGGTGCGTTGTTCTACGAAGCACTTCGTATGCAAATTGGAGCACACAGCTTCGGCCGCGTGTTGCAAGAGTACGTCGCAACGTACCGATACCAGATTGCCGACAGTGACTCTCTCTACGAGCTGGCAACAAATCAATGCACCTGCGCACTCGACACACTCTACCGGACATGGATTCGTCCCTGATACACGGAGGTATTCTATGACTGCTCCTCGACCTATTTTGTTGGCAGGTGTGCACACCGACCGCCCAGGACCGATGATTCATTGCCCATACGACAATACTCCCATCGGAGCAGTCGGTCGGGCCACTCAAACCGATGTCGACGTTGCAATTGCCGCTGCACATGCCTCGTTTGTGCAGACGCGAGCCTTACCAGCCCATGTTCGGGCACGCATTCTGCGCACGGTGGCGGCGACACTCGGTGCGCAGCGTGAAGTCTTTGCCCAGGCAATTGCGCTCGAAGCCGGCAAACCCATCCTGCAAGCCCGTGGCGAAGTACAACGCGCCATGACCACCTTCGAAACTGCTGCGGATGAGTGTAGTCAGAGTCACGACGAAGTCTTACGACTCGACCGCGCTGCCGGCGGGGAACAACGCCATGCCACGGTCAAACGGGTGCCCATTGGTCCGGTGGCAGCCATCGCGCCCTTCAACTTCCCGCTAAATTTGGTAGCGCACAAAGTTGCCCCTGCTCTGGCGGCTGGCTGCCCCATCGTCCTCAAGCCAGCCTCGCAGACCCCCACCGCAGCACTCCTGTTGGGCGATGCAATTATCGCCGCGGGGTGGCCTGCAGGTGCACTGAGTGTCCTTCCGGTGGCGAGTAGTGACGCACAGGCGTTGATTACCGACGATCGCATCGCATTATTGAGCTTCACCGGTTCGCCAGCGGTCGGCTGGCAATTGAAGTCACAGTGTGGCCGCAAGCGAATTACGCTCGAGCTCGGAGGCAACG
Source organism: Thermoflexus hugenholtzii JAD2 (assembly GCA_945881915.1). GTDB lineage: Bacteria > Chloroflexota > Chloroflexia > Chloroflexales > Roseiflexaceae > UBA965. The sequence goes on along the minus strand of CAMCVW010000009.1, from coordinate 36,377 downwards.
CCGGGGTCATCGTCCACGACGATGCAGACATTGCCTCAGCAGCAGCAAAATGCGTGGCTGGTGGATTTAACTACGCCGGTCAGAGCTGCATCAGCGTCCAACGGATTTTTGTGCAACGCGCTGTATATCCGGCGTTCGTCGCTGCCATGAAAGCCGGTGTCGAACGGCTGGTGGTCGGGCACCCTCTCGATGAATCGGCGGATCTGTGTTCGCTGATTGCTCCGCTTGAAGCACAACGCGTCGCCGATTGGTTCGCCGAAGCACGGGCTGCCGGCGCGACATTTGTCACCGGCGGGACGGTGAGTGGAGGCATCGTCCGACCAACCATCATCACGGACGCTGGTCCTCGGTTGCAGGTCAACTGCCGCGAAGTGTTTGCGCCGGTCGTGACGATTACACCATACGACACCTACGAAGAAGCCCTCGCACTCGTCAACGACAGTGACTTCGGTCTACAGGCGGCGGTCTTTACGCGTGATGTAGGGCGTATCTACCGTGCGTATGATGTCCTCGAGGTGGGGGGGCTGATAATCAATGACATGCCTACCTGGCGCCTCGACCCGATGCCGTACGGCGGCGTCAAACAGTCGGGATTTGGTCGCGAGGGGGTACGCTACGCCATCGAAGAAATGACCGAGCCAAAGTTGATGGTCATTAATCTCGCGTAGTCCTGCAACCAAATGTACCATCGGCGCGTCCTACGCCCGATTGTTACAGGAGGTCCAATGAGCACCCACACCCGTTTTTTTCGTAGCCGTAGCGACGCAATGGTCGCAGGTGTCTGTAGCGGCATCGCCCGCGCCTTGTCACTCGAGATATGGGTGGTACGCCTGATCTTCCTCATCCTGGTTATCGGCTTTGGGACCGGGGTATTGGCGTACATTGTCCTATGGTTCATCATGCCCGAAGAACGCTCCGGCACCGTCATTCAGCCGTATACGTTCGAACAGTCGAGCATCAACGAACGCCGGGTCACCGTCGCGAGTGTCCTGATGCTCATCGGTGCATACATGCTCATCAACGTGTTGTTTGGACCACAGGTATGGAAATATGCGTTACCTGCATTGCTCATCATCGGTGGGATTATTTTGTTTGGTTCAAGAAGATAAAGACTTGTGGCGCACGCCACAAGTCTCTTTGTTCCATGAAAGTTTATTCGCTGGTTATCAGATTATCAAGTTAAATCGGCCCCAACATACGACATGTCCTTCCGCGGTCAAAACCGAGGAATACCCATCGCCAGCAGCGACTGCGACTACTTTAGGTAACTTTGCGGGGATAGAACTTTGTCCATGATTGTTGTCCCCCCACACATGCACACTGCCTGAATTGTCGACTGCAATGAAGTGACCGGGATAAAAAGGTTCTTCGGGGAACATTTCGTAGAGACTGGGAGAAAAAGAAGGCTTTTCATACGAGTCCTTGCTCGCTCCAACATCCACAACATTGGTGAGTGCTGGAGTCATAGTGTTTTCATAATATCGTTGTTCATAGCCCCACGTTACCACGGTACCATCGTCTTTGAGGGCAATTACATGATGACTTCCGGCAACGATTTTTTTCACAGACTTTAGACCGAGGGGGACCTGTGTGCAGATATCATTTCTCCCCCAAGCAAATACTAATCCATCACTTCGAAGGGCAATGTGGTACCCATAGCCCTGATCCAATGTAATGATGTCCGTTAGGTTTTTGGTTACTTCTGGGTACGGATCGGGGAACTCTGAGGCATCACGTGTAAACCACACTACTTTTCCACCAATCAGTGCATAACCAAACAACGGAAGTGGAACACTGTAGGTTGCAAGCAAATCACCTGTACATACTTCCGAAACATCATCAAGTTTTTTCAACTCCAGATATTGAAGGAGTGCGGAAGTTCCCTCTTCTATTGATGACATCGCAAATGCAATTTTCTTATCAGTGGTGACCACAATTGAAGTACTAATAGTACTAAATTTTAACGTCTTGCCGCGTAATTCATTTAACGCTTCGAATGAAAAATATAGTCCAGCAAATTCACCATAGTTCAACCCCTCGTCTCTACCAAAGAGGATGAAATCATTGTTTTCTTTCATCACAGCAAAGGCGTTAGCATATGCATGGACAGAGGTGAATTTTTCGAACTCACGAGAATCAAAAACCACTCTTTTGTCACAGATCTGTGCGGGTAGTGATCTTTTTCCTGTTGATGCATAATTGGAAACTTCACTTCTTGAAAAGATTTCGTACACCAAAACATTGTTATCAGAAGTGAGTATCCCTAGTTTATTCCCACCAACGGAAAAATCTTTAATTTCGCCGATATCCGAAGGTACAAAAGTATCCGTAATTCTATCGACAGTGTCAACCCCCCATACAACGAGATTACCTTGATCAGTGATACCTGCGATGCAATCAGACCCAGCGACTATCTTTCGGAATTTCCCTGCAACCGGTTTGACCAACCCCCAACAGGTTACAGTCCCATCATTCAATAGCGCAGCAGAAAATCCGTTTCCCGCTACTATTGATTGAACCCCTGTAAGTCCGACTGGGACCAGTGTTTCGCCGTTCGTGTTTGATCCCCACGAAATCACATTGGAATTACCAGATTGTGCATCAATAGTCAAAAAAAGTATGTGGTTTCCAGAGGAAGCAACCTGTTGTACGTTATCAAGAATGTTGTTTGGAAGTCCAACTTCATTACTTGTTGTGACCACAGTACCATATTGATCTTTTGCAAAATTGGCTCCATTCGCAGTATAAATCTCATGAACATACCCCGTATTGGATAAATTGCGAAGGGCTTCGTCTATGAAAAAATTCTGGTACAGCGGTCGTATTACACCGCCCATGTCAACACTCAACCTGCTTTCGAGTGAAAAAAATCTATATTCTAAACCATTTCTTTCTTCTTCTTGACTGTAGAACTCAATTAGACTTTCGGTGCCATCTTGATAGGGTAAGTAAGTCGAAAGGCGAAGCACATTGCCAAACTCATTTATAACAGCTATTCTGTCTGAACCAACTGTGATACGTGTTGGATTGAATGCTTTTACACCTTTGAAATACTCTGTTGTATCGATTTGTGCAACAGCTGTAGGAGATGGAACTACAACAGATGGTATTTCAGCTTGTGTCAGACTCTCTGTAGGCTGCACCACTGCGACGCTCGGTGTGACTGCTTCACTAACTGCTGTCGGTATAGCCTGTTCATCGATGTTACTGATGCAACTACTTACAAAAGCGTTTGCACTAACTACTGTAGCTGCACCTAAGAAAAATCGTCGTGATAATTTTACACGCATATAGTTCCTTTCATTTGTAACTATAGAAACAATACTGCAAGATGCTCTGATTATTCAGTTATTTTTAACAAAATGGATTAAAACTTGATCAGTGAACTGTTTAATTTCACGATGAACAAGGTCTCATGTGTCAACAGAGACCGGAGAAATTCAATTCTCGAAACAAAAGCCCCCTGCAGCGCTCGTGCTGCGGGGGACTTCCTCCTTGACTCAGGATTTGACGAATGCGACTGCGAGTACTTCGTCCATCGTCGACACAGGAATCAATTCTAAATCGGCCCGAATCTTGTCAGGCAGTTCTGCAATATCCTTGGCGTTCGCAATCGGCAATATGAAGGTTTTGATGCCGGCGCGATGGGCCGCGAGGGTTTTTTCCTTCAGCCCGCCGATGGGTAAGACTTTGCCTCGCAATGTGACTTCACCGGTCATTGCCACGTCGCGTCGGATTTTTTTGCCGGTCATCGCCGAGATGAGCGCAGTGGTCATGGTGATGCCCGCCGAGGGGCCATCCTTGGGGACCGCACCTTCGGGTACATGGATGTGAATCACGTGTTCGTCGAAGTAGTTGGCCGGCACTCCCCAGATGTCGAGCTGCGAGCGGGCGTAACTCAACGCTGTCTGGGCTGATTCCTTCATGACATCACCGAGTTGCCCGGTCAACTGCAACGGACCTTTGCCCACAATCGGCAACACTTCGATCGAAAGGGTCTCACCACCAACCGATGTCCAAGCGACACCCATTGCCACGCCTACTTCGTCTTGCTCTTCTGCCAATCCATGCGTGAACCGCTCAATGCCGAGGTAGTCGGGAATCTGTGCCACATCGACGTGAATCAGCGCGAACGGTTCACCGACATTCTCGGCGACGCGACGCGCGATTTTGCGGCAGATGGTTGCAAGCTCACGTTCGAGCGAACGTACACCGGATTCTCGTGTGTAGCCCTGGATGATTCGCACAATTGCTGCTTCACTGATGGTCAGCACCTCGCTGGTGACGCCGTGTGCTTCACATTGCTTGGGCATCAGGAATCGTGTCGCGATACCGAGTTTTTCTTCTTCGGTGTATCCATTGACCTCGATGATTTCCATCCGATCACGCAACGGTGCGGGGATGGTATCGAGTTGGTTGGCGGTCGCCACAAAGACGACCTGCGACAAATCGAAGGGCACTTCGAGGTAATGGTCCGAAAAAGCACCGTTTTGTTCGGGATCGAGCACTTCGAGTAATGCCGACGTCGGATCGCCGCGGAAGTCTTGGCCGACCTTGTCTATTTCGTCCAAGACAAATACCGTCGTGCGTGCTTTGGCGGTCTTCATGCCCTGGATGATACGGCCGGGCATCGCACCGATGTAGGTGCGACGATGACCGCGGATTTCGGCTTCATCACGCACTCCACCGAGGCTCATACGAACGAATTGGCGCTCGAGTGCACGTGCAATGGATCGACCCAGGGAGGTTTTGCCCACACCCGGAGGACCGACGAGGCACAAGATCGGCGAACGCATTTTCGTACCGACGAGTTTACGAACAGCAATGTATTCGACGATGCGTTCCTTGACCTTTTCGAGGCCAAAGTGATCTTCGTCCAATATGGTCTGGGCGCGCGCGATGTCGATGGGCGCGAGTTCTTCGAGCATCCACGGTAACACCAGCAACCATTCGATATACGAACGAATCACGCCTGCTTCGGGGCTACCGGGACCTTGTTGGGCGAGCCGTTTAAATTCGCGCAACGCTTGTTCTTTGACTGCTTCGGGGGCTACGAGCGCTGTCACACGTTTTTTGAGATCCTCCAGCGGATCGTCGAGATCCTCGTCTTCGCCGAGTTCTTTGCGTATGACCCGAATCTGCTCACGCAGGAAGAATTCTTTTTGGCCCTGATCTAGTATTTCTTTGGTATCCTGCTGGATTTTTTGACGAATTTTCATCAGTTCGAGGTGGCGTGCCAGCATACGCTGGGTTTTGCTGAGGCGTTCCACCGGGTCGATTTCGTTGAGGATGATGACCCGTTCATCGAAGTCGAACGCGGGAGCATAGGTGACGATGTCCGCCAAATGACCAGGAGTGTCGATGCGGCGCACAAACGTGACGGCTTCTTGGGGCACTTCACCAAGGCTGTCGACGAATTCGTCGACCTGTTGTTTGACGGTGTCCATCAACGCCTCTATCTCCATCCCGGTGACGACGGGATCGACAATAGGCTGCGCAGCGACGATGTAGTACGGATCGATTTGTTGGAGTCCGTCGAAAACCGCGCGCTGCAAACCTTCGAGGATGATGCGGGCGGTTCCATCGGGGAGTTTGATAAATTCTTCCAGGCGCGCGGTGACGCCCACTGTGGGCAGTGATTCCGGTGTGCCGTTTTTATACTGTTCGATGTGCGACTCGGGCACAAAAATCAGCAGGACGTTTTGCTTTGCCTCCCAGGCGACTTCGAGTGCCCGGAATGACTTGCCTTGGCCGATTTGCAACGGCACCGTCATCATCGGCATGATGACCATTTCGCCGAGGACGACCAGCGGGTACAGGGATTGCTCGGTCGTTGGAAGTGACGCTGTATCGGTCATTCATTCACCTATTCACGGTGCGGAACCCGCACGAGTTGCTAGCGATAGTTGGCGATCCGGGCAAAACCCTCGGCGACCAAGGCGGCTCCACCGACCAGCGCACCATCGATATCGGGTTGCGCCATGAGCTCGTCGACGTTGTCGGCCTTGACACTGCCGCCGTATTGAATCCGTACGCGTTCTGCTGCTGCCCCGCCGATGCGGCGCAGTTCTGCGCGAATCGCTGCATGCATGGTCTGTGCGTCCGCTGCAGTTGCAGTCAGACCCGTCCCGATTGCCCAGACGGGCTCGTAGGCGATGACCACGTCCTCCAGGCGGCCTTCCAATCCTGCCAGTGACCCAGCGACCTGGCCCAACACGACAGATTGGGCGCGGCCTGATTCGCGCTCTTGTTTTGTTTCGCCGACACAGATGATGGGGCTCATCCCAGCGGCTAACACGGCAGCGGCTTTTTTCGCAATAAACGCGTCAGACTCGCCAAACATTGCTCTGCGCTCACTGTGGCCTACAATCACATAGGCACAGCCGATTTCAGCCAACATAGCGGGCGAAATTTCACCCGTGAAGGCTCCATGCGACTCCGGGTACACATTTTGTGCGCCAATCCCAATCGGCCCGCGTGGCCGAGCGGCAATAGACGACAGTGCGGTGAACGTCGGGCAGACCACGACGTCGCGGTCTGCAGGGACAAACGGGAGCGCAGCATGGAGTGCATCAATGAGTGCGACCGCTTCAGCAATTGTCTTGTGCATCTTCCAATTACCGGCGATGAGTTTCTTCCGCATGGAATGGTTCCTTTTCTCTAACTATGTGATTACCCGAGGAGCGAAATCATCCAGCCCCAGATGCTGATATACACTTCTTGACGATTCATATAAAACGCCATGAACGCCCCCACAGCGACCATGATGACGTAGACCGGGGTTGACCAAGTCAATACTTTGGCACCGTCGAATGGTCCACCAGGAATGAGGTTGAACAAGCCCACCCAGGCGTTGAACGAAAAACCCATCATACACAGGTACAAAAACATATCGTCTTGGACACCGAGCAGAAACAAAATAGGATACAACACCAAAAAAAACACTGCCAGCACATAATTCGAAAGTGGCCCAGCCAGAGCGATTTTGCCGATGCGCTGCGAATCAGATACACCGGTGTGCCATACGGCTCCCGGCGCTGCGATAAAGATCCCGGCGAAAGCCAAACCTATAGAGATGAGTAGCCAGCGATTGTCAGCTGCAAAGTGCGCCGATGCACCATACCCGCGCGCAACCTGGCGGTGTGCGAGTTCGTGAATCACAAAGCCAAACCCACACACGATAGCAGCGATGAGCAGATTTTGGAGCAGCAACGGTGTTGCGAGATTGCCTACTCCGGTGGTCGTTATGGCAAATGCAATCGATGTGCCTGCCCATGCCTTTGCAAGCTCCACCACGTCATCATGTGCCTGCCCGGGCTCAATGGTAAATGATTGACTCATCAGTGCTCCCCGTATGAATGCCAAATACCATTATACCAGAATGACCCCTTTGCTTGGTAATGATTTGGTAACGCACGGAGCGCATACTGCAGGCACAGTAATCACCACGGAGGAAGTTATGACGCATCAGCAACGTGTCGCCGAGCTCTATTGCACACACGCAAACGCTATCCAACGCTACATTTACCGGCGTGTCAATGATCATGCGCTGGCCGAGGATCTGACGAGTGAGGTGTTTGTGCGCGTGATCGAGAGTCTGCATGGATACAATGATCGCGGGCTCCCCATCGAAGCATGGTTGTACCGCATCGCCCACGACCGCGTCATCGATAGCTATCGCCTGCAAACGCGGCGCCCAAGTTGCCCACTCGACGAGTCACAACCGGATCTGCAGGCGGTCTCAGCGGCTGACATAGAACACGATGCGGGATTTGCAGAGATGCTCTTGCATCTGACCGACGAACAACGTCAAGTACTCGCTCTCCGCTACCGTGACGAATTGACCTTCGCCGAAATAGCCACGCACCTCGATCGCACGGAAGGTTCGGTCAAGCAGCTCAACAAGCGGGGTATCAGACAACTCAAAGCAATCTATCGACCCGTCATCAGCGCCTGACCATGTCTCTTCATTCGGAGGAACGTTGCGCTGGTGCGTCACGCTACGAGGAATCTCGGTTAGATGATGTTTCGTTCGAATATACTGCCCGAGCGGTACCGTTCGATACGTAACGGGTCGATGTCGAACGAATGTGCATGTCCATCGAGGATCTCTTCGGCCATCAGCAGACCTGTTGCTGGAGCGTGCATAATACCATGCCCACTAAAGCCAGCGGCGTTGATAAACGAAGGCAATTCGGGATGACGACCAAGGATGGGCATGTGGTCAGGAGTTATCTCGTAGCAACCAGCCCAACATTGTTTTTCGGCGAGTGTGACATCGCCCAGGCGAGGGAAGCGCGCAAACCCAGCGTCGAGAACCGTGTCTAGCCAAGCCCAATCCACCGCGATGTTGTAGCCGGCAGGTTCGGTTGGGTTCGACAACCCCATGATCAGCGAATCGTGCTCTTTACGCATCCAGAAGCCAGTTCCAACATCGATGGTGAGGGGCATTTGGCCGGGGATAATCGACGTTGGTTGGGTCACATAGACGTTGCGTCGGTAGGGCAGGATTGGCACTTCGAGACCTGCGAGCGCGGCAACGGCACCTGCCCAAGACCCCGCGCAGTTCACCACCGTGTCACAAGAGATACTACCTTGCGCTGTGTCGAGCGAGACGATTCGTCCGGATTGATGGGTGATGCCGCGCACCTGCGCATTGCGTTCGACCGTGACCCCCAATGCTCTGGCTCGTGCGAGATATCCCATCGCGACGGAGTGTGGATCACAGAAGCCATCATCGGGATTGTACGTTGCACCAATGAGGTCTGCGTGGACGACGTCGGGGACGATGGCGTCAATCTCGGCGGGTGCGAGTAAGCGCGTGCGTACACCGAGTGCTTGCTGCATCCGCGTTGCTTCGCGGTACCCGTTCCAGTTTGCTTCGTCATTGATAAGAAAAAGATAGCCAACCTGGTGCAACCCACTATCGGCGCCAATCTCGCCTTGGAAGTTTTTGTAACGCGCAATGCCGTATTGCGACAAACGCACATTAAGCTCGTGAGAAAACTGGTGGCGAACACCGGCTGCCGAACGCGCAGTGGAACCCTGGACTTCACTCTCGAACTGCTCCAGAACCACCACGTCTGTGCAGCCACGGAGTGCGAGATGGCAGGCCACAGAGGCTCCCATTACTCCGGCACCGATGATTACGACGGTTGCAGACGAACGCATAGAGCTCCTTCTCGACAGGTACGGCAATACGATAACCGTACCACATTATCGCACCAGGCTGTGACGACGTGAATCGGGCGTATAATCCACCCACAAGGCTTCCACATCAGACCGACGCCAGGGGATAGGTCATGCATCGACTTATGGTTTTTCGTCGACTCCTCGCCCGCGAGTTTCTTTCGTATAGCACGAACCGATTCCGCCAGGACCTCATTGCTGGGATTACCGTGGCAGCCGTCTGCTTGCCATTGGCACTTGCCTATGGGATTGCAGGCGGAATGACTGCCGCAGCGGGCTTGGTGACTGCGATTTTCGCCGGCATCATTACCGGGGCGCTCGGCGGGACGTCATTCCAGATGAGCGGACCAACAGGCGCAATGTCTGCAGTACTTTTGGTGATTCTCCATCGCAACGGAATGATAGGTGTCTATAGTGCGACCTTGATTGGTGGATTTTTGCTGATTGTGATGGGGATTTTCCGCTTGGGCCGGTATGTGGTCTATATTCCGACGCCGGTGATTACTGGATTCACGTGTGGGATTGCCACGATTATTATCATCAGCCAAATCGATACCATGATGGGAATCCATACGCCGTCAGCGGAAACAGGTATTGGCAAAATCATTGGGTACTTCACCCAGACATTCGCGGTCAATACGACGGCAATCCTCTGCACGATTTTGACCATAGGACTGTTATGGAGCTGCAAACGATTCTTGCCACAGGTTCCAGATGCTCTCGTTGCCATCCTCATTACGACCACTGGTGCCTGGCTATTGGCACTCCCCATCGACCGAATCGGCGAGTTGCCGCACACCATATTGTTGACAGAGCACCTCCAGTTCGGCGATATCCCGTGGAATGCGTTGAGTGACGTGAGTTCGGCCGGCGTCACCATCGCCATCCTCGCAGCGATCGAAAGCCTCATGACCGGCACCGCAGGCGCTGCCATGAGTGGCAGGCCATTTGATCCGGACCAAGAACTCATCGCTCAGGGTGCAGCCAATATGGTGGTCCCTTGGTTCGGCGGTGTGCCATCGAGTGCGGCAATCTCGCGCACCGCAGTCGCCATTCGCAGCGGCGCACAGACGCGTGTGACGAGCATTATCCATGCCATCGTGCTTCTTGCATGTGTGTTATTCCTCGGACCATTGATTGCGACGATCCCTATGGCGAGTTTGGCCGGCGTACTGCTCTGGACTGCATGGAATATGTGTGATTGGCAGATGCTACGTCGTTTTTGGCATGCAAAATTAACACACCCCTGGGTTGGGGTATTGGTGACTCTTGGTGCCACTGTGGTATTCGATTTAACGCAAGCTATTCTGATCGGAATCGTGGTATCGTCGTTGGCGCACCTTCGGCATGCGGCCGAATCAGCAAGTGTCACCGTCACTGCAGTCGATGCTGAACGTATGCCGGGCGCACACTTGGCGAGTCGTTGCCCTGGTGTGCGCGTCGCGTATATCAACGGTGCATTGTTTTTCGGGAATGCAGCAGCTATCGAGTTACAGCTCGGCCAAGCCGACACGTGTCATACGTTGGTCATCAGTATGCGCGGCGTCCCATCGATTGACATGCAAGCTGCCGACGTGCTCGACGCTGCGATAGGCAAAATAATAGCCCTCGACGGCTTGGTGTTTATTGCCGGTGTCCAACCAGCGGTACGCAACGTGCTCGATCGCGTTGGGATTACTCGCCGTATCGGCGAGACGCAGTATTGTTGGGATGCCGCAAGTGCCATCCAACGCATCCACGACGACATTGCCCTACATGGATGCATCCGTTGCGACGAAGGTGCGCATCACAGCGTCGATGGAGTGCCGCTATCGTAGGCGATAGAGGTACTCGCCTGCACGTGGTATGACGAGCGTCTGTGGGTCTTGGGCGGCGGCGAGTGCTGCGGGATCGAGGGTGCGATAGTCCACATAGCCCAGATTAATGTGTGCGCATTCTGCAGCCGAAATTCCCGTCGCTAATGTGACGCGGATGCGTGGTCGTTCGACACCATCACGATACGTTCCGACCCCGCGCAGATGCGTCGAATGGGCAATCACGCCCTTCGGGAGATGCGCGAATCGATCCCACTGCGCGAGGAAGTAATCGCGCACATGATAGCCAATTTCACGAATGATTTTGCCATGAACGACACTCACTTCGTGCAGGTGTGGCGCATAGATGACCACCTCACCACCATCGGCGACAACCGGTTCACTTTTGTACATGCCCTTTGAGCCTACCCACAACTCGTCGTACATGGTTGGGAGGACTGCAATGACGCGTTGGACCGGTGCTGCCAACCAGCGCACGTGGACCTCGGCAGAGCAGGCTGCGGCCTGTGCCCATGCGTCCTCGGGTGTATCGACGAATGTTCCCCAGACGCCATCGGTGGTGACCACGCTGCAGATGGCAAAACGCGGTGTCGGAATGAGTGCAGCAGCTGCATCAATGACGGCACGCACGGCAGTATTGGCGGTTCCGATGATGGCATACGATGTCAACAGTGCCCCCAACCAGTGGGTTGCATTGATGACATCGGGACCCGAAATACCGGGAAAGAGATACTTGTTCCCGCCCGAAAAACCAACCACTTCGTGCGGAAAGACCGGACCACAGATGAGAATGTGGTCATGCGTCAACACCGCACGGTTGACGCGCACGGGCACATCGTCACTGCTCAGTCCACCACTCAGTCGATGCATTTCGGTAGCCGACAACGTACCCACCAATACCAATGCATCGGGATCTTGCCAGGCATGATTCACAACGCGTATGTCAGGTTCAGCTCGGTGGAGTTCGGCAACATCGCAGCCAAGGAGTTGCGAAAGCGCAGCATCATCCATCGCAGGGTGCGTCCCCAATGCCACCATCCAGGTCTGGGCAGATGCTCCTGCTGCGCGCAAGGCAGCCCGCACGATGCTGAAGTAGCGCGGCATGGGCATGGTCCGTGTGCCGTCGGGAATCAAGACAAGCACGCGCTGACCGCGCCAATTACGCTTGGCCAAGCCCGTCTCGATGATAGCGCGCAACTCACGGTCGTCAATCTGCTGCATTGCTGTCCTCGTCACTCTGTTAGACGCCACTGAACGCGGTGAACCCGCCATCAACGGTGATAATCTGCCCCGTCACAAATGCTGCAGCGGGCGACAATAACCACAAAAATGCCCCGACCAAGTCGTCGGGGGTACCGAATCGTCCCATTGGCGTATGTGTCAATATTTGCTGTCCGCGCTCGGTCAACGTGGTGCCGTCCGGTTCCAGTAACAAGAAGCGGTTCTGCTCGGTCAAGAAAAAGCCAGGAGCGAGGGCATTCACCCGGATGTCTGGCGCATATTCACGCGCAAGGTGCGTCGCCAACCACCGCGTGTACGCATCGAGACCCGCTTTGGCGACCGAATACGACACCACTCGGGTCAGCGGACGTTGGGTGCTGATGGATGATATGTTCAGGACGCATCCGCTCCCGCGTGCCACAAAATGAGGGACGACTGCCTGCGAGAGTTGAATCGCACTAAAGACATTGACATCCATCACTTCATGCATCGCAGCCAACGGCACATCGGCAAATGCTTGCGCGCCGGTGGTCGCCTGCGGGCGATTGCCGCCAGCGCCATTGACGAGATGCGTAATCGGCCCGGTTGCCAAAGCCTCTGCGACGGCGCGCTGAATATCCGTACTCTGTGCCAAATCTGCCTGGATACATTGGAGTCGCGGTAATCCCGCTTCGCTTGCAAAGTGGGTCGCTGCCTGGGCAGGCTGACGGGTGAGGAGTACCACGCTCGCGCCGTGGGAGAGCAACGCTCGTGCCAAAGTGCGGCCGAGCACACCAGTGCCACCGCTCATCAGTACCCGGGCTGTCGAAAAATCATACATCTGCTGCATCATTGTCATGCACAGGTCCTTTGTTCAGCCGACAATCAAAATCATCCCCGTGGCTCGCGCTTTGCGCGTTTGGACGGCCGTGCAACGGATTCAGCCGATTCAATCGGGATTTGGGGTTCTTCACCGGCGCTTGCTTGTGGGTCAATCATAGCATCTACCGGAACGCTCGGTTTGGGACGCACCGGTGCTTCGACCTCTGGTAGTGGTTTGACGCTCTCGAGCTCTTCACGCCAGGCGAGTCGCTCGGCGATGCGCACTTCGTAGCCGCGGTCGGTTGGGTGGTAGTAGCGCCGGCCGCGCAGATTATCAGGGAAGTGTACTTGGTCGACTCGTGCGTCTGGTGCATGGTGCGCATATTGGTAGCCGCGGCCATACCCCAAGCCCTTCATCAATTGTGTCGGTGCGTTGCGCAGGTGCAGTGGAACGGGGTCATTGCGTGTTTCGGCGACGTCGATTTTTGCCTTCATGTACGCGACTTCGACCGAATTGCTTTTGGGTGCCTGGGCCAGATAGACGACCAGATTTGCCAATGCCAGATCACCTTCGGGTTGCCCCAAGAAGTGGACCGTGTCTTTGATGGAATTGGCGATAATGACCGCCTGCGGATCGGCCAACCCAATGTCTTCGATCGACATCCGCACGAGCCGACGAGCGACGTACATGGGGTCTTCGCCGCCCTCAAGCATGCGCCCCAACCAATACAACGATGCATCGGGATCACTGCTGCGAACGGATTTGTGCAATGCCGAGATAGCATCGTAGTGCAATTCACCGTTTTTGTCGTACTTGGTCGCTCGGCTCTGTAATGCTTCACGCATGTCGTTTACCGTAATCAGCCGCTTGTCACCGATGCCGGGATCTTTGGCGGTCACAGCCGCCTCGAGGGCATTGAGGGCCACCCGCGCATCGCCATTTGCCATGTCGATGAGATAGCCACGCGCATCGGCAGCAAGGAGTGGTTTGAATTGACCGAGGCCGAGTTCGTGGTCGTTGACCGCACGGTCGATGACCTCGCCCAATTGCTCGTCTGTGAGTGATTCCAAGACAAAGATGCGGGCGCGAGAGCGCAGGGCAGGATTGACTTCGAACGATGGATTTTCGGTGGTTGCTCCAATGAGAATCACCGTGCCATCCTCGACATGTGGCAGAATCGCATCTTGTTGGGCTTTATTGAAGCGATGAATCTCGTCGATAAACAAAACGGTGCGTTGCTGATACATCCCCAAGCGATCCCGCGCTTCATGCACCACCCGACGCAGATCTGCAACGCCCGCGGTGACTGCAGACAACGGCTCGAAGAATGCCGCGGTGTGCTCAGCGATGATGCGCGCCAATGTTGTTTTGCCACATCCTGGTGGGCCCCACAGAATCATCGAAAACAGGGTGTCGTGCTCGATGGCACGCCGCACAATGCGACCAATACCGATGATCGTCTGTTGACCGACCATGTCGTCGAGGCTTGTGGGGCGCATCCGCGCCGCTAGGGGTGCGGAGCGGATGGTGTATTTATCGTTTTTGGGGTCGAATAACCCTCGTTGCGGACCAGCCATACTCTGCTCCCACGGGTCGTCGGGCGATTGCCGTTGTATAGTAGCACAAATATGCTACTGCACTTCTGTTCTGTCGGGCGTGTCGAATGCGGGTTGTCTCGCAATCGATCACGATGGCTTACAATTGTCGGTATGTTCGCAGACGTGCAGATGCGATTTTTGCACGACACATGAGGCACTGATGCGCATTTACCGTAGTACACGCCATACCCTTCACACGCCGCCACATGAGTTTTATGACGGCGCACTCATTCCACCATATGAATCTGCAGCACGGGCAGAGATTATCGATGAAGCGCTACGAACCGCCGGCTATACCGATGTATATGCACCTCAACCGGTCACACGGGCCGAGTTGGAGAGAATCCATACCACCGCGTACCTTGACTACCTCGCCAGCATCTACCCGGCATGGTGTGCAGCCGGAGGTGCACCGGAGGCGGTTTTACCCAGTACGTTGGCCGTGCGTTGGATGCAGCGCCGGTCCACCAATCCACTGGCGCTTGCAGGCTACTATGCATTCGATTTGAGCGCGCCCATTGTGGCCGGGACCTGGGAAGCCAGTCTCGATGCCGCCAGTATGGCAGCAAGTGCCGCGTATGCGGCGCTAGTTGGTACGTCACTCAGTTATGCGCGCTGTCGTCCTCCAGGCCATCATGCAGGCAGTGATATGTGCGGTGGGTACTGTTACCTCAATAATGCGGCACTTGCAGCAGACATCCTCAGCCAGGGTGGGAAAGTGGCGGTTTTGGACATCGATATCCACCACGGCAACGGCACCCAACAGATTTTTGCTGCACGTGCTGATGTGCTATTTGTGTCGCTGCATGGCCACCCTGACGAGTGTTATCCGTACTTCATGGGTTTTGCTGACGAGTGTGGCACGGGTGATGGGACGGGGACCACCCTCAATATGCCGTTGTCTTTCGGGTGCGACGACGCCACATACCTGTCCCATATCGACACAGCGCTGACGGCTATCCGTGCGCATGGAAGCAGCGCACTGGTCTTGTCTGCGGGATTTGATACATACGGCGGTGATCCGTTGGGAGGTTTTGCATTGACGCAGGAATGTTATACCGCCATCGGCATGCGCTGCGCGGCGCTGGGCATCCCAATAGTGGTTATCCAAGAGGGCGGCTACGCTGTCGCAGCTCTCGGCGACAACGTGGTTGCATTGCTGGACGGATTGACGGGGCGCGTGCGTTGACGTTGCATCGACCAATGCCTGTGTGGTAGCATGACAGGTGTTTACATGACGTGGGGGTGATATGACTCGGTTACCCAATGGCGGTCGGATTGAAGTCATCTGCGGGTGTATGTTCAGCGGCAAAACCGAGGAGCTGTTGCGCCGCCTCAATCATGTCAAACTGGCGCGTCAGACACTCGTTGTGTATACTCCGCGGCGTGACACGCGCTACCGTACCGGTAATCTGGCCAGCCACAATGGCCAGACCGTCGAAGCAGTGTCGATTAGCTCCATCGCAGAAATCCTCGCGCACGTCCCCGCCAATGTGGCAGTGGCAGCCATCGACGAGGTCCAATTCCTCGAAGGTGACCCGGCAGCTATCGTCGCAGGCTGTCAGGTATTGGCTGATCGTGGCATTCGCGTCATCGTCGCAGGGCTTGATCAGGACTTCCGTGCAAAACCATTCCCGATTGTGGCGGGGTTGATGGCGGTAGCAGAACAAGTCGATAAACTCTATGCAATCTGCGTGGAGTGTGGCGCATATGCGACTCGCTCGCAACGCCTGATAAATGGTGAGCCTGCTCCACATTCGGCACCCGTCATCGCAGTCGGTGGACTTGAACTTTACCAAGCTCGCTGTCGTCTTTGCTACAGGGTCGGTGACGCATAGTTTGATTGTATGTGTCGTGAATTGTGCTATCATGTTGGCGTTACGCCAATACACACGAAGGATTATCCATGCCATATATCATTACCGAAGCCTGCATTGGCACCAAAGACGCATCTTGTGTGTCGGTCTGTCCCGTTGACTGTATCTACGAGAGCTCCGATCAGTACTACATAAATCCCGATGAATGTATCGACTGTGGCGCATGCGAGCCAGAATGCCCGGTCGAAGCAATCTTTTCCGATGATGCCGTCCCCGAGAACATGCGCAAATACATCGAAAAGAATGCAAAGCATTTTTCGAAGTAACGTGCAGTTACAGCCAGCCCGTGCAATGCACGGGCTGGCTGTTTTTCTATTATCATAGAATCAGACCCATTCGAATGTGTCGGACGAAATAGTGAGTATTGCATGGCGACTGAGCAACTGCCTGCCCTTCATCCTGTTACAAAAAACCTCATTGCAGGATTCTTTGTGGTCATTGGTATTATCGCCGCGTGGTATATCTATGCGACGACATCACCGACTGATGAATGGTCGCGGCGCTGGCTCTTGGTTATCGTGCCATTCTTGAGTGGGCAAGGGCTGATCTATGGATGGCATCAGTCATGGCGAAATGTCCTGCTCTGGGTCGCGGCAATCTACCTCTTTGCCCCATTTATTGCCGCCCGCATCGAATCCTGTGTCACCGTGATTCCCGGTGCGGTCCCGTGTTTTGCAGATGTCGTCATGTTGCGCGAACTCACCAGTCAAAACGGTCACCCGGTCTATTTTCTGGCGCTCGTCAGCGTGCATACCATCAGTATTTTGATTCTTTGGGGAATGTTGGCACGGCAAGGAGCAGACGATGCATCAACACGTACGCCAACGGATTGAAGCGCTCGAACAATCATCATTGTCCCCCCATGCCGCACAGAGCGCCGACGCGACTCGCGACATCCCCGAGGCAGAATCACCAGTACGCACCAGCTTCCAACGCGATCGCGATCGCATACTGCACTCAAAACCTTTTCGACGCCTCAAACACAAAACACAGGTATTCATCGCCCCGCAAGGCGACCATTACCGCACACGTTTGACACACACCCTCGAAGTGACCCAGATTGCCCGCACCATAGGCCGCGCTTTGCGACTCAACGAAGACCTCGTCGAAGCAATCGGACTCGGTCATGACATCGGCCATGCCCCGTTTGGTCACGCTGGCGAAACAGCACTGTCACATGCGATGGGGGAATCGTTCCGGCACAACGAACAGAGCCGGCGTATCGTCGAGGTGATGGAAAAAAACGGTGCGGGGTTTAACCTCACATACGTCGTCCGAGAAGGCATATACATGCACTCAAAAGGACGCAAAGACATCAGTGCCAAAGCGTGGGGTGTCGCGAGTACGCTCGAAGGCCAAATCATCAAAGTCGCTGATTCGATTGCATACATTAATCATGATATCGACGATGCACTGCGTGCAGGAATTTTGCACACGAGCGACCTCCCTACCGATGCGATTGCCGTACTCGGAGACACCCATGCCCAACGCATCGACACCATGGTGTGCGATCTCATCGACACCAATTGGTGGGCGACCGGCGCTGAATCGGCTCCTGAACGCTTTGAATTACAGATGAGTTCGACCGTCCTGGCTGCAACGAACACCCTGCGCGAATACATGTACCAGCACGTCTACCTCGGGTCGGCCGCCAAAACCGAAGATCACAAGGTCGATTTGATTATCCATTTGCTGTATACACATTTTATAAATCACCCCGAACGTATCCCTGCCGACATCATGGCCAATGTGCGCAATCGAGACGAGCCGCTACGGCAAGCCGTCGTCGACTACGTCGCTGGCATGACTGATCGCTATGCGACGCAGATATTCCAAGACATATACATCCCTCGGACGTGGGGCGGCTAAGGAACTTCTGCCATGACAGAGACGTCTGGTAGAGACAACATATGACCAACAATAGTGTCATCGAACAAATCAAAGAACGCGTCGACATCGTCGAACTCATTGCAGCCAAAGTTCAACTCCGCAAAACGGGTCGCTCGTTTGTGGGGTTTTGTCCCTTTCATTCCAACACACGGACTCCTGCATTCACGGTCTATCCGGATTCCCAGAGTTTTCATTGTTTCGGATGCAAAGCCTCTGGGACGGTTTTTGATTTTGTGATGCGGAGTGAAGGCATCGAGTTCCGCGAAGCCCTGGAATTACTGGCACAACGTACCGGTGTCGAATTGACGCCTCGCACCGCACTGGACGATGAACGTGATCACGTCGCGGAACGCCTCGGCGAGATAAATGCCGCTGCAGCACGGTTCTTCCAGCATATGCTCCTCAAATCACCACACGGTGCAGAGGCACGGGCCTATGTGGCCAAGCGCCTCATCAATGAATGGTCACTCGAACACTTCCAAATTGGCTACTCCCTCGATAACTACACGCGTCTGTTCGAATACCTGACCGTGAAACAAAGCTACGACCCCGACGAGGTTGTGGCGGCTGGTTTGGCGATTCGCCGCGACGATGGTTCATATTTCGATCGCTTCCGTGGTCGCGTCATGTTCCCCATCCGCAATGCAAAAGGACTCATCATTGCGTACGGTGGTCGGGCAATGGGTGATGTCCAACCGAAGTACCTCAATTCACCGCAGACGCTGTTGTTTGATAAAAGCTCCGTTCTCTATGGACTCGACATGGCCCGTGAGGCTATCCGTGCCCAGGATGCGGTCGTTGTTGTGGAAGGCTATGTCGACGTCATCGCACTCCACCAACATGGGTTTCGGAATGTCGTCGCACCACTCGGCACGGCCCTCACGGCCGAACACGTCCACATTATCAATCGTCTCACCAAAAATATCTACCTTGCCCTCGATGCAGACACGGCAGGCATACGGGCGACACTCAAAGGGCTTCAGACACTCAACGACAATCTCGATGCGACATTGGTTCCGGTACCCACTCCATCCGGCGTGCTGTCGTGGAGCCGCAATGTCGATGCAAACATACGCATCATCGAGCTCCCTGATGGGCAAGATCCTGACGAACTCCTCGCCAAAGATAGTAGCCTGTGGCCAACCCTCGTCGAAACAGCTTTGCCAGCGATGGACTTCTACTTTCAGGTGTTGACGCGTGACCTCGACCTCGATCAACTTGCAGACAAACGCAGCGCGCTCGACCGCCTCGGTCCGCTCATCGTGCAAATTGCCAACCAACTCGAACAAACACATTATGTCCAGCAACTCGCCCATCTGCTCGACGTCGACGAAACCATATTGCGGCGCGAACTGCGCCGTCAAGCACCCGCAGTCAAAAATAGATCATCGCCCACACCTCCCCCAAGCGCACGAGCGGGGGTCCATGGCACACAGCCGCTGCGTAGTTCTCGCGCTGCACAGTCCGATAGTGGGTTTGGCACGACTTCCATTGCGCAACGTGCCGCCGAATACCTGCTGATGTGTATGTTGAACAGCACCGAAATACGGGAAGCAGTCGAACAAAAACTCGTCGCTGACCTGCAGGATTTTCCATTTGCGCAAACATGCATTGCCAGTGATGTAGAGAGTCTGTTTGCCGAAGACGACGAACTGCGCGAAATATGGCGCGCACGTCAGTCATTCGGTACCGATGGAGACGTCATGCAGTGGCTGGCGACCCTCCCTGAACCGCTTCGTAATCGTGCCGAACACCTTGGTCGTTCCGTCGAATTGCCCAAAGAATACCTTGTGTCGAGTGAGGCGATAGAGTGTGTTACAATCGTGCAACGAGAAATTGCGAAACGATGGAATACCCGACTCCCACGCATGCTGGCATCGACTGTCGATGAAGCTGAAATTAACACGCTCTATGCGCGCGTTGCAGATATACAGCAGTATTTAAATCGACTGATGACCCCTAGACGAAGTTCTACGTTCGATGACCTCCACACACGCCACTCGAACACATAAGGGGCGGTACTTCATGGCGAATTCCCCGACACACCAACCGACACCTGCATCAATCGTCACTGAATCCCCTGAGGCCCTTGACGATGTCAGCGCTCCGCTGCACGATGAAGACGAGACACCCTTCACCCCAGCCAACGATCCCGAAGTAGGTCTCACCGAAGCTCGCCGTATCGTGGATATCCTGCGCTGGACGCTCCCGAGTGACGTCGCTGCGATGATTCGTGCTGACGAGCATCTCCCTGATGATATTCGCACACGGATGGACCTCATTCTGCACACAGTGCTCAACCCCATGACTATCCCTGCACCTGAATACACCAACGATACGACTCACTCTCTCATTGATCGTCTCATTGACCCAATCAACGGGGACTCCGATACATCGTCCGAAGAAGACAACGAAAATGAAACTGCCAGCCCTGACCTCCAGAGTGTCAACTTCAATGACACCGTACGCCTCTACCTGCGGGAAATCGGCAGCATCAAGTTGGTGAATTCAAGCGCCGAACATGCCTATGCACGGGCCATCGAAGCCGGTCAGCTGCTCGAACAATTGATTGCCCGATTGCCCGCCACCACGCCGCCCACGACTGATTCTCTGACCCACATCGAACACCTTATTGACGGCGATGCAGAGATACTACAAAGCACCGTCCATGATTTGACTGCGCATATGACAACCCAACTGCAAGAAAAGATTTTGCTCTTGAATCCGCAGTGGAATCACACATTTGATTCCAATGCTGGCAACCTCCTCCTCGCCGATCAGGCACGTGACACCGCCAAAAAATGGCGTGCACAGATGCGTCGCGGCCGCGAAGCCCGCGAACACCTCACATCTGCAAATCTTCGTCTCGTCGTTTCTATTGCAAAAAAATACATCGGTCGCGGCCTCCAATTGCTCGACCTCATCCAAGAGGGCAACGTCGGCTTGATTCGGGCGGTAGAAAAATTCGATCATCGCCGCGGTTTCAAGTTTTCGACGTATGCGACCTGGTGGATTCGCCAGGCTATCACGCGTGCAATCGCCGATCAGGCACGTACTATCCGCATCCCCGTACACATGGTCGAAACGATAAATAAGCTCATGCGTGAAACAAGGCGTTTAGTCCAGGTACACGGTCGTGATCCAACAGACGATGAACTGGCCGAAGTTCTGGGAATCACCGTCGATCGCATCCGGGTTATTCGCAAAACCTCGATGGAGCCTATCTCGCTCGAAACTCCTGTGGGTACCGAAGAAGACAGTCACCTGGGTGATTTCATCGAAGACGTCCGAGCCTTGGCACCCGCCGATGTTGCGACCAATCATTTGCTCCGCGAACAACTTCTCGAAGTCTTGTCGCGTCTCAACGAACGTGAACGGCGCGTCTTGCAATTGCGCTTCGGCCTCGAGGATGGTCACAACTGGACACTCGAAGAAGTGGGCCGCGAACTCAACGTCACGCGCGAACGCATTCGGCAAATCGAGGTCAAAGCACTGCGCAAACTGCGCTCCAGCAGGTTTTTACTCGATTATATGGATTAGCATTTTGACGTCAACACGCCATCTGCACGTGCAGATGGCGTGTTTTGTGTAAAAAATACTCTACCTGGTTAAAGCCGAAGACTATGGTAAAATACCACTTATGTTCGACAGGGGGTATTCCGTGGCAAGCTTTGATTTTGAACAATTCGATCACTTCCAAATTCTGAATGTTGCACGTGGTGCATCAACGAACGAGATAAAAAAAGCCTTCCGGCAGGAAATAGCAGTCTACCACCCAGATCGCTTTATGCGTGCCAGCGACGACGAAAAATCGTACGCACGCGCGCGCAGCCAGCGCATCAACGAAGCATTCCGTGTATTGCGGGACGACCAACTCCGTGAAAACTACAACATGACCATGCCCGGTGGGGGTATCGGTCGCAATTCTGTGCCGGTGCCCACTGGGCCGCTGACCCAACGCGATTACCAGGGTGAACTCTACGATACCGCGCTGGCGCATATCAATGCAGGACGGCTCATTCAAGCAGTCGCAGTAATGCGCCGATTACAACAACTCAACCCGTTCTATCGTGATGTTGCATCGATGCTATCCAGCACCGAGACTGCAATCAACGCGCGACAACTCACTATGCCATACGAAAGCATCCGCCGGACGAGTTGGCTCACCGTGAGTGTTGTGGCAATCGTTGTCGTCACCATCGGGCTTGTGTGGGTATTCAGCACGCTGAATACTCCTCCCACTCCGGTGGCTACTAAAGTACCCGCCGCTGAGACACCAACGAGTCTCATCACGCGCACTCCACGCATAACGGCGACTGCAGAACCCGCCCAAATCACCGCTACCCCAGACCCTGCAGTCCTCTTTGATGATACCTTCACCTCCGTCAATTGGGCCGAAGCACAGGGCGAAACGTGGAGTACCGCGTATGATGGCAAGCGTTTCCATCTCGCTGCTGCACAGTCCGGCGATGCGGCATGGAGCTATCGCCCCATGACGCAAGCAGACGTCTCGATTATCCTGACGTTGCAAGTGGTTTCAGGCTCTGGTGGGGTGATGATACGCTACCGTGACGAAACAGACTTTGTCGCTGTCGTCATCGAACCGGCCACCAAAACCTATCGCATTCTGCGCCGTGAAGGTGCGACGTTCAACGAACTCGCCACCGGCACCTCTGATGCAATCATCGATGGCGATGCGGTAGAAAACGTCATGACAGTAACAGTGGTTGGCACAACGGTAACCCTCGGGATCAACGATACAGCAATTGAGCCTGTTGCCCTCGAAGCCATTTCTGACAGCGCACGCTTTGGGATGATTGCTATTCCGACTTCTGTCGACGCAGATGTCAATGTCGATCACATCACCATCAAAATCCCATAACCGGGTGTTTGGCCAGCGCGGTCAGCCAAGTCTTGTTCATTGCCGCAACCATACGCACGCAGCTCGTCATTCCGCCGAGCTACAAGCATATATTTATGGTGTCACAAAATCCGTCCCCAAGACGATAATGATGTCGGCAGAGCTCTGAATATCCATCGGTGGCGAACCCTGGACGACTCGTCCCCGAATGATTTTGGTAATCTGGGCTGCCTGCACCGGATGGTTGGTTATATCATAAATAATTGTTTCGGGAATCGAACCAGTCACATCGCCCGGTGCATCGAGGGTGAACCCAACTGCATTGAGTTGTTGGGTAACACGGCGCGCCAAACCTGCCACTCGTGCGCCGTTGAGAACCTGGATACTGGCGAGTCCTTCAACGGCACCGATCCCCGTCCGGCCACGAAATTCGCTGACAGCCTTCTGCCACATCTCGCCTGCCGCAGATCGTAGCGCACCAATCCCACCAATGATTGCTGCCTCGGCTCCAGCGTCGCGCGCACCCGCGCTGGCAATCCATTGGCCGGTCAGCGCACTGACGTCCGCTTGATCCCAGACCAAATCCGTTCCATCCGCAGTGTATCGTTTGACCGTCTGTGGGGAAATCCGGAACGACGAAATCTGCGTTTCATCCAAATGCCAGAGCGTCGATAGTAGTGCAACGGCCATGGTGGGGTTCGTGAACGGGATGGTCGTCTTGAGGGTACCGGCCAAAATCTGCGGCGCTTCGAAAAACAACCTGCCTACGTCCGACACACCGAGCTGACCCAATCGCGATGCCAACGCGCTGACCACGAGTTGTTGGCGCATGTTCCGTCCAAAATCGCTATCTGCATGCCGGGTACGGGCATAGATGAGTGCGCGTGTTCCGTCCATATGCTGGAGTCCGGGCTCGAACGCAATGCGCATGATACCGTAGTCAGCCGTCGGGTATTTTTCGTCGACGACTGCACTCGGTACGTCGATATCGAGCCCGCCGAGTGCATCAATGAGCTGTGCAAAGCCTTCGAAGTTTATCTGGATGGTGTAGTCAATGCGGGCACCTAGGGACGACATATTGGTAAACCATTCGACGGTCTCGGCCGCTAATGCCATCCCTGCTTCTTGTTGGCTGACATTGTCAGCATATAAGTCTTGGGCGTGTAGGTACCCATAGGCATATGCAGCGTTGATTTTGGACGTGCCACGGCCGCGCACTTCGACACGCGTATCACGCGGGATAGAAAGCAGGCCAACCTCGCCGGTATTTGGGTTTATCCGTACCAGAATGAGCGTGTCGCTGCGAATTCCGCTAATCCCATTTTCGCCGCGGTCATCAACGCCAACCAGCAAAATCGTATACCCGTTGGTGGGTACCGTTGCGGGACGATCAACGCGGGGATCATTGGCTCCAATCGCTGCTGACACGATACCCAATTGATAGCTCAGTGCGACTGAAGGAATCACCAGAAAGAGCAGTACAAAGAACAACCACCATGTCGGCCGGCGCCGCTTTGGTATGCCCGGACGCATTTTGTAGGCATTTCGTGGCAGGATTCTGGTCGATCCAGGAGTTGCGCCATCACGGAGGCGTTCAGTAGGTGGAGCCATATACATTTCCTTCGAGAGAACCGGATAAGAGTCGGTGACGCCACTCGGGTATACTATCAGTATCTTCAGGAGCAGTGATGCGCATGCAACGTCAACCTCTGCCGTTACGACAGCCCGAACAACCGAATTGGGCACCGGCAATTCACACACCGCCTGATATTCATTTTAGTGTAGCATGGCGCTATCTGTTTGCCCTGTTGAGTATTTGGTGTGCCACTGTCATCTACAGACGTGACTGGTGGCGCATCGCATCGCTCGGTTTTTTTGGTGGTGTTTTGTGGCGCTACGGACACACGCATGAACCAGCTCGTCCCCACATTGTTTTTTGCACGATTGCCGATGAGAGATTCAATCCAGCAATGGATGGTTTTACGATTGCGCAAATCAGCGATATCCACCTCGGACAACCCCACAGCGATGTGAATCTGCAATGGAGCATTCAGCAACTCAGCAGATACAAACCTGATCTCATTGTCTTGACAGGGGATTTGGTCAATGACCGAAGCGCACTGACGCGGCTGAGCAACTACCTCCGACGCATGCAAGCTCCCTGTGGGGTTTATGCCATTGCTGGCAATCACGATTACACCGAAGAAGTCGACGACGTTCGCCATGCACTCGAATTTGTTGGCATTCCCCTACTTAAAAACCAGGGTCTACTGATACATCACAACGGGGCACCATTCTGGCTCGCCGGCGTAGACGATGTCTGGCATGGTCAGATGGATATTGCGAGTGCAGTGAAATCTGCGCCACCAGATGTCCCAATAATCCTGTTAGCGCATTCTCCAGATGCGATTCTCGAGGCGTGTCAGTACCCAGCTATCGTCCTTCAACTCTCGGGACATGCACACGGCGGCCACGTACGACTCCCTGCGCTCGGCCCACTGGCCATGCCACGCTTTGGCCGCCACTACACACACGGCACACATCGGGTGGGTGCGACACACCTCCATGTTTCGATTGGATTATCGGGGAGACCGTTCCGCATAGGCAACACGCCTGAACTCACCATATTGCGATGCTTCCACAGAAAGGACTAGGCGATGAACCTCTCCAAAATTCCCGGGCACTTCATGGTCAGCGGCGTCGATATCATTGCGTTGCTGCTTTTTGCAGCAATTGGTCGTCAAAATCACGCAGAGTCGAATCAATTTTTGGCCATTCTCAGTACGGCACTCCCATTCATCGTGAGTTGGCTGATTGTCAGTGCCCTTGCAGGACTCGAACGCCCCCAAGCGTTCAAGCGGTGGATTGTTTATACCCTCGCATGGGCACCACTGAGCGCACTCATTGGCCTGGCACTCCGAGCAATCTGGTTGCAACGGACGATTCCACTGACGTTCGCAGTTATTACCATCTGTGTCACGACATTTATGCTATTGATTGTGCGTGTCCTCTTTTCATATGGGACATTCAAGCCAAAACGAGGAACCGCATGACACGTGAAACGACTCTGACCCTCATCCGCCATGGTGAATCCTACTCAAATGCCGACGGAATAATCGAATCGTCTACTTGTCGCGGGCTCACCACGCGCGGAATTGCTCAGGTGCAGGCACTCAAAGAGCGCTTGCATGCAGAGTCGCCAGGATTCGACATCTTGTATGCTAGTACACTCAACCGTGCCCGCATGACCGCTCAAATATTGGCTCCAACGCTGGGCTTGTCCATAACGTGGGAGGACGATCTCCATGAATTGCGCGTAGGGGATGCAGACGGGTTGCCGTTTGGTGTGGTCACGGAGCGATACCCTCAGTTTCAGCGCGGCATCATCGATGTACACACACGTGTGGCTCCCGGCGGTGAGAGCTGGAATGAGTTCGCGGTGCGCTGTGCTCGTGTACTGAGTTCCATAGCGACATCCCATGCCGGTAAACGCATAGCCGTGGTGTGCCATGGTGGGGTGATTGAAGCGTCGTATCTGTGGGCACTCGATTTGAGTGCAGGGGTACGAACACGCGTGGCCTTCCCCGTGCGTAATTCTGGGATGAGCACGTGGGTGGAACGTGCCAGCCCGCACGATGGGCGCCGCGAGTGGCAGCTCACACGCCATAACGACGCAACACACCTCGACGGCAAGAATCTATAGGCTGTCTTTCTCATGAAATACGCATAATATCAGGAAACAATGCACAAATATGCGGTAAAATATTTTTCAGCATAGCATGTCGCTAGCACAACTATACGGCATACCAATGCAAAAAGGAGGTACATAAGCGATGTTTCAACGGTGCGAATGGTTTTCGATACGTGATTTTTGTTTGAGAACTGATAGCATATGACGAAACAGACATCTGCAATTGCGCCTCGACAGCGGTTCACACTCACTTGGGAGCACATTGTGTTCCTAGTAATTTTGGCGTTGAGCGTCCTGACCCGATTCTGGGGGTTAGGCGATCGTGCACTCCACCATGACGAGACCCTGCATGCCGACTACTCGTATTCGCTGTATGCGGGGTTGGGGTTTGTGCACGATCCATTGCTCCATGGACCGTTCCTCTATGTGATGGGAGCAATCACGTATTTTTTCTTTGGGGATTCTGACTATACTGCCCGGGTTTCTCCTGCGCTGTTCAGCATAGCCCTCGGAATGACGCCGTTTTTGCTGCGGCGGGAACTGGGACGAACCGCGGCTATCATCGCTGCAGTGGTGATGCTCGTTTCGCCGGTTTTCTTGTACATCGGCCGATTCTTTCGACACGATAGCTACGCAGTGTTGTTCGAAGTACTCGTGTTGATTTCGATTATCAGGTATGCCCGTACGCGAGACTCGCGCTGGCTCATTATTGGTGCGGTAGCGTTCTCGTTTATGTTGACAGACCTCGAAACCGCATACCTGTATTTGGCCATCTTCGTGCCAGTGTTGATCGGAATCTTCTTCTGGCAAGTATGGCGGAAAGCACTGATTGCGGTCGGGGCAATCGGATTGCTCATTGTCGCTTGTGTCTTTGTGTTACCGGGCAAACCACAACCTGCCGATAATCCCACCGAAGACATCACGGTCTCACGGGTAAATGGCAATTACGTCTGTCCTGGCGAGCCAATAGACGACTACATCGACAATCCAATTTTGACTAAAGCCCCGGGCCCAATCTTTGGCTTTGGCGCACTCGAAACCGTCGACAATACGTATGCGCTCTGTGTCCGTCATCAACCAGACAATCAGTTGCGTGTCTATCTGTATAAGCTCTATCAGTTCTTCCGCCATCCCGCAATCCTGATGGCAGCTGCTGTCACCATCCTGGGCAGTTTGGGCCTATGGTACGCGGTTTGGAAGCGTCGTGATGGCTCTGGGAAAACTCACTGGGAGCGAGCCCAAGAATCCCCAAACACACTCATTCGTGCCTACGCCAGTCTGGCAACAGATAACCGTGTCCTCAAAGCACTCGGGCTGGCGTTTATCCCATACGCATTGTTCTTCAGCTCATTCTTCAACAATCCGGTGGGTGTGATTAGTGGCACAACTGGCTCTTTGCTGTATTGGTTAGCGCAACACAATGTCAAACGCGGAGGGCAGCCTGACCACTACTATGCAGTGATGTTGGCAGTCTATGAGCCACTCATTGTGATTGCCGCTCTTGCCAGCGTCGTGCTCGTCGTTGTGCGTACCATTCGCATGTTGAAGAGCAAATCTGAGCCTTCATTGCATCTCGCCATGGGTATGCTGTTAGCCTACTGGTCTTTCGGAGCGTTCATGATTTTTTCATGGGCTGGCGAAAAAATGCCATGGTTGACCATTCACCCGATGACCCCGTTGACGTTACTGGCAGCGTGGGGGGTAGGTCAATTGGTAGATGCATGGATTGCCGAGCATCGGACCAAAGTAGATGGCAAGAGCGCGCTTATTGCAATCGTTGGTATGTCAGCGATCGTCGCTTTTGCGGCGACGACATTACTGACACTCGCCATTCACGCAGATAGCCAATTTGCCTATCTCGCGCCATGGATTCCGTTGGCGTATGTCGTCATCTGTGCCGTGATTGCGCTGTCACACTACCAGAGCCATGGGGCTCTGTGGAGTGCAGGATTACTCGTTTTCGTACTCAGTGGCAGTTTGGTATTTTACGAATTCCGCAGCTCATGGCGCATCAATTACATCACCGGTGACACTGCTGACGAGATGTTGGTGTACACCCAAACATCCCCCGATGCACTACGGGTCATCCGTGATCTCCGCGAAGCTTCATTCAGCCGCTTCGGTGATTTGAGCATGCCCATCTGGCACGACAACGAAACAGTCTGGGATTGGTACCTGCGCCCCTTCACCAACCACTCAGAACAACCTGCCGGTTCACCAGGGGTACCACAAGACGATGTCATGGCCATTGTTGTCCTGGACGAAAACCTTTCGTCCATCGATGACAACACCCTGCCCGGCTTTCTCATCCAAAAGTATCCACTGCGCTGGTGGTTCCCCGAAGATCAAATCTACCGGCTGCCGGATGATTGGCTGACTGCACCCACGACCGAAACGTCGTCGTTGTTGACCAAAGTCCTGCGTCAACCATTTGACCAAGAGACTGCTATCCGGACGTGGCGTTTCTTGTTGTTCCGTGACCCAGGGGCCTCCCTGGGATCCTCAGACTTCTACGTTGCCGTCCGCCCTGCCATTGCCCCCTTTATGACTCTCGGACTCGGTGCTCGATAATTGTGCTGTGGGAGATACTATGACTGAGAAGCCTGCTACGCTCGATCGCCAATTTACCCTGCCACAGCTGACGTGGGAAGGTTTTGCGTTCGTCCTGATTCTGATTGCAAGTGTTCTGTTGCATCTCATGCGGCTCGGCGATATGGCAATGCACCACGACGAATCCATCCATGCATGGGTGTCTTGGCGTTTCTTCACCGGTGCCGGCAGTTTCACCTGTGCTGGCGGAATGACTTCTTCGACCTACTGTTACGACCCGGTCTACCATGGCCCGGCCCTATACATGCTGACGCTTGTATCATTCTTCCTCTTCGGGGACGGTGAATGGCAAGCACGCTTACCCGAAGCTTTGGCCGGCATCGGACTGACACTTTCGGTGCTGTGGCTCAAACCATACCTCGGCAAACGCGGCACGTTAGTGCTGGCTGCCATCGTTTCGATTGCCCCAACCATCCTCTACTTCACCCGCTTTGCACGCCACGATGCACTTATGCTTCTGTGGGTATTTTGGATTGTGGTCGGGTTCTTCCGCTTTATCGACAGCCGTGCTAAATCATGGCTGTGGTTAATGGCTGCTGGTATCGGCTTAGCCGTCACGACGCACGAGCTCTATTACATCATCGGCTTTTTGTTCGTGTGGTTTGTGGGATTACGGCTCTTGTCGGAACGAGCCAGCACACGCACACTCACCATGGCACTCATCGGCATTGCGACAGCATCTGTTGCACTCGAAGCGCTGATTTTGGCTGGTGTGTGGAACGGGAACCTGACCGATACATTAAATGCCAGTGGGCTGGCATTTGTGCTCTTCTTTTTGAGCGGAATCAGCCTCTGTCTCTTACAACTCTGGCCACGTGAACAGATTCTGACTCCGCTCTTTGCTAGTGTCTGGAAGGACCAACGTAACGACGTCTACGTCGCCATCGGCATCGTCGCTGGCATTTTTGTGCTGTTCTATGGCAACTTCTTCACCTACCCCGTTGGTATTCTCGATGGGATGTATCAAGGTCTTTCATACTGGCTCGGCTCACAACAAAATGTCGCTCGCGGTGATCAGCCCTGGTACTATTACCTACTCATTCTCGGTCTGCACGAACCACTGGCAATTTCGGGCGCATTCAGCATCGTGATTGCAGCTGGTGTCAGTGCAGTCCAGCGTGTTCAAAACAAAACTGTCGGTAGCGCTGAGGCACGCCTCAGCCTATTCACCACCTTCAATCTATACTGGTTTGTCGGGGTCCTCGTCTTCTTCTCGTGGGCTGGCGAGAAGATGCCTTGGCTGGCAATTCACATCACGCTGCCCGCCTACATCTTGGTCGTTTGGGGATTATTGCAGATTCAAGCGAAATTGCCCACAGACCTCGGGCGTGAACGCTGGTATATCCCCGGCACAATATTGATGGCTCTGCTGTCGATCGCAGTTGGTGTCAGCAAGCTGGGTGACGGCTCCACCACCAACCTGCTGGTGCAGGCTGGATTCCCGCTGCTTGTGGGCGCTGCCTCCCTGTATGCGTTATTCACGATGGCCAGTACAGTTGGCTACAACCACGCTGGCCGTATCGGCGTCATCGTGGTTGCTGGGCTCCTCGGTGCATACGGAATCCGCTCGAGCTTCATAGTAAACTTCGAAGCGCCTGATTCTGCACGCGACCCAATGGTCTATACCCAGAGTTCCCCGGACGTACCACGCATTGCACGCGATGTCCTCGAGCTGTCGATTAATCAAACCCGCAATACGCGCACCAAAGAGGACTACGCTGGTGGGTTGTCGATGCCATTTATCATCGACACCGGTGGCGCAGACGGCGCAGGAAGCCTCGATTGGCCGTTCCAGTGGTACTTCCGTCACCTCAAGCGCATCGAACGCCGCGACGCGACATTCTTCGAATCTGCCACTGCGGAATCATTCAATGTCAAAGCTCCGGACAGCGAAGACCAAATCCTTGCACCGGTCGTCATGGCATCTGCAGATCACATCACCGATGGCACCCGCGCGGCGCTTGATCCCAACTATGTCAAGCTCTACGATGGACAACTCAATTGGTGGTTCCCCGAAGGCGATAAGTGTAACCCAACCGGACTTGGGTACCGGAGTTTCTTCTTCAGTTCACTCAGCACGCTCAAGGCGACCGAAGCCTGTCCAGAACTGGATACTACCCAATTGCCGTCCTTGTTGGCTCCGCTCATCTGGCCCTTCGATAGCAGCCACTGGTCATCCACGTGGAAGTACCTGATGTATCGCGAGCTGCCAGAAGGTCTCTCCTTAGGTGGCCGACAGCTCGAAGTCTGGGTCCGCAAAGACCTGGCCGGTTCTAGCGCCGGCGCTACCGCAGCAACGACATCACCGACGTTCAAGATGGTCGCTGAAAAAACCATCAGTCTCGACAATGCAGCCGGCCCACGCGGTATCGCAGTTGGTCGCGATGGAACCATCGTCGTCGCCGACTCCGACCTCAACCAAATCCTCATCTATGGTGCGGACGGTACACAACGTCGTGCAATTGGAACGCGTGGGAATGGTGAGAACCAATTCAACGAGCCGCGTGGCGTAGCCATTGGTCCCGACGGCTTCATCTATGTCGCCGACACCTGGAATGCACGTGTCGTCAAACTGTCACCCACAGGCGACTGGGTAATGACGTGGGGCAACGGCGCGACCGACTTCGGTGAAGGCCGTGTCGCCTCGGTCACCGATGGTTCGGAAGCCGGTAACCAAGACAATCCACTGGGCTTCTTTGGACCACGCGGCATCGCCGTGAGTCAACGTGGCGAAGTCTTTGTCGCCGACACCGGCAACAAACGTATCGTTGTCACAGACAGCACCGGTAAGTACCTCTATCAGTGGGGTTCCTTCGGTGCTGATCCCGGCAAGTTCAACGAACCGGTCGGTGTTGCAGTCGACGTCGACGGCGCAGTCATCGTGGGCGACACATGGAACGGTCGCGTCCAGTTCTTCTCGCCCCTGGGTAACGAAGACGGCCGTGTCAACATCATCCCCATCCAACTCTGGAAGGTCAGTGGCTGGCAAGCGCAGACCTACGACGATCCGTATGTGACCGTCTATGACGGCGTCGCCTACGCATCCGTTCCCAAGCGCAACGCGGTCGGTTCTGCCGGTATCGACGGCAACGAACGCTTCCGCTGGGGCGGGAACGGGAGCGATAACGCTTCATTCATGAATCCAAGCGGACTCGCAGCCGGTGCCGATGGCAAGATATATGTTCTCGACCGTGGCAACAATCGCATCATGGTTTTTGCAATGCCCAAGTAAACCCGCAACCCAAAACGCGCATCCCCTCGCGGGGATGCGCGTTTTTTATACCTATCATCGCCCTCACAACCAGGGCTTCCTCACCCACGACAATTACGCCCCACGCGTGTTCACATAGATGCTATACAAGGAACGACTCGCGGTAATAAACAAACGATTCTTTTTGACCCCACCAAAACACAGGTTGGCACATACTTCGGGCAGATGGATGCGCCCCAACAATACCCCGTCCGGGGCATAGCAATGCACACCATCAATTCCAGCGCCGCCATTTCCCGTGGCAGCCCATACATTCCCCTGCACATCGCAACGCAGACCGTCATAGTTACCGACAGGCAGTCGTGCAAATTCACGCTCATGCTGCGGTATGCCATTGATTACATCATAGACCAGCATGTTCGCACGCGCTACGACATAGAGTCGCGAACCGTCAGGGGCAAAACACAGCCCATTGGGCCGTTCTACCCCCGTGATCATGGGCTGCCCAATCCCCGTCGTTGCATCGATACGATAGACGTGCTGTGGGAGCTCTTCGATCGCTGCATCGCCCTCATAATCGTTACTGATACCCCAACCCGGGTCGGTACACCATATTGCATCATCTGCCGCCACCACGACATCCTTCGGCGCGTTCAGTCGCTTTCCGTCATAGGAATCTAGCAAAACGGTAATCGTGCCATCGTATTCGGTCCGTGTCACACGGCGTGTCAGATGCTCACAAGTAATCAATCGTCCCTGTCGGTCACGGGTATTGCCGTTACTGTTGTTCGACGGCACACGGAACGGCATAGTCTCGCCGGTCACTTCATCCCAGCGCAGCATACGGTTGTTGGGAATATCCGAAAACAACAGATACCTCCCGTCACCAAACCACACCGGCCCCTCCGTCCATCTTCCTCCGGTCCACAGTCGCTCGACGACTTCCTGCCAAATAATCAAATCTGCAAAACGCGGGTCAACCACTTCAACGGCGGGATCGGGGAATCGCACAATCGCCCGATCACGATTCCAAGCGTCTGCATGTGCTGATTTCATGTATCGTCCTTTCAGAAGTCCGCGCGTCCAATTTTATCATCGGGAATAGTCAATTGGGTACACGCAGTGTCTATTTGCGCACACAAATCTACAAATTCTTGTTCCACAAGCTGTTCTTGTTCGACTCGCTGAATATCCTGTATCAAGTCTTCAAACGAGCGCCGTGTGCGATAGAATTGCAACAACTCCATGTCGATGTGCATATCATGGTTAATCTGCCGGTAGGTGTGCCAAATGAGTTCCCAGCGCTCATCACCTACCCAAAACAGCAAATCATGTTCTTTGGGGGCAATTTTCATCCCCTCCCAATCAATCAACAACGGAATGTCGTCTTGGATAACGACGTTATAGCCGTGGATGTCGGTGTGACAGACGACCATGGAGTGCTCTTGCGCAGCAAGTTTTGCCGCCAATGCGCGAAATCTGCGGAACTGCGTTGTAAGCCTGCGGCCACGGCCCGCGAACACGTCATGCAATTGATGCCCCGGTGAATCGATACGTGCGAGTGCAGGCAATACAGCTTCGGTCCAGAGCGCATCAAAATCTTCACGCGGGACACTCGCCAACGCGGAATCAGTCACCGTCAATCGATGCAGTTCGGCCACGGACGTGACCAGATTTGTCAGTTGCCTATCTGTCAGTGGGGATTCACGCGGGGTAACGCCATCAATATAGGGGAAAACGACTGTCGTATACGCACCGTGCCGCATGGGCCCAAACTGCGGCATAGGTGCAACGATCCGGCCTTTCAGAGTCGGTTGTGCTCCCACCCAGACGGAAGCTGCAGTCAGTGACACAAGTGTCGGCAAAATCATCTGGCTAATCGGTCGGGCATCGTCGTATGTTTTGAAAAAGTACTCCCGACCGTCCGCGTCGATTACCCGATGTACGTACGCCACATATCCGGCGCGCAGCGGGACGAAGCCTTCCCGAGGGGCAATACTGCACATCCGACTTACTGCCTCGAGGTGCTCGCGCAACAACCAATCCATCACGACTCCGGAATCTGGTCAATGGTACTGGCTTCCATGCGCATCCGGGTATACCGCGGTACAAAGCCCATTTTGTGCCAAAATGCTGCACCAGCCACATTCCATACCAGCACGTCAATGTCTAACGCAATTGCGCCAAACATCCGCTGGAGCTCCATGAAAGCCGCCCTACCGAACCCTTTTCCCCGTATCGATTCGAGGATACAGAACTGTCGCAAATAATACGGTTCAACGCCTACATCAACAAGTGCATACCCGACAATCACATTGTCAGCGCGGAATATCCAGGCTCGGTACGTCCCACGCAGGAATGTCTGCATACAGTCCTTGAGCGTCACATAACTCATTTCGTTATCGGAGTGTTCCGCCAAAATAAGTTCTCGATTCAGCAGCGCCAGTAGACCACAATCACGCTCATCGGCGAGATGCAAAGTTACCTGTTGCATGAGACCTCATTTCGGTCGCCGTCTGGCGAATCACCACGGTTATACGTATTGTAGAGCACACCCGTGATTCTCTTTTGGAACTGTCCTGCAGCGCACCGCTGCACCCTCTGTGCAATGATTCATGACCATCGCCAGGATCATGCCTTGTCCGCAATTGCACGTTGTCGGGATATACCGCTTAGCTTCTTTTCCCGTCTGTATGTCTCGTGAAAATTGGTTGGCCCGTGCTTCACCGCTGTTGCGCGGATGGACCCACACTGCATAGATTGTCTGATCCTTCAAACTCCGCATCCTAGCAATACATCTACGCAGCATTTGGCTGGCGGGGCACAGAAAACCGCAGCGCGACGTTCACTCGCGTTTACCCCAATCGATCCCGTGCGCCTCGCAACCAGCATTGAGTGCGCGAATGAAGTAACGCCTGCCTGATGAGTATTGAATAGGGCCGCATACACGCCATTGTGGCTCGAACTAGGAATCAGCCATTCAAGAGGACACTGCACGCGCGTTTCTTTGACTACGACAAAGCCTACCCTTGCTGCATTCCATCAGCGGGTTGGCTCTGGGAGGAACGCGTCGTTTGCCCGGGCGGTGGGGTGGCACGAAGCTTCGCCGTGTATTGCGGCTGAAAACGATGCTTCGGGCGTGTCTTTCCAACGCTCGAAGCAGTCATCTGTATGACTAGTCTATCCGTTCGAGCATGACCATACTCTCGACATGCGAGGTCTGGGGGAAGCAGTCGACACAACTCACCGAAGTGATACGGTACCCGCCATCGACAATTAACCCGAGATCACGAGACAACGTGCCTGGGTGACACGAGACATAGGCGATTTTGGTCGGTTTGAAACGATGCAACGATTGGATGACGGCCGGATGGCAGCCCTTACGAGGAGGGTCGAGGACAACCGCGTCGGCGTTGTGGACATGCATAATGCCTTTTTCGACCGATTCAGCAAACCATTCGACGTTTTCGAGCTTGTTGTTCCATGCATTTGTTTGGCTATTTGCCACAGCAGGAGCGTATTCTTCGATTCCGATGACACGGCCGCATTGCATCGCCAACGGCAAGGTGAAGGTTCCTGCGCCACAGTATGCATCAACGATACGCTGTTCGGT
>CAMCVW010000008.1 GCA_945881915.1 Thermoflexus hugenholtzii JAD2 | reverse complement strand
CCAGCACGGTAGTAAAAAAGCTTGCCGGCATAGAGCCATCGGTAGATGGTCTTACATGATGTCATTGGGATGCCGTGAAGCCAGCAGTACCCGTCGATTTGTTCTGGCGACCACGTACAACGAAGCAGCCCACCGATGTTCATCGCCATGGAGAACGAGTACCGGCCTTTGGAGCCAGAGTTTTTTCTGCGCAACTTGGCAGCCGTCGCAGCACCGGTCGCGCTATATACACCGTCAATGGTGCCTCTGGACCGTTCTCGCGCGATCGTCGATGGGTGCCGGTTCATGGCAGTAGCAATGGCGCGAATGCGCATGTTCATCCCCAAAAACCCAGCAAGCTGCTCACGTTCACCCATGGTAAAATGTTGGTACTCCACTGCGGTTCTCCTGTACGTTGTTTTGTCGTAATCTCATTGTACAGAGGCTTCGGTAGAGTGTTTAATTCTTTCCAGTCATGTCGCACTTGGTATGACAATCTGCGAATTCATAATTCATAATTCATAATTCATATTTTTCCCGGAGGTTCTCATGACTGCCAACATCAAATTTGCAACCGACCTGGTTACCTTCTACGCACCAGAATACTGGGGTGGCACGGGCGACATGAGTGATCTCGAAGGTGTGCTGGTAAAGAATGGCTGGACTCCAGAGCGTTTTTGGGAGCGTATTTTTGTGGATGTCAAGGCCGCGGGCTTGGACGGATTCGAAATAACCTTCCCCCCCGGTAACTGGCACAGCGCCGTCGAAGCATTTGGTTCGGCAACTGGGTTTGCCGATGCTTTGCGATATCACCATCTCGAACTCTGTAGCGGCTACATGTCCAATCGCATCCCCGGCACCACCCGCTACGCAAATATCGCCGACCCGGCCGATCACGCAGTCCTTGCCGAGATGGCCGATCAATACGCAGCATTTTTGGCGACCTGCCAGAGCGACATCATGGTCGTCTCGTTGCCGCTCCGCACGAGTCTACTGGCAGACCAACCGGTCTTTGTCGATACTCGCATGGCACAGACTATTGCAGATGCACTCAATCAAATGGGCTATCATGCGCGCCGTCGCGGTGTCAAGGTGGCATTGCATCCCGAGGCGTTCAGCATGTTCCGCAATAGCCGCGACGTCGATTTGTTTATGCTTGCGACAGATCCGAGTTATGTCCACTTGTGCCCTGATACGGCACAATTTGTGGTGGCTGGCTCCAACCCCATCGATATTGTGGCGCGCCACCGCGACCGGGTTATTTTGACGCACTGGAAGGACGCCACTGGTCCTGCTCCCATCGACACGCCCATCGACGACACCATCTACGACACCCAAGTCCAGTGGTTCGCCGCAGTGGGACAGGGCGTCGTCGATTGGCCTGCCTGGACTCGGCTCTTGCGCGATATCGACTACCGTGGTTGGGCAGTCTTCGAACTCGACGCCGCCCGCAATCCCGTCGCAGACCTCAAACAAATCATGGCATACATCAAAAGTTCGCTGCAACAGATATACAAATAGGTATCAGGTATCAGTGCAGGCGTGACTTACCTGCGTGCATACCTTCTTCCTGAGCGGGTCTTCCTGAGCGGGCGAGGTATACCTCATTCGACGGGCGAGGTATACCTCGCCCTTGTTTGCCCCACCACCGTCAAGGCATGCCACCACTCCCCACCCCGTCAGGCATTGAGCGGGGCTTTATGCAAAAAGCCCCGCTCAATGATCATCTGGTCACCATGTCATAGTCCGGCCGATACATTAACCCCACCGGCTGCGCGCACGTCTGCTCGATCAATCCCAGCAGCACCTCGCAATCGGCATACAACGGCTCAGTCACTGGTACTGCCACGAGTTGGCTGACCTCGAGCACCCGCAGCCAATACAACGTCTCGTGGATGCAATCGACGGCCGCGACGATATCGGTAGAATGCGCCCGCATCTCGCCTTCGACCAAGGCCCGTTCGATGAACGCCCCAATCCGCGTCCCACTCCGCACAAATCCCTCGACGATGGCCACATTCTGCGGTGACGGCGTCAACTGCTGGGCAATCGTCACCACCTGTACGGCCAGTCCAAAACTCTGTATCTGCATCGCGGTATCTCGTGGCATTGCATCCTCCTGGATTATCCGGTGCGCATCGGCACCGAGTGCGTCAATCACATTCGAACCTATCTCGAGCAACGGCGCCACCATACAGCGCGGTACCATGTCGGTGTCGCATACCACCCTCCACCAATACACCACATCACGGGCAAGTCGGGCGATGCGCCGGTGGCCGTGCCGCGACGAACTACCTGCAGCGCATCCCAATGCGACTTCCAAGTGCGCGACCGCAGACAACGCCCGCGTCACGGTCGGAATGACCAAGCGCGCCACCCGCATCTGCGTCGTCACACGTGCCATCACCTGCACGAGTTGTGCATGTAGTGCGTGTGTGCAAGACATACTCACTCCTTCTGTGACGCACATCATTGGTACGGTGACCAGCGCTTGGCCACCATATTGGCCATGCGGTGCGTCGACAACGCCTTGCCCATGTACTGCTCGGCGTCCTCGATAATCTTGATGGCCCGCCCCTCGGCCGGGTCGGCCGGCACCGGCACGGTGGCGATGTCTTGGAGCGGCGCATCCCAAAACCCCAACTGCTGCGGGTAGTCGCCCAGCTGCGCTACCCCTACCCCCACCAGCCGAATCTCGCGCCGTTGATCCCACAGACACCGCAACAAAAATCGCGCGCGTTCGTAGATTTCGGGGCCCTGATTGGTGGCCCGGCTCAACGCCGACTGCCGCCCAATCGACGAATGGATGTCCCAGCGGATCTGACAATGGACCACCTTGCAGCGCATGTTCTTGCGTTGCAAGCGCCGTGCCAGGTCGTACGACAGGGTCAGCAACGTGCTCTCGATGACGGCAGGATCGTCGACGTTGCGCATGAACGTCGTCATGTGCGACAACGACTTGGCCGTATAGGCATAGACCATCGGCGTCTCGTCGATGCCCCGCGCCATGCGAATGAGCTCCTCGGCGTGTCGTGCCAAAAACGCCGCCCGGATGTCGCTGCAGCGCGTCCAACCAATCTCGCCCAGCGTCATCACCCCCATGGCGTGCAGCTTTTCGGTCGTCTTGGGGCCGATTCCGCACAACGTATCGACCGGCAACGGCCCGAGGAAGGTCGCCTCGCCCCCCGGCGGCACCACATAGATGGCATGGGGCATTTTGCCGGCGCGGGCCAGTTTTTTGCCGGTGTCCGTGGCCGCCTTGGCGACCAGCTTGTTGCCGGCAATTCCACACGATATCGACAAGCGCAACTCCGTCGCCACCCGCAACTGCACCCGCCGCGCAAACACATCCGCTGATTCCTCGATGTCGGCCAAGTCGACGTAGGCCTCGTCGATCGACGCCTGCTCGACCAACGATGTCTCGCTCAGCAATACCTCCATGACCTCTTGGGCCGCCTCGGTATAGGCGGTGTAGTCTGGCTTGACGACGATGATGTCCGGGCATAATTGCCGGGCCTTGGCCGTCGACGTGCCCGCGTGGATCCCATAGGCACGGGCTGCATACGACGCCGTTGCGACCACGCCACGGTCGTTTGCACTCCCGCCAACGACAAACGCCTTGCCCACCAATGTGGGGTTGCGTCGCTGTTCGACAGAACAAAAAAACGCATCGAGATCGACATGCATAATGGTGCGCATACCCACGACTCCTTGCTGTGTTGGTATCAATATTAGCACATATGTTCTAAAAAGTCGAGAGCGAGTTTGTGGTTGGCGGTGAATTGTCATGCGCACCCACGCATGGGTTGTCAGTACCAAACTTCTCTGTTATACTCACGGAATGAATACATCGTATTCATCAGAATTTCTCACAAGGAGGTCAGTGATGACATTGCTCGATCAAAACATCCAGCTCCGCGAGTTCGTTCCCGTGGCGCCCGCAGTCAATATTACGCCAGCTGCTGCAGAGCGCTTGTTGGCGATGATGGCCGAGCGCGACATCAGCGACTACGCATTGCGCGTGTTCGTGTCCGGCGGCGGTTGCTCCGGTCTGCAGTACGGTATGACGTTCGACAACGAAGCCCGCGACGGCGACGCCAATTGGGAGGCCCACGGCCTCAAGGTCATGCTTGACCCCATCAGCGCCCGCTACCTCGACGGTGCAGTCATCTCGTTCCAACAGGACAACATGCTCCAGGGCGCCTTCAAAATCGACAATCCCAACGCAGCCTCGAGCTGTGGTTGTGGTCACTCGTTCCGCTCCAAAGAAGAGGGCGGCGCCGATGCTGACGAGTACAGCAATAGCGGCGGCGGTTGTGGCAGCTGCGGCAACGCCTAAACCTTTTCGTTCACCGACTGCTCCTTCCGCATACGCGGGGGGAGCAGTTTTTTGTGTCTCTCACCGATTTTTTGGTATGAAAATCCCCGTTCTCGTGTTTTTATATAGACAATCAAAGATACCTTCTGCTATACTCTGTGCGAAATCAATTGTTTGGCAATACGTTCTCGACAGAAAGGATGCAGTCATGCATCGTCTCCACTGGCTTGGTCGCAGTATGCTCATCGTCTGTGCCCTACTGCTCAGCCTCAGCCCCCACCTAACGACACAGGCAGCCGTCACCTCGGCCCAATTGACGGTCAAAGCAACCATCACTGGTGCTGCCGGCGACATCAATGTGGGCGGCACCAAAATCATCGGCTATACCCTGCTGGGCATGTCCAAAACTGGACGGGTGGTCTTTTTCAAGAAAATCACCACCGCGACGACCATGCTCAACCAAACATCATCACCTATCGCCCTCGTCAGCGGCAAAATTCCCGCTGGCATTGGCTTCCATCTCATCGACAAAGACGGTGACTACTTCGGCCCCGTCATCCTCAGCTGGGCCAGCGCCAACCGCGCCGCCTCGACCAAAGTATCGAGCAAACTCAAAGCACTGACCCCAGCCCAGGCGACACTCAATCTAGGCGCCATCACCGTCAAAACCAAATCCAAAGGCCAAGGCTATGCCTACACCGCCGCCAAATACGCCACCGCTGCCACGAGCAGTGTCTCGGCGGTGGCAGGTGTTCCCAACGGCATCGGCACCTACGGCAAAGCCACCTCGCTCCGCACCGCAGAACGAGCGGTCACAGCTGCAGCAGACTTCCTCGATGGTGCCGATGCCGACCTCGACGGCATCATCAACGCCTTCGACGTCAGTGACGACGGCGACACCATCCCCGACTACGCCGATACCAGTGGCATGCTGACCCCGCCCAGCACTGGCGTTTTGTGTGAATCAGCAGCCTCGTTCACGCTGTTCAGCAACTTCAAGGCGACCCAACCCGACTTCACGGGTACCGTCAATGCCTATGCCGAGGGCACTGTCCATAAGTCGAGCAACACCACCACTGCCATTGCCCTGACCGATACTCTGTCGTTTGCCATCCAACGCATCACCGCAGTCTGTGGCAGCACTGTGACCAAGACCGAATTCAGAGGCGTCGGCGTGCCCTATGCTCCATCCTCGTATGTCACATTGCCTACCAGTGGCAGTGATGTGCAGTGGACCGTGGGCAATGGCAAAATGAACACGACCAGTGTGACGGGATTGTCGGCATATCCCTTCAGATGCACACTCACCTGTGAAATCAGCGGCCAAGACACCTTCATGCAACGC
Source organism: Thermoflexus hugenholtzii JAD2 (assembly GCA_945881915.1). GTDB lineage: Bacteria > Chloroflexota > Chloroflexia > Chloroflexales > Roseiflexaceae > UBA965. The sequence continues at coordinate 101,679 of CAMCVW010000008.1, read as the reverse complement.
GTCACCACCGCCAACGGCAAACAGTACGAATTCGTCACCTCACCGACGTTTGTTTTTATCAGTCACCCGATGATTGTGGCAGTGGCCACAACGACCAATACGACAGCAACTGCCTGTACGAGTGCGGTATACAGCTCCAACACATACGCAGGCACTGATCCGAAATACGGTTCGCAGAGCAATCGCGTATCGATTAATATGAGTGCCAATGAGACCCTGTGCATCAAAATATTCCGCCCGCAACGCCTCGCCATCGAAGGCGAGGCGGTTACGCCCGTCGCCTACTATGACATCGGCAACCTCAAGTACTATCCCGACATCCCCAATGCCATGGACGGTGACTCCGGCGCCGCTCCCGGTCGATGCGATGGCGCCATGGTCAGCGACAGTGCCAGCGACACCATCGGTGCACCGACGGGGACGCTCGCGGGCAATCCTACCTTTACCATTGCTTGGAAGACTGCCAACATCAAAAGCTGCTTCACTGCCAAATCGGCAACCTGGACAGCCGGGACGTTCGCCATCGACATCCAGGCCATAGCCCCCGTCGCCAACAGCGGCAACGCCGCCCAGAAGATCTATCTGACCATCCCCAACTAACCGAATCATCCACCGGACCACACCCCACGCGCCGCAGCGCGTGGGGTGTTTTTCATCCGCGCATATAATAAGCACAGCATCGTTCACACAGTCTAGAAGTCACGACCACCATGAGCTACCGCCACATCAGCACCCACGACGTCCAGGCACTGCGCACCAGCCAGCCCGACACCATCATCATCGACGTACGCGAACCGCACGAATATGCCATCGCCCGCATCGAAGGCACCATCCTCTGCCCCATCAGCACCTCGGCCAGCTGGATCGAGTCGTTTGCCAAAGACGCACCCATCGTCGTCATCTGCCACCACGGCATGCGCAGCGAGCACGTCGCTGCCGCCCTGACGAGTCGCTACGGCTATACCAACGTCGCCACCATGGACGGCGGCATCGACGACTGGTCTGCCCGCATCGACCCGACGATTCCACGCTATTGATGCACACCACCATCCCCACATGCATCGTCTGCCCGACCTGCGGCGCAGCCATCGATTGGGCACCCGGCAACCCAGCGCATGCCGTCGTCTGCACCAATGCCCACACATTCCCGGTACATGGCGGCGTCATCGATCTGCTGGGTGCCCCACGACCACAGAGCATCGCTGCCTGGAGCAACGAGTGGCGTATCACCGCCTGGGCCTACGAACGCCTGTGGCGACCACGCTCATTGTCGATCCTGAGTGGACAACCGTTCCCCTATAGCCGTGAGCTCCCAGCAGTGGCCGCAGCCATCCCCAACGATGCACACGTCATCCTTGATCTGGCCTGTTCGAACGGGCTGTATGCGCGCACCGCAGCCCAACAGCACCCGCAGGCAACAGTCATCGGCATCGATCGGTCACTCCCCATGCTGATCGACGCCCAACGCCGAGCCGTGGCAGCCAATCTGCCGATTACCTATGTACGTGCCGACGCGCGGGCACTCCCATTGGCCACAGCCAGCGTCGATTGCACCCTCATCGGCGGTTCACTCAACGAGATGGAGGACCTCCCCCGTATCTGGGCCGAGGTCGCCCGCATCAGCACCCCTGCAGCGACGTTCTACAGCATGCACCTGCTCCGGACCAGCGCCCACAGTCCACGGTTGCTCGGGCTTGGGGGCATTACCCTCTTTGGCACTGACGACATCCCGACCGCACTCACCCACGCCGGTTGGGCGCTGATCGACCGCCAACAGACCGGCATCGTCCAGACCATCCGGGCGCTACGGCGCTCCTAATACAGCGAGGATTCTATGGCCAAAGCAGAACTGTTGTTTGTCGGGACCGACACCGGATTGCTCCAGTTCAGCAATCCGGGCGGTATCGGTCGTTGGCTCCGTAGCGGGCATTCATTACCCGGGAGCGACATCGTCGCAGTCTGGGCCAAGCCCGGTGATCCGACGCACGTCCTCTGTAGCGATGCCGAGAACCTCTACGAAAGCACCGACGGCGGGCAACACTGGGGCGACCCCATCGAACTCGGCATCACGGCTTTTGCGGCCTCACGCACGACCCCCACGACCATCCTGGCACGCACCGACAGCGATGCCATCCTCAGCACCGACTCCGGCGAAAACTGGCGCCGCATCGCACCAGCTGACCGCATTGCCGCCACCAACGACGTCCTCACACTGTCGACGACACTCCGTGCGCACACGAGCATTGACGGCGGTGCGTCGTGGCAATCCGACGAACCATGGTTCCAGCGGGCTGCCAGTCACGACGGTGCCCATATTGTGGGGGTATCACTGTCTGGTGTGTGGACTATCAACGGTACTACAATCCAGCCCGCACCCTTTTCGGCCCGCGTCATCGCGGTCTGTAGTGACACCGCACCACGGATCGTCTGTAGCGATGGACGCACCCTGTGGGCATACGAGGCCGACTGGCAATGCATCGCTGACGCACCAGAATTGACATTGTTGACCAATACCACATACCACCCAGATCGGTTATGGGGTGCAGACAAGGCGGGAACGCTCTGGTACAGCGCAAATCGTGGGGTCACTTGGGAAGCCATGAAAACGCAGCTCGGGACCATCAATACCATCGTCGTCGCCCGATTGCGCTAATTCTTTTGGTGCACTGTGCTATTGTTTCCATTCCTGTGCAAAAACTCGAAAAAGCTTTGACAAAATCTTTGCAACGTGGTAGGGTGTTGTATTAACATATTGCAGGGAAAGATGAAGACATGGAATCACCACCTTCGCTCGTGCAACTCTCTGCCACACCTATATTCAATACCAAAGCAGTTGCTATCGAAACAACCGTCCCTCCCGACACATTCCGTGCCTGGGAGCGCCGCTATGGGGTCCCCCGTCCGCAGCGGACCCAAGGCGGGCATCGATTGTATTCTGAGCGCGATATAGAAGTCATTCGTTGGCTCCGTGATCGCACCGCCGAAGGCGTAAACATCAGCCATGCAGTGCTGATGCTGAGCAACGTCCTCGAAGAAGAACCCGAACAAGCAATCGCCTCGCTGACGACCGTGCGTAACTTACATCAGATGGTTATTGAAATGACCAAAGCGTTGGTGAGTTTCGACTCCGTCACTGCCGAACGCATTCTGAGCGAGGCTTTTTCGATGCACCAGTTCGAGCAAGTTCTCCTCGAACTCATTCAACCAACGATGGTCGACATCGGCGACCTCTGGCACAATGGCTCAATCAACATCGCCAGCGAACACTTTGCCACTGAATTCATTCGTCGGAAACTGTCCAGTCTGATAAATATTTTCGAGTCGGTTGCGCTCAATTCCACCATCATTGTCGCGTGTGCACCGACAGAGCTTCACGATCTAGGTATCCTGTACGCCAGCCTGTTTCTATCGCGGCGTGGATATCGGGTCGTCTATTTGGGTGCACGTGTACCAAAATCCGATTTGCTCGAAGCAATCTCCAAAATAAATCCCGCAATGGTACTCATTTCAGCAACAACAATTGATGCTGCAATATCGCTTCTCGATGTCGCACAAGCGGTCACAGCACAATTCCCTGCCACAAAATTCGGGTATGGTGGACGCATTTTCAATGTCAATCCCGAGCTGCAAACCACGATGCCAGGGCATTTTTTCGGTCATGATGCCCGCGAACTTGTAGAGCACGTGAGTACTGTCCTTGCAGGATAAATTCAACCAACGGGTGCGAGAATTCGGGTAAAATAGAGGTATTCGCGATATTTCATAAATAATCAGCGACGAATACTCGCTTCACGCATGGATACATAGGGTCAGGAACACGATGGTCAGTAACCAAAACACGAGCGATGTCCTGCGTCCACCTGCCGGCGATGCAGCCGCACTGCTCGATACTCTCAAACACTTCATCGAACACACCGAACACCATCGAATCAATTCCACCAAAATCGTCATCACACCGCACGAGCGCGATGCAGCATATGGAATCTGTGACGAGATTACACGACTCCATTCGAAAAGCTTTTACTTCGCAACAGGTCTCCTCCCCGAAACGAAACGACGTGCGATTCGTGCGCTGTATGCATTCTGTCGCACGAGTGACGATATCGTCGACCAGGCTGCAGAAGGAACGGCTTCGCAGGCGCTCGCTCACTGGGTATCATTGGTGCACAACCGCACCTCACCTGCCGACAACCCCGTGCTCATTGCATGGAACGATACCGTTCAGACCTACGATATCTCGCAGGAATTGGTCGATGAACTCTTGGCAGGTATCGCCATGGACTTGACGGTGACACGCTATGAATCGTTTGATGATTTGTGGTTGTATTGCTATCGGGTTGCGTCGGTAGTTGGACTGATTTCGATGCAGATCATCGGCTATGTCGACGAAGCTGTGGATTATGCTGTCAAATTGGGTGTTGCGCTGCAACTGACGAATATTCTGCGCGACATCGGCGAAGACGCCAATCGTGGCCGCGTCTACATCCCGCAACAAGAACTCAAACGGTATGGCTTGAGTGACAAAGACATCTTCCAGCGTAATCGCAGTCCACAGTTCAAGGCAATGATGCGATTCCAGAGCGCTCGCGCACACGCCCTCTACGAAGCCGCATGGCCCGGCGTGGGCTTGCTCAATCCAGACAGCAGTCTCGCAATTGCTGCTGCGGCCACCATCTACCGTGGTATCCTCGATAGCATCCACAGTGCCGACTACGATGTTTTCACCAAGCGTGCCTATGTCACTCTGTTGCGCAAAATCCAGCTCCTCATCGTCGCATACGCACGCCTCAAACGAGACTTCCAATAACATGCAAGCACCATTCACCGCAACACCATATGCACGCAGTTGGCCACGCTGGCCGTACCTGGTTTTTCTCTCGATTTTGTTCTTTGGACCGCCAATCGCAGCACTGTTCATCGCAACAGGTCTGCCCATTATGACGGAACTTGGCTGGATTGCGCGTAGTCTGTTGACGACATACGTCTGCCCCACTCCTCTCAAATCTTATGAGCTGTTGGGAGCACCGATGGCAGTATGTACACGCTGCTGGGGTGCGACCATTGGGCTCTGGTTGGGCTGGTTCATTGCTACGCGCCATACCGCGCCGAGCGCCATCACAGCTTGGTTCCGTCTTCCCACCGCACTCCGATTTTTGCTGGCAATCCTGCCGTTTGCCCTCTGGTGGCTCGAAATTCGCTTTTGGCCGACCGCATCGTATGAGGTCCTGCTCCTCAACGGCGCATTGGCTGGCACGACCGCCGGGATGTTTTTTTGTAGCGTCTATCCTGGCATGCGTCGGCACGGCTAAGCCCTACCTGAAAGAACGACACGTGTCACATCGTATTGCCATCACCGGAGCAACCGGTTTGATTGGGAAAGCTCTTACTCGCGCGCTCATCGCCCGCGGAGACACCGTGGTTGCGTTCAGCCGCACCCCATCGGCACCATCAACCCTCCCGGTCGGTGTCACTCCAGCGCTCTGGAACCCACAAGATACCCACGCCACCGCAGCCGCACTGACAGGCTGTGACACCATTGTCAACCTGGTAGGCGCGTCGATTGCGGGAACGCGTTGGACCAATGCGTACAAGCACAATCTGTGGCAAAGTCGCGTCCCCGCCACCCAATACTTAGTAGCTGCGTGCGCGACAATGACGACCCCGCCAACACGACTCATTTCTTCTTCGGGAAGTGGCTACTATGGCTATCGCGCAGCTCGCTATGATGTCGACGAAGATTCCTCACCTGGGAGCGACTACCTCGCACAATTGTGTGTCGCCTGGGAGGCCGCTGCAATGGATGCTGAACAATTCGGCATGCGTGTGGCCGTCGTCCGAACCAGCGTCGTCCTCGACACTATCGACGGTGCCTTGCCGCTAATGGCACTCCCGTTCCGTCTTTGGGTGGGCGGGCATGTCGGGAGTGGGACGCAACCCATCGCCTGGATTCATCGTGACGACCTCATCACCCTGCTGCTATGGCTCATTGATCATCCTGAAGCACAAGGCGCATATAACGCCGTTGCACCACAACCTGTCGATAATCATACATTCAGTGCCGCGCTCGCAGCCACACTCCATCGCCCCAATTGGCTGCCGGTTCCCGCATTTGCACTCCGGCTGCTCTTTGGCGAAATGGCCGATGCACTCCTCCTCAATGGTCAAACAATGCACTCCAATCGCCTCAATCCCGATATAGTCGGCTACACTCACACAACACTTGTTCCCGCACTGACACAACTCTGGAAGGAACGATGATGAAGCAGACGTTCGTGTGTTTTGGTGTCATTGCAGTGCTGCTCAGCGCCTGTACCACCCGCTTCGAAGCAAATCTTGGCCCCGACGCCCGCATCAGCTGGGGAGTCACACCGACGGCCGTGCCGACGACCTACAGTCGCCATTTGCCGCTGACGCCATTCCCCACCAGACCAGCAATCGCCACCCGAAGCGCCGCCCAACAAGCATCGATTGCGGCATTAGAGGCCGAAATAATGGACCTCTACGCGCAGAGCGTCCCCGCTGTTGTGAGCATCGAATTGCCGTTCGTGCATCCAACGGTCGATGGCATGAAGAGCGGGTCTGCATTCATGTTGTCACAGGGGAGTGGATTTTTGTACAACGACCAGGGTCATGTGGTGACAAATGCCCATGTGGTAGACGGTGCCGACGTCTATCGCATCCGTCTGAGCGAATCCAGTGTCATTAGCGCGACTGTCATCGGTCGTGACAGCGAACATGACATTGCCGTTCTCGCCCTCGATTCACCTGCACCGGTCGGTCCACTTACACTCAGCCAGCGTAGTCCCGCGACCGGGATGTGGGTCATGACCATTGGGAGCCCGTATGGGCTGCACGAGAGCATGACACTCGGTACCATCAGTGCAGTCAACCGCGAACTCCGGACTGATTCGGCGACCCTTGATGGCATGATTCAAGTCGACGCTGTCCTCAATCCCGGCAGTTCGGGCGGCGTATTGATTGATCGTACTGGCGCAGTACTCGGATTGACCACCGCAATCCAGAGTAGCACCGGCAGCTTCGAAGGAATCGGGTATGCAATCCCGGCAGCCGCCATCGCACAATGGGCAGATGCACTGATTGCCACGGCTATGCAAGACAACCCCTAGTTGCACACTTTTTGGCGTACTAGAGCCATGTCGTTTCGGTGCGCAGCGCTTTTGCTAATATAACTTTATAGAGCGAACCCGGCATCCAGTAGGAGCCAAACTGCGATAAATGTTCAGTTACCCATTGTGTATCGAGTAAGACAAAACCGTTCTTGCGGAGTCGTCCGACCAGTGCAACCAGGGCGACTTTGCTCGCATCGCGGTCGCGGCTGAACATACTTTCGCCAGCAAACAAACCACCGAGCGCCACTCCATACAAGCCGCCGACCAATGTGTCATCGCGCCACGTTTCTATACTGTGGGCATAGCCCCGCTGATGGAGCTCTGCGTAGACATCTATGAAACGTTCACTAATCCAACTCGTCGGTGCCTCAGTGCGTGGTTCGGCGCACTCACGCATCACGTCGCGGAACGCGCTGTCACAGGTTGTCCGGTACTTCCCCGAACGAATCGTGCGGGCTAATCGTCCGGGAATGTGAAAACGCTCATCGAGTGGGATAATCCCCCGCGGATTCGGTCTATACCACTCCAAAACACCGTTGTTATCCATCGGAAAAATTCCTTTGGCGTAGGCGTGCAGGAGTGTCTCTACATTCAGTTCTGTCATTTTGGTACTTTCGTATGCGCTCCCCTCATTATCCTCTGAATTGTGAACTCACTGCACAGGGTATGAGCGACCTGCGTGCTATACTATGTACAAATAGCGCATATCAATGCGCTAAAACAAAAATGCAATCGTGACTGAATCCACGCTCGTCAGGAGCATTCCATGCAGAACGCGTTGGCGCTCCTGCGCCAAGCAAGCCGGCTCTGGATAATTGTGTTGCGCACCACGCTCATCATGTTTGCGACCATGATGATGGTCGCGTTGTTGGCTTTTCAATTCTATCGGGAATCGATAGCTATTATCGGACAGCCCGCATCGGCGCAGACAGTCATTGGTCTGCAAGAACCGCTGCGCGTAGTTTTTTCACACCCAATGGACACAGCGAGTGTGGCCTCGGCACTCACCATCACCCCCGCGACGGCAGTGGAACTCGCCTGGAATGCACGCGGCACCGAGCTCACGATACTTCCACGGGCGAGCTGGATTGCCGATAGCCCGTATGCCATTTTGCTCGATTACCCAGCCCGAAGTGCGACATTCCTCCCCGTCGAACCATGGAGCATGCAGTTCAATACACGCGCAGTGTTACGAATCACGCAGTTTTTGCCGGCCCATTTGAGTTCCGATGTCCCTACCGACAGTCTCGTCGTGGTTCGGTTCACACAGCAGATGGTGCCCCAAACAGCCGTTCAAATCCCACTCGCAGAGCCGTTGCTACAGATTTCACCGAACATTAGCACGACCCAAGAGTGGCTCGATACGCAGACGCTTGCACTCTCGAGTACTGACTATACGCCGAATCAGAAGTACAGCGTGACGGTTCCAGCGACCATCCGCGACAGTAATGGACGAACCCTCGATAGTGCACTCACCCGCACATTCACCACACAATCTCATTCGCTCAATGCCATCACACCGCCGGACGGTGCAAACGCTGTCGGAAGCAACGAAGTATTGGTTGTGACACTGTCTGGGACCCTCGACGTCACGACGGTACGCAGTGCTGTGCAGATTTATCCGCCCACTGACGTCACCTTCGATGTGCAGGTTGGGGCAGAAGGGGCGAGCTTACTGACGATTCGACCCGTCAATGGATGGCTCTACGACCGTGGCTATACGGTGACGTTTACGGACATCGGCAGTCAACGTATTTCAACGGTGACACAATTCCACACCGCGCCCGCATTGGCGTTGGTCGCTCAAACCCCACCAAATGGGCAACCGTTGCAGGCGAACAGGGAATTACGGTTGGTATTTAACGCACCGCTCGACAGGAGCACCGCTGCAGCAGCAATCCATTTTTCTCCTGAGCCGATTCGCCCAGCCCGCATTGAAGTCAATGGCAACGATATTCGCATCCAAGGCGTTTGGGCAACACAAACTGCTCCGGTCCTGCGTGTCGATACATCACTCCGGAGCATGGCCGGTAATTTCCTCCCTGCAGACATCATCCAGACCTTCGCAATCGATCCTCGTGCCACGCAGCTCGCATTGCCCGGATCAGCACGAGACATCTTCGATAGTTCTGCTGCGGGGATCATACGCATAAACGTCGCCCCACACACCACTGCAGTGCTGACACTGACGGAACTCTCGCCCGCGACACTCGCGCGTGTGCGAGCACTCACCCCTGCAGATTTTGCCGTGTATGATCCCACCCGGTACGGAATACTTCCGTTTGCGTCGATACCCATCACGACCGAGCTAGAACCATCATTCAATATCGACATACAATCTGTTGTCCCAGAGTCAATCGGCGCGCGTGTCGTCTTGGCCCGTGTCGTCGACACGAAAGGAGCAGTCGACATTCGCTTTATTCGTATCCGTCCTGCGGCACTCTATGCACTCACCGTCGGCAACGCATTCGTCGTGGGAACTCCACTCGGTGCGGACGAGCCTCCGCATCGATTTGAAGTCTATCAGGCAGGTGTTGTCAAAACCTTCGGCACAGCAGATGCAGAAGGCATCTGGCAAACCACCACAATGACACCAGACGTTCCCGCCATGATTGTCGACACAACGCCACCGTATGATATTGTCGAACGCGTCGTCAACCAAAAAATTGCTGTCCCACTGCAGATTGACCTGCTCAGTGCCAAATCATTGTTGGCCGCCGGTGAATCAATACCCGTTGCATGTGCACGCAGTCAAACTACGGACTCGCTGGCAGCCACTGTCGCCATGACGAATGCATCCGGTGCGCTTATCAGTTCGCGAGCGATTTCGTGGAACATCGGCCAACGAATTGCAAACACGACGTTACGCATCCCCATTGATGAAAAACCAGGGATTGCAGTGATGAGTTGTTCAACTGCTACCGAGCGGCGCACGCAATCTGTGTTGATTACGCCCTCCATACCAATGGCAATCAACAGTGAACGAACACGTTCGCCCGCTGGAATAGTGAATCTCCTTCGTATCAGTGACATTGCACAGCGCCCTGTGGCTGGTGCCACAATCTATTGGCAGGACGGCTCGACATATGCGTCGGTTCAGACAGATAGCAATGGTCGCGCAAATATACCTGACACGGTGTCTGATGAAGAGCTCATCATCATGACTGACCACAAGCGAGCCATCATTCACCCACTTCCCGATGCTTCGTTCGGTATCGAATCAGCCGCCAATTGGTATGACGCAGGGGTCCCATTTACACTCAGCGCACAGCTCACATCGCGGAATACCGCACCGACGTACCCACCCATTGACGTGACCGTTCGGGATGTCGCAGACAACATCCAAATCATTCGTACACTACTGCCTGACGCATCCGGAACAGTCACAACATCCCTCGCATTGCCGATGGGCCAATGGTTCGTCGTGATGCGCGCTGGACGATTGACCGCCCGAACGACACTCCACGTGGGCGAATTGCCTAAGAGCAGTGACATTCTGACACCACTCCCATTCATCCCTCGGGATCAACCCATACCCTTCCTTACACGCGCACCGCAGACGGAACGCATCCTCATCGCCAGTATGCGTGACGATGGAATACAACATGGTTGGACAGAAGGATCTGTCAATGGCGTCCTTCTTGCGACCGGCATTACCAATACCACCACCATAGACTATGGCTATGCCACCCGTACGAACACAGCTCGAACAGGCGTTTTACGGATCAGCGATGCGTTGTGCACAACTGCCTCCGTGACTACCCGCAGGGAATCGCTCCAGCGGATACGTGTCACACTCACTGCACCACCAGACAGTTCCGCCACGCTGGCTGTCACCAATCCCGCTACCGGTGAATCGCAATGGCGCACGAACCTCACTGTTCCTGCAGATGGCATCCTCGATGTTTTTTTTGCAGACACGAGTACAGACGACATGCGAGATATCCGTGCAATCATTGCACATCCCTATTGCCAGCGCGTCATCACGCAGCGCAGCGTGCTGCGCACCCAACGAATCGCATCCATCGATGCTCCGCAAACGGTGTCTATCGGCGATGTCGTTCCTGTCCGCTATTCCATCTCGGGGCTCACAGCGGGGGAGCGCATAACCCTACAGCTCGATGCGAACGCATTGCTCATCACCGATCCTCTCCCGACCTACACGGGCGTTGCTACCGACGAAGGTACAGTGAACGTTGCATGGAACATGCGCGTGCTTCGTGATCAGCCATCGGTGGATATATCTTCCAACGATGATACCCATACACTCTGGAAGCCCAACGTACATGCACCATTGGTAACGACGAGTACCGATGGGTTTTTCTTGACGGGGCGGACAACACTCGAATCCGGACGGCTTGATACATCATTCGATGTCTTGCGCAGTGCTGCAGACGTTGCGACTGCGCTCGATGACGACAATCTCGCCACACCAACCGTCGCACATCTCGCACACCTCGTCTGGTTGCGAAGCGAACGGCACGACACAAGCTCCCTCACTCGTGCACTTTTACAAGCTCAGCTTCAAAACGGCGGTTGGGGGTACGAAGACGTATCGACCGTAGATACATTGTTGACATTAGATGTCGTCATTGCACTGAGTCATCTATCTGATCACCAAAACCGCATAGTACCGATCATCCCCCTACTCCGGAGCGCAGCCAACAATCCTATCGTCCCACTCGCCGAGCGTGCACTCGCCGTCTATGCGTTATCACTGCAAGGAGTGCGAGACGACGACGCGATGCGTTCCCTTTCGGCACTCCGTGATACGCTCGGGAATGAAGGACTCGCAGCAATCCTACTCAGTGCCCCGCTCTACCCTGACATAGACGCCCGCCCGATTCTGAAGACACTCGCAAATCGTGCGCTTCCAGCCTCACGAGGTCTGCAATGGGCGGTCGATCCGGCCACGTCAGGGCTCCATTCCCTCGCTGCCCAAAACATGCTCGTCGTAGCAGCGCTGGCACAAGCACAAGCTGACCCAGCCCTGCTTGTGGCTTGTCGCTCCTTCTTACTGAGTCTGCGTGGTGTCGGCGGCTGGGGTGATGCCATTGCCAATGCACGTGCCTGGCACATGCGCAATGTTCTCTTCCCCGAACTCACCAATAGCCAACGAATCACCGTCACCGATAGTTCTGGGCATCTCCTCACCACACAATCAGTTTTGTCTGCACAGCGCATTCGTGGGAACACGAGTATCTGGAGCGATCGTCCCGTGATCATCGGCATCGATTATCCGCGCGATCCGAAGCCCCCAACTCGATCGGCAGTCATACGGCAGCACGTGTATACCGACCAAGGAACGGAGCTCGTGCATCTGTCTCGACTGAGCGTTGACCAATCGGTTACCGTGGTCAGCGATGTGGTCGTTTTGGCAGCACTACCGTACGTACGCATCACGCTCCCCGTACCTGCACTGACAGAACTGAACCTTCTATCGCTCCCGAATGGTTTTTCGGTACAAAAATCCGGCGCAGGCTATGTGTTTTCTCTGCGTGAACCACAAGTTGGGGTCTGGCGCATCCGGTATCGTCTCACTGCAGTGCGGTCCGGCAGTTCCGCTGTACACGGTATGCAGATACGCGACGCAGCGGGTACGCTCCATGCCCTACAAACGATGAATACACTCTATGTCAATACTCCGTAATCACCTTATGCGTCTGTGCAGTGCACTCATCCTTATCTGGAATACCAGTTGGGCCGCTATCCCGCCACACATGAGTCGCGGCACAGTCCCATCACCGCCGCAATCTATCCTCGGGGTCAACACCCACTTCGCGAGTCGTTCACACAATCGGAATGCCATTGTGTCACAGAGTCGCCTCGTGGCATCAAGCATGACCGGCTGGGTCCGCGAAGACTTCCATTGGTACCGCATCCAACGCACCCCCGATGCGTATGACTGGTCATTCACCGATACCACGGTTACTGCGCTGCGCTCAGAAGGAATACAGATCCTCGGAGTGCTCGGTCATCCTCCTGGGTGGGCGACTCCCGATCGAAACGACGATCCCTATGACAACTCTTTCGCTGCACCCAATCCGCAGCAATTTGCCGCATGGGCAGCCCATACCGTGTCTCGGTATCGCGGACAGATTCAGTACTGGCAAATCTGGAATGAACCAGATAACCCGCACTTTTGGTTCCCGGCTCCGGACCCCCGGGCATATGCAAACCTCGTCCATGTCACTGCAGCTGCAATCGCACGAGTTGCACCCGAAGTGCAACTCGTCGCTGCCGGTGTAAATCCTTTTTCACCAGAATTCCTCTCTGCAGCAGCAGCAGCCGGCCTCTGGAACGACGTCGATATCATTGCCATCCATCCCTATGTCAATCCCACAGACCCGCGCGACGCAAGCCTCGATGACGCTGTGCAGTTCCTTGCACCGCTCCTGGAACGCTACGGACCCAAACCAATCTGGGTCACCGAGCTGGGCTGGGGGAGTGGACACAGCGACCGCGACCCGCCATTTGTGATGACACCCGCCCTCCAAGCCACATACCTCGTAGCTGCCATGCCCATACTCTGGCAGAGCGGAGTCTCGCACATTTTTTGGTATAGCTGGAAGGACGAGCAGCGGAATCCGTACGGACTATATGCATGGGGGGATGGCCCTGACGACATGACCAACCCGAAACCAGCCGCCGTCGCCTTCCAGGCAATGCAAACACAACAGCGGCTCCTCCCTGCTCCATCTCGGGGGCACCTCGTTCTCGGCTTCGAAGGGCCAAATAACATCTGGGTTCGCGGCGATGAACACCACGGTGTTTTGTTCCCATCCCAAAATCGCGCGACAGACGGCACTACATCAGCCGCTCTCCGCTATGCATTCCCGTACCGTGGGAATCAATATCTGGTCTTTCGCCGTTGGCATCACGCACCACTACCACTAGGAACACAACGCATCTGCCTCAATGTATGGGGGGACAATACCAGTGCACAAATCAAAGTATGGCTCCGTGGGAGCGACAAAAAACGCGTCCAACTTGTCCTCGGGTTGAGTGGACCAAGTGGGTGGCGCACCGTCTGCTCACCCATTCCTGCACGCTTCGCAAGTTGGGATCAGATAGATCCTAGCGACGGGATCCTGCATCAACCGGCAACATTTGAGGCCCTCGTCTTTGACGATATCCCCGATGGCAGCGGCGCTGCTGGCACCATCTACCTCGATGAACTCCGCGCTTTTTTTGACTAATTTGTGCAAAATGTCATATATAAATGTACGCCAAAAGTATTTACGACGCACTATAGCATTTCTTTAGACATTTTGCACAAATAGACACAAAATGATTCGTGCATTTTCCGCTATCGACAGTGCCCGGATTCTTCTATACTTCTCATATTCAAAAAACTACTCAAAGATGAGTCGTTGCTGAGGCGAAGGCAGCACCGCGATTGTCGCGGACTGTACGACATGCATGAGGAGCACAGACATGGCACTGGACGCAAAGGGAGTTCTTCAACTCATCAAGGACAAAAACATCCTCATCGTCGACACCCGTTTCACGGATTTGTTCGGCGGTTGGCAGCACTACTCACTGCCGGCATCACGACTCACTGAAGAGATGATGATCGAAGGCCTCGGGTTCGACGGTTCTTCCATCAAGGGGTTCCAGGCTATCCACGAGTCTGACATGTTGATGATTCCAGACCCAAGCTCAGCGTTCATTGACCCGTATCTCAAAATCCCAACCTTGGTCCTCATCTGCGACGTCATTGATCCCCTCGAGCGCAAGCCTTACTCCCGCGACCCACGCAACGTCGCCAAAAAGGCCGAAGCATATCTGAAGACGACCGGCATTGCCGATACGGCATACTTCGGTCCCGAGGCAGAGTTCTTTTTGTTCAGCGACGTGCGTTTTAACCAGACGCCGAACTCCGGCTACTACTTCCTCGACAGCCCCGAAGGCATCTGGAACAGCGGCAAAGAAGAAGAAGGCGGCAACAAGGGCTATCGCGTGCGTTACAAGGAAGGCTACTTCCCAACCCCACCGACCGACACCCTGCAGGATATCCGCTCCGAAATGATCCTCAAGATGGCCGACATCGGCATCGACATCGAATTGCACCACCACGAAGTCGCCACTGCAGGTCAGTGCGAAATCGACATGCGCTTCGATACGCTGCTCAAGATGGCCGACCAGCTTCAGAAGTACAAATACGTCGTACGCACGACCGCCAAAGAACACGGCTTGTCGGCTACCTTCATGCCAAAGCCAATTTTTGGCGACAATGGTTCGGGTATGCACGTCCACCAGAGCCTCTGGATGAACGGCAAGCCGTTGTTCTTCGACAAGGACAAATACGCGTTGTTGTCCGACACAGCCCGCTGGTACATTGGTGGTGTGCTCAAGCATGCAGCAGCCTTGTTGGCCATCTGTGCCCCAACCACCAACAGCTACCGTCGTTTGGTCCCAGGCTTCGAAGCACCCATCAACTTGGTCTACTCGGTGCGCAACCGCTCGGCTGCCATCCGCATCCCGACCTACTCCGATTCACCCAAGGCGCGCCGCGTCGAAGTCCGCTTCCCCGACCCAACCGCCAACCCATACCTGGCGTTCGCTGCCATGATGATGGCCGGTCTCGACGGGATTCAGAACAAAATCGAGCCACCCGAGGCACTCAACGTCGACATCTACGAGTTGTCCGCCGAAGAAAAATCCCACATCAAGAGCACCCCAGGCAGTTTGGGTGAAGCCTTGACTGCCCTCGAAGAAGACCATGAGTTCTTGCTCAAGGGCGGTGTGTTCACCAAGGACTTGCTCGAATCCTTCATCGACATCAAGCGCACGAAGGATATCGTCAACATCGCCTTGCGCCCACACCCATACGAATTCTTCATGTACTACGACGCCTAACTCTGTTCACCGCTCCGGGGCACTCCGCCCCGGAGCATGTACTGCTCACCCCCACACTTCCACAAACTGATTCAATGCATATCTCGAAGAAGACCAATTACGTTTTGCAACGCCGCACAACGATGATTTGTCATTTTCGATTTTTCGGTTTCGCTGTCTGCAACGACGCACCACACGCGGTACCACGCGATAGCATTCTCTTTTTTTAACGAAAATGGAGGCAACCATGGATGCAATCAACGGTGCAGATACGGTATGGGTCCTCGTCGCCGCTGCGTTGGTGATGTTGATGACCCCCGGCTTGGCTTTTTTCTACGGTGGTCTGGTTCGACAAAAAAACGTCCTTTCTACACTGATGCACAGCTTTTTTATCTTGGCACTTATCAGCGTGCAATGGGTTCTGTGGGGCTATTCACTCTCGTTTGCACCGACCATCGGCGGCTTCATTGGGGGCTTCGACTGGATCGGGCTAAAAGGGGTTGGGGTAGAGCCAAACGTCGACTATGCTCCTACGATTCCCCATGCCGCCTTCATGATTTTTCAGATGATGTTCGCTGTCATCACACCAGCGCTGATCTCGGGAGCCTTCGCGGAGCGTAAGCGCTTCGGGGCATTTGCGATTTTTGCACTGGCATGGGCCACACTCGTCTATGCACCAGTCGCTCACTGGGTCTGGGGCGTGGGTGGTTGGATCCGCACCATGGGCGCACTCGATTTCGCTGGCGGCACGGTTGTGCACATCACATCGGGTGTGTCCGCCCTGGTCTGCGCACTCGTACTGGGCAAACGACTCGGCTACGGCAAAGACTCGATGCAGCCGCACAATGCCACACTGACGCTGCTGGGCACTGGTCTCTTGTGGTTCGGCTGGTTTGGCTTCAATGCGGGGAGTGCCCTCGCTGCAAACGGACTGGCAGCCAGCGCGTTTGTCACCACCCACATTGCTGCAGCTGCAGGCATGCTGGCCTGGTTGGCGGCCAGTTGGATTCGCCACCGGAAAGCCAGTGTTCTGGCGGCATCGGCTGGTGCCGTCGCAGGTCTCGTAGGGATTACACCCGCAGCTGGTTTTGTCACACCGATGGCCGCAGTGCTCATCGGCTTGTGCACCGGCGCAGTCTGCTTCTGGGTCACCGAATACATTGTCCGTGGTCGTGTCGACGATGCTCTCGACGTCTTTGGCGTGCACGGGGTCGGCGGTATCGTCGGTGCCTTGTTGACCGGTGTATTTGCTACAAAAGCAGTCAACGCCGCCGGCGCTGATGGTCTGCTGTATGGCAACCCGCAGCAATTACTGACACAGCTCGTAGCAGTACTCGTGGTAGCCACCTACGCCGGTGGAGTGACCTATGTCTTGCTCAAAATCATCGACGCGACCATCGGCATCCGCGTCAGCGAAGCCGAAGAAACCGAAGGTCTCGACGCTTCACAACACGGAGAATCCGCTTACGGGTCCGTCTGAGTTTTCCCTCCCTTTGGTCTCTGCCGTGTTGAAACGAACACGCAGTGATACGAACTCCCCGTGCGTTCGTCCCCCCGTAGCGTCTGTTCTGCGCCAAACTCTGCGTAAGCAGACCCTACGGGGAAGAAGTTTTTTGTCTGCCATACAGACGAAAACCAGCCCTTCACGGATACATAAAAGCCAGATTACATTCCCTTGTTCTCTGCTTGACAATGATTGTGCATGTATGTACTATTGAACCATTCCCCTCATACCTGCGACGATGCACCAGCAACACGAAGACGTGTTTTGCTGGTTTTTTTACCCCTTTGTTCTGCGAAGGAGCAACTATGCCATCATCACGCCTCCCATCTGCGCGCGGACTCTACGATCCACGATTTGAACACGATGCCTGCGGTATTGGTTTTGTGGCACGCCTCAACAACACACCACAACACGACGTCCTTGCGATGGCGTTGCAGTCGTTGGCAAATATGGAGCACCGAGGAGCGGTCGCAGCAGATGGAAAAAGCGGTGACGGCGCCGGCGTCCTCACGCAGTTGCCACTTGCATTGATTGCGCACGAACTGGCCAGCCACAGCATCTCTGCCGATACACAACACATTGCGGTGGGTATGGTGTTTTTGCCTCGTGACGAATCAGTGCGCGCGACGATACGCAGCTTGTTCTCTGCTGCTGCCCAAAAACTCAAACTCGATATCATTCACTGGCGTACGGTGCCAACCAACCCCACCGTCCTCGGTGATCGCGCTGCATTGTCATGCCCCGCCATCGAACAATGCTTCATCGTCCCGCAGACTGCAGTCGTCGATGCGCAACGCTACGAACGAAGCCTCTACCTGCTCCGCCGCGACATGGAAGCAATCGGCCAGCAGCGCGGGTTTTCGGGATTTGCCATCCCTTCGTTGTCTCACCGCACCATCGTCTACAAAGGACTCGTGACGGCAAATCACTTGCCGGATTTCTATCCCGATCTCCGACACCCACTCTACAAAACCGCGGTTGCCGTCTTTCATCAGCGCTATTCGACCAACACCTTCCCCACCTGGGAGCGCGCCCAACCGTTCCGCATGGTGTCGCACAACGGCGAGATAAACACCTTGACCGGTAACGTCATGTGGATGCAGGCACGCGAATCAGCCTGGCAAAACGCCGGCTGGAACGGTGCTGAATCCGTCCCCGTGCGTTCCGACCTCGGTGCCCGCGTCACCGCCACCGGGCCAATCATCGACCGCAATGGCAGTGACTCGGCTATGCTCGATAATGTGCTCGAACTCGTCGTAATGGGTGGTCGCGACATCCGGCACGGCTTGGCAATGCTCGTCCCCGAAGCATGGGAACGCATCAAAGACATGGATCCGCAGTGGCGGGCATTCTATCAATATCATTCCGCGTTGGTAGAACCCTGGGACGGTCCTGCTGCATTGGTCTTTTGTGATGGTCAAACGGTCGGTTTGTCGCTCGATCGCAATGGTCTACGCCCCGCGCGGTTTATCCTGACCGACGATGGACTCATCATCTGCGGATCCGAAGTCGGCACGGTCCCCATCGACGAAGCACGCATCATCCGTAAAGGCAAAGTCGGCCCTGGGCAGATGATTGCAGCAGACCTCAAACGCGGCATTTTCGAAGAAAACACCGCCATCAAATCTGCACTAGCAAACCGGCGCCCCTACGCCGAATGGCTCACCCAAGAGATGCACGTCCTAGCGCCGGCTTCATCCGCTCGCGCCGGCGATATCGCCGCTGTGGATGGCGACAGAGAAGCCCAAGCCGCCCAGCTCGGCGAACTCCAGCAGGCATTTGGCTACACCGCCGAAGAACTCTCGGTCGTTCTGCGACCGATGGTTCGTGACGGCGCAGAGCCCGTCGGCTCGATGGGTGACGATACTCCGCTGTCGATTTTTGCAGAACGTCCTCGCCCCGTCTATAACTACATCAAACAACGCTTCGCCGAAGTCACCAATCCACCTATTGATCCTATCCGCGAAGAACTCGTCATGTCGATGGCCACATTGCTCGGCGCTCGCGGCCATCTGCTCGAAGAGACTGCCCAACACGCGCACTTGCTCCGTCTGTCGGGACCAATATTGCGCGATGGTCACCTCGAGACCATCCGCACGCATGCCGACCCCGCATTCGCCAGCACCACCATCGACGCCACCTTCAAAGCCAGCAGCGGCCCCTACGAGTTGACCGTCGCTATTTCACGCGTGTGTCAGGCCGCGGTCACTGCTGCGCACACCGGCAAACGCATCATCATCATCAGTGATCGTGCCTGCAATGACCGCCGGGCACCGGTTCCCTCTGTGTTGATCGTCGGCGCCGTACACCGTGCCCTCGTCGATGCGGGTGTCCGACGTCAGGTGAGTATGGTCATCGAAAGCGGCGACATGCGCGAGGTACATCAACTCGCCTGCCTCATCGGCATGGGAGCCGAAGCAGTCAACCCCTGGCTGGCACTCGCCTCGGTCCGCGCACTCGCCGTCGAACGCTCCGAGGTCAAGGGCAGCAAAGTAGCAGATGGCGAGGTCGTGGCTCCGTCCACAACAACACCCGCAGAACTCGCCGAAGAAGCCGAACACCACTTCGTCCACGCGCTCGAAAAAGGCCTCCTCAAGGTCATGTCCAAAATGGGCATTGCCACCGTCGACAGCTATTGCGGTGCACAGACCTTCGAAGTCATCGGATTGAGCCACGATGTCACTGAACTGTGCTTCCCCGGCGTCCCGAGCCGCATCGGCGGACACAACATGCGCGCGCTCGCTGCCCGCGTCCTCGAACAACACGATGCAGCCTTCGCCAGTCGCCTGCCACTCGTCGCTTCGCGCACGACCTTGGCCAATCCCGGTTATTACAAATTCAAAAAAGACGGCGAGTTCCACGCGTTTTCACCTTCTGTCGTGCATGCCTTACAGAAGGCAGCCAATGGCGGCGATTACGAGACTTACAAAACGTACCGCGAACTCGTCCATCAACGCAAAACCGAAATCCGCGACTGGCTGAATATCACCCCACTCGGCGCACCTGTCCCCATCGACGAGGTCGAACCAATCGAAGCCATCGTCAAGCGTTTTTCGACAGCCGCCATGTCGCTCGGTTCAACCAGCGCCGAGGCCCACGAAACGCTTGCCATCGCCATGAATCGCATCGGTGGTCTGAGCAATAGTGGCGAAGGCGGCGAGGGCGAGGAGCGCTACCACGACGAACGCAACAGCACCATTAAACAGGTCGCGTCAGGCAGATTCGGGGTGACCCCTGGCTATCTCGTCTCGGCCAAAGAACTCCAAATCAAAATGGCTCAGGGGGCAAAACCGGGCGAAGGCGGTCAAATTCCAGCCGCCAAAGTCACCGAAGAAATCGCTCGTACACGCTACACCATGCCCGGCATATCGCTCATTTCGCCACCACCGCACCACGACATCTATAGCATCGAAGACCTGTCACAGCTCATCTATGACCTCAAACAGGTCAACCCAACGGCGGATGTTTCGGTCAAGTTAGTGGCCGAGGCCGGGGTCGGCACCATTGCCGCCGGGGTGGCCAAGGGTGGCGCCGAGGTGGTGCACATCTCAGGTCATTCGGGTGGTACGGGGGCAGCACCACTCTCTTCAATCAAACATGCTGGGGTCAACTGGGAGCTCGGTCTGGCAGAATCGCAGCAGACCTTGGTCCTCAACGGCTTGCGTGGTCGTGTGCGTGTACGCATCGACGGCGGCATCAAGACTGGCCGCGATGTCGTCATGGCAGGCCTCCTCGGTGCCGACGAAGTCTCGTTCGGGACCGCGGCCCTCGTCGCCGAGGGCTGCGTGATGGCCCGAACCTGCCACAGCAACAATTGCCCGGTCGGCGTCGCAACACAACGTCCTGAGCTCCGTGCCAAATTCACCGGCACGCCCGAGCAGGTCGTCCACTTCCTTCTGCATGTCGCCCACGAAGTCCGCGAACTATTGGCCGAGCTCGGTGCCCATTCCTTCGACGATATCGTCGGCCGCAGTGATCTGCTCAGCCAAATCGAACGCCACCATGACGACGTTTCGTTGGCCCGCCTCATCGAGTACGTCGCCGGTCCTGCCGATGCAATTCGCGCCATGGGTGAGCCCAATACCACGGTCGAAACGAGCGTACTCAACCTCACCATCCTCAAAGATGCCCAACCAGCTCTCCGCGACGGCACGCCTGTCACCCTGAGTTATGCCGTCACAAACACCGATCGGACACTCGCTGCGACACTGTCTGGCGCCATTGCCAAACACCACGGCAGCGCAGGTCTGCCACGCAATACGGTCACCTTACAACTGCGCGGGAGCGCAGGGCAAAGCTTGGGAGCATTCCTGGCAGGCGGCATCGCCATCCAGCTCGACGGCGAATCCAATGACTACGTCGGCAAAGGAATGTCGGGCGGCTCCATTCGCATCCGGCCCAACAAAGAAGCCCGCTACTCCTGGAGCGACAATGCCATCATAGGCAACACCTGCCTCTATGGCGCTACCGGCGGTGAGTTGTATGCCGCAGGTCGGGCGGGGGAACGCTTCGGGGTGCGCAATTCTGGCGCAGTCGCCGTCATCGAAGGCACCGGCGATCATGCGTGTGAATACATGACCGGCGGTGTGGTACTCATCCTCGGTGACACGGGGCGCAATGTGGCTGCCGGTATGACCGGCGGATTGCTCTACGTCTACGACGCCGACGGTCACTTCTCGATGCGCTTCAATGGCGATATGGCCGAGGCAGTCCGCCTGCGTGACGAAGACGACAGCATCGTCCTCGCACTGCTCAAACGACACGCAAAAGAGACCAACAGCCCCCGCGCAGCCGAACTCCTCAATAATTGGCCCGCCAAACGTGGTCAATTCTGGTGTGTTCGCCCGCGTGCATTGGCCGAGCAGGTTTTGCCGCGCGTCCAAGCCATTGTCAACGAGCGCGTCATCGTAGGGCTGTAATACGCGCAGATTCATCACGGGAGGAAGCAATGCTTCCTCCCGTTTTTGTGTTTTTTTGCATCCTTATGCCCAAAAACTTGGTAATGATTTGGTAATGCTCGTCTGTCAGACTACTCCTGGATTCGATCGAGAGGAGCACTCACATGACGCATCGCCTGACATTTATCCTCGTACTGCTCGGCACGCTCACCCTGGCCATGTTCCAACCGGTCGCCGCTGCGGAATTCGACCGCGGCGACGATGGGGACGATGCCACCCTCATCAGCGAACCTCCTGGCAGCGAGGCATCAGCAGAGGCAAAAGCAGCCCTGCGCTCAAACTCCTACGAAAGAATCGGGATGGCTCTCTTTTCGGCAAAATCCCAGGCCGACATCAACGCCCTCACACCCACATTCGATCGACTACGCGAGCGTCAGTTCGGCCCATCTTTGGTCGTCCGTCCGACTGCAGTCCAAGATGTCATCGCCTACATCACTGGTGACAAATACCTCGCCGGCAAAATGAATATGAGTATGTATTCGAAGCTCAAGAAAGGCGACATTCTGCTTCGGCGCACCGGCCGCGACGGCTGCAAACAATGGGACATCATCCCGCTGTGTAAGTACTGGGCCCTCGTTTATGAACACAGTGGAATCTATTTTGGTTTTCGGAATGGCAAGCTCAGCGTCTATGAATCGTCAAATATTGGTGGCGTTCAATTCAAAGACATTCAAACATGGCGGACCAGAGACCTCTACATCGGCCTCCAACGCAGCCGAGTAGCCGCAGCCACTATCTCGACAAAGCTTGAGGCATTCGTCAATAAGTTCGGGTCTAACGGCAAGACTCCCTACAACTACAACCTCGTCGACAAATACACCGAACGCGCGCTGTACTGTTCACAACTCGTTTGGAAGTTCTACCTAACCGTCGGTGTCAATGTCGACAGTGACCACCCTTTCTACGCCGATTGGCTGCGCATCGGCTACGGTAACACCCTCGCGTCGTACATCAGCCGCAACTCGGTAGCCCCCGACGAAATAGGCATGTCTTCTAACGTCTACCGCATGGCAACGGGATGGAACCAATAGATGCGTACATTCACTCTCAGCCTGTGTGCGTGCCTGAGCCTGGTGCTCGGCGCCTGTGCCGCCCCCACCACGCCCGTCGACGTGCCCGTCCACCCCCTCTACGTCTTTGCTGGCCAACGCGCCGTCCCAGGGTATGCACATGCCGAAGTCAGTGTCGTCGATCGGACAACGCTCAAACCCATCGGTACACGGACCCTAGAACTTTCGTATATCCGTGAAGCACTCTATGACGGGAGTAACCTCTGGTATGGCTATGCTGGTGACATCGATGTCGATATGCACAGCGTTGCCCAACTCAGCCCCGACCTCGCTTCGGAGGCAGTCTATGACGTCTGTACCGAACCCAATGGTATCCATGACGACGGTGATGCAATTATCGTCCTGTGCACCCAAAACGGGATGGTCGCACACTCGACACGCATCCGCAAGAGCGACGGCACCGTACTCGCCGACACCGACATCGTCACCAAATGGGGCGACATGATGTACGTCGATAGCGTGCTGTATCACGGCGAACTGATAGTCTATGGCGGCGGCAACTACGGTGACTTCGACGACCGCACCGCCCAAGAACTCCAGGTACGCGATCCCCGCACCCTCGCCCTCGTTCGCATCATCCAGATGCCCGATACCGAGATTGGGATGGACAACTTCATTGTCAGCAGTGATGCACTCTATATCCTCAATAACGCAAGCAAATACGCTGCAGAGTACGGATTTGAGCCAGTAGATTTGATGAAATACACAACGGGTGATACCTCGGTCGAAGTCCTCCCGAATTTTGCTCGATCACCGACGGATGGTGTCATCTCTGACGGATTCTTGTATACCGTCCATAACATCGGCAACAACCTAGACTACTCTACGGTGTCCATCTATCGGACAAATCTAACAACAGGTGCATATATCCACTGGGATTATGACGGTACCATCTGGTCCTACATCAATGATATTTCTGCAATCGACGGTCGGATACTCATCGCGGTACCACGCACGACACAGAGCAGTCGCGAAGGATTGTATGAACTTGACCCCACCACCGGTGCACTCGAGTTTCGTACTGCAATCCCTGGCGCATCGCTCATCATCGACAGCAAATCGTAGCGCCTATCGTGCATTCGCCCCAATAGGAAGGTTCAACACATGCAACGTATATTCGTACTCTTTATGCTCATAGGGATGCTACTCATGGGTGTCCCGCTCGACACCACCCATGCGCAGTCGACCCGCACTCCAACCGACGAGTCAGCCTCGCTCAGTCCGCAGACGCTCGTGGCGTTGACCAGCACCGATTATGTCACTGTGGGGCTCGCACTCTTTTCGGCGCAGAGTCAAGCCGACATCGATGCACTGGACGATCTCTTTCAACGATTACTCAAACGGGAACTTCTGCAGTCCAATGGTCGCGCTGCAGTTCGTCCGCCAACCCTCTCGCAACGCATCACCACGACAATCACCGGCGGCACCACATACTCCCGCACACTGCCTGCGTCAATACTCAAAACCCTCAAACGGGGCGACATTCTGCTTCGACGCAGCAGTCGTACGGGGTGCACAACGACTCAAATTATCCCAGGGTGTCGATCATGGGCTGCGGTATATGATCACGCCGCTCTCTATTACGGCATGATAAAAGGTATCCCAATGATCTATGAGTCAATCCCGCAGCGTGGCGTTCAGCTTGTCCCACTGAGCACATGGCAACGAAAAAAAGGGTATGTGGGTGTGTATCGTACCAAAGTACCGTTGCCGAATCAGTCACGTGCAATGACGCCGTTTGTGCAAACGTACGGCAATTACGGCCGCACACAGTTTAATCCGACGCAGACCGACAAGGCAACCGACAGCAGTGTTTCGAGCGCGCAACTCGTATGGCTCTACTACAAGGCGCTCGGAATCGACGTAGATAGCAACAACGATCTCTATGCACATTGGCTCACCACCGGGTACAGTCCACTCGTCGCAACGTACATCGCCACGCACGCCGTTGCCCCAGACGAAATAGCCTTCTCGACCAAACTCACCTGCATTGCCCAAGGATGGGTTCGCTGATTCTGCTTCCCCCAATTCTGCTAGGATATGCAGATGATAACCGTCAACACGATTCCGATTACCCCCACCATATTCCCAGACGGCACCCAGCAGGTGTGGCAGCTTCCTGCAGCCATCATCGATGCGCACGAATGGCACATCTGCTGGACATTTACGCACGAGGCTGAGCTCATCACGCTCCTACAGCTCTGTGCATTGCACACATCGCGGCCCACCCACCTCGAACTCACCTACCTGCCATACGGTCGTCAAGACAAACCCGTCAGCAACGAGGCTACCTTTGCACTCCAGACGTTCATCCGGGTACTCGCGCTCTGCGAATTGACATCCATCACGGTTCTCGACCCGCATTCCAGTGTTATTCTCGATGCGTTGCCGCAGTGCCGTGCAATCTACCCAAAACAGCAGGTTACCGCAGCGCTCATCCACACAGATGCAACTGCAGTGGTCTACCCCGATGCAGGTGCGGTGCGCAAATACACGTCGATCTACCAGACCGGATGCGTCATTTTGACGGGGCACAAAGAACGCGATCAACACACGGGTACACTGCGCCATGTCGCATTCGATGGGAATCCCGCCGGACAGCGCGTGCTCATCATCGACGACATCTGCGACGGTGGGCGTACCTTCACGACACTCGCCACTGCACTGCTTGCAGATGGCGCGACAGGGGTGCACCTATTTGTGAGTCATGGTATTTTCAGTAAAGGCATTCACGTACTCACCGCAGCAGGGATTGGCCACATTTTCACTGCTCGTGGTGAAGTCGATACCCGCTCAGATACGCCCGTCTACCTCGCGTAGCGCTTTTTTCTCTATAAAAAACAACCCTGCCGCACCGGTGCGGCAGGGTTGTTTGTGCGCGGATTATTCTGGACGCTTGACTGTTTTTGCCCGCCAAATCGTAAATTTCCCGTTGCTCACAACCTTTGTGACATCGCTGAACAGCTCGCCAAAAACTGCCTGATACGCCAAAAATCCGTTGGCGACGCACCAGAATTCACCCCGCGTGCTCAGGTGTTTGGCGGCCGTCGCCACAAATTGCTTGATGAGGGTATCGTCGTTGCGCTTGCCACTGTGAAAAGGCGGATTGGCCACGACCAACTCATTGCGTTGCGCCCATGGTAACGGATCAATGACATCTGCCCATGCGACGTGGACTGTTCCGAGTCCCGCGAACGTCTGTTCAAGAGCCTGTGCCGCTGCGCCATCGACATCGACGAGATCGACTCTCTGGGCGCCGTGATCCAAAGCCCACCCTCCGAGCACACCGACTCCCGCACCGAGGTCAAGCACATGCTGGTTTTTGCAGGGTGGGAAGTGCGCGAGCAAAAATGCCGTACCTTCGTCCACCCGGCCATTGGCAAACACACCAGGCGCAGTTTGATACGTCCGGTCGGCGTGCGTCAAGATCGTCGTCGTACCCAGCGCAATCCCAGGGGTCTGCGCCCATACCGGCACCGGCAACGCAGTTGTCGGTTTTTTCACGCTGACGATACGTTGGTGTGCCTTCGACCGCTCGTTGCAGGGACCAATGAGCTCTTTGACATCCCGAACAATCGACTTGCCCCCGGCGTCGTTGGGACCAACCGCGACCAACGTCCCTCCCGGTGCCAAGGCACGCAATCCTTCGCACAGCCGGCGCAACCACGCATCACGCGTGGAAGGTACTTCAATCAGTACTAAATCTACCGATTCCGCATCCACTCCGGTTGCATCGCCATGCGGCAGCCACTGTTCGACCGTACGTTTGGCGTTCTGAACGGTCCGTTGGCTGGCAACCAGCATGCCCGCGTGGCGTTGGGCGACCAAGACCCGTGTTTCGGCAGTGACCACGAGTGCGGGCAGTGCAAATGCCACATCAATCAACAAAACGCAACGTGCCGCGTGTGTCGCGGCATAGTCGGCGATTAACTCGGCAGCGGGAGTACAGGTCAACCCAGCGGGCAGCCCGGTGCGGGCGTAGACCGTCAAAACACGCCCCGCCACCGTAGTGGACGAGGCGTGCCATGCAGCCGTGAGTTGCGTATTGGTCAATGTTGTGGCTTCCCTAGCTCGACTGAGCGTTCATATGCGGCCCGCACGCCATCGTTGATGGCACTGCGCAAACCGCCTTTTTCCATGGCGACCAATCCCGCAGCGGTCGTTCCTGCCGGCGACGTCACGTCGTTCCGCAGCTCGGCGGGATGTTTGCTACTGGCAATCGCGTATTGGAGCGAACCGAGCATCGTCTGCTCGGCGAGTTGTTTGGCCAACGGCCGTGCTAATCCGACATTGACGCCGGCGTCGGTCAGTGCTTCGAGCATCAAAAAGACATAGCCCGGGCCGCTGCCCGACAGAGCGGTGACCTGATTGATGTAGTGCTCGTTGTCGACATAGACCGCCTGACCAAACGACTCGAGCACGGATTTTGCCCAGGCACGGTGCACATCACTCACGTCCACCGCCGTCCAGCCAGACATCCCCGCACCGATCATTGCCGGGGTATTGGGCATGGCCCGTACGATGGCGTTGTGTTGGAGCCCATCGCGTAATGTTGCTATCGTGACACCAGCCATAATCGACAACACCAACGCACCGGTCGGGATGTGCCCGCGCAATTCCGTCAACACACCACCGATAATCTGTGGTTTGATGGCAAATACGACCACATCGACTGCGGCAATCGCCTCACGGTTGCTGGCCACCATGGTGATGCCGTATTGGGTATGCAAATGGGCGCGGCGGTCTGCCCGTGGCTCCGCTGCCCAGATATTGCCTGCCGGCACACCGTTTTTGAGGAGGCCTCCAATCATGGCCTCACCCATCATGCCGGCACCAATCATGCCAATGCGTGGATGGGTCATCGCTATACCTCGATATCGACGAAGTCACCGACCGCTGGCACCGGGAATCCTTTGCAGAGCTCGATGATTTCGTTTTTCACTTGCGTGATGACCGCTTCATTGTCGATATTCGACAACACCCGATCGATGAACCCGGCAACCAGATCCATGTGTTCTGCACGCATGCCACGTGTCGTCATCGCAGCGGTGCCGAATCGAACGCCCGATGTCACCAATGGCGATCGATCATCATTTGGGACGACGTTTTTGTTCGTGGTGATGTGTGCCAGGTCGAGTACTTCCTGGGCGACCTTGCCACTAATCGTCGGCTTATTGCGACGCAAGTCGACCATCAACAGATGATTGTCTGTGCCGTTCGACAACACATGATAGCCACGCTTCATCATGCCCGCAGCCAATGCCTGCGCATTGACGATGACTTGACCGGCGTAATCCTTGAAGTCGGGACGCAGATTTTCCGCAAAACCGACCGCCTTGGCCGCCACGACATGCATCAGTGCGCCGCCCTGAGCACCCGGAATGACCATTTTGTCGAGGACTTCCGACATCATCAGCGTGCGACCGCTCTTGGCTGCCTTCTGCCCGAATGGGTTCTCGAAGTCTTTGCCCATCAAGATGATTCCACCGCGTGGTCCACGCAAAGTCTTGTGGGTCGTCGACGTCACCACGTGCGCATATGGGATTGGGCTAGGCAAATGACCAGCAGCAATCAAACCCGCGGGATGAGCGATGTCGGCGAACAAAAACGCCCCGACCTTGTCTGCTATTTCGCGAAATTTTGCATAGTCGATTGATCGCGAATATGTGCTCGCACCCACCGTAATCAATTTTGGGCGCTCACGTTCGGCCATCTCCATCACATGCTCATAGTCGATGAGGCCTGTATCGAGGTCAATACCGTATTGCGTGAAGTTATAGAGCTTACCAGAGAAATTCACTGGCGATCCGTGGGTCAAGTGCCCACCCATTGCCAAATTCATGCCCAATACTTTGTCACCGGGATTGAGGTATGTGAAAAAGACCGCCGCATTTGCTTGTGTGCCCGAATGTGGCTGCACATTGGCATACTCTGCACCGAAGACTTCTTTGACGCGATCACGCGCCAGATTTTCAACTTGGTCGACCCACTCACAGCCACCATAATATCTATTGCCCGGGTACCCCTCGGCGTATTTGTTGGTCAACACTGACCCTTGTGCTTCCATCACAGCACGGCTGGTATAGTTTTCGCTGGCGATGAGTTCGAGCCCGTCCCGCTGCCGCAGCGCTTCGCCTACCAACATGCGCGCAATCGCAGGATCCTGCTTCACAAGGTTATCCAGTGGTGACATGCAACCCCCCACATAACAATAGGTAAATACCTCCCTATTATAGCCTACTTGCATTCTCGGTGAGTATTCTTTATGTCAATGTGGAATTTTTGAACGGAGTTTTTTGACGTACGAAATCAACTCGTGTGCAATCGCCGCCAACAACACAATCTCACGCGCGTTGGGCTGCGCCCGGTGCGTCATACTGCGCAATGAACGGATTTTAGAAGGCGCGCTCGGTGACTTAAAGAAGTTTATCTCGCGGAGTGCTTGCTCTAACAATACGACGAAGGCATCGATCGATCCGACCGTCGCCGGGGGGTGCAGGATGCGCTGATCGACACGTTCCGGCGGACTGATCATATTGAGTTCATAGCAGACCAGCAGTACCGCCTGTGATAGATTGAGCGATGCATAATCCGGGTCTGTCGCAATCGTCACAAACTGCTGGCAGAGTTCAATCTCGGTTTGCTGTAATCCGTTGTCTTCTGGCCCAAACACCAGAGCGATACGCTGCCCTGCGTGGGCTTTGGCAACAATGGAAGGAGCAGCAGAGCGCATTTCTTGGGGAGGTGTAGGTGTCTCACGGTGGCGGGCAGTCGTCCCGACAGCCCAGGTGACGTCGTGCAGCGCAGCGGGCAGCGAATCATAGATTTCAATTTTTTCGACAACGCGTGCACTCCGATGCGCCACATGCTCGATCAAGTCAGGTTCGTATTCACGCGGAGTGACCAGCCGCAGGTGTTGAATTCCCATATTCATCATCGCCCGCACCGTGGCGGCTATGTTGATTTGGCGCTGTGGATTGTGCAGTACGACCGTCAATTGGTCACGGAAGTTAGCTACCATTGCCTCGTGTTCCCCATTCGATAGACCCTGCTGGTATGATAACGCATAGCATGTAATTCTTGCATTGCGACCCACCCAGATTGGATTGGAGCAGCCGTGGACTGGCGTACACACTCGACAGGTGCGCGACACCTCTATATACACATTCCGTTTTGTCACCGCCGTTGTGCGTATTGTGACTTTAATACCTACGCGAACATGGATGATCGCATGGGAGCCTACACCAACGCACTCGTCAATGAACTGCATGCATTGCCCGTAGAACGACATCCGCTCAGTGTCCCCGCAGATCCACACCCACTCCTCCGGGCCGATTTACCTCCGACAATTTTCCTCGGTGGTGGGACACCCAGCATGCTCCCGCTCGATCAAATGGAGCAAATCCTCCAAGCGGCCAGTGCCGTCGTACCCTTTGCCGGTGCCGAAATCACGGTCGAATGCAATCCTGGCACCGTTTTGGGCAAAGACTATCTACGGCAGCTCCATGGCATGGGGGTTAATCGCATCAGTATGGGCGTCCAGAGTCTCAATGACCCGTTACTGCGCATGCTCGGTCGCATCCACACCGCCGCCGAAGCACGGGTGAGTTACGAAGACGCCCGCGCG
This sequence comes from Thermoflexus hugenholtzii JAD2, assembly GCA_945881915.1. Lineage (GTDB taxonomy): Bacteria > Chloroflexota > Chloroflexia > Chloroflexales > Roseiflexaceae > UBA965. The sequence goes on along the minus strand of CAMCVW010000008.1, from coordinate 70,549 downwards.
GTTGGCTTCGATTCGGTCAATCTCGACTTCATATTCGGCTTACCCGGCCAGACTCCCGCCGATTGGCACGACACACTGGCCCAAGCAGTCACATGGGACGTCGATCACTTCGCCATCTACTCGCTCATCCTCGAAGAATCGACCCCGCTCTATGCCCAAGTACAAGGTGGCCGCTTGAGTGTGCCCGACGACGATATCACCGGGGCCATGTACGAACACACCATGGAATTCCTCGGCGCGCGTGGCTATCATCAATACGAAATCTCGAATTGGGCACGTGGTCCGCTCACTGGGCCGGGTGGGCTCCCAAAACACGCTGGTCTGCACAATGTCGCCTATTGGCTCAATGCCGCTTATCATGCAGCCGGCGCCGGTGCACACGGCCATATCGATGGCAAACGATTTGTCGATGTCCTCGCCGTCGAAGACTACATCACCCGCGCCGGGATGCTCAGCTCGCCACTCCGTGAGACGACCGATCTGTCTCCCACCGATGTGTTGGCCGAGACCATGATGATGGGGCTGCGCCTCAATATGGGAGTCAGTTACGCGCATGTCATCGACCGTACCGGCTTCGACATCCGCCAGACACACGGCTCCGTCCTGGCAGATACGATTGCCGAAGGACTGCTGATTGCCGACGAATTAGGAATCCGCTTAACCGAACGTGGCCGCATGTACGGCAATCAGGTGTTCCAGCGCTTTTTATAAGGAAAAACGATGGACCTGCACACATTCCTCTCTCGTACCTACCCATTCACGGTCACGGATTTGACTGATGCGCCGCGTGGGCTCGTCGCCCAGACCCACATCGCCTCCACTGCGGAAGGTTCACGGGTGTTTGTCAAAGTTGTCCATGCAGCGTTATTCAAAGCACATCTGGTCAACAGTGCAGCCACGCACGCCTACCTCGCAACACAACTCGGTCATCGTATCAACGCCCCGATTCCCACACGCAGCGGCGCCGGCGTCGCACGATTTGGTGCATCCGTCGTCGCCGTCAGCCAGATCATCGACGCACCGCTGACCGAGGCATACGACCTGCATACATTTGGCCAGCTCATCGGCATACTGCACACGGTTTCTGTCGTTGACCGAGTACCGACACGGCGCATCGCAGATTTCGAACACGTTGCGCTGCTCGATACCTTGGCCGCCCATGCGTTTGCAGGCACAGGAAGCGCCCCGTGGCGGGCAGTCATCGCCGAACGGTTGACACCGTGGTACGCACCGTACACGCACTACCGAGAGCGGATGCGTCATTTTGACAAAGCCTTCCGCCAACTCCCTATCCTACCACTCGTCTACACGCACGGTGATGCCGGCGGCAATGTGGTGGCCAATGACGCCTTCAATCTGCAGCTCATCGACTGGGACTATATCGGACTTTCGGAACCTGAGCGCGATTTGTGGGTGTTTGAGTTTTATCCGGAATTCATTACCGGCTATCAACGTATGGTGCCCAGCTATGAACCGAACGAAGTTCGTCTGCAATATGCCGCATATCGCCAGTTTTTCGATTATCTGGTCTATTTTTTTACTGTCCTACAGCACACTCCCGCAGATTCGGATGTGAACAGTGCGATTGACAATCTGATCAGTCTCTTCACCGACTGGTGTCCGCCACATCTGCGTTAGGATACGTCGGGGCATGCCTTGCTAGGGTACAATAGACATACCGGTGAAATCATCGGAGTCCCGCAACGAAAGACAACCGATGTCATCGATTGAACTCAAACCCGGCCGTGAACGGCCCGTACATAACCGTCATCCTTGGATTTTTTCGGGTGCAATCGCCCGGAGCCCCAGTGCTGACGCCGACGAAGTCGAAATCTACAGTCACGACGGCGAATGGCTCGCACGTGGCCTCTGGAGCCCACAATCACAAATTCGTGCGCGCATCATGACCTGGAAGTACGACGAGCCCATCGACAGTCTGTACTTCCGCCGGCGGATTGCAAATGCACTGAGCATGCGTCTCAAACACCCCGCCTACAACGATGCCAATGCGATGCGCATCGTCCACGGCGAATCAGACCTCATCCCCGGCCTCATCATCGACCGCTATGGCGACTATGTGTCGGTCCAGTTGCTGACCCGTGGCATCGACCAGCGGCGCGACGACATCGTCCAAGCGATTGTCGATTTGATGCATCCCAAGGGTATCTTCGATCGGAGCGATCCCGAAATGCGCATGCTCGAAGGCTTGGCATCGAGCCACGGTGTCCTCTGGGGCGAAGCCCCTCCCGAGACGATGATCATCAACCATCCGACCGGTCTGCGTGAGACACTCGACCTCGACAACGGACAAAAAACCGGAGGCTACCTCGACCAGGCACTCAATCGTATCTCGGTAGCGGCCTATGCCAATGGCGCCGACGTGCTCGACTGCTTCTGCTATACCGGTGGATTCAGCGTTGCAGCAGCGCTAGCCGGCGCACGTTCCATCACCGCAGTAGATGGCAGCGCCATGGCACTCGATGCACTCCAACAAGACATGAAACTCAACGGCGCAGGTTCGACTCCGCTCGAAATAGTCGAAGCGGATGTCTTCAAGCTGCTGCGAAAATACCGCGACGAGGAACGCCGCTTCGACATGATCATCCTCGATCCACCCAAATTTGCCCATAGCCAAGCCCAGGTCGACCGTGCGACACACGGCTACAAAGACATCAACCTGCTGGCGATGAAGTTGTTGCGCCCGGGTGGATTGCTGGCGACGTATTCGTGTTCGGGGCTTGTGTCTCCCGATTTATTCCAAAAAGTGATTTTCGGCGCTTCGGTCGATGCACAACGAGATGTGCAGGTTATCGAACGACACACACAAGCACCCGATCATCCGGTGCTGTTGAGTTTCCCAGAGGGCGAATATCTCAAAGGGCTGGTGTGTCGCGTCTGGTGATGGCAGAATCCGGAGTATGGAGCGATGAGTAACGAACGCACACGCCCCATCGTTGCGCTCTTTCCCTTACCAAATGTGGTGCAGTTCCCCACTGCACCATTCACATACCATATCTACGAACCGCGCTACCGAACGATGCTCGCAGAATGCCTCGCCCAAAATATTCCCATCGCAATGGTCTTGTGTGAGCCGCGTGTCAATCACTCAGCCCCACAACACACCATTGATCTGATGGAAGACAGCATCAACGCATTCCCATCCAATGGCGATGAGTACCCGATCCGCCTTCCCCATGATGTATGCACGCTATTGTCCATCGAATCACACTTCGTCAACGATGACGGTCGCGTGCTCATCCAAGGCATTGGGGGCGCGCGCATCAAAATCACCGGAATCGTCCAGCGCTCGCCATACTTGATCGCAGAATGGGTTGGATTGTCCGAGGTTCCTTCACACGCAAACACCGCAGCCCGTCACGCATTTACGTTCGTCTACGAGCGCTATTTACATGTCATGCGTACCTTTGGTGAGCAACATCGGCAACGTATCAGTTGGTCAGACGACGACGTAACACTCAGTTGGCAGATCGCCCACGCGTTCCGCCTAGCCCCATCCATCAAACAAATGCTCCTCACCATGTCGACCATTACCCGCATGCGCACCCTCATCCGCCTTCTTCGTGCCGAATTGCGCACCATCCCCCACGGGCAGCCGCCTTCACCGCACGTCCCCCCGTGGAGTTGGAACTGAGCCTAACATGCTCAGACTATCATTTTTTTGAAGCCTTCTGCAGCTGCATACCCTGCGCTGGCACCGACTTCTGCAGCCCGATTGCGGGTCCGGTCTTCCCAACCGACAGCATTATCGAGCTGCGTGTGGTGCTCGCGGAGTGACGTGATTTTCGCCTCCAGCGTGCTCGTGATGTCTTCGTAGTAATCTGGTTGCTCTGCCCCCCACAGGTAGAGTGTCTCGGGCCGCCACACATCAATACCTACCTGACGAAGTCCCGGTACAAACAAATGGTCACGCGCCGATACGACTCCATCCAGAACGGCAAAACCGACAGCACGGTGGTCGGGATGCCACATGTACTGTTTCCACGGGTCGTGCGTGAACACAACCGTCGGTTTGAGCGTACGGATGTAGATGCACATCTCGAGCCGCAACGCCATGGAAGCCTCGAGTTCACCGTCGTTGTAGCGGCAGTGGAGCACACGATGTCCCGCGCCGAACACATCCAACGCCTGCTTTTGCTCGCCTTCGCGTGTCTCCGAGAGGACGAACGGACTGAGTGTTTTGTCGTGCGTTCCTTTATTGCCATTCGTCACAATAACGTAGGTAATCTGCCAACCGTCGCGTGCGAGTTTGGCCAAGGTGCCGCCGGCACCGAATTCGCAGTCATCAGGATGGGCACCTATCGCAAGGGCGTGTTTTGGGATCGTCATGAGGTACTCCTTTTTTGCTATAAAAAAGCGCCGGCTCGGTGCCGGCGCTTGGAACGCACAATCGGTCAGCGAACCATCATCGGCATGACGATGTGAACGTATCCGTCAATCCCCACCGGGCGAAAAACCGCTGGGTTTTGTTCGGTCTGTGTCTCGATGGCTATTTGATTGGTCTTCATGGCATTCAACGCTTCTTGCAGGAAGCGCACATTGAGGGCAATTTTGTTCCCCTCGCCATTCACCATGCCGTCGACACTGCTACTGTTGTTGCCGACTTCGGCAGCATTGGCACTGATGTGAATCTGCCCAGGGGCGGTGTCGCTGCCTGATTCGATGGTCAGGCGCACGATGTTGTTGGATGAATTCGCAAACAGGGCAGCGACCCGAATTGCTTTGACCAATTCTGCGGTTTCGACAATGGTGCGCGTCGTATATGACTGCGGAATGACGCGCTCGATGTCTGGGTATTTACCGTCGATGACACGTGTGACCAAATCGATGTCTTCGGTGTGGAACAACACTTGGCCACCACCTGATGTCATCGTCATGGCGACGTCACCTTCGCTGCCAGCAATGATACGCGATAATTCGATGAGTGCGCGAGCAGGGATGATGACTTCGAGCGGCTCGGCAACAGCAGTCGCTAACGGGACAATCCTCTGCGCTAAACGATATCCATCCGCCGATGCCAATGTGGCATGGTTGTCGCGCAAACGCAACAGCACACCCGTCAATACAGGTCGTGAATCGTCAGTAGCAGCCGCAAATGCAATTTGATCGATTGCTTCACGCAACACATCGCAGGCAAACACGGCAATTGGTTCGCCCTGATTGAGCGCCGGTAAGTCTGGGAATTCTTCGGCGCTGATGCCGTTGATGTTGTTTTCGTAACGGGCACAGGTCAATTTTATGCTCTGCGAGCTTGGTTCGAGCTCGAGGCTGATCCGGTCATTTGGGAGGCTCCCGACCAGGTCGGTCAACAGTTTGGCAGGGATGGTGACCGCACCCTCGCTGTCGACTTTGGCTCCGAGCCAGCACGTGATGCCCAGCTCGAGGTTTGTGGCGGCGAGTTTCAGCCGACCGTTATCAGTCGCCAACAGAATATTGGAAAGCACCGGCAAGGTGCTTTTGCCTGCAACGGCGTGACCCACAATCGAAAGCCCGCGCTTGAGATTGTCTTGTAAACAGGTGAGCTTCATTGCTTGTGCTCCTTTTCATACGATGTAAATGAATTATACCATTATGACCGTGAGGGAACTTTTGGCGGTGATACGGAGCAGAACCACCCCAGTCACACACTCATCCAGAGAGATTGCTCCACCGTTGATTCATCCCACACGTCTGCGCCCACCTTCCTGCTGTCGTTCTCGGGGAGGCATGTGCCGACGAATGTCGTCGCTTCTCCGTGGGTGCAGCAGGAGACGTCCTGCCTATCCGCTGTGGCACCGATTAGAGTGATCCTCCGGCGATGAGCACATCATACCGATCTATCTGCTCGTTCCAGTCATATTGACCCGCCCACTGATGTAATTCCATCCGGTCGATGTCATCGTAGGCGGCAATGATCGATTCGAGCCGTGTGACCAACGTCGTGTCATCATCGTAGAGCAACAGGTCGTGGTATTTCACTGGCAATAACTCGGGGTAAGCCAGACGGCGTGGCAGAACCGGGACTGCGCCACAGTACACCGCCTCGAGTACCGCGATTCCAAAAAACTCCTGTATCGCACAGCTGACCACCAAATCAGCCTGATGGAGCCACTCAGCGTACGTCCGCGCGTCGGCGACATACCCCCAGTGCAACGTGGACGCTGACAGACGTTCACGGTAGCCATTGAATGCGTCATTCCCCTGATCGACATATTCGCCGAGAACGATGAGCCGAATGTCATTGCCACGCGCTATCAATTCCTCCATCGCCGCAAAAAACACCAATGGCTGTTTATCGTAGTCCCAACGGCTGTTCCACAGAATAGTATGCGGACCGCTGCGGACTGGCTTGTGTCCGTGATCAAAGCGCTGCAGGTCAATGCCGGGGTACAGCACCGCACTCTTCGGCAGGATTGTCTCAATGACTGCGTGCTCATGATAGTCGTGGTACCGCAACGGCAGCGATGGGAGGGCGCTGAGCAGCGTGTCGCGGTGGAACGCCGAGTTGAACAACACATTGTCCACAGCCAGCAGGGAAGTGTAATTAATCCATGCCCAGGTCACGTCGCGTTGACGACCCTCGGGAAGCGGGTAGACGAGCTGGTTTTCGTGCATATAGAGCACTGTTCGAACCCCAGCCACACGTTCTCGATTGAGGCCGAGCCACGTCGCACAGTCGAGCATATCGGTCAACACGATGACGTCAAAAAGCTCGCGCAATGGCTGCTTCCCCCATCGTTCCGTGATTTGCAGGCCGAAGGTAATCGCCGCACCGCGCATCCGCCACCGCCAGCCGCCTGCCGCGTTCATGCCGAGTACAGTGACGTCATGCTGACTCTGTGCGGCGTATCCGCTTGCCACAGAGCGATGTGACCCCGCATGGAATGCATCAAGCCAGAGTACACGCATCTACCTACTCCCCCAATACCACAGGAAGCACACGACGACCAAGGCAACCAGAATCACCCAGCCACTCATCCCCACCAACCCTGTGTGCTGTGCGTGTTTGGATGATACTACTGCATCATTCACGGGTCGCAGTAATTCCCCACCGGTCGGCATATCTCCCACATGAGCAGATGCGGCAGCGGGGAGTGCAGGAACGGTCAGAGGGGGTGAATTCTCGCCCGAAAGGTGTACAGCCACCGTTCGCCAGTCGAAGTCTGGCTGCTTGAGGGAACGATACCATAGCGTCAGTAGGAGAATGAGCGTTCCAAGGTGACCATGGCACGCGTTCACGATGAACTGTTGGTCGGCACGGCTCGGATGCGGGCCGTCGGGCAGAGTGACATCCAAATACTCCCGCAGAAATGATTGCCCGACCGGCGCAAGATCGACACGCTGCCAGTCAGGCACCACTGCGTCGGGATGTTCTGCGGCGGCGATGATGCGTAGACGTCCCGCGCGTACCTCTGTTGCGAGCTGCGCTTGCCAGTCAAGACGTGATTCCGCAAATTGAGGCGCATCGATGTTGTCTAACGCAAGCAACGGAGCCGTACCCGTCCGCAGAATCGCTAGTTGCCAGGGTGTACCTGGCGGAGCAAATGCTTCTGCAATGGTACACGCAACCGCTGCAACGTCAGGGAATTCGGCCATATCGAGGTAAAAAGCTGGTAATTCGTCATAATCGAGCAAAACCGCCCCGGCGGCAACGGCATGGAATAACAACGAAGAACGTCCACTCTGTGGTGGCGCAATGACAATCACTGGACGACGCTGATCAATGGCATGTATGAGGTGTTGAAGTTCACTCCAACGACCGACAAATGTCTGCGCATCACGGAGCATGTGCGACTCGAACGGCGTCGTCTGCAAATCCAAAAGCCACCTCAAACGCGTATAATATACCCGTACGACGCCAATTGCAGCGTACGGATGGAGTTCATATGACCAATAAAACAAGCACCTTTGAGTTACTCGCGACGATGTTCATGTTTAGTATGCTCCTGAGCAGCGGGATATTCTACGCGCTCGGTGCTCGCTATCACCTCAGCATTGCCTGGCCGGTCATCCCTGGTATTGCCCTGGCGTTGACGGGGGCTATGTATTGGCGCGTTCGCGCTCGCCGCGGTGCATCGCAAGCAAATCCCCAACAACCGCAAATCCCGTCGACATTGCCCCCGCCCCAGGACCAATAATCGTCACATCATTGACGAAGTCTGTACTATACGTCAGTGCATTGGTCCCGCCAGAAACACCAGCCAACGGATGGCTGATTGGCAGACGCATCGGTTGGACAGAAGCCGTGATGCCTTCTGGTCCACGACTAACTTCTGCAATCAGCTTCCAACGCTCTCCGGCAGCCTGTGCTGCGGCAACGTCTGCAGCGGTGATTTCGGTGATGCCTGTGGTGGCCACGTCGGCAGGTCGTAACCCTGCATCCATTAACACATTTGCCAAAATCGCAGCCTTCCCTGCTGCGTCATGACCTTCGACGTCTCCCGTCGGATCTGCTTCAGCGTATCCGATTTTCTGCGCATCGGCTAACGCTGCCGCGTAGTCCAGACCTTGCTCCATTTGCGTCAAAATATAGTTTGTCGTGCCGTTGACAATTCCGCGTACACGGGTGATATCAGTACCTGCGAGACTGCTCCACCCCAGACGCAACGACGGTGTGCCCGCCATAACAGTGCCTTCAATCCCCAAAAACAAGCCCTTACGTATTGCCAGTGCGCGTAACTGCTTGAGATGCAGGGCAGCAGGACCTTTATTGGCAGTGATGACGTGCATACCGCGCTCCAAGGCAGCCTGTATGTGGCTCGTGGCAGGTTCACCGCTCTGCAGATTGGTGGGAGTCAGCTCGACCATCACATCTGCCATACGCGTGGCAATCATGGTGAGCGCATCGTCAGCGACCGCAGACGGCAATGTCGATACCTTGGTGGTTGCCAATACCGCACCCAAATCCAAACCGTTTGCATCATATGCACTGCCGCGACTGCCGGTAACTACACCAACAATACGAATCTCGGCACCGGTCTGTCGGGCGATACGTGCACCCTGCTCATGAACAATCTGCGCGAACCCGCGACCTGCGGTCCCCAATCCAACGATGAGCACACGGTATACTGTAGGCATAGTGTCTATTCCTTCTACTTGATTGAGTTGCTATGGTCGATTACGCGCCGCTGAATCCCTATGCCATTGCACTTCCGCATCCATACATTGCTGCTGCCGGCAGTTTGGGCTTCGGTATACACTCTGCTGCTATGGTCGCTGCAGTGTCTCCTGCAGCACTCATCACCCCGACTATCACCGCCGGCGGACGTTCGCCAGACGGTCCGAACCGACTCTATGAACACCGAGCGGGGATTATCTACGCCGAACCATGGCATGATCCTGGTCTCGATTGGGTCGGACGGCGTTGTACCGGAGTATGGGCGACGTGGGACATCCCGGTGATTGTATCACTGACCTGTGAAGACTCCGATGTGATGCAATGCGTCCGCGAGCTGAACCAGGTCGAAGGAATCGCCGGATTCGAGCTCAATATCCCCAGCATACATGCCCCGTTCGCGGCCCTCCTCGAGAAAATCCGTGCCCGCTGTGATATGCCTCTCACCGTCAAGCTCCCCTTCGCAGACGCCCAATCATTAGTGCCGATTGCACAGCTCTGTCAAGCGAACGGCGTCGATGGACTCACCATTGCCGCACCAATCGCAGTGACAACGGGTCGTCTCCTCAGTCCGACGTTTGCTGCGGTGACCCTGCATCTGGTGCACTGTCTTGGGGCAGAAACGTCGATTCCGTTGAGCGCATGTGGTGGCATCCACGATGCCGCAACCGCACGGGCGTGCCTGAGTGCCGGTGCACAGACGGTACAGCTCGGCAGCTGGTTGATGCGCGACCCTGGCTGCATCCAACGGATGGTCCTCGCCGACGCCTAGGTACGTACCTGCCCGGTGCCGGTCACGACCCACTTGTAGGTGGTCAGTTCACGGAGCCCCATTGGACCGCGCACGTGCAGCTTCTGCGTGCTGATGGCAATCTCGGCACCGAGGCCTAATTGACCACCATCGTTGAAGCGCGTGGATGCATTGACCATGACCGCGGTGGAATCGACCTGTCGCACAAACGTGGCGATAGCCTCGGTCTGCTCACTAATGATGACCTCCGTGTGCCCGCCGTGGTCAGCGATGTGGTCCAGCGCTGCTTCGAGTCCATCAACAATGTGTAATGTGGCAATCAGAGCCATGTACTCGGTGTCGTAGTCTGCGTCACCGAGCGCGACAATGCGACGATCAGCGATGCCCTCTTTCGCCAACAATGTCAGCACCTCTGCATCGCAACGCAACTCGACAGACTGTTCGAGTAACGCACGGGCTGCTAGCGGCACCATCTTGGTGGCTCCCGCGCGTTCGAATAACAACACATCCAAGGAATTGCAGACGCTCGGCCGTTGCACGCGTCCGTTGACCACAATGTCGGTCACATACGTCGGATTTGCAGAGTGATCAATATATGCATGCACAATACCAATACCACCTACGATGACCGGCATAGTGGCTTTTTCGACGCAAAAGCGGTGCAGAGCAGCGCCACCACGTGGAATAACCACATCGACATATGTGTCGAGTTTGAGGAGTTGCTCGAGCAGCCCCCGATCAGGATCGGTGATAGCCTGGAGTACATCAGCTGTCAGCCCGCAGTCAGACAGCGCTTGCTGCAGCAACGTCACAATGGCTGCACAGGACTGACTTATCTCTTTGCCGCCACGCAGGATGGCAGCATTCCCTGATTTGAGACACAACGCTGCAACATCGAACGTCACATTCGGCCGTGCCTCGTAGACCACAGCCACAACGCCGATGGGAACTCGCACTTTGTACCATTCCAGTGCATTGGGAAGTATGCCACGCTCAAATACATCTCCGACCGGATCAGGCAAAAGAATAACGGTGTCGATGTCGTTGGCAATTGCGGCAAGTCGTTGCGGGGTGAGCATCATCCGGTCGATGAGTGCAGGACGCAATCCAGCAGCATGCCCGTTCGCGATGTCTAGGGCGTTGGCGGTCAAAATCATCTGGGCATGATGGGGATCGTTCAATAAAACGACGATACGCGCCAGCACGGCATTTCGCTCCGCGGTACTCGTATTGGCGATATGACGCGCTGCACGACGTGCTCGTTGTGCCATTTGCAAAATATCAGTAGGCGTCATGGGGTACTCGCTTCATCAGGTGCTACCACTATCATATCATCGCGATGGACCACCGCATTGCCGTATTCGTAGCCGAGAATGTCAGCTATGGCAGTCGATTTTTGGCCCATAATCCGACGCACGTCTGCAGCATGATACAACGATAATCCTCGTGCCACCTCACTCGTGTTGAGAAAAATGCGTACGGTCTGACCACGCTCGAAATCACCTTCGACCGCCACAATCCCCGCAGGCAAAAGGCTTTTGCCTCCTGACAACATCGCCCGGGCGGCACCCGCATCGATGATGATTTTGCCCTCGCGCACTGTCTCGGCCAAAATCCAACGCTTGCGCCCCTCACGGTGATTGACGCGGGCAGGGAACCGTGTGCCGATGCGTTCCCCAGCCACAACGCGCTCGATGACGTTCGGGAGTGCGCCGGGCGCAATCACTACGTCGATACCGCTCTGCGTTGCCAAATCTGCTGCTTGGATTTTGGTGATCATCCCACCAGTACCGCGCACGCTTCCCGTTCCACCCGCAAGGGCATAGATTGCCGGCGTAATCTGATCAACAGTACTGATGAGCGTTGCTGATGCATCACTGCGTGGGTCGGCAGTGTACAGACCATCGATATCAGTCAGGATGAGTAACAATTGCGCATCAACCAGATTTGCGACGAGTGCAGAGAGATTATCGTTATCGCCGACTTTTATCTCATCGACCGCAACTGCGTCGTTTTCATTGATAATGGGCACCACACCATGAGCAAAGCACGTGAGGAGCGTGTTTCGTGCATTGAGGTAGCGATGACGATCACCGATATCGGCTTTGGTGAGGAGCGTCTGACCGACAGGAACAGAGTACAGTTCAAACATCTGTTGGTACAGATGCATAATGAACGACTGACCAACCGCAGCCAACATTTGTTTTTCGGCCACATCTCGGGAACGTGATTGCAGAGACAAACATTCACGCCCGGCAGCAACTGCGCCGGACGTGACCAAAATGACCTCGTGCCCCAGGGCTCTGAGCCCTGCTACCTGGCGCACAAAATCTACCATACGTGGGCGATGCAGACGCGTCGAACCGGCGGTGAGGACATTGGTACCGAGCTTGACTACAACCCGCATCGGTGAACCGATCTCGATCATCGCATCCTCTTTTGCTTACTGCACCATGCGATAGCCGACGCCCCACTCCGTCAACAACAGCCGTGGATTACGGCCTGCTTTGGGTTCGATTTTGCGGCGCAGATACCACATATAGACTTTCAGGTAGTCTTGATCGTGCTGTGAATTCGGACCCCAGACTGATTCTAGTAGTGTATCATGTCGGACGACCGTGCCGGCGTGTTCGGCCAAGACAGCCAATAATGCATATTCGGTCGGGGTCAGTTCAACGATTCCGCCTTTGACTTTGACCACACGCGTCTGAATGTCGATAGTGATTTCGCCCATACCAACGACGCGCGTGCGTTGGCTGCCCTGGGCCCGACGAAGGAGTGCCCGCACACGGGCAAGCAACTCGTCCATGTCGAATGGTTTGGCAAGGTAGTCGTCAGCGCCACAATCAAGCCCCATTACCACATCACGCGCCTGAGTCCGAGCGGTCAACATCAAAACTGGAACATGGTTGCCTTCGGCACGAATACGCTGACAGACCTCGCGTCCGTCCATTTCGGGCATCATGACATCCAAAACAATTAAGTCAGGGTGAATTTCATTGATTTTCTGGAGACATTCTGCGCCACTCGACACTTCGTGTACCCGGTATCCCGCATTTGAGAACAACAAGTTGAGCAACTTGCGTAGACCTGGTTCGTCGTCAACGACCATGATGTTGTGTAGGCTAGTCATGAAACCTCACTTATGGGGTATCGTGCAACCGTCGTGCTAACTCCAAGACATCAGAAGTCTTGAGTTCTCCAACGTACACGTACCGTATGTTGCCTTGCGCATCAATGAAATAACTCACTGGTATGGGTGATATCTGGTATGCCCGGGCAACTTCGCCGTCTGTGTCGTAGACGATTGGGTACGTCACGCCATACGTCGCCACGAATGCCTTCACCGCTGCATCACCCGCAGCGCCGAGTTCCTCTTGGTTGCGAAGATTGACCCCGACAAACTCAACACCGCTGTCTTTGAGCTGCGTATATGCAGCCTCTAACGCCGGGGTTTCTGCTTTGCAAGGGACACACCATGTGCCCCAAAAGTTTACTAGTACAATTTTACCACGTAAATCATTTAAACGCAGTGTTTTTCCGTCGATTGTTTGTAACGCGAAATTTGGTGCTGGTCGGTTTGTCTCGGCAGCGGCAGGCATCGTTGGCATTGCTAAGCGTGCACTAACAATCCACACGATACACACAATCACCAACCCAATGAAGCCACCCAACACGATCATCCACACTTCTCGGCTCACTGCACTCGTACGCCCGCTGGCCGTCACCGGGAGCAGTCGGACGCCCAACAAACGGTCGTATTCCGTACGTTGGACAGAGTCAAGGAGCAGATCACGCAGCGCTTCAAATTCGCGAATCCGCTTCATTGCACTGTCGCCGACGGTGCCACCCGGATCATTCAGCCAATCCGCGCGGAAGCGTGCACTGATGCGTTCACATCCTGCACGAATCGCGGTATCGTCGGCATCCATCGGAATGCCGAGCTGCTCATAATAATTTTGTGCCATGTATCCTCGTGTCGACTACTACGATCAGCGATATCTGGCTATCAATTGCGCAGCCTGAATGGCAATGGGGGAATCTTTGGGCTCTGCATCGATGACTGACTGCCAGACTTTAGTTGCATCCTCGACCTGGGGTGGAGTGTTTTCGGCAAGGCAATATGCCAGATTCATGAGCACCCGTGACCGGTCAGTTGTCGGTATCGAATCACGTACGGAACGAATCTGCTGCAATCCGGCGTTGGAACTCTTCTTGTCACCGACCCCGTTCCCATAGAAGCACAGTGCAGCTCCATGATCTGCCGCCACGACCACATTCCCTGGCTCGAGCGTCATGGCTTTTTCGTATGCGAATGCAGACATCTGCCAACGATTGAGGCGTTCGTTATACACAGCGCTATTCGGCTGCAATTCACGGACAATTTGCACACTGTTGTAGAGCATATTGCCATACTCAATCCATGCCGAAACACTGCTCGGATCGGAATCGGTTGCAAGTTTTGCTGTCGCAATGGCGGCCTCAAACTGATCGATTTGGCTCCCTGCAGTCTCTACGGGTGGAGTATCGTTTGAGGGCGCGACTTTGGTACCACCATCGGTCAGCACAAAGGCAATCAACACGATAAGTATAGGAAGCACGATTGCAACAATCATCGGGAGATTGCGGGAACGTGAATCCGCCATACGTGCGTCACGCACCGGCTCAGTCACAAATCCCGGAATACGTTCGCGGGCACTTGCCGCTGGTAGCGGCGCATAATCAAAACTCGGTTCTGCCGTTGGTAATGCCTTTGTCACAACGTGCTCGAGGCCTGCGTCATACGCTGCCCGCAGGGTTGGATCTGCCAGAATCGCCCGTGCTTGGCCGAGTTCAAAGAGGCGTTGTTCTGCGAGTGCACGTAGTTCATCCGATACACCGCTCAACAACGCTGGGTTGTATGCATTGCTCAAACGTGTATATGATTCCTCTATTGCAGCGCTATCTGCATCATGTCGGAGCTGTAGGACTGCATAATAATCGACCATGTCATCCCTTTTATGTGCGTGCGCAGTACGCTATGCGGTCACTGGATCTTTTCGTCGCCAGAATGCCAGCCAAGATAAAGCACCTTTCAGCGACGGAACACTGAGTTGCCCTGCCTCATATTGTCGCCGAATGACCGCGATGACCCCACCAATAACCGCGATGATGATGCCTGACCAGACAAACACAATGCCAGGCTTGACAGATACGGTAATCACTGCACGGGCAGGATCTACTGGTAGCTGCAATCCGCCGACACGGATGATGACCCGTTTTTGATTGGGATCAAATGCAGCCATTGAAGCGGTATGACCACCTGGCAAATCGACAGGCATTTCTTGTACTGCTTTATTGGGGTCAGTCTCGTTGGCCAATATCACGATACCTGGGGTGATATCGTAGGATTTTCCTTCGTAGACAATCCGCAATTGGGCAGAGATATCGGCCTTGTCGGTCGTCTTATCGGTTGGCACCATAAATCCATTAAAGGTAATCTCGTACGGTCCAATTTCCTTGGTCTGGCCTTCGTTCAAATCTGCGATGTTGCGATCGAATGGTGGTTGATATTCGACTGGCGAGATGTACATGTCTTCGTACACTTCACTGCGAACCGACGGAGTGGCCATCGTCGCACCCATGCGTGCGTTGAAGTAGAGCATCGGCGCAGCAGGAGTCACACGACCACCGTGCGTCACATCCATGTCGAGCACCCCGTGACCAGTGGCATCCATGCGCCAGCCGTTGAACGCAATATCGTATCCGTATACCGACATGGTCTGACCCTCAGGGATCAACACACGGGTTTCGGGGCTGGCATACCACGAAGACGCAATGGCTCCCACCACGAAAATCATTATTCCCACATGCGCCAGATACCCGCCGATGCGCAGCCAACCCGCTTTGAGGGTACGCACAATCATGACAATGTTCGTCCCGACGGCAAACGTCGCGATACCAATGTATAGCGCCACGAAAACGCTCCGCGCACCAAGCACCACTGCAATTGCAGTTACCACAAATGCAATGATTCCAGGAATCCGGATGGTGCGTAGTAATGCACCAGCGTTACTGTCCCGTTGCCCAAGCAGAGGCCCAATCACCATCAGAATTGCCAAAATGAGACCAAGCGGCGGCACGGTGGTGCTATAGAAGCTTCCAATCAGCCCAAATCGACCGTCTTCGAATGGCTGCGCTCCAGGGCTGTACGTGGTTCCGTCATCCAAGGTAAACAACGATCCAAAGAAGCTTTGCAGTGACGTCCCGACACCTGGAATAGACGAAATAACCGGCATGGATGTACCCAACGCCACAATGCCTGCCATCAACAACATCACCAGAATCATCAGACTAAAAAAGCTGTCGCGTGATAAGAGCTTTTCGGAGAGTGGGAGTTGCGGGATGTCGCGCCAGCGCCACAACACCACAGACATGCCAAGCACAATGATAATCAACAGAAAGGTAATCATGATCCACTTGAGGCCTTCTTCGACGAACGAATGGACCGAAAAAGATGACAATACACCGCTTCGCGTCAAAAATGTCGAATAGAAGACCAGCGAATAGGTCGCCACTGCCATCAATGCATTCATACGTCGCAGAGAACCGTTTGCCCGTTGCACCAACATACCGTGGATGAGTGCTGCCACGGTCAACCATGGCACCAATGCAGAGTTTTCGACCGGGTCCCAGCCCCAGAAGCCACCCCAGCCGAGCGTCTCGTAGGCCCAATACCCACCCAACAACAACGCCAAACCGAGTGTCGCCCAAGAAGCGGTAGCCCATGGCAACGCATACTTTACCCAGCCGTCGTAATCACGACGCCAAAGTCCCGCAATGACGTATCCGTATGGAATCGCCATCAGCGCAAAGCCGACAAACAGAATCGGTGGATGGATGAGCATCCATATGTTGTGCAGCGTTGGATTGAGGCCTTTGCCATCGACCGGCGGCAGGCCATCGGCAGTGATGTGCAAGATAAAGGGATTACGGATGAGCATGAAAATGAGCAGCGCAGTTTGGATCATCATCACCACGCTCAAGACGTATGGTTCGTTGTGGCGTGTTCGTCGTACCAGGAATTGCGCTCCGATGATGCCCCACAATGCCCAAATAACAAATGACCCAGGTTGGCCTGCCCAGACGGCCGCCACTCTGAAATACGATTCGAGTTCATTTGAACTGTAGTTGTAGACGTATTCGACGTCATACCGTTGCGCAACAAACAGATAATTCAGCAGTACTACGACGGCAAGTACACCCACCAATGTCAGTCGCGTACCCCAACGAGCATATGGGAGTGCGTTTGGTCGACCAAATGGTACGAGCACATAACTGATGGTCGCCATTGCTGCCATC
Source organism: Thermoflexus hugenholtzii JAD2 (assembly GCA_945881915.1). GTDB lineage: Bacteria > Chloroflexota > Chloroflexia > Chloroflexales > Roseiflexaceae > UBA965. The sequence goes on along the minus strand of CAMCVW010000008.1, from coordinate 53,345 downwards.
GCGATGGTTGCAACGATTAACAATGTACCAAAGAAATAGACCGTCATAGGTGGCTCGCTATTCTAGTTCTGGACTTTGGTCTCTGACTTCATCTGTTCTTGGTATTTCGACGGGCATTTGACAAGCAGACTCTCAGCGATGAAGTCACCACTTTTTGCATCATAATGCCCAATTGCCACGATGCTGACTGCCTGTTCGAAGTTGGACGGTTTCGGCTCACTCGAAATGATTTTGATTTTTTTGCCGGTGGAATCCTGGAGCAAGAACGTGAACTTCCCCGCTTCGTTGTATTCTCCGGTGCTGCCCAAGAATCCTGCTAACTGTACGCCTTGCGCGCTATTGGTCGCTTCGCTGATTTGTGTGGTGTACGGGCGCATTGAGGCGCTCAGACCATAATAACCGAGCACAATCGAGAGCACAACAATTGCAATACCGATGATGTGGAGTGGCTTGAGACCACCGCGTGAGGCAGGTTGGAGGGTCGTTGAGGACATGATATGCTCCTAATTCGCGCTCGGTGTGCGGTATTCAACCTGCACCTCAGATGACAGTGTCGGTGATTGTAGGCGTGCAGCCAATACCAACCGTTTGAGTTCTTTTGCTTCGGCATCAATGCGCAACAGATAGACGAAAACACCTAACCATACGACCAGAGCAACGGACATTGCGATATAAATTGCCACACCTGCATCGAGTACTACTTGCATCTAGAGTGCCTCCGTTGTCTGTACGAGTGACGTTACGTGCAAAATCGTGGCGCGAATCCGATAGAGCCAGAGTGCCAAAAATCCAAAGGTCAGATTACTGGCCATAAAGACCCAAAGCGTACGCTGATTACTCAACAAACCCGTCCCTGGTGCTTGTATATTGACTCGTGCGGTGCCAGCCGGTACGTCTGCCTCGATGAGAATCATCCGGAAGGATTGACCAGGGAATTCTGGCCGATCTGCAGGTTGCCCTGCATTATCGAATGTAGGGATGAGATCGGCAGTGTCTGTGAGCCCGGGCATACGAACCTCGACCGTGGCACTCGTCATATCACCTTGTTTTTGTACTGCTTTGAGTTCAACAACGACATCACCGAGTTGACCGATTTTGGCGCCGTTGAGGTCGAGGCTGATTCCTTCACATTTGCTTCCTTGCAAGAATGCACAATTTGGATGGAGCGTGCTATCTGCAATCCGTGGTGCGACAAACATCAGAAACGGCATGGTGACGCATGCAAAAATGTTATACACCGCCGCCAGTCGCCTCTTCCGAGGCACATCATCGACCGACGACCGCAGCGCGAAGTAGGCTGCGTAGATAAGCAAAAGGACCAGAATCGAGGTCTCACGCGGGTCCCAGTTCCAAAACGTTCCCCACACGACTTGTGCAAAAATCGCACCTGTAACGGTGGCAAACAAACAAAACAGCGTTCCGACTTCGGCTGCTGCAACTGCTGATGCGTCGTGCAACCCTGATCGTGAACGCAGATAGAGAATACTGAATACTGCCGATACGGCAAATGCTGCCGAAGTGACCCACGCAGTCGGTACATGGACGATGATGATGCGCCCTGCTTCACCGAGGCCTACATACTGCGGGACGACCAAGAACATGGCGTAGATAATCCCTGACATTGCGAGCCCAAGTGAAATCTTGGCAGTCATTGCAAGTCGTTCACCCATGCGACATCCCCTTTGTATTGACCGTTGGGCAAATCATACGGCATCAATACGATATGAGCAAATCATGAGGAAATCGCTTTGCAATGCCAATGTACGCACAACACATCCTCCACATTTACTCATTTTTTTCGTACGATATGTCGAAAACCTAGTCTTCCCATACGTACGCAAAGAGAAACAGCGACGTCACAAACATTGCGACCGCATAGGCGATGAGCGTCTGAATGGGAGCCATGCAACGGTCCCAGCCCGTACCCGAAAGGGCCAACGCAGTCCCACGTACCGCAGTGACTAACATTGGAATCAATATGGGGAACGACAAAACGGCAAACAACGCACCGCGCGACGCGGCCCGTGCAATCATCGCAGCAATGAGTGTGGTACCTGCGACGAGCCCAAGTGCGCCCGTCACCAACAGTACCACAAACGGACCAGGCGATCTGACCTGCATGCGCAACAGGACAATTGCGAGGACCGCGACCAATACTGTCAGTGCACAAAGCAGTAGGAGGTTAAACAGTAACTTCCCCAAATAGACGGCGTGTGGTGGGGCTGCGAGGCGCAATGCCGCTGCAGTGCGTTGTTCTTCTTCGACGACAAAGACACGCGCCAATGCGGTGAATGCGGCAAAAAGCAAGACAATCCAGAGTAATGCAGCATGAACGAGAGGCAATTCTGCAGAACGATTCAGTGGGCCGAGTCCCAGACTCACCGCGACGATACTACACACCGCAAACAACGCCACCGCATTGAGCGCTTGCCGGCTACGGAATTCACTGCGCAATTCACGCACAAAAACTGCTTTGGTGGCGCGCCACAGCAACGATTTACTCATGCTGAACCTTCAAGACGAATCAATACATCTGCAAAACGCTGTTCACGTGGGTCATTGGTTGCAATAATTGTCAGCCCAATCATGCGTTGCTGCGCTACCACTGCCTCGAGTAGCTCATGACCTCGCTGGTCGAGCATCACACTCGGCTCATCGAGGAGCAAGACCGTAGGTCGGTGCAGCAATGCATAAGCGTACCGCAGTCGATGCGTCATCCCCGATGAGTACGTCGCAACCACGTCTGCCCCGCGCCCGTAGAGACCAACCCGCTCCAATAGTGCATTGAGCTCCGCATCGGGAATGCCTAATCCACGTACGTCTGCAAAGAAACGCAAATTTTCGAGCCCCGTCAGTTCACGGTACAGCATCAAATCGGGAGCCATCCAACCAATCTGCTGACGCGCTTCGGCAGGAGCGACCGCTTGGTCACCCGCAATAAATCGCACTTGACCAGCAGAAGGGCGTTGCAATCCACACACCACGCGCAGCAGCGAACTCTTGCCGCTGCCGTTCTGACCGGTGACGACCATCACGTTCCCACGATTGAGTCGCACCGTGAGGTTCGCCATGACGCTTCGTGCACCATAATCTATACTAATCTGTGTCAGTTCGATCGCATCCATGCGGGTCATACCCTCAATGCCGACGATTCTTGGTCTATTATCACACATACCATATGTGTCGCAGCACTCCTTCGGGTCTGCGCACGACCACACACTGCGGCGGAAAGGCTACCGAATGAAGTGGATGACAAAATCCGGTCTCAAAGTGGGTCGTATCGGCTGTGCGTGGCTCATCGCTCGTTATGTCGATCATCAACCACAGTTTATTTTTTGCGATGTACCCGATATGCCCAGCGAGGCACTGCGTCGCGGTGCAATCTTGTTTCACATCGATGGGAGTGACTACGCTCGTGAAGGACTCGATTCGTCATTCGAAGTACTCCTTCGCAAATCAAATCTGACCAACAATCTTGCATTGGTGTTACTCGGACAGATTGTCGGGACAGCAGATGTCAAAACCAGCCCGCACCAGCGCCCGGAGGGTGCCGGTCTGCGTGCGCTGTGTGATGGCCTTGGGTGGCGCTACCCAGATGATGACAATCAGATTATTGTCGAAGGCTTTTCGTACTACGATTCACTCTATCAGTGGTGCGAACGGCAGATCAGCCTTGGGCGCGGGTAATCAAATCGCATCGCCCCACGGCAAAAACATCGATAGCCCCACGGCACGAAAACATCGATAGCCCCACGTCATAAAAACATCGATAGCCCCACGGCATGAAACATCGATAGCCCCACGGCATGCCGTGGGGCTATCGATTGGTTCGCTGATTTGGACTAAAGGTACCTAGACGATAACGTTGCCGACGCCCGCTGCAGAGACTTTCTTGGCGAATGCACTGATTTCTCCGGTTGTCAGTCCGCGCATCGTGCCAAAGACTTCGTCGATGTCTTCACCGAGGGAGTTGAATACTTCGACAGCCTGGTCTGTCGGACGATAATTACCCACCGAGATGGCATCGTTGATACCGCCGAGTTTGGCGAGTAACTTGGTACCGTGGTTCATCGTGCCGGGCCAACCTGGTTTGAGGTCTGGAACCTGCAGTTGCTTTTCTACTTCGAGCACACGATCACGAAGAGCGGCTGCTTCCTTGGCGAGTTCGGCGTGCTGTGGATTGCGTGCAAGGCGCTTCTGCATGCCGTCGAGTTGGGCGCGCAGATCACGCATCTGGTTGATGGCTGCCACGGTATCACCCATCCGATGGTAAATTCGCATCAGCATGGTGAACTGTGCATCCATATCGGCTTGGCTCGCATCTGCAAATGCGTCCTTGACGATGGTCAACGCTTGGGTGTGGGTTTTGCCGGCGACCGTCAGTTTGACCGTATACGTCCCTGGGGAGACCTTGGGTCCATAGACGACTGCACCTGATACGGGGTCGTTGCCAATGATTTTGGCCAACGGTTTGACTCGCATATCCCAGATGAAGCGATTCCAACCTTGCTTTGCACGGGCACGCGGAAGGTCGTGTTTGTCGTCCGACTTTTCGACTTTGGTGCCGGCAGGTCGGCTGTAATACTCATTGATGAGCGTCCCCGCGGCATCGTAGAACGCCAAATGGATTGGCTCTGCGGGCACGTCCTTGAGCCAATAGGTAATGATTACACCACGTGGTGGATTAATCCCTGAATCGAGGAAGGTACGCTCGACGAACCCTTCGTCGTTGATTTTGGCAGTATGTGCACAGACATCGCCCAAGCCGGCCATGTAGTTTTTGCCAGGAGCACCTGCACCGTCTTCGTCTTCGAACAAGGCAGCCAAGATGCGCTCGGATGGGCGTGGGGCAAACAGATGTGCAGCGGCGTTCTGGTTGGCGGGATTGTACTGACGCAATGGGGTGATGTCATCCAGGATCCACATCGCACGTCCATGCGTACCGGCAACCAAATCGTCGTTTTTGATGATGAGGTCATAGATAGGGCAGACGGGCAAGTTGAGCTGGAATAATTCCCAGGCGTTGCCGCCGTCGAACGAAACGTAGAGGTTTGTTTCGGTACCGGCAAAGAGCAAATCCTTGCGGACGGGGTCTTCGCGGACGATGCGCACGAAGTGATCGGCATCGATGCCAGCGGTGACTTTGGCCCACGTTTTGCCACTGTCGGTCGAGCGATAGATGTATGGGGCGTAGTCGTCGTGCTTGTGGCGCGCTGCCGAGAAGGTGATGGTGTTGGCGTCGTGCGACGAGACTTCGATGGACGTCACCATTGCCCATTCGGGCATGTCCTTGGGCGTCACATTGGTCCAGGTTTTGCCATGATCGCGTGAGACGTTGATGAGGCCATCATCCGACCCAGCCCACAATTCGCCGGCACGGTGTGGTGACTCGGTGAACGAAAAGACCGTGCAATAGACCTCTGCACCGACCGAGTCGCGGTCGATGGGACCACCGGTGATCTGCAATTTGGATGGGTCGTTCCGCGTCAAATCGGGGCTAATCGGCGTCCAACTCTGGCCTTCGTTGGTCGTCTTGAAGACCACATTCCCGGCACAGTAGAGGGTATTTGCATCGTGTGGCGAAAAGACGATGGGGTAGGTCCAAGCGAAGCGGTATTTGTGCTTCACTGCGCCTTCACCGGTCATCGACTCGGGCCATGTGGTCACCAAGCGGATCTGCTGGGTGCGTTCGTCGTAACGCTGCAGACAATTGCCGCCGCCCGACGACGAACCGATTGCGCCGACGTAGACGATGTTGTCGTCCTTCGGGTCGACCACGATATAGCCCGATTCACCGGTTCCGGCGATTTTGACCGCGCTCCACGGGATGGATGAACTGGCCGAACGGCTCGGTACGGCCAACGAACTGTTGTCCTGCTGTGTGCCGTAGACGCGGTACGGGGTGCGGTTGTCGACACCGATGTGGTAGTACTGCGATGTGGGCTGATTGTAAATGCTGGTCCAGGTACCGCCAGTGTTGAAGCTGATGTTTGCGCCACCGTCGTTGCCCTGGATCATGCGTTTGTTGTACACCGGCGAAATCCACAAGTCGTGGTTGTCACCGTGTGGAGTATCGATTTGGGTGTACGTGACTCCGGCGTCGGTCGACTTCCACAATGACAGACAATTGACGTACACGGTATCGGGGTCTTGGGTGTCGGCATGCACATGGGTGTAATACCATGCGCGTGAGATGAGCAAGTCATTCGCTGCAGCATGGACCCAGGTCTCGCCGTAGTCATCGGATCGGTACATGCCGGCTGCATCGGCGTGCTGTATCAGACACCACACACGACCCGGCTGGGCAGGCGACGCAGTGATACCCATTTTGCCCAGTGTGCCAGTGGGCAGACCAGGCTTTGCGCTGATGTCTTCCCAGCTGTCGCCGCCGTCTTTGGAGCGATAGACTGCTGAACCAGCACCGCCAGATGAAATATCCCAGAATTTGCGGTGTGCTTCCCAGGTCGTTGCATACAGGATGCGTGGGTTATTTGCATCGACGGTCAAATCGATGGCACCAGAGTTTTCATCGCGGTAGAGGACTTTTTTCCAGGTTTCGCCACCGTCAGTAGTTTTGTAGACGCCGCGTTCGCTATTGGGACCAAACGCATGGCCAAAGGCAGCGACCCAGACGATGTTGGGATTGGTGGGGTGGATGCGCACTTTGGCGATGTGGCGGGTATCTGCCAAGCCCATGTGCTTCCACGTCGCACCGGCATCGGTCGAGCGGTAGACGCCGTCCCCGTGCGAAACGTCGATGCGGATGGTGGCTTCGCCCATTCCGGCCCAGACCACATTGGGGTCAGACTCAGATACGGCGACGGCACCGACCGACGAGGTCTTGAAGAAACCATCCGAGACGTTGAACCAGTATTGACCGGCGTCGGTGGTCTTCCACACACCACCAGCACAGGCTCCAAAGTAAAAAACATTATTGTCTTTTGGGTCACCGGCGACGGTCACGACGCGACCACCACGGAACGGTCCGATACAACGCCATTGCAACAGTCCATTAAACTGTTCGGTCATGAGACACCTCATTTTCTGGCTATGTGACTGTTGCGATTATAGCAAAGAACCACGCGTTATTATGGCACTCTCGCATCATATGCTCTTCCGGTATGCCACAACAACGATTGACACAATCTGTGGCTCTATTCGTCAATAGAATAGAGCTCCAGCGGTTGCCTATGTTGCCGCGATCTGTGGATTGTGTAAGCAAGAAAACGCTGTGGTGGGAGTTCGTTGCTGAGCATGGAAGTCGTCATCGCGTGTGTGGGCGAATGACACGGCCTCATTCTCGAATTCGTGCTGTAGATGGGTATTTGGTTTGTTTTGACCTTCGCCGTCAACAATCTGTTCATCAAAAAAGTAGTATTCCCACAACTCCCCCGTTCCATTATTGGGTTGGGTGTATGTGTGTCAGGTGGCGGTGACTGTGCAAAAAATCTTGCCTATCAGAATTGGGAACAGGGCGCGCATCCGCATGGATGCGCGCCCTACCCCACCCCTAGCGTCGTTCCATGCCGGTTGCGATGGCAACCGCAGCGTGGAATCTCGCGAGGCATGCCACTGCATAGGTATGCGGCGGGGGGTGCGCGCGATAGGAAATTCCACAACTGTGGTCATAGAATGACGTGGAAAGTGAGCGACTCCGCACCTGGTACTCTGGAAATACACTAGCGGAAAGTAACGACTGCGCTCGCGAGCGCACCAACACAAACGGATGGCTTAAATCTACTTCCGACGAAGCTGCACAACAAAAATAAAACATTAATCGGACAACTTCCACACTTGGGCGGATAAATGCACCGCCGAACTATCAACAAGTGGCATTGATTGGCGTAGGTTTTGCTTTCAATAATTATTGTTATCACACAAAAGCGATGGTATAATGGCACAATATTGATTATCTTATTGATTATGTTACATTTTTTATACGGTACATCTTGAAAGGACATCGTGATGTATGTGCGTGTCGTAATTATCTGTATCTGCCTCAGTCTGTTTACCGTGGCATGTGGATCAAGTACGGGGTCAAGCAATGTGCTGCAAAATGATGGGGCTGGATCAAGTACGGGGTCAACCAATGTGCCGCAAAAAGATGGACCGTGTGACAGTGCCGATGCCCGTACCACCATCAATGGTGGCGAAGCGATTTGTATGCTCAATAGCGCGGGGGAGCTCTCGTGGCAGGTAGCGTCTACTACCCAACCCACCAATCCAACACCAAATACACCAAATACACCAAATACACCAACAGTGATTGCCCAAGTGGGCACCGCATGTGACACACCCGGCAGCACAACTTTCGTGAATGAGTTATATGTCTGCAAAAACGGTAAATGGGGCTACCCTGTACCCGGTGATCTCCCTATTCCTACTGATGGGAGCAAGCCCACATGGTACCCAGGGCTCGATGTCGCAATGCGCCAACCAGCAGCAACCTGTCCCGCGAGTACGATTACATTCACTCACTCGTTTCTCCCTGTCGATCAACTCGATGCGTCGATTCCGTATGGTGCAATGATTTATGATCATGTCACTCCAATTGATCATGCGTATATTGGCATCAAAGCACTCCAAAAAGCGCAGAATGAACGCACAGACGCTGACTATCTACCCATCACGGCACCTGCAGATGGCACCATTGTCGAAGTCGGTTCGTTGGGGAGTCCGACCTCACACCGAGTAATCATTAATCACGGTTGTGGTGTCTACACAGTCTACATGGTCGTTAACCGCTTGACGGGAGTATTGTCAAGTGTTGCCGCACAAGTGGCGAATCAGTCATATGTACAACTTGCACAGCCCATCAAAGCAGGCGAAGAATTTGGTCAGCAACGCGATAATCCCCTCGACTTCAACGTGTGGGCCAGTGATAATTGGCTCACTGGCATGGCCAATCCGCTGTCGTATATTTATTATGAAACCTGGAAGCCATACACAGCCGATCCAAGTCGCTTTTTTGCACCAGAGATTGCAACCGCATTGGCAAATGCCATGCAACGCACGAGTAATCCACGTTGGGGCAAAATCGACTACGATGTGCCAGATAGTGCAAGTGGGAATTGGTACCTGGCAGGGACGTTAGGCTACAGCGGCCATGCCATCGAGACATATTCCAATGCAACTGCACCTATTCGCGGAGGACAGGTTAGCGACAAAAAGTTCTACTCTGCCGGGCATCTTGCAATTGCACCACACCAAGTCGACGCTCGCAAGTGGGTCTTTTCATCAGGCTGGTGGGACGATGCTGCTGGTGATCCACGTCAGGCCTATTTGGTGATTGCAACGGGGCAAAAAACACCTGATCAACTCACTAGTAGCGATGGCATCGTTGTTTATGGGCTGGCTGACGGTGGAACACTAGACAGCACTGGTAAACCGTGGAGTCCTACAAATCAAATGGTGCCCTTACCCATCGGCTATACGTTGGAGCTCGGACAATCTTGGGGGAGTGTGGCACTCCAAGTCAACAGCGATGGCAGCTTATCCGTAGAACTATTTCCCAAAGAACCATCCAAAACGGTCACCCAATTGAGTAACAACAAACGCACGTATCAGCGCTAAGCATCATCATGGGCAATGGGAGTTACGCCGACGGAATATCAAGCGTGTTTGGTCGCTGTCCGAGATATTCTTGGAAGCGAAGCAGATATCCGTCGGGATGCTGCACCAAAAACTCCCGTTGCCCTTCGGCAATACCGGGCTGCGTGGCATACCAGCGCTCTGTCAGCGGGCGAAACAACGCGATCCCGTGTTGCTGACACACGGCCACCACGGCCCCCACATCGGTTACTTCAATTTGTAAGTTGATACCACGCCCAAATGGCGGCGCGAGCGGTGCAGTTTGCCAGCCATCGACGTGCCATGCTTCGAGCATGAGTTGCGCCTGACCACGTGTGAGATAGAGAAAATCTGGCTCACTCCGCTGAAATCGCACCGTAAACCCCAATAGCCGATAAAACGCCAGCGATACAGCTACATCGCGTACCGTTAACTGGGAACCATGGCATTCCAGTATTCATCTGCCATTTAGCACCACCTCCGTACAACCAGCGGAACTCCTCGGTTATTTTTTGATGCCAGCCAAGCCACCATCAACCACCACCACCTGACCGGTCATCCATGTGGATGTCAGGACAGCTTCGGCGATATGTGCGACATCATCCGCCACCCCGATACGGCCGAGGGGATGCATCTGACGAGACGCTTCAAGCGCCGCAGCGTTGGCGGTAATTGGGCGTGCCAGTTGGGTATCGACCAGCCCCGGAGCAATCACGTTGACACGAATATTGCGGGGGGCATAGCTGGCAGCGGTGGCACGGGCCAATCCCTCGACCCCTGCTTTGGCCGCTGCAATCGCCTCATGATTGGCAAAACCGATTTGGGCAGCCGCAGTAGAAAAGAGTAGGATGGAGCCGCCATCCGGTTGGCGTTGCATTTATCGGTTACCGCACGCACCACATAAAGGCGGCGTGCAAGTTTTGGGTGATGACAGTATGCCACTCATCAAGTGAGGTACGATAGGCACTTTTGAGTAAGATACTCCCCACCGCTAGCACCACCGCATCGATATGGCCGTGGGTGCGGAGTAGGCTTGTTAACGCTTGTTGAATGGATTCTGGTTGGGGTACATCTACGGTACATGCCTGCGACCCTAACTCACTCGCCAAGACAGTCAGTGGCGCCTCATTACGTGCCGAAAGTGCGAGCTGGGTCGTGGTGCGAAGCGACGGGCAAGTACCGCACCAATGCCACCCGTAGCCCCAATTATCCAGGTAACGGGCAGCTGATTTGTGGGTGTGTCGACAGTCATGGGTGATTCTCATTTCTAACATAAACCACAAGGGCTCAGTATTTTGCCCTTGTGGTGTGTATTGCTATGATTCCTGCAGATTTGAATCAGTCAGTATCGACGTCTTGGTATTCCACAGTGACATCCGTCTTGATAAACTTGTTGTTTCCAAGCATATCACGCACTGCAATCCAAACTGTGTATGTACCAACAGGAATAGGGAAACCAGTATTTGCATTGAGAATGATTGGCTGCATATGTGCTTGGGCGGCACCGGATTCAACAGGTAGATACTGTATGGTGCGTGTAGAGCTGGTTATGAACCAATTTTGGTTATCGGGTGGAAATGAGCCCGTACTATCGCGGAGAAAGGCCTGCGCATCTTCAATTATGTAAGCATCATCAACCCGAAACGATACCAGTAGCATATTGGTCAACCGATTCATCACCGGTGTTGATACACGCACTTCTGATACAACGGGAGCGTCTGTGTCGACTATGTCATTATTCACTGTCAGGACAATTCGTTGGGTCGCAGCCACATTATTAAATGCATCGATGGCATTGATTTCTACACTATATTCGCCACCGACGGCATTCGTCGGAACGGTACACGTCACACCAAACATTGTGCTGGAGGGTAGGTTTGATGGGGGATTGGTTTGTGTCACAGGGCTACCAAACACGTCATACCCACACCATTCCACCCAGCCCAACGGCCCCCCAATCACACGCAACCACGTGCTCATCGGTGAGGCATCGTCAACGACCCACTCGAATGTGGTCGTCTCGCCCGCATTGACGCTCCGCGTCAATGCCATGGGCGCAAAGACGGGGGCTGTAGTATCAGGCAGACACCGACCGATAGTGGTGTCAATGGCATCTATCGCACAGCGATTGTCACCGCGTCCTGGTTGTAGACGATCGCGATTACTCCCACCAGTCAGTGCATCATCACCCTCACCCGCAATGAGCTGGTCGCTTCCTGCATTTCCATTAAGGACGTCATCACCAGCGCCACTGTCAATGACGTCGTTGCCCGCCCCTCCGGCGAGCATGTCATTACCATTCCCACCAATAATGCGGTCGTTACCATTCCCACCGTCGACGCGATCATTGCCGACACCGGCATCGATAATATCGTTGCCTTCTCCAGCCACGATAACATCGTTGCCACCCCCACCAATAATTGTGTCATTCCCTGCCAAACCACAGATTACATCATCACGCAATGTCCCACGCAGCATGTCATTACGGGATGTGCCACGAATCGTACAATTTGGGACCGGTTGTGATGCAACCGATAGTGTGGACGCAGATCCTCGCACAGTATCTACGCGCGGCCAAAAGAACAGCATCATTAAGGCTAATATCAACAACCGGTATTTCATCTTTGCCCTCCGCGCGTTAATCGAACGTAATGACACACATGCTGATATATCACACCCGCCAACATGCAACCCAAGCTAAATACCGCCAAACACCTATCACCATGAAATGTGTCGGAAACACCGTTCCAATCCTATATCAATCTGAAAATTGTGTGGCTACAAAAAATCTTCGCGTACAAAATCTACGCTACTGCTCGGTTTTGATTGCAATACGATGTCTCGTATTGAATAGCATTACCTGAGCGTAATAGTTACATTCGTCTTCACAAAATCACGGTTCCCCGGCGTATCGCGGACCCACACCCACACTGTATATGTGCCTGCAGGAGCATGCGCATTCCAGCCAACTTTTTGCGTGTACTGTACGCTCACTCCACGCTCTGTGCGGGTAACGACGCCCTCAGATGAAGGCGTATAGGCAAAATAGGGACCCTCGTCCGTTCCAAAGCTATCGTTATAGACCAACCACACCACCGTACCACTAATCCCCGTCTCGTCGTCGACAAGCCACGAAAAGGTGAGGTCGTCATTGCGATCAACTACAGATGCAGAGGCGCGGAGTTGGGAAAACTCTGGTGGCGTGGTATCGTTAGAACCTGAGTTGACCATCAACACAATTCGTTGAGGTGTCGCATAATTGCCAAAAACATCGACCGCATTCAATTCCACAGAGTATTCACCATTGACGGCATAGTTTGGAATCGTACAATTTACCCGGAAGGTAGTGATTGTCAGTGGAGTGCCCGCGGGAGAGACCTGACTTACTGCAGTGGCATAAGGTAATAATCCACACCACTCAGTAACCCAGCCTGTCGAACCACTAATTGCTAACCAAGATTGTGTTGGTGATTCATCATCAACAACCCACTCGAATGTTGCCGTTTCGCCCGCATTCACGCTCCGCGTCAACACCATGGGCGCAAACACGGGGGACTTAGTATCAGGCAGACACAGACCGACAGTGATATCGCTAGCATCGTTAGCACAGCGATTGTCACCACGTCCTGGTTGCAGACGATCACGATCACTCCCACCAGTCAGCGTATCATCACCGTCACCAGCATTGAGCTGATCACTCCCCGCATTCCCTTTGATGTCATCATCCCCTGCACCAGCTTCGATAACGTCGTTGCCGGCTCCCCCGGCGAGCGTATCATTACCATTCCCACCAATTATGCGATCGTTACCATTTCCACCGTCAACGACATCATTGCCGACACCGGCATCGATCATGTCGTTGCCGTCACCGCCATAAATGACATCGTTGCCGCCGTTCCCGTAGATCGTGTTTGCCCCTGCAAATCCACAGATCACGTCTTTACCTGCAGTTCCACGCAAAACATCGTTGCGGGCACTGCCACGAATCGTGCATTGAAGCTTTGCTTCGGTCGGTGCTGGCGGGCTTGTGCGGGCCTCTGCGCTAGTTGCACCAGGAGCCAACCCTATGCTCAATGCGACAACAATAAATATTCCAACAAAGTTTTTTACCATTTATCAATCGCTTTCGCAGTATACACACATACAAAAAATCTATACAATTCAAACCTACCACACAACTGCCCGTCCGTACATAAGTGTTTATTAATCTGCGCCAGCGTGGGTACATCGGGTACTTCTGTCTGAAGATTCACACCACGCCCATACGGACGATCCAAAGAAACGACGTTCCAGCCGGTCTCGTGATATTCCTCTAGCATCAGTTGCGCATGACCGATTTTCAGATACAAACATAAAACAACAATGATGCAGCGACGCTCGTGACCGTAAATTCTGGCACCATGGGATTCCAATAGTGGTCTGATTTTCCCACGCTACGCCCCATCCCGCAGACGCCGCTGTATCGCAACGAGCGGCGGCACAAAAAGCCCCATGAATGCAACATTCAACACGATATTGCCAGGGAGCTCGGCCAGCAACGAACCGACGCTATCGACTCCAAACCACGCTACCAACGCCACCAACAGCATGCGCGGCAGCGCGGGATTATGCGACATGAGTTCTGGCGTTGCAAGCAGGTACATCAGGACTCCCCAGCCGACCATTGTCCCACCTAACACCGCGTTGACTGCTCGGGTGTCTGCAGCAAAGAACGCAGGATCACCATTCAACGGCCACGAGAGCAGATCAAACAAGAAGAGCCAGGCACTCGCGGTCGCCGGATAGCTGGCTAATGCACAAATGACACCGATAAAAATGGTCACGACACATGCTATCCGTAGCCACGTGATACTCGTACGCATGCTCATGTGAAGGTTCCTTCCCAATCATGATTCACGCGGACATACATTAGAAAAACCACCCACGCCTCACTCAACATGAGGTAGTGGGTGGTTCATTGTCTATCAGTGTCGTCTGCTCAACTTATTTCGCTCTGTGTTTACCAGGTACCGAAATTTGAGGACGAAAATCTACCGCAATTCGATTGTGGTGCTCGTTTTGAAGAATGCACGATTCCCGATGGTGTCGCGTACACTCACCCACACCGTGTAGATACCCGCTGGTGCTGTAGGTACAAACTCGATCAATTGCGTGTGCTGCTGCGCCGCTCCCGTGTCAACGGCTATTGGTTCGAGCAGCGGCGCATTGTATACTATATGCCCGCGCCCTGACGCATCTCCAAAACGATACCCGTTGTGCGCCAGGTAAACGTACGATCCGGCAATCCCCGTCGCGTCGTCGAGTCGCAACGTCACGGTGAATTGCTCCGCAAGTGACACCGATGGGCTCGAGAACGTAATCGCAGAGACGGTCGGTGCACTTGCATCAGTCGATCCATTTGCGACGGTGACAATGACACGCTGTCCGGCTGCATAATTCCCAAACACATCGAGCGCATGCAAATCGACAAGGTACTCCCCATTCGGCGCATCTGCTGGAACGGGGCACGAAATACGGAACCGCGAACTGATTTGGCCGGGTTCAGCTGTCGTTGATTGAGTAAGAGCAGTCGCCATTACTGGGAAGCCGCACCACTCGGTTACCCACCCTGAGTTACCGCCGACAAAGCCCCATGACATGTCAATCGGCGAATCATCGGTGAGTACATATTCGATGTTCAAGGTGTCGCCGGCATTGACGCTCGTTGACAACACCATCGGTGCAAAAACCGGTGCAGTAGTGTCTCTGCTGCATTTTCCAACGGTGACGTCCGTTGCATCAGTGGCACACTGGTCATCGCCAGTGCCCGGCTGCAACACATCGCGCTCACTGCCACCGCTCAGGGAGTCATCACCCACACCCGCATTGAGCTGATCGGAACCCGTGTTGCCGTTGAGCACATCATTGCCAATGCCCCCGTTGAGCGTATCGTTGCCCGTGTCACCGTTCAGATCGTCGTTCCCGGTGCCTCCGGTAATGCGATCACTACCGTTGCCACCATGAATGCTATCGTTCCCTACGCCACCGTCAATGATGTCGTTGCCGTCACCGGCATATATCACATCGTTGCCGCCGTTCCCATTGATTGTGTCTGCCCCTGCAAATCCACAAATCACGTCGTTACCCGCGGTCCCACGCAAGACATCATTGCGAGCGCTACCGCGAATCGTGCATGGGAGTGGTATCTCGCGCGGGGCTGACGGACGGGTGCGACCCTCTGCCTGCGTAGCAGTGGGGAACAACCCGATGCTCAACACAGCGAAAATGAATATTCCAACAATTTTTTTCCGCATCTATCGTTCGCTTTCACGGTGAAGGCAATACCACTGAATAATCTATACACTTCAATAGTACCACGCAACGGGAGTTCGTACATAAATGTTTTATGAATAATGACCAGTTTTCTCTCATTTTGACGCGGTTATGGGGCAAGCAGCGTCAACACCTCGGCGGTGGTGAGATTCGCTACATACACCCCCACATCGATCCCCTGCAACGCCTGTGCGATTGCCGGGCCGCTATACTCGACGCCCACCAGTAGCTGCGCCAACTCAGCTACATCGCGTTGTCCCATGAAGTCGCCGTAGATGGCTGCAGCAGCGATGTGATTGTTCTGAATATCCAGCCGTACATCGACCTCACCCGCGGGGAAGCGCTGGCTGCGCTGCACATTGGCCGCCGGGTTGCGCCCGTAGTTCCACTCCCAGTTATCGTAACGGGTGGTGCGCATGGCAGCCACGCCCTGCAGGTCGGCGACACTCAACTGCACCGATGGGATGGCAGATCGGTCTGTCGTGCCGTAGATTTTGGCGATGATACGTTCGCGCAGTTCGATTGCGGTGATGGGGGTGCTCAGGAATTCGTTGATATTGGCCACACGGCTCCGGATGGACTTCACACCTTTGGACTCGACCTTGCCCGGTTTGGGCCGCAGTGCCGCCGTGACGGCATCGAGGTCCGAGTCGACCAGCAACGTGCCGTGGCTGAGCATCCGGTCCGAGGCGGCGAATTGTGCGTTGCCTGAGATTTTGCGGCCTTCAACCAAAATATCATTGCGACCACTCAATTCGGCAGGGATGCCCAAATCGTGCAACACCGCCAAAACGGGACCGTTAAATGTGTCGTAGCGGTTGAAGCGCTCGTTGACTTGGCGCGTCATGAAGCTGAAGTTGAGGTTGCCCTTGTCGTGATAGACCGCTCCGCCGCCCGACACGCGTCGCACCACCTGGATGCCCTTGGCCGCCACGACGTCGCTGGCGATTTCTTCACTGGTGTTTTGGTTGCGCCCGACGATGATGGCCGAAGCGTTGATATAGAAGTACAACAGATCTTCGTCACCCAGCAGATTGCGGATGGCATATTCTTCGAGGGCCAAATTCTGGATTGCGTCGGTCACATCGTGATTGTCGAGATAGCGCATCAGACCCTCCTCTATTCGTCTTGGCTAGTATAACAAAGCGTACCATTCCCCTTGATGAGAGAGCGTTCAGCGTCCGTTCATCCATTCCTCTGCAGTTGGTGATTGTATTTGCCCTGCACCGGTGCTCGTATGGCGGCAACCGCAAGGTTTGGGTGGCCCCCCTGGCTGCCCAGTACCCACCCCCGGGTACACATCATGCAATTGGGAGGCGTTATGGAATTCGTTGTTCGCACCCAACACGGTCACCTCAGCCCCGAGACCCGCACTCACATCGAACAAAAACTCGCCGTCATCAGCCGCTACCTGACCCCCATTCGGACCGTCACCGTCGACGTCAGCCAAAAGGACAAACACCACCGCGTGCAATTGACCGTCACCGGCGAGCACGGGATTTTACTCCGTGCCGAAGAAAAAGCCACTGAACTGATGTACGCCCTCGATGCCGCAATGAACGCCGTGCGCACACAGATAGAACGCTACAAAGGTCGCCACTGGCGCAATGCCCAACGCCACGCTGCCACTCCCAGTGCCGCCACAGTCGCCGATTCGTACCCCGCTGCAGAGCCGGCCATCGTGCGCACCAAGGCATTCCACATCAAACCGATGGACGACGAAGAAGCCCTCGAGCAGATGGAGCTCCTCGGTCATGCATTTTTTGTCTACCGCGGTTACGTGCTCCAGGTGCGCGTCATCTACCGGCGCGCTGACGGTCGCCACGCCGTCTTCATCACCGCCTAAGTACGTATTCCACACCCCGGTGGCGGATGCCGTCGGGGTGTTTTGCATTTTTCACCCGTCATATGAGAAAAGGGAGTGCGCTGACCAACGTGTTTCGCTCCAGCTCACAACTGTTTGTGACCGACGCTGGTGACCCAGGTTCCGCACATTGCTGGGATACATCTGTCGCAGCGCGACATTCCCTGCGTGTGACTGGCAGCGACGCACCGGCATTCATATACAATAGCGATACATTCATTGATTTATAGGTGCGTCTATGCCGCGTCATATCCAACACCGCGTCGTCGTGACAGGTCTGGGTGCCCTCAGCCCCATCGGGAATGACGTCGCGTCGTTTTGGGAAGGTCTGCTGAGCGGTCGCTCCGGCGTTGCCTATGCGACGCGTTACGACCACACCGACATTCCCTACCAGATAACTGCCGAAGTCAAAGACTTCGACCCCTTGCAATACATGGACCCCAAAACTGCCAAACGCACCGCCAGATTCGCTCAGTTTGCACTAGCAGCAGCCGGTGAAGCCCTGCGCGACAGCGGGCTCGACATGGAGTCCATCGACCGTACCCGCGTCGGCGTCGTCATCGGCACGTCACTCGGAGGCACTGCCGAGACAGAATTACAGACCCTTAGCTTTGAGGCACGGCAGCACAAACGCGTCGACGCCCTCTACCTGCCGACGTTTATCTACAACATGGGCTCGTGTCACGTGGCCATTGCGCACGATTTGCACGGTCCAAACACCACGCCCGTGATGGCCTGTGCAACGGGGACGTATGCTATTGGCGAAGCCTTCCGGATGGTCCAACGCGGCGATGCAATCATCACCGTGGCAGGCGGCAGCGACGCCGGGGTGACCGCACTGAACTCGATGGCCTTCGGCGTCATCGGGGCCATTGCGCCGGCCGGCGACGACCCGAGCAGGGCAGTCAAACCATTTGACCTCAACCGCAAAGGCACTGCCGGCGGCGAAGGATGCGGCGTAGTCATCCTCGAGCAGCTCGATCACGCGCTGGCTCGCGGAGCGCGTATCTATGCCGAGATTGTCGGCTTTGGTGCCACCGAAGACGCATTTCATCTGACCGCCCCTGCACCCGGTGGCACGTACGCTGCGTTGGCGATGACCCGCGCCATGGAAGACGCCGAGCTCCAGCCCGGCGACATCGACCACATCAGTGCACACGCCACCGCCACCAGCATGAACGACAGCGCCGAGACCGCGGCGATTCACACGGCGTTCGGTGCACACGCCCCGCATATCGCCGTCAGCGGTATCAAATCGATGTTGGGCCACACGGCTGGGGCAGCAGGCGCGCTGGCAGCAGTCGCTGCCATCAAAAGCATCCAGCACCAGATTGTGCCACCCACGATGGGTCTGGCGACGCCAGACCCCGCCTGCGACCTGGACTACGTCCCCAATGCCGCGCGCGCGACCCGCGTCCGGACGGTAATGGTGAATGCTTTTGGCTTTGGTGGGCAAAACGCAGTCGTGCTGTTTGCCCAGTATCAAGCATAGACTCGTCACATCAGAGAGGATCGAGACGTGATTATCATCGCAAGTGCAAATGGGGACATCGGGCTCAAGCAGGGCATGGACATCCTCAAAAAAGGCGGCACTGCCATCGAGGCAGTCGAATCGTGTTGCTGGCCCGTCGAAGACAACCCGCTCGACAATTCTGTCGGCTACGGCGGTTATCCGAACGTATTGGGCGTCGTCGAACTCGACGCATCCATCATGGACGGCAAGTTCCTGCGGGCCGGCTGCGTCGGCGCCATCAAGGGCTACCGCCATCCCATCAGTGTCGCCCGCAAAGTGATGGAAGAACTCCACCACGTCATGTTGGTCGGTGAAGGTGCCGAGATGTTCGCCAAAGAAAAAGGCTACACGGCCGAGAATCTCCTCAGCCCCGAAGCCGAAAAGACGTGGAAGGACGGTCTGGCCGGCAAGTTTGGCCCTGAATGGGCAAACGACGGTCTCGCCAACATCAAAGCGCTCATCAGCCAAGCCAGTGCCTTGGCCACCGACCCCCAAAAGGTCGCCGGCACGGTCAACTTCATCGCCATCGACGGCCACGGCGATATGGCCTCGTCCGTCACCACCAGTGGCTGGGCGTGGAAGTACCCCGGCCGCTTGGGCGATTCGCCCATCATCGGCGCCGGTAATTACTGCGACAATCGCTACGGCGGTGCGGCCTGCACCGGCCTGGGCGAGATTGCCATCCGCACCAGCTTGGCACGTACCACAGTCATGAACATGCGCTTCGGCATGAGCGTCGAAGAAGCAGTCCGTGCTGCATTCGAAGACATGCGCGCCCTGGGCATGCCCAAGGACAAAGTCAACATGAACATGGTCGCCATGGATGCCCAAGGTCGCCACTTTGCCATGAGCACGAACCCAACCGCCGACTACGCCTACATCACCGACAGCATGGACGCCCCGGCCCTCATCCCACGCGCTCGATTCGAGGTATAGCTCATGCAACTGCGTCGCTGGTGGCTCATCTGGGCGTGTGCACTGCTGCTGTCTGCCTGTGCCGGCACCGCACCACAACCTGCTGCCACCGCGACGCCAGTCGCACCTGTCACTCCAACAACCATTGTTGTCTGGCACGCCTTCGGTAGCAGCGAAGAATATCTCTATACCGACATGCTCCAGTCAATCGCAACCGCCAACGGGTTCACCGTGGTGGTGCAGCGCATGCCGTTGAGTAGCATGCTCGAAGACGTCAGCGCAGCCTGGTCGAGCGGCACAGGTCCGCACCTCGTAATTGTGAACAACAGCCAAGCGCTGATCCTCGCCGAACGGGGGCTTTCGCTAAACCTCGATGCCGTCGTTGCGGCCCCACGCCGCGATGCGATTGCCCAAGCAGTGCGCGACACGACCCGCTATACCGACGCAGCGGGCACATCCGGCTGGTATGGTGTTCCCCTCACCTATGCGCTGCCTGTATTGTTCTATAACAGCAAATCCATTCTGCAAGCACCACAGACCATCGACGACCTGCTCGTCATGGCGCGCTCGCTGCACAACCATCCGGATTGGGGGCTGGGCGCGGATATCACATTCGATACGTTCAGTGGCTATTTGACGGGTTTTGGTGGCGCCGTCGTTGACGAACAAAATCGCATCGTCATCGGTACCAGCGGGCGTGTCGGTGCCGAACGATGGTTGACATGGTTGGCATTGCTCAACAGTGACCCCGATCTGCTGACACGGCTCAATGGGATCTTCAGCACCGAACGGACCATCGGCGCCGGGCAAGTCGCCATGGTCATCGACTCGTCTGCCCAACGCTCTACGTACCAACGGGTGTGGGGTGAAGCGCTCGTCATTGTTCCGTTACCCCGTGACCTCAGCGCCGATGCGGCACCGGCTCCTTTTCTGCAGAGTACCGCGCTCGTACTCAACAAACGGTTGGCTGCACACGAAGTGCGTGCCGCCCAAGCCATCGTCGACGCGTTGCTCAGTACCGAACGACAAGCAGTATTAGCCGCAAACGGCATACAGCCTGCCAATCGCACCGTCGATACAAACAATCTCCCGGCAGTCGCGGCGATTCATCAAGCTGCGAGCAGTGCAGTTGCTCCCGCGCCGGTATTGCTGCGGTATGATGTACAGCGTGTCTTGCAAACGGCGGTACAGCAGGTATTGGCGGGGGTGGTTACCCCCGCAGAAGCAGTCACCAATGCCGATTCGCAACTCCGCAGCCTAGTCGAAGGATCGCTACAACCATGACGTCACCACTCGAAGTGCATATTCGGAACATCCCAGACTTCCCCATCCCCGGGATTCAATTCAAAGACATCACCACGCTCCTCCGCAATGGTCCTGCCCTCCATCAAGCCATAGATGTGTTTGTGGAGCGCTACCGCACCATGCACATCGATGCAGTTGTGGCCATTGAATCACGCGGATTCATCTTTGGCGCACCGCTCGCCTATGCCCTGGGAATCGGCCTCGTGCCTGTGCGTAAAGTGGGCAAATTACCGGCCGACACCTATCAGGTCGAATACGCACTCGAGTACGGCACTGCCACCCTCGAAATCCACAAAGACGCCTTCAAGCCCGGTGCACGGGTCGTCGTCATTGACGACCTGCTGGCCACCGGTGGCACCATAGCCGCAGCGTGTGAGCTGGTCGAACGCGCTGGTGGGGTAGTGGTCGAATCGGCCTTCCTCATCGAATTAGCATTCTTGGCCGGTCGCAGCAAACTCGGTTCGCGGCAGATATACACACAAATCACCTATTAGTTTTGTGCATCAAAAAACCGGGGGGTTGTTCTTGATGAACAACCCCCCGGTCTGTTTTTATTCATCGCACGAAAAACGTCACCTCTGTTGGGTACCATCCACCATTGTCGAGCAGATCTCGATTGCCCAGCCATACAACATAGCGACCCGCTGGTGCACCCTCGCTCATGGTGACAATTTGCTCATAGATTCCATCTTGTGCAGAGCCATCTATCCGGGTCGCAAATGCAAAGCTCGCAAACGGATTCCCCAAGAAATCGACAAAATTGCCGTTTTCCGCTGCGACGTAGACGCCACTCCCCTCGACTCCGGTTGCATCGGTCAATCGCCACTGCACACGAATCGTCCGTGAATCATCGGACTGCTCAAACCGCACGGTATCAAACAGCGGCCCTTGGGTGTCATCACTCCCACCCGTTACTTCAAACGGAATTTGCTCTGTTCCAAGGTACGTCGCGTTCCCGAACACATCCGTCCCCCACACAAAGAGCGTGTATGTCGTGTTGGGTGCATTAGCAGGAATTTGGCAACGATACCCGAATGTCCCACCAAACCGATCTCCGTCGATCTGATCTGCGATGTGACCATTACACCAGTTCGACCAGCCATTGGGACCGCCGATCATGGCATAAATAGTCTCAAAACCGGAAGGTTCTGTGACTTGCCAACGAATATCAGCAGTGGTCCCTGCGAGGAAAACGCGTTCGATTGAGTTATCCCACGTGAATACTGGACCAGCACCGTCGTTTATCCTGTCGTAGGCAATAACCGTAAATGGAACAGCGAAGCTACGGATAGTGTTGCCTAATGAATCCTGCGCATCGATACGCAACACATACCGTCCACCTTCGGCGTTGCGTGCCGTGTCACATTCCCATGCATATGTGCCACGAAACATGTCGCCATTGATAAGCGTCAATGCCTTCGGGCACCAATTCATCGCAACACCAGACGGTGGTATCACGTATGCTGTGGTAGATTCGACGCTTGATTCGTCTGCAATATTCACCGTCAACACGAGTCGGTCGCCAGCATTGAACGTTGCTTCAGTAGAACGGGATCGGGTGATGGTTGGTTTGGCGACATCGCGGGTACATTTGCCTACTACGCGGTCGGCACGATCCTCGAGACACTGATTTTTGCCGCTCCCGGGTTGTACGCTATCCCCACCGGATCCGCCTGCGAGTGTGTCGTTCCCATCAGCACCCAGGAGAGTGTCTTTGCCATCGTTCCCGTGGAGGATATCTTTGCCGTTACCGCCCGACAGTACGTCATTCCCTGCACCACCGATGAGGATGTCGTTGCCACCGAGCCCATTGAGGGTATCGTTGCCGCCCAGTCCACAGATAATGTCGTTGCCGTTTGTCCCGGTCAATACGTCATTACCAGATGTACCGGTGATGGTACACTTAAGGCGTGAATCTGCCTCTGTAGGAGTTACATGGACAAACAACGAAGTAAAGATGAAGCCAATGATAACGATAGAATAGGTAATGCGCATACATAATCCTTTCAGCACTTCAATAATATCAAATAGCAATTTCATCAATTATGAACATTTGGTAAGCAATCCCTGAGGATTGATCATTTTTTTGTGGTTCCAGCGCGAACCCTCCGCATACGTACCACACTGTAGCCAATCAATAAAATCAATGCAAATGCATACCACTGAACGGTATATCCGAGGTGTGATCCCATGCCCATATCACTCGTCAATGCAGGGTATGGCAGACTATCGGGTTGTTGGTCTGTGTTTTCGGGTTGAATCTGGGCAAAGCCTGCCACGAGCGGCATACCCAACGCCGCCCCGATGGCGGTCGTGTCGATGGTGAACCATTTAGTGGGGTTCGTTTCGGGTGTGTTGGAGCGAACTTCTTGGTCGACACGCCAGATGACGTCAACGCGCTGTGGCCCATTGGGGACGGGATATTTTGCTTGCCAACCCTCAGCGACACCATCATTGTAGGGAATCCAGCCGCGATTGACGAGCACTGCTGACCCATCGGCACTGCGCAGCACACTGAGAATGTGGTAACCAGTGCCGCCTTTGTGGACGCGATTACGCCAGAGCACTTGTGATTGTTCGTATTGTCCGTTCAGTGTGATGGGGCGGTATTCACGCTCTGCCTCTGGCAACAGCAACAATTCTGCCAGTGCCAGCGGTTGCATGGCGAGCGAACGGTTGATTTGTTGGTTGATGGCCGCCCGCTCGAGATGCCGGCTATATTGCCAGACACCCAGTCGTGCCAGTCCGATGGCGACAATGACGACGGCAATGGTCAGATATTTGATGCGATTGGCCCAAAAGAGATGGTGAAGTAATACACGCTGCATGCAGAATTCCTCTGTCTCGAATCCAATTCTCGGTTTGACAATGCCCAGTCAGAACTGCTATACTTCACAACGTTGCTTCGATGCCGATATAGCTCAGCGGTTAGAGCGAACGACTCATAATCGTTAGGTCGGTGGTTCAATTCCACCTATCGGCACCAATCAGACCCGTTGCCTCACGGCAACGGGTTTTGTGTGTCTCAACGGCGAGGCGCAGGCGCATCATCGGTTGCTCGAGCTCGCGATGCCAGCGACTGGCCAACCAAAAAGACCCTGCGTAGAAGAGCACCGTCACGATGACATCCTGCACGAGACTAGAGCCCACCACTCCAAACAGGCCCCGTATGGTCTGGCGCACCGGGTAGTAATGCACTCCGATAAGCAGAGTCAACGTCAGCAGCAACGCCCGCTCGGGCCGTTGGCGCAGGGCAATGATACTCAACAACAAGGCAGCAATGGGATAAAACCATTCTTCTATGCAAAGACTCCAGGCGATCAGGAAGTCGGGTGGGTGAATTTGCCAGATGTTTTGCACAAATACCACATAAGCTTGCATCGACTGTATGGTTGCGCCACTCCAGCCAGCGAGCACCACGAGCGCAAGCACGAGCCAATAGATGGGCAAGGTACGCGCCCAACGCCGATGAAGGAAGAGCGCGAACGCACGCGGCTCCTTCCAGGTATGCAAATCGGTGATAATCAAATCACCAATCAGCCAGCCACTCAACACAAAAAATGCTTCGACGGCGAATTTGACGAGCCAGTGGACGATGGTCACGATCCATTCATTGCCATAGACTGCCACGGTGGGCGTGTGCGCCAACAAAACAAACAACACCACTAACCCACGCAAATAGTCGAGGCCCACCGACCGTGATTGTTCGTGTGCAGCGGATCGTCGAATGCCCCGGCCGGACAGCCATGCATCGATGGTGGGGACGATACTATAGGCGCCAAAAACCAGGGCACTCGCCCGGTTGCGGGCTGGGTCTGCACTCGGACCGCGCATCCAGACGCACACCACTATTGCAGCGCCGAGTGCAAGCTGCCATCCTTGACTGGCAATCAGTGCCAGCAGCACCATCGCGACCCAATGCCGGTACGGGCGTACTTCGTGCCACATGTATCTCCGCAGGCGAAATAGCGCCACGCTTCCGCTGAGTACGGCGGTTTGCCAGAGGGGCTGCCAGACGGGCGCGCCGTACCACCAGACCATCATCAATACCCAAACACTCACAAGCACCGTGATGGAGAAGCGCCGACGCGGGCTCCACCACTGCGCATAGCCGACAGCGAGACTCAGCACAACGGTCAGAGCTGTCACTGTCAATATACTCTGCGCATCACCGCGGCGGAGCAACAGCAGTCCAAAAACCAGCAGTGTCATGGCTGTGCAGCGCAACGCAGGTGCAACGCGGCGCGTACGCGTCACAATCGTACCCAAGAACACCACCGCGACACTCAGCAGCCAGCCCGGCAATGGCGGCACATGCCACCCATTCGGGATGATGCGTACGTCGTCGATAGCGATTCCGAGCGTCCGCCGACCATCGTTGTACGGTGCGGACGTCGCGATGTGCACATCAACCTGCCCCGAACTGGTGACCGGAATGTTGATCGGGATGTCGACGAGGCGGAATCCGGGCTCGACCATGAGTTGTGCGGAAGAGCCTGCCACAGTCACGCCAACCGGTTGCTGGACCGCAGCACTCAGCATCAGCTGCAGGGTGGCAGGGCCACTGCCCACACCCGAGAGGTGCAGGGTAGCCTGCGGCTGTGACCAACGGAACGAGGTGCCAGCACCATATTCCACGGGATAAAAATCAGAGACCACTGCACTGTCGAAGCGGCCGATGTCGACGCGAATGGGGAGCGGGGCACACCACACCACCAACAGCACAAGTGCACTGACAAACCAGTACCAGTGGCGCTTCATCGGCGGAATCTCGCAGTAATCTCGCTCAGGATGAGTCCTTGGGTGGCACCGAAGTCGGGCAGTGGGAGCGCATTCCCATCGATCAGCAGCCCCACAGGGGACTTCTGAACGACCTCGACGTAGCCAGAGCCTGCCACCAGCGTCACTTCGGTGCCGGTGGGTAATGAATCATAGGCGCTCCGCACCGCGATAATCGTCGGGATGCCCAAAGTACGCAGAATGGTGGCGGGATGCGACAATTCTGCTCCCAATTCGATGATGATACCGGCACAATGCTGAGCTATGGCAATCCATTGTGCGTCGAACGAGCGGAGCACCAAAACGACATTGGCACGGTCGAACCCTGGCGGAAGCGACGCAGCGTTGTATGTCGGACGCCATACGACACCGACGACCGACCCGTCATTGATGCTCCGTCCTTCCAGCACGACCCGCAGTGGCGCACCATCAGCGCGCCAACGCATTGGGTCGTCGAAGCGTTGCAACGCACTCGGCACCTGTAGGTGCGAATAATAGGCGCGTAAGGTCAGGCGCGCTTCGAGCATTTCGGCAGGCATGCGCCATCCATGCGACACTCGCACCAATTCTGCCGGGCTGACCATCCAGACGACCTCTTGGGAGGGCAAATCGCCGGCGGCCACAATGCGGTCGGCATACTGCAGAATGACCTTGCGCGTGCGTTCGAGAATTCTCAGATAATCCGAGCGGATAGCTTCACGGCTGTTCATTGCCTGCTGCAATACCAACCACACCGGCCATGCAGCCAGTCCACGCAGTGTGTGCCGCGCCGTGGGAATCGCGGTGCTGTCAGAGAGCAATCGTTGCAAAAATGGTTCGGGGTGCTCGCGATAGCGAGGTGTGGCGATGTCGTATTCGGTAGCCCCACGATGCCCATACCGAGACATCAATTCCTCCCACATACCGACAAACACCGGGTCACTGGGCATGCGACTCGCTCTAATGTCATCGATGAATTCGCGGCGGAGGTCCACAAAACGACGCAGCGGAATCAGATCAGCGAGCACCATCCGCTGGAATGATTGGTAGCGGACGCTCCATTCTGCGTAGACCCGGCGGCGGCGCATCCACGATTCGAGCGGACCGATGATACGTGCAGTCACATAAAAGCCCTGGAGTGAAAGAACGGTCGCTTGGTGCAGCACATCGATGAGCTCGTCGATGTCGCCGTGATGTTTGCGGGAACGTTCGAGCAGCATTGCCAGTCGTTGGCGCATGCGCCGTGGTGCGGTCATTGACTCCCAGATGAGCCACAAAGCGCGCCACCAGAACCGCCGCAATCGGTCAGGTTGGCTTGGGATAGACACCAGTAGCGCGTCATTCAAATCTGCCAACAAGGTGCCCGGTACCCCCCAGCGTCTCGAGATGTCGGCTAGCAAACCGTAATTGATACGCACGCGCCCCGCAAATAATTCTATGAACCGCCGTTCGTCACTCAAAGATCCATCTTTGTTTTTGAAAACCGCAAACACATCGCTGCTCACACCCGCATACAGCGCAGCACTGAAGTACGACGGTAACTCGGGCATGTGGTCACGGATATCTAGCGCACCGAAGCGCTCACTGCGCCGCACCGGAGCAACCACATGCCGTAACTCGATGAGCCAACATTCCTGACCGTCGTCTGCCCATTCCACCACCCAACGGGTATCTCCAAAGACAATGCGGATTTTTTGGAGGAGCATCTGCAACCGTTGCGTAAACGGCAGCGGCGCCGTTACTGGTTCACCAGGAGCAACGCGCGGCAACTGCAGATGCAGACTATCGGTCTGCCCACTGGTCAATTGTTCTGCCGTACTGGGCAGGTAATTGATAAAATCATCTTCGAAGTCGCTGTCGAGTACTGCCACACCTGCATGCTGGGCATCGACCATCGTCATCAACAAGAGGTCGCGCCGGGTCACACGCGGGTAGCGTCGTGCCGCAGACCAGACGGTACAGATCGACGTTGCCAATGCGCTCGGGTCGCGGCGATCGATGCGCAAGCGTGTCGCAGCTGCTGCGTGCATCTGCAACGGCGCACCAGCCTGGGTGCTAAAGAGCGTGCGTACGGCAATCTTGGAGCCGAGTTCGGTCAGCGAGTGAAAAAGCTGAAAGGTATCGATGAAGGCATGCATGTCGCGCGGAACCAGGACAGCGTTGTGCGTCGCCATCATGTCGTGGTCCTCGGCATAGTTCGCAGCAGTATCCAGCAACACCACACTGCGCGGCACCGCAATGCCGCGCCGGGATGCTAAGTCAAGCAGTACCCCTTTGGCGCAGACTGCGTGTTTCTTGAGTTTGCCCGTTCCAATGGTATATAAAAATGGCGATTGCGCCATAGCCCTACCCACTCACTCGTGTAACGCGTACATCACGGTGTATGATACGCGGTACTACACTCCATCGTTCAATACGAGTGTACATGATTCTGGAGCACTATGGAACAGCCCACCAGACCACACCCGCTGCGCTATCCTGGATTTGTGGCACTCTATGGATTTTGGGCAGTGGCAGTCCTCAGTCGAGCCATCTCGCAATACATCAATCGTCCAACGGTTGCCCTTCCTACGCACCTATCGCTGGTTGCCGGACTCATCTACCTGGTTATTACCTACTGGGCCTGGAAGGGTGACATCCGCCGGGTCCGGTACGGACTGTGGGTGGAGATCGTCGGAATCATGCTGGTGAGTATGGGTGAATCATACGCACCCATGCCGTATGCCAGTGCCTGGTCGCACTTCGGATCAGGGTACCTCTGGCTCCCACTCATCCTCCCGATTGGCGGCGTCATCCTGTCGTTCCGGCAGACCCACACTGGTGTGACGCCCGGGGTATAATGGGGACAAATCTCCACTCGGTACGTCTCAGGCGTGCCACCAGAGTGATACCTGATGCAGGAGCGGTGCATGTCGGACAGCAAACGCGATCGTTTTGATCCGTCGATTGAACCAAAGTGGCGTGAATTCTGGCTCAAAGAAGGCACTTTTACCGCTGGTCGACGCCCGAACGCTCCCCCGCGATATATTCTCGAAATGTTCCCCTACCCGAGTGGTGACCTGCACATCGGCCACCTCAAAAACTACGTCATCGGCGACGTCCTGACGCGCTTCTACGTATCGCGCGGGTACGACGTCATGCATCCGTTTGGCTGGGACGCATTTGGACTGCCTGCCGAAAACGCTGCCATCAAGAAGGGCATCAAGCCTTCTGATTGGACCTACAGCAATATCCAAGAATCCAAAGGCTCACTGGCCATCGCCGGCATCATGTATGACTGGAGCCGCGAACTGGCCACCTGTGCGCCCGATTACTATCGCTGGACGCAGTGGTTGTTCCAACTCCTCTACAAACGCGGTCTGGCCTATCGCTCCAAATCACTGGTCAACTGGGACCCCATCGATCAGACCGTACTGGCCAACGAACAGGTCGATGCCGAAGGCCGTAGCTGGCGAAGTGGTGCAAAAGTCGAAAAACGCGAGCTCGAGCAGTGGTTCTTCAAAATCACCGACTATGCCGAGCGCTTGCTCCAAGACCTCGACAAATTGACCGATTGGCCCGAACAGGTCAAAACCATGCAGCGCAACTGGATCGGCAAGAGCGAAGGCGCCGAAGTCGTGTTCGGCTCCAAAGCAGGCGATTTGGTGGTCTTTACCACCCGTCCCGACACGCTGTGGGGCGCCACCTTCATGGTGCTGGCCCCCGAGCACCCATTGGTCAGCCCATTGACCAGCTCCGACAAGCAGGCCGAAGTAATCGCCTACATCAACAAAGCCAAACTCACCAAAGAAATAGACCGTGCCAGCACGTCGCGTGACAAAACCGGCGTCTTCTTGGGTGCATACGCTACCAATCCAGTCAACGGCGCCCAGATTCCTATCTGGATCGCTGATTATGTCCTGATGGGCTACGGCACCGGTGCCATCATGGCCGTACCTGCGCACGACCAGCGCGACTTTGATTTTGCACGCCACTTTGGGCTCGACATTATCGTCGTCGTGCAACCAGAAGGCATGCACCTCGATGGCAAAACGATGACCGAATCGATGCCCGGCGATGGCTTCATGGTGAACTCCGGCCCACTCGATGGCATCCCCGCAGGCAAAGGCGACGGGCAGAGTGTCAAAGCCGCTATCGCCTGGTTGGTCGGCAACCAGAAGGGCAAAGGTACGATTACCTACCGCCTGCGTGACTGGCTCATTTCGCGGCAGCGGTACTGGGGCGCGCCCATCCCGATGCTCTACCTGGAGGACGGCACGATGGTGCCCGATCCGCGCTTGCCGGTCGAATTGCCCGAGGTCGAAGACTACCTGCCCAAGGGCAAATCCCCATTGGCTACCGCCACCGCATGGGTCAACACGACAGACCCCGTCAGCGGCAAGCCCGCCCGGCGCGACACCGATACGATGGATACATTTGTTGATTCGTCCTGGTACTTCCTACGCTATGCCGATGCTCAGAACGACAAAGAAATCTTCGGCGCTGACGCCATCGCCCGCTGGATGCCCGTTCACCAGTACATCGGTGGCATCGAACACGCCATCTTGCACTTACTCTACTCACGCTTCATCACCAAAGTCCTCTATGACGAGGGCCTGGTCCCCGAGGATGAACCATTCAAGGCATTGTTCACCCAAGGCATGGTACAGCGCCGCGTACGCACCGACCTCGTCGGCGACGCGCAGCAGGTCACATTCACCGAAGACCTGCGCCGCAAACACGACTTGCCGGCAGGCGCGCTGAGCATCGACGCAGCCAAACTCGCGCTCAAGCCACACGGCTACACGCTCGAGGGCGATGCCCGTGGATGGCAGGCCGTCAGCGGTCCCGTGACCATGTCGAAGAGCGCCGGCAACGGCATCCCGGTCGGTCCCTTTGTCCGCCAGTATGGCTCAGACGTGGCCCGCATCGTGGTGTTGTTTGCTGCCCCGCCCGAAAACAGCATGGAATGGACCGATGAAGGCGTCGCCGGCGCCCAGCGATTCCTGAACCGCATCATGGCATTGTTCATGACCGAGTCCGCGTCCGTCAGTGCGCACCGCATGGGCAGTGTGCGCACGGCAGACGTCGCCGATCACGAAAAAGATCTGTGGCGCGCGCTCCACTTCGCCATCAAGAAAATCTCGGCCGATACCGATTCATTCCGCTTCAACACCGCCATCGCGGCCATGATGGAGCTCCTCAACGAGGCGCAGCGCTACCGCAACGAACACCCTGTCGGCCCGGTCTACTACGAGGTAGCCCACGTCTTTAGCCGGTTGCTCAGTCCGTTTGCACCGCATTTGTCCGAAGAACTGTTCGCCGCCTTCGGGGGCACGGGCAGCGTCTACGACGCCGGTTGGCCGTCGTTTGATGAATCGGCCCTGCTCGTCAGTGAGGTCGAGGTCGTCCTCCAGGTCAACAGCAAAGTGCGCGGGCGCATCCTCGTCCCTGCTGCTGCCGACGCCACACAGCTGGAGGAATGGGCCCGCGGCAACGCCCGCATCCAAGAGCTCATCGGCAGTGCGCCCATCAAAAAAGTCGTGGTCATCCCCGGTAAATTGGTCAACTTCGTCGTCTAACTCGTTGTGAACGAGAGAAAGGACGGGCTGATTCGCATGCGAATCAGCCCGTTTTGCCAATCATGCTCACCCTCAAACGCCTGCCCGCCAGCTACGCCATCTGGCAACTCCCCGTCACCGCTGCCGTCCCTGCGCTGCCGAGCGACGTCTTTGCCGCCGTACTCCGCAGCACAACGGAGTTGTCTGGTGTCTGCCCGACCACGGCTGTTCCCGCAGGTGCCACGGTCGACCCAGATTGGTGGTGCCTGCAATTCGTCGGTCCCTTCGATTTGACGTTGACCGGCATCATGGTGCAAATCGCCGTGCCGCTGGCACAGGCGCAGGTGCCTATTTTCACCTTGGCGACGTACAACACAGACTACATCCTCGTGCCCCAAGCTCGCTATGCCGTCGCCTGCGCGGCCATCCGCGCCGCCGGCCATTCCATCGAGGAGTGACGCCATGACCCTGCGCGCCCAACAAAACCACTTCGCGGCGGTCGCCAATCAATACGCAGCCTTCCGTCCGACGTACCCTGCCGCACTCATCAGCGACATCGTCGCGCTGGCCGGTGGGCCTTCGATTACGGCCCTCGACGTCGCCGCGGGGAACGGTCAGGCGACCATACCGTTGGCAGCAGCCTGCCGGCGAGTCTATGCCAGCGACCTAGCCCTCAGCCAGATACAGGCCATGCCAGCGCTCTCCAATGTGTCGCCCTATGTCGCGCGGGCTGAGCAGACCTGTCTGTCGGGAGCAAGCGTCGATGTGGTATGCGTGGCGCAAGCAATGCACTGGTTCGATGTCGATGCGTTCCACCGTGAGGTACGCCGCATCTGCAAACCCGGTGGCGTCGTCGCGGTCTGGACCTATGCACTGTTGCACGCCACACCGCCACTGACCGCCATCATTGATAATTTATATGCCGAAACAGCCGCCCACTGGCCCGCCGATCGCGTCCACGTTGACAATCACTATGCGACCTTGCCATTCCCGTACCAACGTATCGCCTATACTCCACCCGCGATGACCGCAGCCTTTACCCAAGAGCGCCTGCGCGGCTACCTCAGCACGTGGTCGGGGGTGCAACGCTATCGCAAAGCCGGGCATGCAGATCCTGTGGCTGCACGCGCAGATGCAATTGCGGCTGCCTGGGGGCAGGCAGCCGATGCGACCGTGACTTTTTCGTTTGATCTGACGGTGCTACTCGGCAGGGTGTAGCCGTCGGCGCAGCTGCTGGAGCAGCGCCAACCAGGCACTCGCCCAGCACGTCCGACTGCGCAGGACTTCGCTGGTCAGCAGCACGAGCAACAGCAGAATTGCGTAGAGTTTATACGAGCCCAACAAGAGGGTGACCGCGCCGAAGTCGTCGGGGTAGTTGAAGCTGCGGTAATTGCCATAGGCTACAAACCCAAAACTCAGCGCATATGCACCGGCGCGCCGCAGCGACAGGGTCGTATCGGCGTAGTGCCATACGACAATCCAGTAGACCAGAACCAGCAATGTGAAGTAGTGCATCCAGGCTACGGGAATCGCCAACACCATCAACAGCACAAAGAGTCCGTATTGGATGGCGTAGGTACTCGACTGTGCTGGGGCGTCGCGCAGCGCCAACAGACAGACCCCAGCCGATACGCCCATCGAAAGGACAGATGCGATGCGTGCGACGCCCGGGATGGCAAAGCGATTCATGACGAGCGGGGAGTCGTAGAAGCGCGTCAAAAATCCAGCGATGGTCTGGTTTTCGATCCAGGCAGTCGTACCGCCCACATTCCCTACGACCTTCGTCAGGTACATCCAGTGCAGGTCCCACCCCATCACGACCACCGCGATTCCGTTCCACAGCAGCATCCCCAGCACAAAACCCGCCAGCCCCCACCAATGGCGCTTGGCCACAAAGAATGCCAAAAACAGAATCGGGTAGATTTTGAGTGAGGTCAACAAGGCCACCACGACCCCGGCCCAACCGGGTCGGTCGCTGCGCAATGCCCACAGAATCAGTGTCATGCAGAACAACAAAATCACATCCGTCTGCCCGTAGGTAATCGTTTCGTAGAGGGGCTGCATGTTGGAGAGGAGCACCAGCACTGCCAGCCACCACAGCACACCCTGCCAACGTTTGGCGACCAGCATAGGATGCAACATGCGCACCCAGACCAGTATTGTGGCCAGGTACAGGCCGACATTGAGCACGCGGAATCCGTTCAGAATCTGCACGGGATCACGGCCGACAAACGGCGTAAACAGCATGATATAGAACGGCGGCCGCTTGTAGCCGGCAAATGGGTTGTCTGCCACATTTGCCACCAGATAGAGCTGACCGGTATCTACCCAACGTTTGGCTGCATCGACCCAGATGCTGAAGTCGCCGCTGCCGTAGCGAAAAATACGCTCGAACACACTCGCCTGAAAAGCCACCGACAGCACCACCATGGCAATCAGCGGGAGCCAGCGCAGATACGTGTCCAACGCCCCGTCACCCCGCAAAAACCGGCGTACTGCAATGCTGCCGCCCAACAAGACCAATCCGAGCCAGCCCATCCAGGATTCGTAATCGTATAACCGGATATAGACGTTGTCGGCACTGAGCACCTGTTGGACGAATGGAATTGCCCACCACGCCAATGCAAACCAGACGGGCAAATCGGCGCCGCGCACCCGTCCGTCGGCGGTTATCAACCCACTCAACCAGGCCACCAACACCGCCGCTAGGGCAACCCACAGTCCAGCCACGAACCACCACAGGTAGGGCCACGTCGCCAGCGGGGCGTGCCAGACCAGCAGCAATGTCAAAAACGTCAGTCCGAGGGCGCTGCCGGCTGCCGTCACCGTACGTGCACCACACAGCAAGGCGAACATATACAGCGCAGTGGCCGCAAGGACGAACACTGCAACTGCGTACCCATACGCACCGATAGCAGCGCGTGAGGTCGGCGCGATGATTGCCCCGCCGAATACGAACCCCAATCTACGGCCATCTATGCCGATAGTCTGCACCGTACTCGTCAGGTCGATACTGCGATCCCAACGCCATTGGCCGTGGGGCAGTGTCAGCAGTCGATACGAGCGTGGGGCACCGGCGGGGATGCTCCAGCGTGCCGTCCCCTGTCGACCGGCATTGACGGTGACCAACGGTGCAGTGCTGCCTGCCGGATAGCCGTTTTGGAGCGTCAGCGTGACGATGTGGAGCGCATCGCGGACAACCGGGAGGCGCATATGTGTTGTGGCAGGCGCCCAACGCAGGTCGCCCTCCCGCGCATAGAAGTCACCATACAGATGCATATCACTGGACTGCACGGGGACGAGCCGGGGTGTACCGTCCATCACTCCCGCCATGACCACCGTGGCCACAATGACACTGATGCAGACGACCAGCCAGACACTCACCCAGGAACGCATCTGTTGTGCCATTGGTATTCTCTCTCATCGCATTGGTATGCCTATTTTACCGCAGGTTCGGCACCAAATGCGCACGTGCAGTCTGTCGACGCGAATGGAGTGTATATGATACGATGGTGAGTAGTAGTATTCACCTTATTGGCCGGAGTTTGGTCTGCTATGACACGCAAAACCGATACGATTTTGAATTATGCCAATATCACGCTCCACCGCGCGCGTCTGACCGAATTGACGAATGTGCAGACCTTGCTCGAAGAATGCGCCACGGAGTTTCGGCTGACCCATGGGCTCGGGATGTGGGGGATTGCCACGACCACGCGCCAACTCGAGCGTCAGACGACCGCTACCCAAATCATGTTGGTGCAATATATGGGCGTCAGTGTGGCGACCTTCACGCTGTCGAGAATTGCCCCCCATTGGGTGACCAGCGGCGTCTTTGACGACGATGCACTGCCTGCAGTCTATCTGAGTGACTTCGTGGTGATGCCTTCGTTCCGCAGGCGCGGCGTAGGCAGCTGGTGCATCAGCAAAGCCAGCGACTTCGCTCGGACGCATCAGGCCAGCGTCTTGCGCACTGCCATGTATACGCAGCTCAACGAGTCGATGACGTTTGCACTTACTGCGGGCTTCATCCCCAGCATGTCGACCGCCCATCCGGATCGGACGTATCTGGAGAAAACCGTCAGTCCCGCGGACGACGGTCCGCGGGACTGACCGAGGAGCTGGCGCTGCCTACAGGATTGCAGGTGACCGTCGTGTGACGTGCGTCCGCCGGTGCCCACAGACGGTACCGCCCCGCAGGACATTTCGGCTAGCGGACTGTACCCGGGGCGGCTTTTCCATCATCCAAATCCCGTAACGCCGGCAACGCCAACCCCACGGGCACGGCAATGAGCGCCACCACTCCTGCCACCACATACCAGATTTGTATGCCCAACCAGTCCGACACCGGACCGGCCATCAGCAATCCAATCGGCGATATGATACCCGCAGCGGTCCCCAAAAAGCCCATTACTCGGCCTTGCATCTCGAGGTTGACCGACCCCTGAATAATGGCCAGCAACGGCGCCTGCGTCAACGGCTGCGCCACGCCCACCATCGCCATGGCCGCAATTGCGTACCAGATGCCACTATTCGGCAGCACCCCGAGAATCAAAATTCCCACGCCCATTGCGCTGACACCGGCCAACAACGTGTACAGCTTGCGCGTGAATCCACCCCACACGCCCAGCAACAGCGAACCCGATATCATACCAATACCGAAGCTCGTCTCCATCCATGCCAGTTGCTGCACACCGCCACCGAAGTAGCTTTTGACCAGCAACGGCAGCAACGAAAACGCCGGGTTGAAAAACAAATTCAGCACCATCGCCATCCCCATCAAGGCCAGTAACCCGGGCCAGGCAACGACATAGGCAAAACCACTGCGCACCGCAGTAAACACCCCTTCGTGGGCGGTGTCTGCCGGTTGTGCCGGCGGGTCAGGAATGCGGATGCTGGCTATCAACGCGAGTGCGGTGATGGCGGTCACAATCTCGATAAACAGGACGCCATTCAACCCAATCAACTCGAGCAAGAGTGCTCCAGCAGGTGGGGCAAACACCGCCACCGCACCTTCACGGAGTTGCGAAACGCCGGCGATGCGTTGCAGGTGCTCTGCCGGCACCAAGAGTGTCGTCGCCGAGCTCACCGACAAAAAATGGAATTGACCGGCTAGTGCATTCACAAACATCACCACATACAGGTGCCAGAGCGACAACATCCCTGCCTCGGACAAGGCAAACAACGACGCCGCTGCCACGGCATAGACCAGATTGGCGCAGAGGATGACGGTTTTGCGGGGTAAACGATCGACCAGGGTACCGATGATTGGCCCGAGCAGGATGCTTGGCAACATGGTGACGAGGGTGCCCGTGGCGAGCGACGTGGCGGTCCCATAGGTCTTGGCGACCCACCAGATGAGCGCAAAACCCGAAAACGCGCTGCCGAGGCGGGCAACGGTCTGGCTCATCCAGAATATCCAAAATCGGGCGACCCAGGTTGATGGTGTGTGCGCGTTCATGGTGTCCTTCGTCTCTTCCATCTGCGAGTGAATCGTCACACGCCGTCGCAGAAGCGCTGTGCGTCCCGCATC
The DNA here is from genome assembly GCA_945881915.1 of Thermoflexus hugenholtzii JAD2. GTDB lineage: Bacteria > Chloroflexota > Chloroflexia > Chloroflexales > Roseiflexaceae > UBA965. Next base: position 16,038 of record CAMCVW010000008.1, on the reverse strand, counting down.
ACAACAGTCAATGGACCCGTACAGACATCCCAGTATTGTACGGCAGAATGACTGCATAGTGTATCACGTGCGCATATGCAGAGGCATTGCTACAGAGTGTCTGTGCTATACTACACGTTGATGCACGGTGTACCGTGACTCGCATCAACGCAAGGAGTTCGTGTGTTTAAATTCATCAAAAGTCTCCTCGGCGAAGGTTCAGACAAAGAGCTCCGCCGAATTGCCCCCATAGTCGACAAAATCAATGCCTTCGAGCACACCATGCAGGGCTGCAGCGACGTCGAACTGGCTGCCTACACCCCGCGCTTCAGGGAGCGGTTGGCCGCCGGCGAATCACTCGATGCGCTGTTGCCCGAGGCATTCGCCGTCGTGCGAGAAGCCGCGAAGCGCCTCATCGGGCAACGCCACTACGACGTGCAGCTCATCGGCGGCATCACGTTGCACAGTGGTCGCATCGGCGAAATGCGCACCGGCGAAGGCAAAACCCTGGTAGCCACATTACCACTGTACCTCAATGCGCTGACCGGCAAGGGCGTGCACTTGGTCACCGTCAATGACTACCTGGTGCGCGTCGGCGCAGGTTGGATGGCGCCGATCTTCCACACGTTGGGGTTGTCGGTGGCCGTGATTGCCCATGATTTTTCGGCCATTTTCGACCCTGACTACACCGATGCAGACGCTGCCACCGACGACCGCCGGCTCGTCCACTGGCGCCCTTCGACGCGTCGTGAGGCCTACCACGCCGACATCACCTACTGCACCAACAGCGAAATCGGCTTTGACTACCTGCGCGACAACATGGTCTTCGAAGAGCAGCAGCTGGTGCAGCGTACCCTCAACTATGCCATCGTCGATGAAATCGACAACATCCTCATCGACGAAGCTCGGACACCGCTGATTATCTCGGGCCCGGCCCAAGAGAGCAGCCAAGAATACAAACGGTTTGCCCAGTTGGTACGCAACCTCAAGCTCAGCTCGATGACGGCGGAACAGGCCAAAAAAGACGAAATCGAGCCCGACGGCGACTTCATGGTCGACCCACGTTCCAAGGGCATCCAGATGACCGAAGAGGGCATCCTCAAGGTCGAACGCCTGTTGCGCATCCCGACCGAAGAAAATTTGTATGATCCCAAATACTTTGCATTGACCCATTATCTGGAAAACGCCTTGCGTGCCCAGTTCGTCTATCACCGCGACAAAGACTACATGGTCGAGGGCGACGGCGAAGTGGTCATCGTCGACGAGTTCACCGGTCGCAAAATGCCCGGGCGGCGTTGGAGCGACGGGCTCCACCAGGCCATCGAGGCCAAGGAAGGCGTCCGGACGCGGCAAGAGAACGTCACGTTGGCATCGATTACGTACCAGAACTTCTTCCGCATGTACAAAAAACTGGCCGGCATGACCGGTACCGCCGATACTGAACGTGAAGAATTCGCCAAAATCTACAACCTCGAGGTGACGGTCATCCCGACCCACCGCCCGACGATTCGGCACGACACCAGCGACCTCATCTACCGCACCGAAGCGGCCAAGTTCAACGCCGTCATCGAAGACATCCAGGAACGCCACGCCGAAGGGCGCCCCGTGCTTGTGGGTACGACTTCGGTCGAAACTTCTGAGCGGCTCAGTCTGCTCCTCAAAAAATCCGGTATCGTGCACAACGTTTTGAATGCCAAACAACACGAACGTGAAGCCAACGTCATTGCCCAAGCTGGTCGCAAAGGCACGGTCACGATTGCCACCAACATGGCCGGTCGTGGTACCGACATCTTGTTGGGTGGGAATCCCGATGGTCTGGTCGAAGAAATTTTGGTCGAGCGCCAAATCTCGGCTATTGACGCCACTCCCGAACAGCTCGACGATGCGCTCAGCGAAGCCAAGAAACGTACCGAAATCGGTCGCCTCGAAGTGGTCGCTGCCGGTGGTTTGCATGTGGTCGGGACCGAGCGCCACGAAGCGCGCCGCATCGACAACCAGCTGCGTGGTCGTGCTGGTCGTCAGGGTGACCCGGGATCGACGCGCTTCTATTTGGCCCTCGAAGACGAACTGATGCGCCGCTTCGGTCCGATGGACCGCGTCAAAACGCTGATGGAACGCCTGGGCGTGGACGACGACGTGCCGATTGAAGCGGGTCTGATTAATCGCTCGATCGAAAACGCGCAGACCCGGGTCGAAGGCTACAACTTCGATGTGCGCAAACACACCGTCGAATTCGACGACGTGATGAACCAACAGCGCAAGATTATCTACGGCGATCGCCGGGCAATTTTGGACGGTGAAAACCTGCGTGATCGCGTACTCAGCATGCTCAGCGACGAAGTCGATTCGTTGGTCGCTCAACACCTCGGCGATGACCCCGACGAGTGGGACCTCGCGCCCTTAATGCGCCCACTGCGCACCGTCAATCCGTTGTTACCTGCAGGAATCGAAGAAGAACTCATCGACTTGTCGCGTGACGAAATCATCGCTGAACTCCACGAGCAGCTCGAACACGCCTACAGCGTGCGCGAAAAAGCCGTGGGCATCGATGCCATGCGGTATGTCGAGCGCCGCATGTTGTTGGGCATCATTGACCGGCACTGGGTGGAATACCTGACCGGTATGGAAGACCTGCGCCAAGAGATTGGCCTGCAGGCAATAGCCCAGCGTGACCCGTTGGTCGAATACCGGCGCGCGGCGTATACGCTGTTTGACCAGCTCAAAGCCAACATCGAACGCGACGTGGTCTACCAAATCATCCACGTGTCATTCCAATACGAACAGACCTTGCGCCAGATCGAAGCCGAGCAACTCAAACGTTTGATGGCTGCCCAGCAGGCGCAGGTCGAAGAACCTGCTGACACGACGGCACCCAAGACGGTGCGTAATGATACCAAACTCCCAGGTCGAAACGACCCCTGCCCCTGCGGGAGCGGCAAGAAGTTCAAGGTTTGTCATTTGGGTCGCGAGCAAGAACTCATAGCCCTGATGTCGAAAAAGCCGGCTACCCAGGCACCGAGCGAAGCCAAAGTCGTGCGCGGCAAGCAAAAGTAAGCACAGCGTCGCTGGATCGGACCTGCCGATACCACGAAGGAGAATTCATCCATGGCTGCAGTTCGCCCCCGTCCTGTCCTGTTGACCATCCTCGATGGCCTCGGTGAACGCACTGACATTGTCGGCAATGCCGTCAAACAGGCCCGCACGCCGAATCTCGATCGCTGGCGCTCGAGCTGCCCGACGACCCTGATTTATGCCGCGGAAAAGCATGTGGGCCTGCCGCCTGGCCAGATGGGCAACTCCGAAGTGGGTCACCTCAACCTCGGCGCTGGCTTTGTGGTGATGCAAGATATCACGCGCATCGACAGCTGCGTCGAAGACGGCAGCTTCTTCCACAACGACGCATTCCTCAACGCAGTCGCGCACGCACAAACCAACAACAGCAGCATCCACATCATGGGGCTGCTGGGGAATGGCGGCGTCCATAGTCATATCGCCCATCAGAAGGCATTGCTCCAATTCGCCAAACGTGCCGGCGTCAAACAGGTCTACCTGCACGTCTTCACGGACGGACGCGACACCCTGCCACGCAGTGGCGCTGCGTTCTTGGCCGAGCTCGAAGCTGCGATTGTCAGCACCGGCATCGGCAAAATCGCATCGGTGACCGGTCGCTACTACGCCATGGATCGTGACAAACGCTGGGAACGCACGCGCATGGCCTACGAGGCGATGGTGTTTGGTATCGGCGAACACGTCGCACACGCCGCAGACGCAATTCAACGCGCCTACGCAGCCGATGTGACTGATGAATTCATCAAACCGGCAGTAGTCGTCAACAGTGATGGCAGGCCCGCAGCGACCATCCAAGCGGGTGATGCAATCATCGGCTTCAACTTCCGCGCGGACCGCATGCGACAGATTACCCGGGCGTTTGTGATGCCAGACTTCGATGGCTTTGCACGTCCATTTATGGGAAATATATACTACGTCTGTATGACCGAGTACGAAAAAGACCTGCCTGTGGTCGTGGCATTTGCCAATGACGATGTGGAAGTGCCGCTGGCCAAAGTCATTTCGGACGCCGGCTTGACGCAACTCCATGCCGCCGAAACCGAGAAGTACCCGCACGTGACGTTCTACTTCAACGGCGGCCGCGAGGTGCCGTTCCCCGGCGAACAGCGCTTTATGGTGGCATCGCCCAAAGTCGCCACCTACGATTTGCAGCCCGAAATGAGCGCTGCTGCACTGCGTGACGGGATTCTCGAGGCTATCGCAGCTGACACCTACGACGTCATCATCGTCAACTTCGCCAATCCCGACATGGTCGGTCACACCGGCGTCATTCCGGCGGTCATCACCGCCGTCGAGACGGTCGATCAATGCGCTGGTGCGCTCGTCGCAGCGGTGGTCGCCAAAGGCGGCGTGGCCATCGTTACTGCCGACCACGGCAACGCCGAATACATGATCGACGAAGCGACCGGCGGACCATTCACCGCACACACCATCAACCAAGTACCGGTTGTTCTGGTGGCCGCTCCCGATTCACCCTATGCGACGGTCACGCTGCGCAGCGGTGGTCGCTTGAGTGACATCGCGCCGACACTGTTGGACCTGCTGGGACTCGACCGTGCGCCACAAATGACCGGCACTACACTGATTACCCACAACGCATAAGACACGTGCGCACTGCCATACACACGCTGGTTGTCACCACAAGTGATGACCGGCGTGTGGCATAATCGAATCACACACAACACCACACCAACACAGCGAGGCAACGATGCAACGACTCTGGTATACAAAACCCGCAACAGACTGGGTAGAAGCATTACCCATCGGCAACGGCCGTCTGGGCGCAATGGTCTACGGCGAAGCGATGCACGAGCGCTATGCGCTCAACGAAGATACGTTTTGGTCGGGAGCGCCGATAGATAGCGTGCACCCCGACCGCCAGGCAGACGTAGCCAAGATTCGCACCATGCTGGCCAATGGCGATGTGCACGGCGCCGAACAACACGCCGAAGCCACCCTCACACAACGCTGGACCCAGTCGTACTTGCCTTTGGCCGAACTGCAGCTGACGACCCTCTTGACCCATCCCGTCACAGAATACGTGCGTGACCTCGATTTGACGACGGCTACCGCTTCGACCCGTTTTGTGAGCAATGGCGTGACGTATCTACGCCGCTCGTTCGTCAGTATTCCCGATGATGTGCTGGTGATTCACTACGACGCCGATGTCACGGGTGAGTTGTCACTGAGTATCGGACTGACCAGTCGCTACACCCAGACGCACACCGTCGCGAAGCGTACCATCACCCTGCTGGGGGCAGCGCCGTTGCATGTCGAACCCAGTTATGTCAATACTGACACTCCTTATGCGGGTGAGGGCGAAGGCATGCGCAGTTGCACCATGGCGCATATTGATTCGCACGATGGCATTTTGACAACCGACGAAGACGGCGTCCACGTCACCGATGCCACGCACTGCACGATTATTGTGAGCGCGGCGACGAGCTTCGTTTCGTTCCAGGAACCTGCGACTGCTGACGAAAAACATCGCGCCTGGCAATCGTTAGGCCACTTCACGCGGACGGGGGCGCACCGCCGCCACGTCGCTGCGTATAGCCCACTCTATGGGCGTAGTGCGCTGGTCATCAAGCCTGCCCGTAGTGATTTGCCCACCGACGAGCGCCTGCGTCGTCTGCACGCCGACGCCCAAGACACGCTCGATACCACCGTGCGCTATCACGGCCATGCGTCTTCGCATGCACCGGTGGATGCCCCTGCGGATGATGTCGGATTGCTCGCATTGCTCTACAACATGGGCCGCTATTTGTTGATTTCGTCGTCGCAACCAGGCACCCAAGCAGCCAATCTGCAGGGCATCTGGAATGACAATCCGCGGCCGGCGTGGAGTAGCAACTACACCATCAACATCAACACCCAGATGAATTATTGGGCAGCCTTGACCACCAATCTACGCGAGTGCCAGGCCCCGCTGACCGACCTCATCGAGCATCTCGCCGTCGACGGCGCCCGCGCCGCTGCAGCGTATGGATGCCGCGGTTGGACTGCCCACCACAACACCGATATTTGGGCCCAAGCGAATGCCGTCAAAGGCAAAGCCGTCTGGTTCCTCTGGCCTTACTCGGCAGCGTGGTTGTGTTTGCATGTCTACGAAGAATACCTATTCAGCAATGACGACGTCTTTGCACGTGAACGTGCGCTGCCGTTGCTGCGTGGCGCTGCAGAATTCCACCTCGATTGGCTACAAACGCAACCCGATGGCACGCTGCAGAGCAGTCCGTCGACCTCGCCCGAGAATCTGTTTGTGGCTGCAGATGGACAAGCCTGCGGCGTGTCGATCGGCAGCGAGGCTGACATTGCCATGACGCGCGCACTCTGGCTGGCCTGCCTCGACATGGCAGAGCGGTTGGCGCTCGACGAACCATGGCTCGCCGAGATCCGCGCGGCCCTGCCGCGCTTGCCTGCACCCATCATCGGTGCTGACGGTCGTCTGCAGGAGTGGCGACATCAACCGGCCGAATCCGAACCAGGGCACCGACACATCTCGCACCTGTATGGGCTCTACCCGTCGGCCGAGATTACACCATGGGGCACGCCCGACCTGGCCGCAGCATCCCGCGAAAGCCTCGCAGTGCGTTTGGCCCATGGCGGCGGCCACACCGGTTGGAGTGCTGCCTGGGTGGCAGCGTGTTATGCACGGTTGGGCGACGGCGAAGCAGCACTGGCGGTGCTACACCGTTTGCTGCGTGATTCGACCTACCCCAGCATGCTCGGGTCACATCCACCATTCCAAATCGACGGCAGCCTCGGTTCACCCGCCGCCATTGCCGAGATGATCGTGCAGAGCCACGCCGGTGTCATCACCCTCTTTCCCGCCATCCCCAAAGCCTGGCGCACCGGCAAACTCACCGGCATCCGCCTGCGCGGCGGCATCACGATTGACATCGAGTGGAAGAACGAGGCGTTTGTCGAGGCCTTCATCGTCAGCGAGACGACACAGTCGGTGGTCGTCCACGCACCGTTCGATATCCGCGATGTGTCGTCACGCGGCGTTGTGGTGTCTGGCGATACCTTCACGTTCAAAGCCGGCGTCCACTATGAATGGAAATTGTTGGATAGTGAGTAATTAGTAGTTATCAGTGAGTAGGTAGTAGTGAGGAGATTTGCTATCAACGAAGTCTGCTGAAGGTTTTCATTTTTTCTTGATTCCAGATTTTTCTTGTCTATAAGAATTCAAAGAGTCAGATTCGGCGCTTGGCGCACGCATCTGACTTGTACTATCGCAGCACTGATAACTGATACCTAATAACTGATATCTAACTTTTCCGTGACTGCAATCCATTCCGCAAACGACAGCGTCTCGGCGCGGCGGGCTGGGTCAATCCCCGCAGCCACCAAAGCTGCTTGGGCGTCGCTGCGTTCGATTTTGATGCCATGGGCGGCGAGCCCACCAGACAAACTGTTGCCCAATTGTTTGCGGGCGTGCAAAAAGCCTGCTTTGAGGATGCGAAAAACCTTCGCCTCGCGCTCGGGCTCGATCAACGGTTTGTCGCGCAGGGTCAAGCGCATCACCGCCGAGTGTACTTCGGGCGCAGGGAAAAAAGACTCTGGTGGCACGACTGCGATGAGTTCGGGAATCGCGCGCACCTGAATCCCATGCGCCAAAATCGACATATCACCGGGTTGCGCACAGATGCGTTGGGCGACTTCACGCTGGACGAGCACCACCATTGATGTCGGCGGATTGGCCGATTCGAGGAAGTGGCGCAACACCGGCGACGTGATTGCATAGGGGAGGTTGGCAACGACCTGGTATGGCCGGTGCTGCGTGAGGGCAGCGATATCCGTCTGCAATATATCTTGGTTGACCAACGTCAACTGCGGGGCATCTGCATATACCCGTGCGAGGCGATTCGCCAAGCGGGTATCGAGTTCGATGGCCGTGACCGAACCGGCGACATGCACGAGTTCCCACGTCAAAACACCCAATCCGGGCCCAACTTCTACGACGACGGACTGGTCATCGAGATGGGCTGCGCCTACGATGGTATCGAGTGCATTTTTGTCGATGAGGAAGTTTTGGCCCATCCCTCGCGTCGGACGGACATCGAGATTACGCAGTGTCTCACGCACGTGTTGCGGATTGAGCATGGGATTGGTCAATGAGGTAACCGTTCTATACCAACACCACGACCGCTGTGACGAGGATGCGTTGGGAATGATTATTCTGTGGTCACAGTCGCCGCTATCCAGACAATGAACGCGTCGACAGCCATGAATATCTCATCATACACTGTCATGATGCCGAATGCCCAGGGGGCACTGCGTACTGCATCCCATGCCAACAGCACTGTCCGTGCCTGCGTGGGGAACGGCATAGCAGTATGGACTACCGGACATTGTGGCCGGATTTGTATCAATGTTTTTACCGCAGTCATAGCGACAACGCAGGCCCCGTTGGCACGCATCGCAGCTGCATCACGTTCGATGACCACCTGCAGTGGGCTGAGGGTACCCAAGAGATACAACAACACCGGTATAAGTACTGCCGCTGCAATGACACGGACAAACACACGTACTGCAGTCATGACGAAGTCGACGGCATTCCATTCGAGCGCACCACCACAACGACCACAGGGCTGTATGTCGCGGCGAACCACCGCCCCACAAGAGATACACATGCGTTCGGTTGTCTGCCAATTATGTTTTGCCATCTTGTCAGCGCGCCATACACCAACGTGCGATCCACGTGGGCGCACACAAATCACTGATAGCGCTCAGCCATGCAGAGCTCAACGTCGTCTGGATTGCGCGCTCGTTCGCAGGAATGGCGGAGCGCAGCGGGGCAGTGACTGCTTCTGCACGGAGGTACAACTGACCGGACCACACCTTTTCGTCACGCAGCGCTGCAGCAACCAACCACTCTGGCACACTCGTCAACAACATCACGGAACCCCGAGGGACGGAGCAATCACCTGAACTCAACAGCTCGGTATACGTTGCAGTCGGAACCAACAGGAGTCGTGGCGGGACGACCTGTGCGGTGCATGTGACTCGCAGGGTTATGGGAGCAACAAACCGCAGTACACCTACCAGGACATAGATGGTACCGAGAACGGTCAGCCAAAATGTCAGGAGTGCCCAGATACTCCGCAAAATTGACTGCCGCTGCGTCAGTGGACGACCACAGGACGAGCAATTCCTGAGCGAACGCCGAATCGGCATACCACAGTCTGCGCATGTACGTGCAATGAGATTTTGTGTCTTTGCATCAGGGCTTTTCTTTGGCATGGAGTCCATTCCTTCTTGGTGTTGGACAATGCGTCATAGTGTGTATAGATATTGTGATGCATCGCATCTGAGAATGGGCGTGTATGTATTACAATTTCATGACGCAACCTGCCACAAGGCGGGTATAATGTGTTCATCAAAGTAATCAAACAGATTCGAAACCGTTCGCTTCTGCGATTTTGCTCGCAGAACATGGGATTCAGGTGATATGCGTATAGTCATTTTTGGGGCAGGCGGACGAACGGGGAATCATTTGGTGCGACTTGCAATTGCACTGGGTCATGATGTCACGGCATTTGTCCGAAAGCCCAATAAACTACCGCTCTCACACGAGCGGATGCGTGTCGTCGTCGGCGATGCAAACGACGAATTTCAGGTCGGACGCGCATTACAGGCAGCAGAAGCAGTCATCACGGTCATTGCACCGACAAAGACCGCCGCAGAAGAAAACCACGCGCATATCTTGCACACTATTCTGCAATCGATGGAACGCAATCACATTAAACGCATTGTTGCGATCGGTGAATCATTGATTCTGGACACAGAGAGTCTTGCAGGGGTGGTCTCTACCGGGATGAGACGCATGTTCATGACACCGTCTCACGCCCGTTGGATGCGCATCAGTGAACAGTACAGTGCGGGCATCCGCGCCTCTCGATTTGACTGGACACTCGTGTGTACACATCAACTCACCGACGAACCGTTTGATGGTCGCTATTCCGTCGAGATGCGCCACAAAAAAACCAACGTCCGCGCCTCACGCGCGAACGTTGCAGATTTTGTGTTGCGCATCGCACTCAATGGGAGCCACATTCACGAAGTGCCAATCATCAGCAATGCGTAATCGTCAATTTACGGCACGATGAGTTTTTGCCTGAGGGTAGCGATATCTTCCTCGGGGACACCGATAGCGCGCATATAGCCTTCTGCATCCGAATATTGTTGAGAGAGATGCGCAAGCAGTGCAGTGATGAATTCTCGCTTGGCTGAAACAATGTTTTCGAATTGGGATTTGGTCACAAAAAACGGTCGAACGCCCTCGAGTTCGGCATGAATTGCCCGCAAATTCTCTTGGCTTTGCAGATAGTCTGCGATGATGTCCGCCTCCGACACCCCAACCACGTTGAGCAGCAGAGCACTCAATATACCCGTACGGTCCTTGCCGATATAGCAATGCAATAAGCACACACCTTCTGCGCGCGCCAACACATGCAAAACGTCGCGTATGGGGTTCCCGCCCTGATCAAGAATGGTGCAGTACCAGCTACCGAGGTCACGAAACTGGCGAATCATGCCCATGTACGTCGTTTCGACATACAGCGGAATATGATGAAAATCCACACCTGGGTACCCGGCAAATCGATTGGGGCGTTGTGCTACTTCGTGTGCATAGCGCATGTCGATGACCGTGTGCAGCCCTTGCTCGACAACACGGTGCCGTGCACTGTCAGAAATTCGATATGGAGCATCCCCGCGCAGAAACACGCTGTAGCGTGTGGTCTGCCCGGTTTTGGTGCGGAATCCTCCCAGATCCCGCACATTTACCATGCCATCCAGCAGCACATCTCGTTCGTGCATCTGACAAACCTGCTCCCAAAATACTATTCTAGGATGTATCCACACATCGCTTCGCGCGCTTCACCTGGCTGCAACACAAACACATGATGGTCGGCAATACCCTGCGCCAACATATTGAAGCCATCATTTGTGTTCGTGACAGGTTCAACGGCGATATAGGGGAAGTCGACCGGCATGTAGACAATCACATTGCGATACAGATGGTCCATCCAATGCGTGATCTGAGTGTTGGATTCGGGATAGAAAAAACGGATGGGTTTGCCCAGGGTGCGATTCGTCAGACAATCATCGACAAAAACATTACCCAACGGGCGCATCTGCTGGTAATCGAGCCGTGGTTCGACCGGCACTGGAGCGCCAACCGGCATGCAATCCACCAGTGGGAACGCGTGACTACACGGAATTTCGAGTGACAGCACATCGCTCGGGCTTGTCAGGCTGCGCATCAGAAATGGATGCGTGCCAAAACCTGCCGGCATGGGCGATGTATCTGCGTTCGCCACTCCGACGCGGGTGGTGAAGTTGTTGCCTTCGAGTCGGTATTCGATCCAAGCAGAGAATGCAAAAGGAAAATTCACCGCAGCATGCTGCAGGGAATCGAACGTCATGCGGATATGGTGTTCATCCGCAGAGACGACGGCAAGTGCATATTCGCGCACCACACCATGAATGGCGGTGCCGTCAGGCCAATCTGCACGCATGAGATACGTCACACCCTGGAACGTCATCTTGCCAGCTCTGATGCGATTTGACCAGGGAATCAACGGGTAGCTCGCGGTCTTGAGCGCATCGGTGGTGTCTGCCTCGGGAGTCGGTCGAAAAAAATCATGCCACGCGCCTGCACGCTGTACCCGGGCATACGCAATCGAGCCACCACTATTGGGCAAAACGCCCAATTGCCAGAAGTTGTTCTCGAGGAGGTGCATCATGGTCGGTTCTCCACAAAAAACAGCGAGCCACTGGGTGACTCGCTGTATGTAGGATGTCGTTACGCGTCGAGATCCATACCCTTGAGGGCTTCGATGGAGCTTTTCACTGCAGCTGCGCTTGCGGCTACCAATGCCTTTTCGTCGGAATTGAGGTTCAACTGAATGATTTTTTTGACGCCGCCAGCACCGAGCACACACGGCACGCCGAAGTACATGTCGTTGAGACCGTACTCACCGGTGAGGTAACACGCGGCTGGCAAGACACGGTTTTTGTCACGGACGACCGCTTCGACCATCTGCACGGTCGCAGCTGCCGGGGCGTAGTAGGCGGAGCCGGTCTTGAGCAGATTGACGATTTCGCCACCGCCTTTGCGGGCGCGTTCGACGATTTCGTCCAAACGTGCAGCGGGGATAAAGTCGGTCACCGGAATACCGCCGATAGTGGTGAACCGTGGCAGAGGGACCATTTCGTCACCGTGACCACCCATCAGCATGGCTTGGATGTCTTCGACCGAGACGCCCGTCTCCATGGCAATAAACGTACGGTAGCGTGCGGCATCGAGGACGCCTGCTTGGCCAATCACACGCTCCTTGGGGAAGCCGCTGACCTGACGAGCCAAGTACACCATGGTGTCGAGCGGGTTGTTTACCATGATGATGACAGCCTTGGGCGACAGCGGTGCTGCCTTGGAGATGCAGTCACGGGTGATTTTGGCGTTGATTTTGATGAGGTCTTCGCGGGTCATCCCCGGTTTGCGTGGTGCACCTGAGGTGACGACGATGACGTCTGAATTTGCGGTTTCGGCATAGTCATTGGTGCCGATGATTTTGAGATCAAAGCCCTCGATTGGGGCTGACTCTGCAAGGTCAAGTGCTTTGCCTTGCGGAATTCCCTCAGCGATGTCCAATAGAACAACGTCGCCTAATTCCTTCGAAGCAATCCAGTGAGCCGCAGTCGAACCGACAAACCCGGCTCCGATAATCGTAATCTTGGCGCGCATTGCATTCCTCCCACAAAATGACATCTGATGCCTATTCTACCACTCAAAGCGCGAAGGTAGCAGGAATCAGTGAGCAGATATCAGTTGACGGGGGAAGGGAGCGATCACGCGGAGGCGTGGAAGAATTGAGAACGCGTAGGAAAGGGCCGTTATAGGGGAGCGATCACGCGGAGTCGCAGAGGAATTGAGAACGCAGAGACGGGCGCCGCCACACCCCGTACGCCGGGGGCATGCTCCCGGCCTTGCGTGGCGGCGCCACCCAACCCGTACGCGGGGGGCATGCACCCAGCCTTGCGTGTACATACTCTGCTTCTCCGTGTCTCTGCGTGATCGTGCTGATCTGTGGGGCAGGCGAGACACCGTTATATCGTTTGCTATAATCGAAGTATCCAAACCCACTCAATAACCAAAAGGAGACCGCCATGGAAGAAATCTCACACAACGAGCAATCTGACGCATATCGCGAGCAAATACGCAAACGCATCAAACGCCAGCATGCGTTCCAACAATACTTGTCGATCTGGTTTGGGGTTTCATTAATCCTGACAATCGTCTGGTTTTTCACCACGCCACGGACCTACTTCTGGCCGGTATGGCCGATGTTCGGCATGGGGATTGGTGCGTTCTTTCAATGGCGGGCGGCTTATGGCACCCCACCGCGCGAGATAACCGACGCCGACATCGACGCCGAGATTGACCGCATCCAAAAGAGCAAATAGCCTCACGTCAGGGCGTGGGAAGGGGTAGTCGATTATTCCGTTTGGCGGGCGAGGTATACCTCGCCCTTAGCGTTTTTACCATGCTGGCACTCAGAGACTTCCTCTGTCACATCATACATGGGCAATGTATACGTCGCCCGCAGAATCCCAATACAAGCACAATCTGCCTCCCCGTGTCTCTGCGTGATCGTGCTCCTCTGTGGGTATACTGAGTTGACATTTATGGACCGACGGAGTAGTATGCTCACAAGCCTTTAAGGCGATCCTGTGAGGTCGCGAAGGGAATCACATGTATCATCAGCCACTCCGACTGCCGCAGGGCAGCACACACGCACAGCGCACACCCAACTGGGTGGTGGCGCTTTTTTTGACGGCGAGGAACCAATGAACGAACGACAAATCATGGTCGCTGACGAAGTGCGCCGGGCAATTGCCCGGATCGCACACGAAATCGGCGAACGCAACAACGGCGTCGACGACGTCGTGCTGGTGGGCATATTCCGCCGCGGCATACCACTGGCCACACGCATCGCGAGTGCAGTCCAAAACATCGAAGGAAAGTCGGTCTCGATTGGTGCACTCGACATCACACTCTACCGTGACGACCTCGAGATTCGTGGCCCATCCAACACCCTGCAACACACCAACATTCCGGTCGACATCACCGGTCGGACCGTCGTCTTGGTCGACGATGTGCTCTACACCGGTCGAACGATTCGCGCAGCCCTCGACGCCCTGACGGACCTCGGCCGACCCGCACGCATACAGCTCGCAGTGCTGGTCGACCGTGGTCATCGCGAATTACCGATACGGGCCGATTATGTGGGCAAAAACGTCCCAACTGCGACCAGCGAAGACGTCGCCGTGCGCCTCAGTGAGGTCGACGGTGGCGATGACAGTGTCGTCATTATGCGAGGTGAGGCATGAGCGTCCCTGAAGTCTCGCGCTATGCCCCATGGGGGCCGAACAGCCAGCGCCACCGCCGTCACGTGCTCGATCTGGATGACTTCACCACCGACGAAATTTTGGCAGTGCTCGACAACGCCGTCAGCATGAAGGAAATCCTCGGCCGCAGCGTGCCGCAAGTCCCGATTTTACGAGGCAAAACCGTCGTGAATATCTTTTATGAAGAGAGCACACGCACGCGCATGTCGTTCGAATTAGCAGCCCGCACCCTGTCAGCCTCGGTCAGCAGCATGACCGCCAAGGGTTCGAGCATCGAAAAGGGCGAGTCGCTCATCGACACCATCCGTACCATCCAGGCACTCGGTGCCGACATCATTGTGATGCGCCATCACGAATCAGGCGCACCATACCTGGCAGCCCAGCACTTCAAAGGGTCGATTATCAACGCCGGTGATGGGCGACACGCTCATCCGTCACAGGCGCTGCTCGATTTGTTCACCATACGCGAACGCCTGGGTCGCCTCGACGGGCTCAATATCGTCATCGTCGGCGATATCATCCATAGCCGGGTAGCCCGATCGGACATCTGGGGGATGCTGCGTTGCGGCGCCAATGTCACCCTGTGCGGCCCGAGCACCCTCATCGGCGACCCGGCGATGTGGCAGGCGACTTTTCCCAACCTACGCGTCAGCTATACCCTCGACGACCTGCTTCCCGACACCGATGTATTGATGGCACTGCGTATCCAAAAAGAGCGCCAACAAGCGGGCTTATTGCCCTCGTTGCGTGAATACAGTAACGACTATGGCCTGACCCAAGAACGCCTTGATTGCCTGCCGGCGCACGCCATCGTGATGCACCCTGGCCCCATGAACGAGGGGGTCGAGATCATGCCCGAAGCCGCAATATCACCCCGTTCGGTCATCGAAGCGCAGGTCACCAATGGTGTGGCCGTGCGCATGGCCCTCCTCTACCGATTGTCTGGCGAACCGACTGCAACAACCTAATTCATTCATCAGAGAGGAATCATACGATGCCGATTTTGATTACCAATGGTCGTATTTTTGACCCAGATACACGCCAGAGTGAGCTGGGCAGCCTGCTCATCGATAATGGTCTCGTCGTCGCCCGCTACCAGGGTGAGCTCCCTGCAGATGCCGGCGTGCGTACAGCCACGGGCACCACGGTCATCGACGCCAGCGGGCGCATCATCAGCCCGGGACTGATTGATCTGCACGTCCATCTGCGCGAACCCGGCGAAGAACACAAAGAGACCATTGCCACCGGCACACGTGCCGCAGCAGCCGGCGGGTTCACTGTAGTTGCCTGTATGCCCAACACCCGCCCCGCCGCCGACAGTGTGGCCGTCATCGATCTCATCAAACGCGCTGCCGAAAAAGCCAACTACGCCGAGGTTTTGCCCATCGCAGCCGCGACCATCGGGCGCGCCGGCAAAGAACTCAGCCCAATGCGCGAATTAGTGGCAGCCGGAGCAATCGGCTTTTCGGACGATGGCGTGCCCGTCAGCGACCCCACCGTGATGCGCAATGTGTTTGAGTACGTCAAAATGCTCGGTGTGCCGTACTTCGGTCACTGCGAAGACATGAC
>CAMCVW010000007.1 GCA_945881915.1 Thermoflexus hugenholtzii JAD2 | reverse complement strand
ACCGATGTCGAGCGCGGCCAAGTGCTGTGCCACCCCGGTTCGATCAAGCCACACAAGAAGTTCATGGCCAACGTGTACGTCTTGAAGAAGGAAGAAGGCGGTCGCCATACTCCATTCTTCCCAGGCTATCGCCCACAATTCTACATCCGTACCACCGACGTAACGGGTTCAATCACGTTGCCCGAAGGTGTCGAGATGGTGATGCCGGGTGACAACATCGAGATGGCCGTGGAACTCATCGTTCCTGTCGCCATCGAAGAAGGTCTGCGCTTCGCCATCCGCGAAGGCGGTCGTACCGTCGGCGCCGGCGTTGTGTCCAAGATCACGGACTAATCCACAGACAGTAATGCACACCGCATCGACGGGCTCCGGTCCGTTGATGCGGTATGGTGATGGAGTAGATGATGGCAACAGCGAAGCAAAAAGTTCGTATCCGTCTGAAGGCATTTGATCACAAGATTTTGGATCAGAGCGCCCGCCAGATCGTGGAAGCAGCGGAGCGAACCGGTGCGTTGGTGGCTGGCCCTGTGCCATTGCCAACCCGTATCGAGAAGTACAGTGTGATTCGTTCTTCGTTTATCGACAAAAACTCGCAAGAGCAGTTTGAGGTGCGTACGCACAAGCGGTTGATTGATGTGTTGGATCCAAGCCAGCAGACAATCAATGCACTCATGAAGCTGACTTTGCCAGCTGGTGTAGATATCGAGATAAAGCTCTAATTCTTGAAAGCGGCAGCCGCTACGGTGGGCACGGGCTCATCGCATTGCTGCGGAGGTGAGATTGTGATCGAAGGTTTGATGGGTCGCAAGATCGGGATGACCCAAGTATTCGACGAGACTGGCGCAGTCATACCGGTAACGGTAATCGAAGTCGGACCATGTGTTGTGACACAAATCCGGGTTCGCGAACGCGACGGGTACGAGGCGGTGCAACTTGGCTTCGGCGAAGTGAAGCCGAAAAGCCTCAACAAGCCACAACGCGGCCATTTGGCTGGCGCAGGCATGTTGAAGCGCCATCTTCGTGAATTCTCGGCGGATAACCCGAGTGACTACAAAGTAGGCGACGTATTGACAGCTGACCTTTTTGAAGAAGGTCAGATTATCGACGTTACCGGGACCTCGAAGGGCAAAGGATTCCAAGGCGTTGTGAAGCGCCATGGGTTCAGTGGTGGTCCCCGCACACACGGTCAGTCAGACCGTGAACGCGCCCCTGGTTCGATTGGTGCAGGTACTGACCCCGGACACGTGTTCAAGAACACGCGTATGGCCGGTCGTATGGGTAACGCTCGAGTGACGGTTCAGAATCTCATGGTCGTCGAAGTATTGAGCGACCGTAATCTTCTGCTGGTACGCGGATCTGTCCCTGGCCCCAAAAGCGGGTTGGTGATGGTACGTCGTGCGGTAAAGAGCAGTAAGTAGGGGTGGTGTGATGGAAGCAAAACTGTTTAGCCAATCTGGGGCTGAGGTCGGCACGATACAACTCGACGACTACATCTTTGGCATCGAGCCGAACGTCCCGGTGATGCACCAAGCGATGGTACGTCAGCATGCAAATGCGCGGCTGGGCTTGCACAACACCCGCGGTCGTGGCGAAGTTGATGGCAGCACGCGTAAGTTGTTCCGGCAAAAGGGTACCGGCCGAGCCCGAGCGGGTTCGATCCGAGCACCACACCGTAAGGGTGGTGGCGTGGCACATGGTCCACACCCACGTTCGTATTACAAGTCAATGCCACGCAAAATGCGCAGGTTGGCAGTTCGATCGGCGTTGTCGGTCAAATTTGCTGATCAGCAGGTCAAATTTGTCGATGGCTTCGAGTTCGCAACCCCACGTACCAAGGACATGTTGGTCTGTCTGAGCGCTTTGAACATGGTCGGCAAGACGTTAATCGTATTGCCAGGGCGGAACGAAGTGGTCACAAAGTCAATCAACAACATCCCTGGCGTGAAGACCCTGCCGGCACATTATCTGAACGTGGTTGACTTGCTGACGTACGACAACGTCATCATTGCCCAGCCAGCCGTAGCGGTCATGGAAAGCTACCTCAGCTCACCGGCGCACGTCGATGGAGAGGACGCATAAATGAATGCACATCAGATAATCATTCGCCCGTTAATCACCGAGAAGAACACCAACTTGATGCAGCTCAACAAGTACTGCTTCGAGGTCGACAAAAATGCATCCAAGCCAGAAATTGGCGCGGCCATTGCGACGATTTTCAACGTGACGGTTACCGATGTCGCCACCATCAACGTGCGTGGCAAAATGCGGCGCCGTGGGATTCGGACTGGCTACACCAGTCGCTGGAAGAAAGCAATAGTCACGCTGGCGGCTGGCAACACGATTGACGTGTTCGAAGGCATGTAGAGCGCGGCCGTCTAGTCGCGATGGAGTAAGCAATGGGTGTTCGAATATACAAACCGACCTCAGCGGGCCGACGCAACATGTCTGGCTCGACGTTTGAGGAAATAACGAAGCAGAAGCCTGAAAAGTCGTTGCTATCCCCGCTCCGCAAGAGTGGTGGTCGTAACAACTACGGTCGTATCACGACCCGACATCGTGGCGGTGGTGTGCGTCGTGCATATCGCCAAATCGACTTCAAGCGTAACAAAATCGGCATGTCAGCCGTGGTCGCAGCGATCGAGTATGATCCGAATCGCTCTTCCCGCATTGCATTGTTGAACTATTCAGATGGCGAAAAGCGCTATATCATTGCGCCAACGGGTTTGAAGGTGGGCGACAAAGTGATGAGCGGTCCTGAAGCCGAAATTCGCTTGGGTTGTGCCTTGCCGTTGAAGCTCATCCCCCTCGGTACCGAAGTGCACAACGTAGAGTTGCAGCAGGGTCGCGGTGGTGTGATGGTTCGCAGCGCAGGGACGTCAGCGCAGCTCATCGCCAAAGAAGGTGATTACGCCACGTTGCGTATGCCATCCGGCGAGACGCGCATGATCCACATCAACTGCATGGCCACTATTGGCCAGGTTGGCAATATCGACCATCAGAACGTGCGCTTGGGTAAAGCCGGTCGCAAACGCTGGTTGGGTCGTCGCCCCGAAGTGCGTGGTTCTGCAATGAACCCGCGCGACCATCCTCATGGTGGTGGTGAGGGCCGTGCGCCACGTGGTATGCCGCCCAAGACCAAGTGGGGCAAGCCCGCACGTGGTGTCAGAACGCGTCACAACCCACGCACGGATCGATTCATTGTGCGCCGTCGTACGAAGTAGTAGCGAACTGGCGCCCAGAGGAGCACAGGCCCGTAGGCGCCGGTAGCAAATTACGAAAGGACCGAGAATGTCACGGTCATCGAAGAAGGGTCCATTTGTCGACTTACGACTATTGGGCCGTGTCGAAGACTTGAACAAGACGAACGAGAAGAAAGTGCTGCGCACGTGGTCACGCTCCTCGACGATCTTTCCACAAATGGTGGGTCACACCATTGCTGTTCATGATGGTCGCCGCCACGTTCCGGTCTATGTGACCGAAAACATGGTTGGTCATAAGTTGGGTGAATTCGCGCCAACCAGAACCTTCCGTTCCCATGGTGGTAAGAAGGCTGACAAACGCGGCAAGATGAAGTAGTTTGCTGGGCGTGAGGGGTGACCCTCATGAACCACGCATCGCGGAGTGATGTACGATGCAAGCGAAAGCTGTAACTAGGTATGTTCGTATCGCACCGTTGAAAGTACGCATGATCATGGATGTCATCCGTGGCAAGAAGGTAGAACGGGCTCTGTCCGAACTGCAATACATGCCCCAGAAGGCAGCTCGTGAAGTGGCTCGGACGATTCAGTCTGCAGCTGCAAATGCCGAAAACAACTTCGATATGGATCGTCAGGCGCTGGTGGTTCACACCATCTACGCAGACGAAGGCCCGGCCTTCAAGCGGTTCATGCCGCGGGCACGTGGTCGAGCTGACCGAATTCGTAAGCGCACCACCCACATTACTGTGGTTGTTGACGATGGCGCCAAGAGCTAGCCGACTGTGAGGACGTATGGGACGTAAGGTACATCCACTGGGGTTTCGCCTCGGTTACATCAAAGACTGGCAGTCGCGCTGGTTCGCAGAACGCAATTACACTGACCAGTTGCACGAAGACCTCAAGCTCCGCCGTTTGGTCATGAAGCGCTTCGAAGGCGCTGGTGTGGCCCGCGTCGAAATCGAGCGCTCTGCTAATCGTATCGAAATCACGGTTCACACCGCCAAGGTTGGTGTCGTGGTCGGTAAGGGTGGCGAGAAGGTCGACGAATTCCGCAAGATTCTTGAGCGCAGCTTCGGCAAAAAGCTCAAAATCAATGTCGTCGAAATTCACCAGCCAGAACTCGAGTCACAATTGGTGGCAGAGGGTATCGCCGAACAAATCAACAAGCGCGTCTCTTACAAGCGTGCCATGAAGCAGGCGGTCCAGCGCGCAATGCGTTTGGGTGCAGTCGGCGTCAAAGTGAAATGTTCCGGTCGATTGGGTGGTGCCGAAATTGCCCGTGTCGCCAATGAGCGCGAGGGCCGAGTTCCATTGCACACATTGCGTGCAGATATCGACTATGCTCAGGTGCATGCGCACACGACATTCGGTCGTATCGGCGTCAAGGTGTGGATCTACAAGGGCGATGTCTTCTTCGATGCGGCAGGCAATGCCCAGCCAACCACCCCGAGCGCCAATGTGCGCAACCAGGATGGTAACGAAGACGAGCGCCGTGGTGGACGTGGCGGTCGCGGAGCACGCGGCGGTCAAGGTGGGCAAGGTCAAGGCGGTCGTGGTGGCCAGGGTGGTCAAGCCGGCCGTGGTGGCCCAGGTGGTCAAGGTGGCCAAGGTGGTCAGGGTGCGCGCGGTTCCCGCCCGCCTCGCGGCTAGCCGAGGATTGTAAGGAGCACGACCTATGTTGATGCCAAAGCGCGTAAAGTACCGCAAGATGCATCGCGGCAATAATCGTGGCATGTCTCAGCGTGGCAACACGGTCGCCTTCGGCGATTTCGGGTTGTTGGCTGCTGAGCCGGCCTGGATTACCAGCCGCCAGATCGAAGCGGCTCGCCGTGCCATTTCTCACCACGTGAAGCGTGGTGGTAAGGTATGGATTCGTATTTTCCCTGATAAGCCTATCACGGCAAAGCCAGCCGAGACCCGCATGGGTAGCGGTAAGGGTGCTGTGGATCACTACGTCGCAGTCGTCAAGCCGGGTCGAATCATGTTCGAAATCGGCGGCGTGCGACCTGAAATCGCGATGGAAGCCTTGCATCTGGCAGCTGCAAAGTTGCCGATTCACTGCAAGATCATCTCACGCGAAGAGGAGGCTGGTGAATGAAAGCAACGCAAGTCCGTGATCAGGACACCAGCAAGCTGAACGCAGATATCGAAGAGTACTACAAAGAACTATTCAATCTGCGATTCCAGGCAGTAACCGGCAAGCTGACGGCAACTGGGCGCCAAAAGATTGTGCGCCGCGAAATTGCACGGATCAAGACGATCTTGCGCGAGCGCGAACTGGGCGCGTAAAGCCCTTGGGAGAAAGAGACGATGGCCGAAGGACGACGACTGTATAAGGTCGGGCGTGTCGTGAGCAACAAGATGAACAAAACCGTCGTAGTGGCGGTGGATTATCTACGCCCACATCCGCTCTACCGCAAGATTATCCGCACGACCAACAAGTTCCATGCGCACGATGAGCACAACACCTGCAAAATCGGCGATGTGGTTCGGATCGGCGAAACTCGACCACTCAGCAAAACCAAAAGCTGGGAATTGATCGAGATTGTGACGAAGGGCCAGGAGGACTAAGAGATGATTCAACAACAGTCTCGCCTCAAGGTTGCCGACAACACCGGTGCCAAAGAAATCATGTGTATCCGCGTAATGGGCGGTTCACGCGTTCGCTATGGCTTCGTCGGCGATATCATTGTCGCTTCTGTGAAGGATGCCACCCCCGGTGGTACCGTCAAAAAGGGCGAAGTGGTGCGCGCAGTCGTGGTTCGTACCCACAAGGAATACGGACGCAAGGACGGATCACACATCCGCTTTGACGACAATGCAGCAGTAATCATCAACAAAGAAGACAACCCACGCGGCACCCGTATCTTCGGACCAGTTGCTCGTGAGTTGCGTGAACGCGGCTTCATGCGAATCGTTTCGCTCGCGCCGGAGGTGCTCTAATGCACGTCAAAAAAGGTGATGAAGTATTGGTGATTGCCGGTAAGGAAAAGGGCAAGAAGGGGAAAATCACCCTCTCGATCCCAGCCAAGGACCGGGTAGTCATCGAAGGTCTGAACAAAATCAAGCGACATGTACGCCCACGCGCCATTGGTCAAATGGGTGGTATCATAGAGCAAGAGGCTCCCCTCCACGTGTCAAACGTGATGCTGATTTGTCCGAAGTGTGGCCGCGCGTCACGCACAGGCAATCGCGTTCTCGAGGCAACAGACGCCAAGGGTCGTTCCCAAAAGGTACGATTCTGCAAATCGTGTGACGCCGCAATCGATGAGTAGTAGCGCGGTCTTGTGCCGCATGTTCAAGGCCGGAACGTCATTCGGGAGACGTTCCAAGCCCTTGAGGAGTAATGAATGACACCGCGTCTGAAGGAAAAGTACCTGACTGAAGTCGTCCCTGCCTTGATGCAGGAATTCAATTACGGCTCAGTCATGCAAGTACCGCGCATGAACAAGGTGGTAGTAAACATTGGTCTCGGTGAAGCACTCAACAACTCGAAGGCTATCGACGCCGCAATCGAGCAATTGACGATGATCACCGGACAAAAGCCAGTCACCACCAAGGCCAAGAAGTCCATTGCTAACTTTAAACTCCGTGAAGGTCAAGCAATTGGTGTGATGGTGACGTTGCGCGCCACCCGAATGTACGATTTTATGGATCGGTTGATGAACCTCGCGCTGCCACGCTTGCGTGACTTCCGCGGTATCAATCGCCGATCATTCGACGGCCGAGGCAACTTCAGTTTGGGGTTGCGTGAGCAAATCGTCTTCCCTGAAATCGAAATCGACAAAATCGACAAGATTCGTGGGATGGAGATTTCCATCAATACATCGGCGCTCGATGATGCAGCTGGCTATGCGCTGTTAAAGCGTTTGGGTATGCCATTTCGTGACTGATTCGAACCAGGAGTCGTCAGACTCACCAGTTCGGATGGAAGAAAGGAAACAAAGCTTTGGCTAGACGGTCGATGATTGTGAAAGCCCTGCGCACGCCGAAACACAGCGTGCAGGCGTACAACCGATGCAAGTTGTGTGGCCGTGCCCGATCTTACATGCGTAAGTTCGGAATGTGCCGTATCTGCTTCCGTGAGAATGCGCTCAAGGGGCTAATCCCCGGCGTAACCAAGTCGAGCTGGTAAGGGACCATGCCCGGGCGATGGCTTCGCCTGAAGAAGCAATTTGGTGACCTAGGAGGAACGTCCAGTGAGTGTGAATGATCCGATTGGCGATATGTTGACCCGCATTCGTAACGCAGGAATGGCTCGCCAGGCCAGCGTTTCGATGCCGACGTCAAAAATGAAGCTAGCGATCGCGCAAATCTTGAAGCGTGAAGGCTTCATCGCTGACATTCAAGTGCGTGATGAGAAACCCTGCCCGGTCTTGACGTTGACCCTCAAGTACAACGTCGATAAACAACCGGTCATCACAGGGTTGAAGCGTGTCAGTAAACCAGGGCTGCGCACCTATGCTGGCGTAGCCGAAATCCCGCAAGTACGCGGTGGTCTGGGCATCAGCATTTTGTCTACACCAAGCGGCGTGATGGCAGGATACGAAGCATGGCAGAAGCGCATCGGTGGCGAAGTGCTTTGCTATGTCTGGTAACCGAGGGGAGAAGAATTAATGTCTCGTATTGGTAAACAACCGATCAACCTCCCCAATGGTGTCGATATCCAAATCGCTGCGGGGAATCATTTGACGGTCAAGGGTCCGAAAGGGACTCTGGTGCAGGCGCTACCTGCCAGCATCATCATCGAAAACACGGGCACGCAATTGCTCGTGACTCGCCCATCTGATGGCAAAGAGCACCGCTCCCTGCATGGGTTGACGCGGACGCTGTTGGCCAACATGGTCGAAGGTGTCACCACCGGCTTTACCCGCGTGCTCGAAATTCTGGGCGTCGGTTATCGTGCAGCACGTGAGGGCAACAATATCGTTGTCTTCGTCGGGTATTCGCACCCTATCCGTGTCGTTCCACCCGAAGGCATTTCGTTCGAGATTATCGAGCGTAAAACTGCCAGCGAGCCTCAGCAAGTGATTGTCAAGGGTATCGACAAGCAGTTGGTCGGTGAACAAGCCGCGAAGATTCGCGCATTGCGACCACCAGAGCCCTACAAAGGCTATGGTATCAAGTTCCAAGGCGAGCGCGTCCGTCGCAAAGCTGGTAAGGCCGGTAAGGCGAAGTAATGACAGTAGCGGGGAGAGTGCTATTCATTTTCCCCCAATACTGATTAGGAGATTGACATGGCAGTACGTAAAGCTCGTGAGCTTCGTCTGCGCCGACATAGTCGGGTACGTCGCAAGGTCGAGGGAACGACGATTCGTCCTCGCTTGAGCGTCTTCCGCAGCAGCGCGCATATTTATGCCCAGGTAATCGATGATGTGACCGGCAAGACATTGCTGTCTGCATCGAGCAAGGCAGACAAGGCAACTGGTACCAAGAGTGAGCAAGCCGCCAAGGTGGGTGTGCTCATCGCCAGCAAAGCCAAGGAGGCTGGGATTACCACAGTCGTATTCGACCGCGGTGGCTTCCGCTACCATGGTCGTGTCCAGGCCCTAGCCGATGGCGCACGCAGTGGCGGCCTCGCGTTCTAGAGCATCTGTTTTGATATGACGTGTATCTGATTACAGATACAAGCGAGACGGTGGAGGAGTTGTGGCTAAGAAACAGATCAATTCCGAGGGCCTTGAGCTCGAGGAAAAAATCGTACAAATCAACCGCGTGTCGAAGGTCGTGAAGGGCGGACGCCGCTTTAGCTTCAGCACGATGGTTGTTGTCGGTGATGGGAATGGGCATGTGGGAGTGGGAATGGGTAAGGCAGCCGAGGTACCTGATGCAATCCGCAAAGGTGTCGAAGCAGCCAAGAGGAATTTGATCTTCGTCCCATTGGCACGCGCCACGGTCACGCACGAGAGCGAAGCAGAATACTCTGCAACGAAGGTGCGTTTGATTCCCGCTGCACCTGGTACCGGCGTTATCGCCGGCCGTGGTGTTCGTCCGGTCGTCGAAGCAGCAGGCATCAAGGACCTGTTGTCCAAACGATACGGCAGCAATAACCCGGTGAATGTCGTCAAAGCAACGTTCGAAGCATTGCGCCAGATGAAGTCGGTCGATACGACCGCCAAAGAGCGAGGCCTGACCCGTCACGAATTGCGCCAGCGCCGTATGGTGAAGAGCGCCATTAAGCAGGAGTCGTAGGTCATGGCAAAATTGCGAATTACCTATACCAAGAGCTCCATTGGGTACAGCATAGACCAAAAAGAGACCGTTCGGTCGATTGGTCTGCGCAAGCTCAATAGCACCGTTGTGCGCGAAGATTCGCCTACGGTTCGTGGCATGATATTCAAGGTTCGTCACCTCGTGACGGTCCACGAAATCGCAGAAAACGAGGCTCAATCATGAAGTTGACCGATTTGCGGCCAGCAGCCGGATCCACCCACAAATCCAAACGTATCGGTCGTGGATATGGTTCTGGTAAAGGTAAAACCGGTGGTAAGGGTATGAATGGTCAGAAGGCACGTTCGGGACCAAACCCGTATCGCACCTTTGAGGGTGGTCAAAACCGCTTGACCAAACGTATGCCTTACTTGCGCGGGTTCAAGAATCGCTGGCGGATTGAGTACCAAGTACTCAATGTCGCTGACCTGAGCGAATTGCCAGCTGGTACGACTCTGACCGTGACCGAACTGGTTGCGGGCGGGTTAATCAAAGCTGACCGTCCGGTGAAATTGTTGGGTGACGGCGATATCAACGTCAAGTTGACCGTCGAAGTCCACAAAGCCAGCGTGACGGCTCGCCAAAAAATCGAAGCAGCTGGTGGAACAGTAACTGAGTTGCAATGGACGTTGATTCGCCCATCACGTAGCTTTGGTGTCCACTCTGTATCGCGCCCAGCAGCTGATTAACAGACGGTTTCGTGGTGGACGCTTCGGCGTTCACCACAACTGGCTTTGAGGAGATTGGTTCATGCTTAAGTCAGTGTTACAAGCACTGCAAGTGCCAGAACTACGTCGACGAGTGTTTTTTACACTGTCGATGTTGCTGGTTTTTCGATTTATAGCGCACATTCCTGTGCCGTATCTCGATCCGAACGCACTTGCCAGTCTGAAAGAGGCATTGCAGAGCAATCAACTTGCGCAGCTGCTCAACATCTTCGCAGGCGGTGCTTTGCAAAATCTGTCCGTTGCATCGATGGGAGTCTACCCATATATCACGGCGCAGATTATTGTGCAGTTGTTGCAACCTTTGATTCCGGCACTGAATGACCTTCGTAAGGAAGGCGAGCAGGGTCGCATCAAAATCAATCAGATTACGTTTGTTGCGACCATTCCGATGGCATTGTTGTCCGCATATGGGCAGACGTTGACCCTCGACCGGAGCCTCGGTACCGGCACGAGTCTTTTCCGTTCGTCCTTTGATATCGTCAACAACTTCATGCCGACGTTCACGATTTTGATTGCCATGCTTGCAGGGACAATGTTCCTGATTTGGCTGGGTGAGCAAATCCAATCATATGGAATCGGCAACGGTATCTCGATGATTATCTTTGCAGGTATCGTGTCGGGGTTACCTTCGCTGGTATTGCAAGGATTTACATCGGTCGAAACAGGTGGTGCCGAGACCGTCATCGGTATCATTGCGTTTTTGGCAATTGCGTTGTTGACCATCGTGGGCATCATTATGATGCACGAAGGACAGCGACGAATTCCCGTGCAGTATGCCAAGCGCATGCGCGGGAATCGTCAGTACGGCGGACAGACAAGCCATATCCCACTCAAAGTGAATATGGCTGGAATGATTCCGTTGATTTTCGCACAGAGCATCATTATCTTCCCAGGGACGATAGCCTCGTATGCATGTCCTGAAGTTACCGCAGCGGCTGATGCTTCAATCTTGAAGCAGATTGCGTGTTTCACGTATCAATCATTCAGTCCACAGTACGGCGCAGGTACCTGGGTGTATTCACTGGGATTGTTCGTGTTGGTCTTTTTCTTCACGTACTTCTACACGAAGGTCATCTTCGAGCAGCAGAATATCCCGGACACGCTGCAAAAAAATGGTGGATTCATCTTGGGTATTCGCCCAGGAAAAAACACCGAAGTGTACCTTGACCAGATTGTGACCCGCTTGACGCGGACCGGCGCAATCTTTCTGGGGCTGGTTGCGGTTTTGCCATTCTTGACACAAGCCATCACTGGAATCCCGATTGGCTTGGGTGCGACGGCGTTGCTGATTGTCGTTGGAGTAGCGGTCGACACATTGCGCCAAATCGAAGCGCAGTTGGTGATGCGCAACTACGAAGGCTTCTTGGGACGACGATAGCACTGCGGTTCAACGAAGAGCGGCGGAGGAACTGATGGATGTCATTTTGCTAGGTGCACCGGGGGCGGGCAAAGGGACTCAAGCAAAGGCGCTCGAAGAACACTCGGGTTTGGTGCACGTAGCAAGTGGTGATCTCTTCCGCTCGGCACTTCGTCAGGGAACGGAATTGGGAATGCTGGCAAAGTCCTATATGGACCGCGGCGAGCTCGTTCCAGACGGAGTTGTTATACGCATGATAATGGAGCGCATTTCACAGGCAGATTGTCATCGAGGTGTAATCTTTGATGGATTCCCGCGAACAGTAGACCAAGTGGCTGCGCTAACCGTTGAACTCGAGCGTCAGGGACGGGATTTGCGGCACGTTTTGTTCCTCAAAGTACCAGAAGAGATGCTGTTACGGCGAATTGCGGGTCGTGAGACTTGTAAAACCTGCGGTTCAACGTATAATGTATATTACTTTCCATCGAAGCGTCCAGATGTCTGTGACGAATGTGGTGGGAAGCTATACCAGCGGAACGATGATAATATGGAGACAGCACAACGCAGGTTGGGCGTCTACTTTGCACAGACGTTACCGTTGATTGATCACTACCGGACGCAGGGATTGCTGCGTGAAATTGATGGCCAGCGAGAAATCTCGCAGGTCACTCAAGACATGCTGTATGTCATGGAGCGCAATGGCAGTCACGCGTAAAAATCAACGTGAACTCGCAGCGATGCGAAAAGCGGGCGGGATTGTCGGAGCGTGTCATCGATTGTTACGTACGTGTGTCGAGCCAGGCATCACCACGCGTGAGCTGGACGCACGTGTCCATAAGTTGATTATCCGCCTCGGTGGTCAACCATCGTTTCTGGGGTATGGCGGTCCGCCACCTTTTCCGGCGGCGACGTGTATCTCGGTCAACGAAGAACTGGTGCATGGCATACCGAGCAAGCATGTCTTGCGAAGTGGTGACATTGTGAGCATCGATATAGGGGTGCAGTACGACGGGTATCATGCAGATTCTGCATGGAGCTATGCAGTGGGAGCGGTGAGTGACGAAGCTGCAGGACTGCTGAGGGTAACGGAAGAGACGTTGTATCATGCACTGTCAGTCGTGCGAACAGGGGCGCGATTGTCGGACATCTCGTGGGCTATCCAGAGTTACGCGGAAGCGCGTGGATATGGCGTAATCCGCAACTACATTAGCCATGGTATTGGGCAGGCGCTCCATGAGGATCCACAGATCCTCAACTATGGACCAGCAGGACGAGGGCTGATTCTGCAACCAGGCATGACATTTGCGATTGAGCCAATGATTGTGTGTGGTGCGCCGAGTACAACGGTCCTGCGCGACGGGTGGACGGTGGTGACGGCCGATGGTCGTTACGCGGCACACTATGAACACACGGTGGCAGTGACCGACGGAGAGACGGAAATCCTGACGAGTCAGGAGACGAGTGAAGAGGAACTATGACCAAGAAAAAAGACGTGATCGAAATGGAAGGAACGGTTCTTGAACCGTTACCGAATGCAATGTTCCAAGTACAACTCGAGAATGGTCCTGAGGTTCTCGCCCATATCTCGGGGCGCATGCGGATGAATTACATTCGGATTTTGAAGGGCGATCGCGTTTTGGTTGAACTCTCACCGTACGACTTGACTCGTGGTCGTATCACATATCGGTACAAGTAACCGTTAGGGGGCTACTGTGAAGGTTCAGGCTTCGGTCAAACCACGCTGCGAATACTGTCGCGTCATCAAACGCAAGGGCATCATCCGGGTGATTTGCAAGCGCACACCCAAGCACAAGCAGCGTCAGGGTTAATACACCAGGAAAAGTGGAACGTCGTTGTACGGCAGGTATGACGACACAGATCGTAAAGAGGCAAGCATGGCTCGTATTGCTGGGATAGACATCCCACGAAACAAGCGTATCGACATCGCGATTACGTACGTCTTTGGGATTGGTCGTACCAATGGTTCCGAAATTTTGGCACGGGCAAACGTCAACCCGGCCACTCGCGTCCGTGACCTGACCGAAGAAGAGCAAATCCGCATCCGTGAAATCGTCGAACGCGAATTCCGCGTCGAAGGCGATCTTCGACGTGAAATCCAGATGAACATCAAGCGATTGATGGATATTGCGTGCTATCGCGGTTTGCGGCATCGTAAGGGCTTGCCGGTTCGTGGTCAGCGTACGCGCACCAACGCCCGCACCCGCCGTGGCCGTAAGGGCGCTTCAATCGGAATCAAGAAGAAGGTCAAAAAGTAATCATTGCAATACTTGATTGCGTCGTGAGACGCTCCTGAGTAACAATGTGTGGAGGAATCATGGCGAAGGCAACGAAGAATTCAGCTGCTCCCAAACGACAGCGCGGTAAGCGTCGTGAGCGGAAGAATGTTCCACGTGGGCAAGCCCATGTGCAGAGCACATTCAACAATACGATTGTGACGATTACTGATCCGATGGGCAACGTGGTGTGCTGGTCGAGTGCCGGTCACAATGGCTTCAAGGGCTCACGCAAGAGCACGCCATACGCAGCGCAAATCGCCGCCGAAATTGCTGGCCGCAAGGCAATCGAAAACGGTATGCGCACCATCGAAGTTTTTGTCAAGGGTCCTGGTGCTGGCCGTGAATCAGCCGTGCGTTCCTTGCAATCCGCTGGGTTGCAGGTCAGCGCAATCACCGATGTCACCCCAATTCCGCATAACGGCTGCCGACCGCCAAAGCGACGGCGCGTTTAATCGTAGGAGACGCAGTAAATGGCACGCTACCGTGGACCAATTGCTAAAATCAGCCGCCGGCTGAATATTGCTTTGACTGAAAAAGCACAGAAGGTGCTCAACAAGCGCCCGTTCCCTCCTGGCCAACATGGCCCATCGGCACGCCGCCGTCAGATGTCTGACTACGGTATGCAGTTGCAGGAAAAGCAGAAGGCTCGCTACATGTATGGCGTGCTCGAAAAGCAATTCCGAAACCTCTACGCGCGTGCTCAGCGTGTCCCCGGCGAAACCGGTGCTGCGTTGTTCATGTTGCTCGAACGCCGACTCGACAATGTTGTGTACCGCATGGGTTTGGGTGCGACGCGCCAACAGGCACGTCAGCTGGTTGCTCACGGTCACATCACCGTCAACGGTATTAAGACCAACATCCCTTCGTTTACCGTTCGCGTCGGTGAGAAGATTTCCGTTCGCGTCGAAAGCCGCAAGCGCACGTACTTCAAGACCATTCTCGATGCCAAAGAACTCTTGCACCGCTCCCCTGAATGGATCCGCGCTGTGCATGCCGATTTGAGTGCCGAAATTGTGGCTCTGCCACGCCGTGAAGACGCTGAGCAAGGCATCAACGAACAGTTGATCGTTGAGTTCTACAGCCGCTAGTCCTGGACTCGTGGCCGGTGTTGGGCAGTGACGATTGGAAGGAGGCAGCCGGTGTTAGACATCGCCAAGCCGAGTATAGAATTGGTTGCGGCAGAGGAAAATTACGGCCGCTTCAAGATAGAACCTCTCGAACCCGGGTATGGCCATACCCTCGGTAATGCGTTGCGTCGCGTGCTTTTGTCGTCCATTCCGGGATCTGCGATTACCAAAATCAAGATCGACGGCGTGTACCACGAGTTTTCGACCATCCCAGGTGTGCGTGAAGACGTCACCGAAATCGTCTTGAATATCAAGGGGATTCGGTTGCGGTCGCACTCACCACGTAAGGTACGTATTACTCTGATGCGGCAAGGCCCTGGTCCGGTGTTGGCTCGTCACATCGATGTACCGAGTAATGTAGAGTTGGTTAACCCTGACCACTACATCTGTACGTTGGATGGCAACGAAAGCCGCATCGAAATCGAGTTTACTGTCGATAAGGGTCGTGGGTATGTTCCAGCCGAAATGGGCGAAATTGCAGCCATCGGTGAAATTCCGATCGATGCAATCTTCACGCCTGTTCCCAAGGTCAATTACGTGGTCGAAAACACCCGTGTTGGCCAGGCGACGAACTATGACCGGTTGATTATCGAAATATTCACAGACGGCACCATAAAGCCGGGTGATGCACTCATTCACTCTGCACAGGTCTTGGTACAATACAACAAGATTATTTCCGAGTTTAGTCGCAAAGACATCGAAGACTACGATGATGGTCAAACACTCGTGACCATCGTCGACAGCAATGCGATACCGAGCACTATCATGGAAATGTCTGTCGACGCACTTGAATTGACCACGCGCACGCATAACTGTTTGCGCCGTGCAGATATCACGAGTATCGGACAGATTCTGCAGATGGACGAGAAGCAGCTCAAGGCTGTCCGTAACCTTGGTGAAAAGTCACTGGACGAAATCAAGGATAAGGTTCGTGAGAAGTGCCTCAAGTACAATTACGATCCGGGCGGTAAGTGGAGCAGTGCTGCTGAAGAGAGCACTTCGGACATCGAGACGGAATAGAGTGTTAGGCAAGCCCGTCTCGTGGAAGTGCGGGGCGGAGTGGCAAACGGAACACTAGTTATAGTGATCTGCGAAGTATGAGGGGCTACCATGCGACATCGTCGTGAAGGCTACAAGCTAGGTCGTGACAAAGAGCAGCGCGAAGCACTCTACCGCGGTCTGATGATTTCACTCATCGAGCACCGCAAGATTCGGACGACCATTACCAAGTGCAAAGCAATCCAGCCATACATCGAGAGCTTGATTACTTTGGGTCGTATTGACAACCCACACAATCGCCGTATGGCATTGTCACGTTTGGCAAGCAAAGATGCAATGCGCGCATTGTTCGCATTTGCACCAGAGCAGTTCAAGGATCGCAGCAGCGGGTACACGCGTATCACGAAGCTCGGACCACGGTTGGGCGATGGTGCCGAAATGGCAATCATCGAACTGCTGTAAATTGGGCGAACAGGATCGCTGTATAGCGTTCCAGATTGCATATGATGGTACCGATTTTGCTGGGTCGCAATTGCAGCCTAGTATGCGGACAGTCCAGGGGGAACTCGAACTGGCGTGGTGGCGATTGCATGCAGAGCATGCACGGGTCACCCTCGCAGGTCGGACGGATGCCGGAGTTCACGCGAGTGGGCAAGTAGGCAATGTCACCACGACAAGCACACGGTCACTCGACACGGTGCAGCGAGCCATGAATGCGCTGTTACCCCCTGATGTGTCCATTCCGCAGATATGGGAGCCTCCCCGTGACTTCCATGCGCGGTTTTGGGCAGAGCATCGGACGTACGAATACGTACTTGATGATGCACCGGTAGCTTCGCCGTTTTTGCGGCGTACTGCATTGGCTGTGTCGCGGACACTGGATGTGGATGCAATGCATGAGGCAAGCCAAGTTTTGGTGGGTACTCATGACTTTGCGGCATTTACCCTTGGTGTACCGGTAGGACCGACGGTGCGGAGTTGTGTTTCGGTGGCATGCCAGCGGAGGATGTACGGTAGTCACGCAGTGGCGGTCGTACGAATCTCGGCAAGTGGTTTCTTGCGCAATATGGTGCGCATTGTAGTCGGCACTCTACTCCTCGTCGGTGTCGGTAGTTTGACTACAGCAGGACTCCAAGCAATTCTGGTCGGCAAGAATCGCCAGAAGGCCGGCAATCTAGCCCCGGCTCACGGCCTCACACTCGTAACGGTCACGTATCCTCGGTCGGCGCTCCGACCTTTGGAATAACGCTGTAGGTAAGGAATAACGGGAATGAAAACCTATTCGCAGAAAGCATCAGAAGTATCACGTGAGTGGTATGTCATCGATGCAGACGGTCAAACAGTAGGTCGTTTGGCCACCCAGATTGCAACGTTGTTGCGCGGGAAGCACAAGCCGACCTTTAGTCCTAATATCGATGGTGGGGATTTTGTCGTCGTCATCAATGTCGAGAAGCTCGGCTTGATTGGTAAGAAGCAAGATCAGAAGATGTACTACCGTCACTCGAACTACCCTGGTGGTTTCAAACAGGTGACGTATCGCCGCATGATGGCGACCCATCCTGATCGCGTCCTTCGCTTTGCGGTCAAAGGTATGTTGCCCAAGACTCGCTTGGGCCGACAGCAAATTGTCAAGTTGCGCTTGTACGCAGGTACGACGCACCCACATGCTGCACAGATGCCCAAGGTATTCGAGCCGAAGGTTCGCGGTTAGTACTACGACGAGAGGGTTAACATGGCTGAGAAGAATTACTACCAAGGTACGGGACGACGCAAAACGGCAGTAGCCCGCGTGCGTTTGTACCGTGGCAATGGTGAGATCGTTGTTAACGGGAAAGCACCGAAGGATTACTTCGGTCACCGTGAATTGTTTGCCACCGAGATTGCACGTCCATTCGTGGCAACGGGCAATGTCGGATCCTTCAATGTGATGGCCAAGGTGTTCGGCGGTGGTATTTCTGGCCAGGCCAGTGCTATCCGTCACGGCATCGCCCGTGCATTGCTAGACCTTGATGTTGCATTGCGCCCTGCACTGAAGGCTGCTGGTCTTTTGACCCGTGACCCACGTGAGAAAGAGCGTAAAAAACCAGGTCTCAAGCGTGCCCGCAAGCGCCCACAATACACGAAGCGTTAATTCGCGCCGTGGTTCAAAAGCCCCTTCACTCGCAAGAGTGGGGGCTTTTTTTAGGTAGTAGGTAGCAGGTAGCTGGTACAAGAACTTAGGTATTCGGTGCATCAGGAGTATCGCGATGTACCAAACATGGACCTACGTTTATATCGTGCTACGTATCATAGTCAACAACATAGAAGGAACAAGTGGTGTATACAACAGAGACAAACTCCTCGGCTGAGAGCAGAAGGCGTAATTTGGGTTTGATTTTGTGAATAGCGCACAAATCGGAGGAACAATGGTTGACGATTAGCGCACGGTGATGTATTGGCGATAGCGGTCGTATTCGTCGCGCGGGGCGCAGAGCATGGTGGGACTGACCGCAGCAGGAGTGAGCAAGGTCGAAATGTCGATTACTCCGCCGTTGAGATCCCATAATTCGCAGCCGGTATAGCGGAGGAGTGCGAGCGCCGGGGCAATGTCCCACGCCTTACAGCTTCCAACCAGAGCAGCTGAGGCCATATTGGCAGCCGTATAGCAGAGTGACAAAATGGTAGCGCCTGTAGTGCGCATCCGGCCTGGGTAGTTCATGTCGTACTTGCGATGCGTATCGGACGGTACAGACATCCAGTCGTCCAACAATTTGGTGGATGTGCTCACCGTAGTGAGCAGTGTATTGTTGCGGTATGCATGCCCCTCAGGGGTCGCCACATAACATTCATCGTTCATTGGGGAGTAGACGACTCCTGCGATTGGTACTCCGCGCGCAAGTAATCCGATGCCGACACACCAACCGGTGAGTCTGCCGGCGTAGGCGGATGTGCCGTCGATGGGATCGATTACCCAGGTGTATTCGGGTGGGGATTCCGTTGAAAAGGCGTGATTGGTGCCTTCTTCGCCGAGGATTGCATAGTCGGGATACGTAGTGCGAAGATACGAAACTATCCGTTGTTCGACGTTTTGGTCGACTTGAGTCACAATTGAGCCATCGCTTTTGCGGGTTATCTGCAGGTCGTCGCGCTGGTTACGAGCATAGTCACCACATTCGGTGACCAGTGAAATAAGTTGAGGTAGCGCAAGCGGTTGCATTGATGAATCCAATCAATAAATAACTGCATGGTATTATACGAGCATGGTGGCACATTGTCACAAAGAGGTTTCATGCAGGCAATAATTTTCGATCTCGATGATACGTTATATGACCTCAGTCGGCATCGTGCACAGCACCTGCGTCGTGCGTGGGCATCGTGGCTTACGGGCATCGCAGTGCTCGAAGCAGACGCAGTGATTACACGAGCAGTGCGCGAGCGGATATTTTTCGCCGATATGGAACAGTTCTTGGTGCGTGCTGGTGTCGCTGATGCAACGCAGCGTTCTCGGCTCGTCGAAGAAAGCAGAGCAACCTGGTTTACTGATCTGCATCTCGATGAAGGAGTTGCAGAACTGCTCTCTACCCTAGCGGGAAGCTATACATTGGGACTCATCACCAATGGTCCGAGTTGGACACAACGGGCCAAGATAGAACAATTACACCTGTCGCAGTGGTTCCCACACATGCTGGTTTCGGGAGAATACGGCTGCGATAAACCTGATGGTCGTATCTTTGCTGCCATGCTTGAGCGACTCACTGTTGACGTGAGCGCCGCAGTGATGGTCGGTGATAATCCCGACGCCGATATTCGGGGGGCTCATGGAGTGGGGATGCGCGCAATATGGATTCGGCACTCGCATATGGTATACCCAGATGATCTCGCCCCTGCGTGGGGCGTTGTCGATCATGTGACGGCAATACCGGGAGTATTGCAGCTACCATGAATGAGCTGACGTGGGTGCAAGCACTGGAATCATTGTCGTTAGGTGACCGCGACATGCTTGGGCGAATCCATGGCGTCGAGCGCGATTTGCTCGAGGCAAACATGGGTGGTGCCGGGATATGGCAAAAAGCGCTCGAGCGTCAGAATCTACACACACAAGCACTGGTGCAACGCATCCGTCGCGCAGGTGGTTGTATGCCGGCAACGTTTGTCGAAGCCATCGCAGGGCCGTTGCGGACGAATCTCGATGCTCTGTCAGCGCGCTCTTTTCTCAGTATCTACGCAACATTGAGTCCGCTCGAAAACGCATTCATCGTCGGTTTGCTCTGGCCCGTCCGTAGTCGGTCCGGACCGCTCGAATGGTGTGTTCTGGCGGAAGTTGAGCGAGACTTAGCGGCGGTTCCATCACTGATTGACGCACTCCCGACCGTTGCGAGCATCCCATACAGTGCATTCGATTTGGATGAGGTGTTATTGGGGTTCGCATCGATTGTTCGTGGAGGCGGAGTCACATTGGCACGCGCATCGCGTCTGCCACAACGCGTATTGCAATCTGCTGCAGCTCGCGGAGCCGCTCCCGAGGTCATGCAATGGTTATTGGCAGTGTGTCTGGCAGGACACGCGGTGGTCATCGGACCGCATGGACTCGAAGTTGGTCCAAACATGGACGAGTGGTTGCGCCTGAGCCCCACGCTCCGTCGCCAGGAGTTACTGCGCGCATGGCTGGTGGCAGCATGGGACGAATGGCACAGCAGCGACAGCCCACGAGCCAAAGGGATCGATATGCGCATGGCACGTCGGAGCATCGCATATGCGCTGCTGCCCCATCTGCCAGAACAATGGCATTCTATCGATCGTTGTATTGATACGATTCGGATGCGCTGGCCAGACATTGTCCGGCCGGTGACCACACAACGTCGCTGGATAAAGCCGGCAGGGTGGCCTACCCACTGGGGTAGCGAAGACGGTGCAGTCATACAATTGAATCTGCGTGGTCCACTGTGCTGGTTGGGGTGTGTGGAGTGGGACCAAGATATGCAGTATCTGCGCAGGACGCAATTCGGTTCGTGGATTTCGGGTTTAGTTCATGCAGAAGCCTCGAACGTTCGCGATTTTGTCATATTTGAAGATGATTATTCTTTGCTGTTGCGCAATCATGCAGACCTATGGGCGAGATACCAATTAGATTGGATAGGCGAAGCTCGTGATGTGATGACGTGGCAACTCGGTCCACGGGTCGTCCAACGTGCAGTTGCGGCGGGGATGTCACTGGAACAATTGATGGAATTATTGGCTGACTTGACGGGTAAGGTAGTATCGCGCGCAGTGCGCCAAGATTTGGCGTTGTGGGCGGGCTCGGTCGCAGTCACTGCTGTTTCGACACAATGTATGGTGCGGACGCAGAGTGCCGCTGCCCTTGATGACATCCTGCATGACCGACGGGTGGGGCTGAAAGATGGCCAGCGACTAAACGAGACAACGTATGTAGTACCGCCCGATGCACAAGAGCGTGTCGTTCGCGCCCTGCGCGATGCAGGGTATGCAGTCCATGCGCACGACGAAGAACGCCCTGTATTCCGTGATGCAGAACTCAGACTCATCGAACAGGCGGTACGGGCACACTCATCGAACGAAGCCGCACGTGCGGTACTCCGCAAAATAACACTGCTGCGTAATTTGGACCACCACAATGGGTGAGCGTCTCTATCGTTGCGATGGCATCATATTGAAGCGAATCGATGTGGGCGAGGCTGATCGCATTGTGACGATTTTGACACCACAGGGCAAAATCATCGCGACGGCACGTGGAGTGCGCAAGACACAGAGCAAACTATCGGGACATCTCGAGTTGCTGAGCCACTGCCAACTCCAACTCGCCGTGGGGAAAACGCGGGATGTGCTGACCCAAAGTATTGCTGTTGAACGATTTGCGCAATTACAACAACAGTTGGTGCGCATGGCTGCTGGCTATTATGTCGCCGAATTGACCGATACTCTATTGGCCGATGAGGATGCAGCAGCGCAGGTCTACGAGCTATGCCTGGTTGCGTTGCGCACACTGTGCACATCGACCTCGGTCGAAATGGCGTTGCACTGGTACACAATGCAGCTCTGTGACGCAGTGGGATATCGACCACAATTGGTGGACTGTGCGGTGTGCGGGAGCACATTGGATCAGCACGCGAATCTGTGGAGCGCGGTGCAAGGTGGCATGTTGTGCCCCAATTGTGCACGGAGCGATATTCAGGCGACTCGAGTGTCACTGGCAGTGTTCAAGGTGTTACGTCTTGTGCAGCGAGAATCTTTGT
Organism: Thermoflexus hugenholtzii JAD2; assembly: GCA_945881915.1. GTDB lineage: Bacteria > Chloroflexota > Chloroflexia > Chloroflexales > Roseiflexaceae > UBA965. Next base: position 96,176 of record CAMCVW010000007.1, on the reverse strand, counting down.
CTTACGTCATCGCACTGGAAGTGCCCGCCGAGGTGCATGCGACGGTGTTTGTTATTCTGCGCCGTTGGGTGATGCGACACAGCGAACGTGCGATTCGCAGTGCACAGTTCCTCGATGACGTGCGCAGTCAGACGTTCTAAATGATTCATATCCATGTCGTATAATGGCGCTACGGTGGAATGATGGATGTGTTGAAGGAGACCGTTATGGGTGCAAAACAGTCTGTTATTGATGAACAAGAAATTGTCTACGGTACATATCGCACGCACACAATGAACGTGGTAGGCGCTGTGACGACGGAAATCGTCTTTTTGGTATTCCTCGGGGTGGCGGGATACTTCACCAGCGACGTATTCTTGAAGTACACCATCACCGAACAATGGCAGATTTGGACCGTCTACGGCGTCTTGGGTCTATTGGCAGTGGTGATGGTCGGCCGCATCATCCGAGACTATCTCGCGTGGTATTACACGCAGGTCATTGTGACGAATCGGCGACTGATACGCCGAGATGGTATTTTGACACGCCGTGTTGCAGATCTCGCACTGAGTCAGTTGAGCGAGGTCGTGATTACGCAGTCGTTGTTTGGTCGGATATTCAATTACGGCGACGTCACGGTCACAGGCGATTCTGAAGCGAGTAGTCTGAAGTTTGTGCGAATTCAGAGTCCACTCAAACTGCGGACGGTCATCGACGACGCACGAGTCGGCGAAAAACGGGCCACAGCACCTATCCCGACGGTAGAGAACAAGACGCCGACGAATCCCCTCACCATTGAGCCGACGGCAGACATCGATAATCAGGAAGCACTGGCGCAGATTGATTCGTTGCAACGCAAGGGCATATTGACCGAAGCCGAAGCAGCAGCCAAACGAGCACAATTGAGCGGAGAAGGACGATAACGATGGCGCATACGTACGAAGAAATCCTGCATGCGGTGGCAACAATTCGAGCAAAAACGAACCTTGTCCCACGTATCGGAATCATTTTGGGATCAGGATTAGGGGCATTGGCTGATGAGTTGCAGGATGCTACGGTCATCTCGTACGAAGCGATTCCCGGATTCCCACGTTCAACGGTATATGGTCATCGCGGAGAATTGGCGATTGGACTATTGGCTGGCACTCCTGTCGTGGTGATGCGTGGTCGGTTCCACTTCTACGAAGGGTATGACATGCACCAGGTGACATTGCCCGTGCGTGTGATGCATGCACTCGGATGTACGACGCTCATAGCAACCAACGCTGCGGGCGGATTGCGGGCGGATTGGCCCGTCGGCGAGTTGATGTGCATCACTGATCATATCTTTATGCCGGGGCTTGCTGGGCACAATCCGTTGCGTGGGGCGAACGATGATCGCTTGGGTGTGCGATTCCCGCCAATGCTGAACACGTACACACCCGAGCTCCGTTCGTTAGCGCAGCGAGTCGCTGTTGCCCAAGGCGTGGTGCTGCAAGAAGGCGTGTATATCATGGTCGCTGGACCGTCGTTCGAGACGGGTGCTGAACTGCGTATGTGTCAACGCCTTGGTGCAGACGTCGTCGGTATGTCGACCGCACCAGAAGTCATTGTGGCTGCGCATGCAGGAATGAAGGTATTGGCAATCTCGTTGGTAACGAATCAGGCATTACCGGATGGAAGTCCTGCAAACCATGAAGAAGTGATGGAAGCAGGCGCTGCCGCACGTCCACGTTTTGGCGGATTGCTCAAAGGGATCGTCGCAGCGTTATAGGACTGAACAACACAACGCGGGCACGCCGATCGGCGTGCCCGCGTTGTCTGTTTTGGTTATGACCGTGGGTTGAGTGTGAGCCTCTCTTGGCTGACTTCTTCGACTGCGAGGCGAGCCCATGGCATCGGGTGATATTCGACGTTGAGCCAAGGTTTGATGAAGTCGCCATAGTGACTACTGAGCGGGTGCCCTGATTGCCCGCCGGGATGGATACTCTTGGAACGTTCCCAATTGCTTGGATCAGCGATAAACCGGTACGACGGTGTGGTGGTGACGCGGCTCCCGTCGGGATTGATTTGGACGTCGCCCATATTGACCGTGTCACGATTGCCGCCCAAAGGGTATGACCCGCGTGAAAAGAGCGTACCGATAACTGGTATCACGCTCAGTGGATGTGCGAAAACGACCTTATGCCAGGATCCATATTGCCACTTGCCGGGATTGTCGCCGAGTCGTTTACGAAGCGTGGGTATGGCACGAATCCATGCATTTGCAAGGACATCATCCCATGTGCGTCCGTCGCGGAACCAGCTGTCGTCACGGTCGGTGAGTGCGCGCATGATGAATGGTAAGGCACGACCCATGTATTCTCGGCCAGGGCGATTGGCGAATGCACCGATACCGATACGCTGGTCGATGACGTCTGCGGCGGCCGCGAACACCTCACGCTGCAGGTCTTCGAGAAGCTGGACTGCAATGGTGGCGGCACAACTCGAAGTATCGAGGCCGCCATCCCAACTCGCCAACAATGCCCGAGCCTGATTCGAGAGAGCGTCTCCATCGGGAAGCCGACCAGCAATTGTTACAAGCATCAAACCGGGAGTGCTGACCCGGTCTGCGTGTATAGCTGCAAAAGAAGCGGCGTCATGGAGTGGGTGTTGACGGAGTAACTGGGTGATGCGGGCAGCCCGCCAGCCATTGAGCCATTCCCCGGCAATCGGTGGGTTCGAATCATTGGGCACGATTTGATTATTCGCTGTAGCAATCAGGCCATCGCTCGGGTCAAATTGCGCTGGTAACTCTGCAAAAGGAACAAAGCCCGTCCAATCATATGCGCTGTCCCAACCCGGTGCAGGAATCCTGCCATCACCATTCCCGCGCAGCGGTACCTTCCCTGCGAGTTGGTAGCCGATATGACCATCGACATCAGCGTAGACAAAGTTTTGTGGCGGTACATCCCACGAGGTCAGAGCAGTGCGGAACGAGGTCCAATCTGTTGCACGGTTCAGCGCAAAAATGGCATCGAGTAACGTACTGCTGTCGAGCGCTGTCCAGCGGAGGGCGAGTGCATCGGCGCCATGTTGCGTTGAAGGCGAAACAAGCGGTGTAATCACGGGACCGTGGCGCGTGGTACGGACTGCCTCAATGACTGGAGCTCCACCTTTTACATTGATTGTTTCGTAGCGCAGCTCTGCTTGTTGCCACATGCCGTCGACGTCGTACCGCAATGCAGCAGGATCGTTGGGGTCAAAACGTTCGATATAGAGATCTTGGTTGTCAATCATGCCATTGGTCACGCCCCAGGCGATACGTTCGTTGTGGCCGATGACAATGCCAGGCACTCCCGCGAACGTGGCGCCGGCCACATGATACTCGGGGGCATTGAGATGTGCTTCGTACCAGATTGAGGGCATTTGTAGACCGAGGTGCGGATCGTTCGCCAGTAACGGTTTGCCGGTGATTGAGCGTGCCCCGCTGACTACCCAGTTATTACTGCCGTTGACATCGTTATCTTGTACAAACGACGTCGCTGCAGCTGCCAGCCCGAGGGCTGCTGCACCCAGATCGGCGCGGTACTGGGTTCCCTCTGGCACAATCAGTGGTGTTTCTGGATTGAATTTTGCCTCGAGGTCTGCCGTTTGCTTGCGACCTATGGTGGCGACGAGTCTGCCGCGTAGGACCTCTTGGGTCCAGTTCCCTGACAGACTGAGTGCCATGATTTTGCCCCAGACGATGACATCGGCGGCTGTCCATGGTGCAGGGGTATGTCGAAGAAGCAAGAATTCTGGTGGTAGTTTGTTTTTGTGGGTGCTCAAAAACGCATTGACACCTACAACATACGAAGAGACGTTCGCTAACGACTCGCCACTGAGTTGTGCTGCATCTGCATGTGCGGAACGACCGAGGCCGAGGATGCGCATGTAACGGTCTGTATCAATGGCTTTTTTGCCGATGATTTCCGAAAGGGTACCGTGACCCAAACGCCGCTGTGATTCCATTTGCCACAGCCGATCTTGGGCATGCACGTATCCTTGGGCGACAAAGAGATCGTGAGTGTTTTGCGCGTAGATGTGTGGGACTCCCCAACGATCGCGCAAAATTTCGACGGGTTGCGTGAGTCCCTCGATGCTCAATCTACCGCGGGTCTGTGGTAACGATTTGCGCAGTGTTGCAACAGCCGCGAGGCTGATTGCACCAAGGAGTGCCCCGAAAATTCCAAGAGTGCGTTTGGTAGTCATTCTGGCTCCTTTTGCCCGCTGCTGCGGTGCGTGATGCAACGGTCAATGCGGGTGGTCAAATCGCACAACATCAGTGCAGTTGCTCCCCAGATTTGATGATTGAGAAACGGAAAATACGGGACGCGCACTTTTTCGCCTTGGAGGTGACGTTCCTCTATCTGGAGTGCGTCTGCACGGAGCACATGCAAAATGGGCAAATGGAATACTTCTGCCACTTCGTCAGGATTCGTCACGTATGTCATCGGTTGGTTCATCCATGCAACGACAGGAGTGACGCTGTGATTGCTGCGCGGGACGTAGACGGTGTGCAGTTCACCCAAGACCGTGACGGCCGATGCGGGGACGCCGATTTCTTCGTAAGCTTCGCGGAGTGCACAGTGGTATACCGAGGAATCTGCTTCGTCGACGCGACCGCCGGGGAACGCTATTTCGCCGCTGTGTTGGCGCAAACTCCCGGAACGGCGCGTGACGACGAGTTCGACACTATCCGCCGTTGCGGTGACCAAGATGAGCACTGCAGCGGGACGGGGTACTACCCCGTTGGGGGGGTGATTGATGCGGAGGCTGCGTCCATCATGGCTTTGTATCATTGGCAATGCAGCCTGCACGACCCCGAAATCGTCATTGGCGACAGCACGCAAGACCAATTCCCAATCGTCACTCGTCTGGGGGAGTCGTTTAGGGAATATCACAGAATACCTGCTGAATCACACGGCCGCTATAGCGTTTGACGACGTTGACGGGGTGCCTGCCACGTGCTTCGTGCCCCATATACAGCGGTATTGCGTAATTGCCGCTCAAGTCACTCATCCCGCCACCAATGACCCGCAGTGCGAAGCGAACTTCGAGCATCGTAGACGGGTTGGTGATCCCACTGATGACTTCAACGGTGTCGGGGAGACACTGAAGAGGGGTGTCTTGTAATGCGGTCGTTTGTGAACGATCGGTCGACAAGGGAATATTTACTTCAACTGTTTGTGGCGGTGCATCGGTGAGGACAGATTCGATTGGCGGAGATTCTGGCTGAGCAGTGGCAGTGTCTGATACTGATGGAACTTCACTATACGCCGTAGGGGTGGGTTCTTCTTCGGAGGTGGGCGTGGAATCAGCGTCAGAAGGGGGAGGGGTTTGTGTCGGTTCCGCAGTGGGATCGCTCTCGTCGTAGGCCATTTCGGTCATCGTGGGGTATGGTGTTTCGATGAAATCTGTGACGTCGGTGGGTGTCGGGTACGCGATGCTATCGTCGGAGGAGTCTTCTGCATGGGCGGGGACCATTTTCACAATGATGAAAATGGTTATCAAGAACAGCAGAGAAGAGAGCAAAAATTCACGTCGAAGCATGTGCGCACCCCCCCCGCTATCCTAGCACGGACTTTCTCGCGAATAGCTTAGAATATCCCTACAACATCATGAAAAAAGTCATGAGCCGGCGGCGATGAGCCCATCGATGATTCGTTGGAATGTTTCAAATGACTGCGCACCGACGAGCCGTTGACCATTGAGTTCAAACACAGGACGACCGATGATCCCATCTGTGGTAGCGCGTGTGTACCCTTGGTAGAGCGCTTGATTATAGCGTTCTGAAGTCATGCATTGCGTAAATGCCGTGCGATCGAGTTCGAGCGATGTTGCGATATCTGCAACGGCGCTCACCATATCGTCGGCCGTGTAGAGGGTGCCCTGCTTGTCATAGAGGGCGCTGCGCATGGTGACGAAGGCGTTTTGTTCGTCGGCACATTCCGCTGCGTGTGCTGCCAGAAGGGCGTCTGCTCCTGTCTGCAGGAGTGGCCGGACGACGATGCGCATTTTGCCGGTGGCGACGTAGGTGGCGATGAGTTGTGGCTCTACTTCCAACACGTGGAAGGCACAGCTCCCTCAGAAGTAATCTGAGTACTCTGTCATAACAATAGGAGCAGCCGGATTACCAATCACATGGAAGCCGTCTGCATCGAGACTCATTGGCACGGGCTCCACCAATGGCACCTCAACGATTTCGGTTAAGGGCGTCGGAACTGCTATTGCATCTGTCGGTGCTTTGGTAACGGTCTGTACTGGGCTTACCGCTACGGGCTCCTCAACGATTTCGGTCGCAGGAGAAGGAATTGCTGTTGCATCATTTGGTGCTTTGGTATCGGGCTGTACTTGAATCGCAGCCTGCGACGCGCAGGCACTGAGGACGAAGCAGAGACTCATGAATACAAGGAAGGAGAGGGAGCGTTGCATAGGGCGTCCTTCTGTGTGAATGCAGTAGTTGTATTGTACTACAATGGTTGGTACGAGCATAGTTATTCAGCGAATATGGGAATTGTATGCGTATTTCACTCGTCTGTACGGCAAAAAACGAAGAAGACAACATAGCCCAGCTCATCGAATCGATGCTCGGACAGAGTCTAAGACCAGACGAGATAATCATCAACGACAACAACAGCACGGATGCCACCGCTGCCATTGTGCAGGGGTATCATGCTGCGGGGCACCCGGTACGTCTGGTCCAGGGCGGGTTCAATATACCTTCAGGGCGTAATAACGCCATTTACCATGCCACAGGCACACTCATTGCCTGTACGGATGCGGGGTTGATTTTGGACCGGCATTGGCTGGCACGTATTACCAGCCCACTCCGTGATGGCACCGCTGATGTGGTGGCAGGTTTTTTTCAACCATTGCCACGCAGCATCATGGAGCACGCCATCGGCTGCACAAATTACCCCGTCGTCGAAGAGATAGACGCTGCGACCTTCATGCCATTCGGGCAGTCAGTGGCTTTTCGCAAGACCGTCTGGGAGCAGGTAGATGGATACCCGGAGTGGGCCAGTCATTGCGAGGATTTACTCTATGATTTTGCGATGAAAAAAGCCGGGGCACGTTTTGCGTTTGCCGGAACGGCACTGGTACACTTCCGGCCACGTGAATCGTTGCAACAGGTATTCAAACAGTATTTTTTGTATGCACGTGGGGATGCTGTCGCCGGCCTGTGGCCAAAGCGACACGCGATTCGCTATTTGGTCTATGCAATTGCGTTGCTGCTGCTGCTGTTCGGGGGTTGGGGGTGGGTACTACTGGTGGCTGGTGGCATCGGGTATAGCATCAAGCCATGGCAGCGGATCGAGATCAGACGTAGCGCAGGATACACGTTGCTGCAGTCTGTGCTGGCAGCAGGGCTTGTACCATGTATCCGCGTCGTCGGTGATTGCGCCAAAATGATGGGATATCTTGCAGGATATGTGCGACTTTGGCGTCTGCCGATGTTGCGACAGGATCGCGATGCGTGGCGCAGTCGCTTTCTCTAGCGGCTATTCGTCGAGAATCATCCCGGGAATGGGGGTGATAATCAGCACGCGGGTGACAGCGTCATAGGACTGCACAAATGCCTTCACCAGCGGAATCAGTACATCGGACAATCCTTCACGCTGGACGACGATGACATCGCTGGCTCCCGTCGAAATGACATCGTTGATGCTTCCGATGACGACGCCATCGACCGTTTGAACGGTCATCCCAGGTAAATCATGCAGAAAATACTCGTCGGCATCGAGCGGCGCTACATCACTGATTTTGATGTAGAGCTCTGTGGTGCGAAGTGCATCTGCGAGCTCACGCGTGGCAATACCACCCAACTGGGCCGTATAGAGGTCGTTTTTGTAATGCATCATCTTGCGCAGACGGAATGACCGTTTGCCATCGGCGCTGTAGAGCATCGGTTTGCTAGCCGTTAGGTGTGTCGGTTGGGTCGAAACGAGGTGGATGCGCACGTCACCGCGCAACCCGACCACGTTCACGACAGTGCCGATGAGCAAGAGCTCGTCGGGTCGTGGTGTCGTAGATTCAGTCATACCATTCCCTTGTTTGTCCGTGGTTCAAAAAATCACAATGGACACCGACCAAATGGCCGGTGCCACCGTGTGTGTAGAGCGATACACGTTGTCAGAATTACTCAATGTCGATGTGAACGCGCTTGCCTTGGCGGGCTGCTGCCACTGCCATGATGTCGCGGATGGACTTGGCCACCCGCCCGTTCCGTCCGATGATTTTGCCGGCCTCTGTGGGGCCAACGCTCAAACGGTACGAGACTGCATACGGAGTGACTCGTTCACGAATCTGCACGGCTTCAGGGTGATCAACGAGGTTGTGCACCATGTATTCAAGCAACGTACGCATGGTCGTTTAGCTCGCAACTGGGATGGGCTTGCCGGCTGCGTCGAGGACGTTCACGCGCTTGAGCAAGCGAACGACGGTCTCGGACGGCTGTGCGCCGACGCTCATCCAATGACGGATACGATCTGCTTTGACTTCGAGTTCCTGTGGCTCGCGCACGGGATTGTAATGACCCACGATTTCGATGAACTTGCCATCGCGTGGTGAGCGGGAATCAGCGATGACCAAACGATAGCTTGGCTGCTTCTTTTTGCCGGTGCGGCGTAGACGAATAGTGACCATGGTACGATTGCCTCCTACACGAATCTTAGTGTGGTGTTAGCGCATCTTGCGCATCATCTCGCGCGGGTCGGGCATGCGCCCACCTTTGGAGCTGCCGCTGAATTGCTTCATCATCCGTTGCATCTGTTGGAAGTTTTTGAGCAAAGCTGCCACTTGTGCGGTAGACGTGCCACTCCCCCGTGCAACTCGTTCTCTGCGACTACCTTTGATAATATCAGGATTGCGTCGTTCCTTGGGCGTCATCGATAAGATAATCGCCTCGACTCGACGGAGCTCCTTCTCGTTGACCAGCTCTGCCCCTTTGGCCATACTGCCCATCCCCGGCAACATGCCCAGGATTTGGTTCAGTGGTCCGAGCTTTTGCATCTGCCGCATCGAAGCCAAAAAGTCTTCGAGGTCAAATGAGCCCTTGGAGAGCTTTTTTTGCATGCGTGCTGCTTCGTCTTTGTCGATGGACGATTCCGCCCGTTCGATGAGCGACAACACATCACCCATGCCCAAAATACGTGAGACCAGGCGCTCTGGGTGGAAGACCTCGAGCGTGCCCACTTCGATTTTCTCACCAGTCCCCAAAAACTTAATCGGCACACCTGTGACAGACCGGACCGAAAGTGCCGCTCCGCCACGTGCATCGCCGTCGATTTTGGTGAAGATGATACCGCTCAACGCGACGCGTTTGTTGAATTCATCGGCGACACGCACGGCTTCTTGACCGATCATGGCGTCGACGACCAGCAGCCGTTCGTGTGGTTGGGCAACGGTGACAATATCTGCTAACTCGGTCATCAACACTTCGTCGACTTGCAGTCGGCCAGCGGTGTCGATGATGACGTAGTTACAATGTTCGGCACGGGCATGTGCCAGTGCACGGGCAACGATCTCGGGCGGCTTGGCGGTCGTACCCTCGCTATACACGGGAATATTGACCTGCTTGCCCAACGATTCCAACTGTGCGATAGCTGCGGGACGATAGACGTCAGCGGCAACCAACAGTGGGCGCTTGCCCTTTTTGCGCAAATGCAACGCTAATTTGGCCGCGTGTGTCGTTTTGCCGGCACCCTGCAGACCGACCAACATAATCACCGTCGGTGGCAATGTGGCATCGGCAAGCGGTACTTCGGCTTCACCAAGGAGTGATACGAGCTCGTCACGGACGATTTTGATGACCTGCTGCGACGGCGTGAGTGAACGTGAGACTTCCTCGCCGACGGCGCGTTCGGTCACTTTGGCCACGAATTCACGGACGACCTGCAAGTTCACGTCAGCCTCGAGCAGTGCAAGCCGCACTTGCTTCATCGCTTCGCGCACGTCCTCTTCGCTCAAGCGACCTTTGCCGCCGAGCTTCTTGAAGACCGCTTGTAGTCGATCAGACAGGCTTTCGAACATCGTGACTCCGATAGGTCAACACGTGGTAACGGATTTTGTCCGTCTGCGTATTGTAGCGTGTACGGGGCAGTGTGTCAAAACGGATTTATGTGCTGCTGCTGACCATTACAACGCAATGACAGGGCAGGTTGGCGGTCACCCCCAGACCAAGGGTCGTGACCGTATGGGATGTTGCACGGGGACTCTTTCTTTTTGATAATGAAAAAAGGGTTCGCGGCACCCCGACGGGGTCCAATCCCAGCCCGCCCCTGCGTGCCGCCCCGCAAAAATCAGCAGGATGCAACGCGGGAGCAGGCAGGCTGCTGTGCAGGAAGTTCCCTGAATCACATATTGGGTGTTGAGGGGAACATGATGCGCTCTGTGCGGTTTCGGTGGTATAGATAATGGTGAGTATACAAATACGAAAACCACCGATGTCATACATCGGTGGCTCTGTGGCGGGGATGACGGGATTCGAACCCGCGGTCTCGACCTTGACAGGGTCGCATGTTAGGCCTCTACACCACATCCCCTTGTGGTTCGCTGGATTGAGTGGTGACCCCAGTGGGATTCGAACCCACGATCTTCACCTTGAGAGGGTGACGTCCAAGGCCGCTAGACGATGGGGCCACGGCTGTACCAGACTCGTTCGAGCGGTGAGCTCTGCAACGAAAAGAATAATACCACGTCGACCAAGACAATGCAAATCGAATTTTGGACGACACGCAAAATACATTCGACCCGTGCGCTGCGAAACGGCCGGAGTATCGATTCACGGTACGGAACGAACCTGCTATAGTGTGTCGTAAGATGCATTGCGAGGCTGAGATGCGCGAACAAATCCGTTCATTATTGCATGACCACTGTGCGACTCATCCCGATATAACACTCCTCTCTGTGCGTGCGAATCCCGGTTTGGCGGGGCTCGAAAGCGCGCACGTCGCCGTCGACGCAACTCTGGCGCACCTCTGGTTGAATCAACGCAACGATGTCTATCGCCCGCATCTGGTGCGCGCAATCGGTGCCATGCAGCGGGATGAGTCGATGCTACTGATGGGCTGGCACAGTGCGCGAACCGTTGCGGCGTGGTTCTGTGTGGTCCAGCGTACCCTCCTCCATCCTGGCCGACGAACGCTCATCATCGTCGCTGATGATGCAGCTGGCCTGGCTGCGTATCGGTCGCTGTCACAGTTTGTGGCGGATATACCTGTGGCGCTGTGCCCTCAGGTGGCACTGGTCCACGGAGACTCGTATGACGCTGAAGCGCCCATCGTAATCGCCTCGTATCAGAGTCTGCAGCGCGAGATGTTACGTCTGCACGACGGTGTCTGGAAGCCGTATTGGCAGCAGATGGCAACCATCGTGCTGCTCGATATTCACCTCCTGAGTGGAATCGCCTGGCAACATGCGTGTTGGATGTTGCGCCGAATCGAACGGCTCCGCGTCTATCACACCGCTCCCAAGCCGACGATTATCATGAGTGCGACCCCGGTACAGCACGTCGCTGAAGTGCTCCCAATGTTGGTTTCTGATACGGTCGCCGTTGTCACTGTGGACGACATCCCAACGCCTCCGTCCCTGGCGGTCGAGGTGCAGGCTGCAGGTTCCCCATACGAGGCGAGTGCGGCACTTGCACGCACGTTCCAGCAGGCTGGATATCACGTGCATGTGGTCGTGGATGACATCTGCGCACCACTCCTCTGGGCGCAGAACGTAGACGGTGCAACGATCGATGGGCGGCTTGCACCCGCAGACATCGTGATCTATGCGGGGATGCCCGCCGACGGATGGGCGGTTGCCGAGGCTGCGCATGGTGGCTATCTGGCAGTGCTCTGCGTCCACGGTCAATCAGCGGCGGAATCGCTACACCGTGCATTTGGACACGCAGACCTACCGCTGTGGGTGTGTGGGAACGACAATTCGTATGTTCATACGATGCATGTATTGGCAGCTGCTGCCGAAATTCCCATCCTCGAGCGCGAGATTGCTGCCTGGGGTCTACAGGAACTGTGCATGCGCATGGAGTCACAAGGGTATCTGCGCCGACTCCCAGGCCACAGCGTCGTACCGGCAGGCGATGATAATCCCCATGCGGATTTCAGCATCACCAATGCTGTCGGTGCAGCGGCGACCTTGCAGTACGCGGGCGAATCGTTGGCAACGACGGCCGATGCAACCCTGTATGAACGATGGTTGGCGCCGCGTATGGCAGTACCGGCGTGGTTTGGCGGCATGCAGGTAATTGAACGCGACATTGATGCAGGCAGTGTGACAATTGCCATCGATCCCGTGCAGCGGCTGACTCTGCCCATCCGCAAGACCTCGGTACTGTCCCGTGGAGGAACGCGTGACGACGACACCTTCGGTTGGGCACGTGTGGCCGTGGAAGACGCATTGATTGGAATGCGCGAATGGGTCGCATCGGAGTGGCATGACGCGGCATACCCCGATGCGTTTGGGTACAGTTGGTACGCACCAGCGTATTGGTGGCATGTGGGGCCGATAGCGCACCATGATATTCCGTGGCTTGGCTGGTCCTTCATTGCTGCGCTACAGCGTGTCGTTCCGATGGCACTGCAGAGCATCGTGCCATGTTATGACGAGGCCACCGGCCGGCTCTTCTTCGTCGAGACCCAACCTGGGGGTACCGGAATCCTGCGTACCGTGGCGCCTCTGTTGCCGGAATTGTTCCGTGCGGCCCAAACGCAGGTACAGATTCGCCCCGGTGGCCAGATGCTCGCGCCATTGTGGCGTGTGGATGCGGAATGGATGACTACGGCTGTGTGTCCAACCTCCGCTCAGGAAGTAGCCATACAAGTACTCCCAGACGATCCATTCACCGCCAAAACTTCCGATCGAACGGGAGTAATTCCCAGCGTCGTGGTGGCTGTACACACGCCTCCTGCTCCCGACGAAATCCCGCCGCCGCTGGATGTGCACGGAGCACTACGGCCATTGCCTGTCATCCCTCCGGCCCGGGCAGAAGATGCTGTATTGATGGCAACGCTCCTTGACGACCCCATTCGGGTACCGACGGAACGCATGCATCGTGCGATACAACGCCCGTGGTACCGCGCGGTATGGCGCTGGATACTCCATCTGGTAGAGCGTATCCGGGGACGACCGCAATCCTTCGCTTTGCTGCCAGGCGACCGGGTACGCTGTATGCCGTATGGCGATGGAATCGTCATTGCAGTCCAGGATGGACCTGACGGTGTTGTATATCGTATTGCAACACTGTTGTATGGCGATGTGTCGATCGACCCCCGCCAGGATTTGGTATTCCGCGACGGAGACGAGTGATGGGCGTTGACGATTGACAAATAGAACAAAAATGCTACAATCTTCGCAGTGATGTACGCATCATCAAATACGAGCGTTACCGCAAATACGAGAGGAGGCCTCACATGGCCAAAGATCTGAACAAAGTGATGATTACCGGACGGCTCGGCGCCGATCCGGAGATGCGTTATACCCCACAGGGGAGCGCTGTGACGACGTTTAATGTCGCCAGTGGACGCACCTGGAAGTCAAATGATGGTACGAGTCACGATGACACAGAATGGTTCCGCGTCGTGGCGTGGGACAAATTGGGTGAAATCTGCAATCAATATCTGACAAAGGGTACCCGAGTCTATGTCGAAGGACGCCTGCAGACGCGCAAGTATCAAGACCGAGATGGTCAACCGCGGACTGCGGTGGAGTTGATTGCAACGGATATGATTATTCTGAGCTCACGCGCAGAATCTCAGGGTGGGAGCGATGCATACGACGGCAGCGTTCCGGAGCGCGAACCACGGCGCACAACGGCAGCACCAGCACAGCCACGTCAAGCGCCCCCTGCGGCACGCAACGTGCCTGCATCGATAGGGGATGATTTCGACGAGGGTGAGTTTTCACCGCCTCCTGCGCCACCTCGTCAGAACATTCCACCTGCTCGTGCCGAACGAAAGCCTGTCACGCCGACGCCGCCCATGCCCGAAGACGACGATATTCTGCCGTTTTAGGGCACAGACCAAACACCCCGCGTTCCCTGTGGAACGCGGGGTGTTTGGTAGCGCTGAGGAATGGGATCTGGCTAATCGATGATATCGTCGTATTCGGCCAGCAGGTCGTGCCATTCGCCAATCAGTTCATCGCGGCGGGCGGCATAAAAGATATGATCCGTTCCGTTTTCGTCACGATACACCAAATCGACCTGGCGGCGCATCGGGCGCATATAGCCGATGTTGCCCCACCAGCGGATGCTCTCTTCGTCAAATGTCTGATCTGCGAGGTGCATACGGGCTGCGTACTGGCGGATGCTGCCTTCTTCGATGTCGTTCATGCGCCAGGGATGCGGGCTGACTTCTTCGTTGCGCAAATTGCGGAAGATGAAGCGCTTGTCGCCTTGTTCGTCCTGGACTGTTTCGACGACTTCGATGCCGGTCCGAGGTTTACTGACGTTGATGAGGTCAAGCCAGGCTTGATTGAGTTGATCACGACTGACACCGTGGTACTCCTGGATTTCGGAGCCGTCATCGGTGCTCTCTGCTTTGGTTTTGAGGAGCAGGTCGAAGAACGGCGTCTGTGATTCGTCACGCCAGATGCGCGTAATCGCGCCGCGGCCACGCCAGCGTGCGCGGCGTTCGCCCTGGAATGCAGGGAAGTGGGCAGGTTGGAGGTTGGCGGGAGTGGTCGATTGGGTAAACACCGGACTGATGGGGGTCGTGGTGTTTGATGCATTGACCGTGGCGGGGGCAGACTCTTCTTCGAAGGTGACGGTGTCGACCGCCAACTGTGGTGCATATGTCTGGATGAGGTGTTGCCACTGAGTGCCGAGGCCCCAGTCGGAGACACCGTAGAAAATATGGTCAATCACACCCAGGCTGTCACGGTGCACCAAATCGTATTTTGGTCGACCCCCTTGAATGTAGGCGCGCCAGAGACCAATTTGACCATGCCATTTGATTTCGTCGAGGTTGGCTGAGCCGTCGCGAAGTGTCTCGTGGCGTTCAATGGCATAGTCCCAAAGCCCCTGGGCGCGGTCGCGGGTCACCCCAGCAGTGGTGCGTAGGTCGCGTACTTCGTAGTGCCAGATTCCGCCACGACGCTGGGTCGACACAATCGACACACCACTGCGCGGCAAATCGAGGTCTGCGCCGTCAGCACGTGTCGGCTGGCAGAGTGCCCGTAATTCGGCAGGAGTCGCATTGGTGGTCTGCTGATCACGACGAACCAACACGCGTCCTTCGCTGGTCAAATAGGGAGCAGCATCGCCACGGACTTCGACACGGATAATCGTGAGTTGGTCATAAGAGACGACTTCGGTGCTCAAATCGGGTATCGGAGTGATTGTTTCGGCTGCTTTGAGGATAGCCGAGAGCGCTTTGTCATTGCTTTTGACCCCTTGGACGACACCGGCTTCGCTGCCGACCAGAATAATGCCACCGCCGATATTCGCAAGGGCTGCGATGTGCATTGCCATGTCGGTTGGTTTGGATTCGAGGAATTGGACGATGTGTTCATCGGTGGTTGACTGCAACAGTTGGTGGAGTGCCCAGCGGCGGACGGGTGTGCTAATAAAACGGATGGCGCTGTGGGTATGCGCGAGTACCAATTCACGCAGTGATTCGAAGGTCGGCGAGGTCATGCTCACCTCCGAAAAACTCGATCCGATGGATTCGATGGTGGTTGCCCCTGACCCGCCAAGAATACACACATTGTCTATACCGACGACCGCGCGGTCGATGGCATGGAGCTGGCCTGATGCGATGAGCATGTGAACCAGTGCGATGTCGGCTGAGGTCTTGGGGTGGGCCACGGCAATGCCGTTGGCTGCGTTGATGAGGGCACAGATGACTCCTGCGTTGGTCTTGGTGCTCCCATCGATGCCGTCGATACCGAGGTGTTGGAGGATTGTTTCGATACTGATGGTCGTCGTATCTGCAGGGAATAATGCAGTGATGAGTAACCCGTCGCTGCTCGTGGCGGTGAAGCCAGGCAAAATGGTCGAACGGGTGCGCAGTTCGCGGTGCAAGACGAGTCGTTCACCGTCGCTCGCTGACAAGATTCCGGCTTTTTCGAGCAAAATGAGTTTATCGTAGTCACGCTGAATCGCATCGAAACTCTTGATACTCCCTATACCGGTGAGTGCAATCATGTCAAGGGCTGCGTGACTGGTTGCGCGGAGGAGCTCGAGCTGGTCTGCGCCATCATTGAGGCTGTAACAGACATGTGGGTCAATGCGAATCGTCATTGCGCCGAGAATCGAGGAACTTGTGGACATGCTCATTTGTGTGCTCCGTGACAACATACTTTAAATGACTTGTTCATATCGTGGGATGGACCAATCCCGCAATAATACAGAAAAAATACAACCCAGACTGTGCGTAACATGATAGAGCAGGCAAATAGTAACGCACTACCTCATCAAACCTACTATACTGTAAATGAATAGCTGACGCAAATGAAATATATTGTGATTTCATAAGATTATTATGGTACGAACCGTTGGATGACGTTTAAGCCGTGATTCTGTTCTATAGAGTCACGGAAAAACCGACACACCTGGTGCAATTGAAATGAATGCAGTGCGTTGATGTGCTGCGTTGACTCGGGATAGAGGATGAGTGACCGGCAAAAGACACCGGCAGTGACGGTATGATTTGATTATTTTTGGTTTACAGTAGTGCGTCCCTAGTGGTGCCTCCTTACAGGTATACACCGACAACATCCGGAGAAGACGGGTACAATACGCAGTACATCCAGACGAGAGGTGAGGACGATGACCAGTGACGCACCGCGCGAAGCAATTCCAGAGCGCGAACAAATAGGTACTTTGGAGTTCGTCCGTGATCCGCTCTACCCATACCCCTTCAAGGTCGCAATCGCGCCGCATTTTTGGATGACAGAACAAACCGGTGTGCTTTCAGCGGCCATGGAATCGTACTTCCACGGTGAGATGCCGACACCGATTCATCGGGCTGCGCTGATAGCGTACTTGCGCCAATTCGTCGAGCGGGCGTTGTTATTACCCGGGACGAAGCGCGAACCGCTATTAGCCGAGATATTGACGTTGCGCACACAACGAGAATTCGAACGCTTTGCGGATGAGTTAGCGGCCATAGGTATTGAAGCATTTTGACCCATCACTTCGGTTCACAACGCTCGATGATTTGACAGTGGCGTCTGCGGTAGCGTATGATGTGCATGTTGTGGACTTCGGGGCGTAGCGCAGCCTGGTAGCGCACATGAATGGGGTTCATGAGGTCGGAGGTTCAAATCCTCTCGCCCCGACCACTTGCTCGAGAGGGCGCAAAAACGCCGACATACGTCGGCGTTTTATGCAACCAGATTTTCTGCGAGGGTATATGGTACGACAAATTGTAGTAATAATGCTGGCATTGTTGCTCGGGCTGAGTGGTTGGGTAATGCCGAGCCACGCAGAGCAGGCGACGTCACAGTGCTTCGCAGAAACAGGCTTTTGTATCGAAGGGCGTATCCGTGAATATTGGAATGCGCAAGGTGGATTGCGTGTGTTCGGGTATCCCATTGGACCACAATCAGCCATCCGGATCGAAGGAAAATCCTTCACGGCACAATCATTTGAGCGAAACCGGCTCGAACTGCACCCTGAAAATGCACGACCGTACGATGTGTTACTTGGTCGACTCGGCGCTGACCGATTGAGCCAGCAGGGGCGCGACTGGTATGGGTTCCCCAAATCGGCGACTGCAGAGTGCAAGACCTTCGAGGCAACACAACACGCAGTGTGTGGTCGGGTGTGGCAGGTATGGCGTCAGTACGGGCTCGAAATGGACGGCACAGCAGGTATCTCGGAAGCCGAGAGTCTGGCGTTGTTCGGATTGCCGTTGTCTGGATTGCAGACCGAGCGTATGAGCGACGGTAGCGAGTATCAGGTGCAGTGGTTCGAGCGCGCCCGATTCGAAGTCCACCCTGAAAACGCAGCGCCTTATGATATTTTGTTTGGGCTCTTGGGGAACGAAACGCGTGACCATGTGCCGACGGCAGCACCATCCGATTTGCCCATTTTGGGTGCACCAAGTGGCACGGTCAACGAAGCAATTCGGGTACTTGCTCCAAGGGCTGCAGCAAATGGATACAGTTACGACGACGTCAAAAACATCGTTGAGGCCTACCAACGTGTCGGCAATAGCGTGGGGGTTGATTGGTTTTTGGCAATTGCCCAGATGGCCCACGAAACCGGATTTTTGACGAGTTACTGGTCGGCTCGGCCTCAACGTAATCCTGCAGGATTAGGTGTGGAAGGGCGAAGCTCGGTGACCGATCCTGGGCAGCCAGGCTGGGCCTTTAACACACAGCGGAATATGTGGGAAAAAGGCCTGAGTTTTTCGTCTTGGGAAGACGAAGCAATTCCCGCTCATATCGGTCGATTACTTGCATATGCGCTCACAGACGAGCAAGCGAACGCTGAGCAAAAAGCGTTGATTGAAAAAGCGCTGGGGTACCGACCGTTACCGGCCAATCTGAGAGGGATAGCTGCAACGATTGTCGGACTCAATGGACGATGGGCGTTCCCGGGGACAACCTATGGACAGCGGATTTTGGAAGTAATGATGAAGCTTCGCGCAGTCCCATAAGTGACCTGAGATAAAACTCATGGTTCTATTGCATTGCTAAAGATTCGATGATAAGATGTAGTACACAATTACTACATAGATACGTACTATTGCATGCAGTGGCGTAAAGGAGCTGATGATGGGCGACATGAGTCTCATTACAGCATATGAACAGATGCATGATGCATCGGTGAATGGGAATCACGCGGTGGTGCTGCGGGTCGCACGCCACGTGTTGATGTTCTTTCCGCATATCATCAAAACCAAACTCTGCTTGTGCGAGAGCCTCCTCGCGCTCAACGAACACGCCGAAGCCGAGGAGCTATACACCGAGGTGTTGCGCAGTGATCCCGAAAGTATCGACGCATACGTGGGATTGAGCATCATCGCGGAACGCAAGGGCGAGTTACGCATCGCCGAAGAACACCTTGAGCACGCCATTGAACTGCGGCCCGAAGTGGTTGATGTGCGCACACGTCTGGTCAGTCTATATCGGCGATCAGCGCGACACGATGTCTACCTACAGTTGAGTCGGATTGGGTTAGCACGGTTGTTTGTGAAAGGGAGCATGTTCGAGCAAGCAATCAGCGAATTCCGCAGTTTGCAGGCATTACACCCGACACGGGTAGACATCGCGATAGCCCTGGCCGAAACACTCTGGCGCAACGGAGACGAGCGAGAAAGCTACGAGATAAGCAACACTCTCTTGCAACAAGCCCCTGATGTCTTGAAGGCACAGTACTTTGTGGCACGCTATCAAGCAGGACGTGACAGCGAAGCAAGTCAACGCTGTTGGACTCACGCGCAGGCGTATGACCCGTTTTTTGACATCGCTCGTGATTTGTTCGGGCATGCCACGTTGCCTTCGTCGGCTTCGTGGATTTTGCCGGAATTACCGGAGTTAGATATCAGTCCAAAGAGTACGGCCCGGCGCATGGGTGCAGCGGTGCAGAGCAAGGAAGTCTTGTACCCGGCCATTCCTGATTTAGATCATAGTGCGGTGTTACAGCATATGCGGAGCGAGCCACGACACGGAATCTATGCGCGCACGGATGATTGTGCATGCATGGGAGAAGCTGGATTTCACGAGCTGCCAGTTGCCGGGGCTGGTGCACCAGTGGGTGCAACCAGTGCTGATGTACAGGCACCAGAACTCCTGGCGGGGATGTTGGAAAACCAGCCAAATACCGCAGATGCTGCAGATGCAGCCACCAACGCACTCCCGCATATCCCCAGTCATGATTTGACGATGGAAATGGTACGCGGCGGTCGTGTGACCACCCCTGTCGCGCCGGATGTGAGTGATGTGATCACCGAGACGGTACAAGCCTACCATGGCGGCAGTCGCGGAGTCCCATTTTTGGTGCATCAGGCGATTGACGAAGACGACCGATTCCTCGCACATGTATTGAGCACAGGCGAACATGGTGCTGGTGCGGAACGCATTTCGGAGCCCGTGGTTGCCGCCCTCGCGGAGTTAGCACCACTCAAGATAACAATAAACACAATGCAACTGCAGACGATTTCGTCGCTGGATGATTTGTATGCCCTGCTCGCGCGGCTCGAAATCAGCCATACCCCGTCGCCGACCGAAGATTTGCGTGAAGTGGTGGCACGAATTTTGGGTGGAGGATTTGTCGATTCCAAGAAGGTAACGCCGATTCCAGACCCACGATTCACGCGACAGGCGTCGCACGCTGCTGCAGCGACTGCTGATTCGATGCGTGAGCGCAGTCGGAACGAGCGAATCAGCACCAGTACACGCACTGCCAAGAGTGCCACGCCGCCACCGACGAACGCGGCGGTTGCGAACAGTGCGGAAGCGCAAGCCGCAGACCCGTTATTGGCGGATTTGTTTCTGTCCTCGCGGTCAGCAGAGATGCCCGTAAGCGTGTCGGCAGCATTACCGCGGGCAGCTTCAGCTGCGGCAGTGCCACCAGTTGTGCAGGTTATTGCGTCGTCTGTGGTGCCTTCGCCAGCCCCAGTTGCACCTGCCCGTTCACAAGATAATGCGATGTTACAGTCGTTGTTGGCCAATCAGAATACGTCGGCGTCGCCCATTGAACTGCCCGGTAGTTCGACAGGGTACGAACGATTCAACAGTGGTGAGGCGCGCTCCAATGGTGGTGGCATGGCGTTTGATATGAGCAATCTCGCGGTGAGTCAAGGAATGCGTCTGCAAGACTTCCCCGATACAAACAGCCGCCCCGCGATTGATGCCAACGAAATCCTGCGTGATGTAGGAATCACCACGGGCGAATTGAGTCGAGCGGGGGTGATTGCAGCGCCGTTGTCTACCGAACCACTGGCAGAGTCGCAGACGAACCAGCCGGTTGCGAAAGCAGCTGCGGCTGTACAAAACGCCCCGCTGAAGCAGGCACCTGCAGCACCGCACCAGCCGCCCATCCAGACCAATAGACAACAAACGACCGGAGCAAGTACTGCGCAGATGAATGAATATCTGCGAACGTTGCAAGATGATCCCGAAAATGCTCCGTTGCGTTTGGCGGTTGCCCGCGCAGCGACGCCGAGTGGTATGTTCGAAACTGCGATGGTGCAATACCGGCATCTCATTCGCACCACCATGCTCCTCGATGAGGTAGTCGTCGATTTGCGCGATATTTTGGCGATGGAATCAGACAGCCAGAAGCGACGCGAATGTAGTCGCTTGTTGGGCAATGCGTACGCACGGCAAGGACGCGTCCAGGAGGCGGTCGAAGCATATCGGATGACGAACTTGAGCGGTCCCCCACCGGCACTCTAATAGCTGCTATCGAGACACCTCTGCTGCGTCGCTGCGGGGGTGTTTTGTTGACATACCCAAAGGCGCGAAGGGTGGTATGATACACAATGGAAAAGGAATTACAGTAAGGAGTTAGTTCGTGGAGCGTTCACTCATTATTTTGAAGCCAGATGCTGTACAGCGTGGTCTGGTCAGTGCCATTTTGGGTCGGTTGGAGCAGCGTGGTCTGCAAATCGTCGGATTGAAGCTGATGCGCGTCACCGAAGACCTGGCCCGCAAGCACTATGCAGAGCACGACGGCAAGCCGTTCTTTGCTGGCTTGATTGAATACATCACCTCAGGTCCGGTCGTAGTTATCAACGTCAAGGGCAAGAACGTTATCGAAACCGTCCGCACAATGGTCGGTGCAACCAACCCGGTCAAGGCCGCTCCTGGCACCATTCGTGGTGACTACGGCCTCGAAATCGGTCGCAATTTGATCCACGCCTCTGACAGCCCCGAAAGCGGCGAGCGCGAGACGGCAATCTTCTTTGCGCCAAACGAGTTGTTCACCGTCGAACGTAGCGTGGACCGCTGGATCTACGAGTAGACAAGCATGAAAATTGCGATTATCGGTTTGGCCAACAGTGGCAAAACCACGGTCTTTAATGCACTGACCCGCGGCACTGTCGAAACGGCAGCGTTTAGCTCTGGTCAGCTCGAGCCGAATGTCGCGACAGTCAAGGTGCCCGATGGGCGCCTTGACCGTTTAGCGGTCATGTTCAAACCACGGAAACTCACCCCGGCAGATGTGCAGTACGTCGACGTCGGTGGGATGAGTGGGAGCAGTAACCGCAGCGGGCTGCCACCCGCATTGCTGAACTTCATCAGCAGCGCAGACGCGTTGTTACACGTCGTCCGAGCGTTCGAAGACAACGCGGTGCCGCATCCTGACGGCAGCGTCGACTTCCGGCGTGACATCGAATCGGTCGATTTGGAACTGACCTTCTCGGATCTGGCAATTATCGAAAAGCGCTTGACCAAACTCAATGCCGAAATCAACAAAATGGCCGGCCGCGAGCGTGAGCAACGCACCATCGAAAAAGACGCATTGACTCGGTTGCAGACCGCCCTCGAGGCTGGTCAGCACGTTCGAGACGTCGAGTTGACCGAAGAAGAATCGCGTTTGTTGCGTGGCTATCAGTTTTTGACTGCAAAGCCAATCTTGCAGGTCATCAATGTTGGCGACGATGCCATCAACACCGTGCTCGAGCTCACATACGATCACAAACAGAGTGCAGTGGCGGCTATTTCGGGCAAAATCGAAGCCGAGCTGGCGATTATGTCGGACGACGACGCTGCGGTCTTTATGGAAGATTTGGGTATCAAAGAGCCGGCACGCAACCGCGTCATCAACTTGTCGTACGACTTGTTGGGCTTGATGAGCTTCTTGACGGCTGGTGACGACGAATGTCGGGCCTGGACGATTCGCAAGAATACACCGGCTGCCGAGGCAGCGGGTGCGATTCACTCAGACATTCAGCGTGGCTTCATCCGCGCCGAAGTCGTGGCCTTTGACGATTTGATCAAAGCGGGCGACATGGTCGCGGCCAAAAAAGCCGGTACGGTGCGCTTGGAAGGCAAACTCTACATCGTCAAAGACGGTGACATCTGTCACTTCTTGTTCAACGTGTAGCGCATGCTGGACGTAAGCCCACGGACATAATCTAGGCTAAGAGCCGGACGAGGGAAACCTCGCCCGGCTTTTAATATCGAGGGGGCTTTTTGCAAAAAGCCCCCTCGATATAGTCTGCTTGATGCGTTGCGTTTACGGCATCTGCAGGGTATGGCAAGCCAAGACGGGATTCAGCGTCATTCCATGGTCCGCGACGTGTCTGCTAACTACGGGAAGATGTACGGACCATGGAATCGTGTACAAGATGCAAAGCATGTACCAAGACGAGGTTGCATTGTGAGGCGAAGCACGTCGGGGTACTGTGGCCTACCCGGCGACAATTATTGCATCTGCAGGAGATGGCATGCCGACTGAAGCTATTGCGATGCGGACAACGACGTCGAGTCGGCATGCCAGGACGGGGGTGGGAGATGGCATGTCGACTGAAGCTATTGCGATGCGGACGACGACGGAGAGTCGGCATGCAGGAAGGGAGTGGGAGATGGCATGTCGACTGCAGCAACTGCAATGCGGACGACGACGGAGAGTCGGCATGCCAGGACAGTACGTTTCGAGCGGGGCTTTTTGCAAAAAGCCCCGCTCGAAATAGCCCGCTTGAATACGTTGCGTATACGGCATCTGCAGGTGAGGGCATGCATGGTACACTGAAGACACAAATCACTCGCAGATACCATAGAATACCGCATATGAAAGCTTTGCGTCGCGCATTACGCCTCGATGAATTGGGACTGTTGTTGCTGGTGCTGGTGATCTACGCCGTCGGATACATCCAGTTGACATTGACGACGGGGAGTGCCGAACTGGTACCGACCGCGCGTGGCGTGTTGCGGATACTGTGGCCGTCCATGGCGCCGTTGTTGTGTTTTGTGGTGTTGTCGGGATTGACGCATCGATTCCAACCGCTGACCGACCAGCTCCTGTTACCTATGACGGCTTTTTTGAGTGGGATGGGATTGTTGATGAGCGCCAGACTCGATCCGAGTTTGGCGATTCTGTATCCCGATACCTACCCGAATATCGACGTTCGTCAGGCAATCTGGATAACTTTTGGCAGCGTTATCTACGGACTGATTGTGCTCGTGCCGTGGGATACAGTGCTGCGCGCACGCACCAAGATGACGTTGTTCGACTGGTTGGCGCATTATCGGTATGCGTGGTTGTCGATCGGATTATTATTGATTGTGGCGACATTTGTGTTTGGGTCGGATCCCAACAATAGTGGGGTGCGCGCGTGGTTGACCATCGGCCCATTGACGTTCCAACCCTCAGAGTTGTTGAAGATACTCCTGGTGATATTCCTGGCCTCGTATCTCGAAGAATACCGCAGCCAGATCGATCGGGGCGTGCGGGTGTGGGGAGTGTCATTACCAGCGTTGTCGGCGTTGGTGCCGCTGCTGGTGATGTGGGGCATGGCGATGTTGTTGATTGTGCTGCAGCGTGACTTAGGCGCGGCACTGATGTTGTTCAGCGTGTTTTTGGCGATGATCTATGTGGCGACGGGTCGTGGGTTGTATGCGCTGGGCGGCGTGCTGGCCTTTGTGGTCGGAGCAGTGGTGTTGTACCAGGTGTTGCCGATTGTACAGCTGCGGGTCGGGTTGTGGTTAGACCCGTGGACGCAGACGCGCGGGTACCAGTCGATACAGGCGATTTTTGCATTTGCATCGGGTGGCATATTTGGGAGTGGGATTGGACTTGGGATGCCGGGGATTGTGCCAGCGGCGCACACCGACTATGTGTTTGCCTCGATTGGCGAAGAACTGGGGTTACTGGGGGCGGTAGGAGTGATGCTGGTGTACCTGCTGTTGGCGGTGCGCGGGTATGGAATCGCGCTGCGGCTGACGGGCCAGTTTTCGACCTTTGCGCAGCTGCTTGCGGTGGGCTGCACGACTATTTTGGTGGTGCAGGCGTTCATCATCATTGGGGGGAATGTGCGTCTGATCCCATTGACGGGGATCACGATGCCGTTTGTGTCCTATGGCGGCTCAGCGGTATTGATGAACTTCGTCGTGATGGCGTTGTTGGCGCGTGTATCGGTGCAGCAACGGGGGGTTGGCGAGATTTCGTAGATGCGATATGCCGCTGCATGTGCGCCGGATTGGCTGTGCTGATGCATTGGGTGGATGCGCCACTGCTGTGACCCCCGCCCAGGTACCTGCGGTGCACGATGAGGGAAGGGCAGTTGTCGGGAGCATGGTGCTGTGTCGGGCGTGCGAGACTGGCACGCGGGCAGATGGCGACTGCAGAGACAGGTGTGCCCAGTGGTTTTCACATGGTGGCTGTGGGGAGGGTGAGCGCGATTTGGTATGATAGGTATATATTGACCAAAAGGAGCACCACGTGACGACCTTGCTGTTGATTCGTCATGGCGCCAATGACTGGGTTCATGGGCGTTTGGCTGGACGCATCCCCGGGATACATTTGAACGAAGAGGGCCGTGCGCAGGCGGTCGCTGTGGCAGCGCGGGTTGCAAGCATTCCGCTGGCGGCAGTCTATGCCAGTCCGTTGGAGCGCACGATGGACACCGCTGAGGCGATTGTGGCGGGGCGTGATGTGACCATTACGCAGGTGCCAGATTTGCGCGAGGTGGACTACGGCGAGTGGCAGGGTGCCGAGTTAAAGGTGTTGTACGAAGATAAACGCTGGCCGGGCGTACAGTATTATCCGAGCGGGACCAGATTCCCCAATGGCGAGACGCTGGGTGAGTCGCAGATGCGCATGGTGCGTACGCTGGAAGGCTTGCGCGCGCAGCATGGCGAGCACGATGTGATAGCAGTGGTGTCACACGCTGATTTGATAAAACTGGCCTGTGCGTACTACATTGGGATGCATATGGATTTGTTCCAACGGCTCGAAATAGGGACGTGCTCGGTCACGGCATTCCGGTTTACACCGATGGGACCACGATTGTTGGCATTCAACGACATGGGCTCGCTGGCGCACGTCATACCCAAACCTCCAGAACCCGCTGCAGCCGAACCTGCAGCAACAGAACCGACGCATCCATGAACTACACGTATGAATTTGACCCGGCTGGGCATTTGACGGTCGGGACGGTGGGCAAACCGGGGCAGCGGACGTTTTATATCCAGGCGCGGAAGGGGCGGGATATCTTGTCGTTCACGGCCGAAAAAGAGCAGGTGCGTGCCTTGGGGCAGGCGTTTGATCGGTTACACGACGATATCGTTAGCAATAATCCGTTGTTGTCGACGAGCGAAGACGCGGTACTGATTCGAGATATGGCGTTGATGGAGCCACTCGAAGCGGTGTTTCGCGTCGTGCAGATGGGCTTGGGGTACGACGCCGAGCACGACACATGTGTGTTGATTATGCAAGGGGTGAGTGACGACGAGGACGAAGAATCCCCGTCGGCACGCATCAGCATCCCACGGGAACAGGTGCGTGGTCTGAGCCAGCACATATCGGCGGTGTTGAACGGCGGACGATCAGTGTGTGGTAATTGTGGGCGCCCCAAAGACCCAGATGGGCATTTTTGTCCGCAGATGAATTGACCCGACGGGCAGATGGGGTGCACGATGAGCAATGAACAGCCGGCGGCGAGCATCAACGAGATTCTCGCGTTTTTGACGTATGCGGAGTTGACGCCGCAGACCTCCATGCCGTGGAGTAGCAACGCGACGATTCTGTGTCTGGCGACGTACGAGCAGACGCAGGGATTGGTGATTTATAAACCGCAACGGGGTGAGCGGCCGCTGTGGGACTTCCCGCGTGGGACGTTGTGCCAGCGTGAGGCGGCGGCGTTTGTGATCAGCAATGATTTGGGGTGGAATCTGGTTCCGCCGACGGTGTTGCGCGATGGGCCGTACGGTGTGGGGTCGGTGCAATTGTTCATCGAAAACGATGAGCAGGAGCACTGGTTTACCATGCAAAAAGAAGGTGGCTACGACCACTACCTGCCGCTGTTGGCGGCGTTTGATGTGATTATCAACAACGCTGACCGCAAAAGTGGGCATTGCCTCAAGGGTGCCGACGGGCGGTTGTGGGCAATTGACCATGGCGTGTCGTTCCACCACGAAAACAAATTGCGCACGGTGTTGTGGGATCTGGCAGGGTCACCCGTGCCTGCCAACCTGGTGACTGACATCGGGTTTTTGGTACAGCGCTTGACCATGCGTGAGGGAGCGTTGCGGTTGTTGGACACGATGCTCAGTGCAGAAGAATTAGCTGCGTTGCAGCGCCGCGTCGAGCGGTTGTTGGCAAAAGGGAAGTATCCGCAGCCTACCTCGGAGCGCAGTTATCCATGGCCACCGGTCTAGCGGGAACGGAATGGCCGGCGCGCACCTCTGTGCAGGGAAGGGAGTCATCATGACCACAATCGGAACAGAACAACGCCCCATGTGGATTGCGGTGATTGGCGCCGGTCCAGCAGGGTTTTATGCCATTGAAGCATTGCTCAAGAATGACGCTCCGGTGCGTGTAGATATCATCGAGCGCTTGCCGACGCCGTTTGGTTTGGTGCGTTCGGGCGTCGCCCCGGACCATCAGTCGATCAAGGGTGTGACGCGCATCTATGACAAAATCATGGCCGACCCGCGCGTGCGGTTTTTTGGGAATGTGTCGATGGGCACCGACATCAGCCATGCCGAATTACTGGCATATTACGACCAGGTCATCTATGCCGTCGGTGCACAATCTGATCGCAAAATGGGCATTCCTGGCGAAGATTTGATTGGCAGTGCACCTGCGACGAATTTTGTGGGCTGGTACAACGGCCATCCGTATTACCGCAACAGCCAATTCAATCTGGACATTCACGAGCGCGTCGTGGTGGTCGGCAATGGCAATGTTGCAATGGATGTGACCCGCGCATTACTCGCGCCTATCGACGAGTTGGCCAAGACCGATATGGCCGATCATGCAATTGCGGGGCTGCGTTCCTCGGCAGTGAAGCAGGTCGTTATAGCGGGGCGCCGTGGGCCGGTGCAGGCAGCCTTCACTACGCCCGAACTGAAGGAATTCGGCGAATTGGATGGGGTAGATGTGTTGTTAGATCCGGTTGATTTTGTGCTGGATCCGGTCAGTGCTGCACACCTCGCCGAAAACAAAGTCGCTGGACGCAATCACGATGTGATGCAGGGCTATATGGCACGTGGGCTGAGTGGCGCTGCCAAGAGCATCCACATGCAGTTCTTGTGGTCACCGGTCGAAATCGTCGGTCACAACGGCCACGTCACTGGTGTGGTGATGGAGCGGAATCGCTTGGTAGACGACGGTAATGGGAATGTCAAAGCCGAAGGTACCGGTGCGAAGCGCACGATTGCCTGTGGGATGGTCTTGCGTTCGGTGGGGTACCGCAGTGTGGCTTTGCCGGGCGTCCCGTTCGACGAAAAACGCGGTCTCATCCCCAACATGGATGGACGCGTCATTGACCTGGCCAATCAGACACCCATTGAGCGGACGTACGTGGTGGGTTGGGCAAAACGTGGACCGTCGGGAATTATTGGTACGAACAAACCAGATTCGGTTGCCACGGTTGCCAGTATGAAGGCCGATTGGGAATCGATTGGCGCTCGGGTACCCGCGGAGCGCACTGGTCATGCGGTAGCGACGGTGTTGCAATCACGGAGCGCACAGGTCGTGACGTATGCCGATTGGCAAAAACTCGATGCACACGAAACACAGTTGGGCACCGCGCAACAGCGGCCGCGGGTCAAAGTCGTCGACGTCAAAGAAATGTTGGACATCATCAAACGATGATTCGCGTTGCTTGGTAGAAAAGCCCCTCTCGTGCAGCGCACGAGAGGGGCTTTTGTGATGGGACAGCGTCAGGGGGCAAGGCGGTATTTGGCGACGACCGGGTAGTGATCACTGGGGAATCGACCGTCAGAAGACTGCGAGGTGATGATGTGAGCGGAACTGATGGCCAGGCGCTTGGTTGCGTCGCGGTGCAGAATCCAGTCGATGCGCGCGTCGTCGCGCTCGCCCGAAATTGCTGGCCATTGTGTGCCGTGGAAGCCATGGAACGTCATCACACCGTGCCCGTCGCGATGACCCGCAGCCTGCCAACTATCGACGAATCCATGCGCCCGCGCTTGTGCGTGGACAGGGCCGTCAGGCGTAGTGTTGAAGTCGCCCATGAGAATCGTTGGAAGATGAGCAAGGTGGGTCAATTGCTGATGGATGACGTCAATGGATGCGCGCCGTGATTGGGCGCCAATGTGGTCGAAGTGCGTATTGCAGACGCAGATATCGTGCCCGCTGGCGCGGTGGCGCAACACGACCCAGTTGGCGACACGCATCCAAGACGTGTCCCAGGAGCGCGATGGCACGCGAGGCGTCAGACTGAGGTGGAATGCACCGTCTGATTGGAGGGTAAACATGTTGGAGCGCCATGCGATGGCGGTGTATTCGTAGGGAGCGTGATTTCCGTAGGGAATGCCCGGCGATACGATGTGTTCGGGGAACGACGCGCCGAGCCACTGACGTTGCGTGTCCATGCATTCTTGGACGCCGAGGATATCGGGGGCGAGCATTTGGAGCGTCTGGGCAAGGAACGCCTGGCGGTGAGTCCATGCGTCTGCACCGTCGGCGGCATTGGCATTACGAAGATTGGCAGAGCAGAATGACAGCTGATGCACGATATTCCTTTCCAGGGCTAGAGCCCGATAGTACGGAGATAGTGTCGGTTGCGGGCAGCACTGTCACGCGGGGCGCCCATACCGGGGAGGACGTCTTGTTCGACCACAATCCAACCCGAATAGTTGATTGCGTTGAGGGCACTACTGATTGTATCGAATTGTACCGCCCCCTGGCCGAGCTCGCAAAAAATACCTGCTTGCAGTGCAGCGAAGTAGTCGCCTTTGGTCGCGCGAATGTGGTCGGCGACGGTCGTATTGCAGTCTTTGTAGTGGACGAGGCGGATGTGTGGCGCGAATTCGTGGAGGAGCGCGACGAGGTCGGTGCTGTTGGAGGCGGAGCCGTACAGCATGTGGCCGGTATCGAACACAAGACCGAGGACCTCGTGGTCAATGTGCATCAGGAAGCGGCGAACTTCCTCGGGAGTCTCGACGATACCGGCGCAATGGTGATGAAAAGCAGACCGCAGACCTGTTGCAGCAAAAACAGCACGGGCAGTGGTGCTCGCGACGTTGGCTGCATGTACGAGTACCCCCGAAGGCGCTCGTTTGGTGATTCTGCCCGCGTGTGCGGTACGGACCGGGTCGGTGCCGTTGGCATCCGCTAGGATGAGCAACGGCGGGTGCGATTGACCGAGAATCACGGCAGCTTCGGCAAGGAGAGTGGCGGTGCGGATCGCATGGTTAACAGCGGGCGCGACGGCGACGTCATCAGCACGCAGGTCAACGGGCACGAACGCACCGATGAGAGTCAGATTGCGCTGGTGGAGTTCGGCGGCGAGAGTCGCTGGATCGGTGGGCATAAAACCCCAGTCGCCCAGCTCGGTCCCGGAGTAGCCAGTCGCGACGAGTTCGTCGAGCATTTGGGTGTATGCGATGCGAGTCCCGCTGAGGTCGGCGAATTCGAGCGTGCCCCACGAACAGGGTGCATTGGCAATGGGTCGCGTCGGCATGAGGGGCTCCTGATGTGTGAATTAGAATGCACGTATTGTAGCCGGTTCGGGCATGTTTGGGCTCAGTTACATCGAAAGGTGAGGAAAAAACATACCCCAGCGCACAGCAACGCGTTGGTATGCTACAATCTACGTATATTTATTTGTGTGTCGACGAATTGACAGAAGGTACATTTACATGGAACTGGCACTTTCCATCGCATTGATTTCACTCGGTACGGCGCTGACGTTGTTGGTTGTTTTGCAGGGTCGGAATGCTGGGTTGCAGTCAAACGACGCATCGTCGATTTACAAGACCAAGCGTGGGCTTGAGAAGACGATTTTCCAATTGACCATTGTCTTGGGCGTGTTGTTTTTGATTGTTGCATTAGTCGCTAGCCTGCCAATATTCGGAACCTCACCAGCGACCCCGGCCGCTGGCTTGTGGCTCTGGTAGTCTCGATCAATGTCACGGCGCATCCGTCTGCAAATTGTCATTACCGTCATCAGCTCTATGCTTGTGCTGGGGTTGATGGCGTATGTCGCCGTCACGCGTGCGGCGGTTTCTCGCCCGATTGAGGGTGGGGCATTTATCGAAGGCATCCCCGGAATCCCCACGACACTTAACCCATTGGTGAGTGATACGACCACAGATTTGGCCGCTGCCGATGTGCATGCGGTGATTTTTGATGGACTTGTTCGGGTGGGATTGGACGGGAGCTTCGAACCTGCACTCGCCGAAAAATGGGAAATCGACCCGAACGGACTGGTGTACACATTCACCTTGCGTCCAGATGTGAGCTGGCATGACGGGGAACCATTTGGTGTGGATGACGTATTGTTTACCTTGCGATCGGTCCAGGGACCTGCATTTACGGGTTCAGCGAGCCTAGCGACGGTGTGGCGGACGGTGTTGGTCGAGCGAGCCGGCGATATGAGCATCCGATGCAAGCTGCAGGCGCCGTTTGCACCGTTCCTCAAATATGCGGCATTGCCAATAGTGCCGGCGCATATGCTGTCTGATGTGCCGCCGGAGCAATGGGCCAATTCTGCATTTAGTTTGCGGCCAATTGGTACGGGGCCGTACAAAATCACTGACATCAATGCCGATGCAATTGCATTGGCGTCCAATCCGTCATATTACTTGGGTCGGCCGTTGGTCGATACCATTACGTTGCGCTTCTACCAAGACGAGTCATTGGCTTTTGCGGCGTTGACACGTGGCGAAGTGAGCGGGATGGCATTCGTGGCTACGGGAGCGCTTGGTGCCTACCAGACGCCACGAGGGGTAGTCCGCCGAGCAGCGAATGTCGATTCCTATACGGTGTTGTCGTTCAATCTGCGACAGGCTCCCTTTGACGATGTTATTTTCCGACGGCAAATCGCGCAGGCAATTGACCGCGAGGACATGATTCAACGCCTGCTGAGCGACCGCGCGACACGTATCGATACACCAATATTGCCGGGCTGGTGGGCATATAATCCCGAGGCCGTCTGGTACATCCCGAGTAAAGAGCGGGCTGCGCAGGGTCTGGACACGTTGGGCTACATCGCCGGCGAAGAAGGCTCACGCAGTCGTGACGGGCGACCGTTGGCGTTCGAGCTGCTGGTGGACGGCGCTGCAGATCGCAAAATCGTTGCAGACGATATCGCCCTCCAGCTCGGTGCTGTCGGGGTAGCAGTGACGGTGACGGTTCTCGATGCAGATACCTTGCGGCAACGACTCGAAGCAGGCGAATACGATCTGGCGTTGCATGGCTGGCAGCGCCTCGGGGCCGATCCAGACGTCTACGAATTGTGGCATTCGAGCCAAGTCACTATCGGACGGAACTATGCCGGATTGCAGGACCAGGTTGTCGACGATGCATTGTCTTTGGCGCGCATTCAGACTGACCAAGAATTACGGACGGAGCTCTACTATGACTTCCAACAGCGTTGGATAGAACTAGCACCGAGTATCATCATGTACCAACCGCTCGAAGTCTACGCAACGGTCAGTGATTTGGGTGGTACTGCGTTGACGCAGCGCACCGATATGCCGGGCATGATTAATCTGTTGTTTGGGCGCGATTCTCGGTTCCGCAATCTGACGCATTGGTTTGTGGCTCGTTCACAAGAAATCAGTGGAGATATCCAACCATAAATGGTGCAGTGGTGTGGATGTCGGACCAATAGCATGACGACAGGGGACGCATAACATGCGTCCCCTTTGGATTGATTCGGAGCACGTGTCGTACGGTCGTTTATGGGCGGGCTGCGTTGATGGCATCGCGCATGCGCAGTGCCTCGGTACGGGCAGCGTGCGCAAACGTCCGATCGGACGCTGCATAGAGGACACTGCGCGACACGTTCACGAGCAGACCGCGACCGTTGCGGTCGATACCGGCTGTGACGGCAGTCTGCAAATCACCGCCTTGGGCACCGACCCCGGGCAGCAGGATGGGCAAATCTGGGCAGTGGGCACGTACCGTTGCGAGGGCTGCCGGTTGGGTAGCGCCGACGACGAGACCGACGTTATCGTTGCCATTCCACTGCTGTTGGGCGAGTTGGGCGACCGCCAGATAGAGCGGTCTGCCGTCGGCGAGCACGAGTTCTTGTACTTCAGTGCTGCCTGGATTTGATGTACGACACAGCAAGAACGACCCGCGATCTGGATGCGTGAGGAATGGTTCGAGGCTATCGCCGCCCAGGTAGGGGTTGAGTGTAATTGCGTCTGCGTTGAGGTAATCAAACGCGGCACTGGCATAGGCTGCAGCGGTATTGCCGATGTCGCCGCGTTTGGCGTCGAGTATCCACAGCGTGCTGGGTGACAATGCCATGACACGGGCCAGCACCTCGACCCCACCCGCGCCGAGGGCTTCGAAGAACGCGATGTTAGGTTTGAAGCTGGCGGCGAGGTCGTGCGTTGCGGCGACGATGTCGTGACAAAACCGATACACCGCATCGGGATGGTCTCGTAGGTGCGCAGGAATGCGCTGCATATCTGGGTCGAGTCCCACGCAGAGGAGGCTGTTTTTGGTGTCGATTGCTTCTGCCAAACGGGTACCGAATGAAGCCATATTGCCAGGGTCCTCTCGTGCTGCATATTGACGTTGAGCTACTGCTGATGCTATAGTACCAGAGGTAATGCGTGGTCTTCGCAGATATTTTGTCGAGACACCGCGCCTTGTAGTAATCACTTTGTTCCATCACGCAGGGATGCGCTGCCAGCAGGGCTGTGTCTCATCGAGACGCCATATGCCCCTCACACCCGATCGACCTCGATCGAGGAATGTACCTACCATTGTTGATGTGTAGCGGGTAGAAGTACCAAGGATGACCACCATGCAAGGTGCTGACTATGTAGGTGACTCCGGTGATCTTAGTATCGCCAACGCACTCATCCCAGATGCACACCCACTCGAAATCGACAGCAGCATGGTTCCCATCGACGGCGAAGAAGTCGTCGAAGACGAAGAAATCGTCGTAACCCAACTCGCTGATATATCACTTGATGATCCCGTGCGCATGTACCTGCAAGAAATCGGCAAGGTGCGACTGCTCCGTGCTGCCGATGAAGTCATGCTCGCACACCGTATCGAAATGGGCGGAAAAGCAGTGCGGGTCCGTTCCCAACGACTAGTGTTACCCGTCAGCTACAGCCGTGCACGTGTCGTCGTCCAGATGGCGGTTACATTGCACGGCTGGATATATACACTGTGCGAACCATCACGCGAGCAAGAGCACCGCTACGACCACCTGTTGGGTGGCACAGCGACTGACGGTTGGGATGTACAGGAGGCCGCGACGTTTTTGCGGGCACTGTTGCACGAAGACGTCCGCCGTGAAGCAGACGTGGCAGATGACCTTGGCCAACGCCGGCGGAGTGCCGAGCCGGTCGTGCTGGAATGGTTGACGATAGCGCACCCGCTCCTTGGACGTGCATATGAGACCATCAAAAATCAGCGTTTGTTGCGTTCCTACAAAAGCAATGAACGTGACACCTGGCGGTTGTTGTCTGGGTTGGTGGGTGCAGAACTGCGCCATCTCATCGAGACCGACGTCGACCGGTGTGTGGCCGAGATTGCCTGCTTCTATATCGGAACGCACCCAGCACCGTCTGATTTATTGCGTCACAATCGATTGTGGGATGACGTTGTCGAACGCGTGGTGACGTTGTATCTCGAGCGCATCGAAGGTACTGACGAGAGTTTGGTACGGCGCACACCATTGGATCGTGTGGTCGCCGATTCGGAATTGGCACGGCAAGATTTGATTCAGGCGAATCTTCGGTTGGTCGTGTCGATCGCCAAAAAATACACCTCGTACGGCCTCACCATGATGGATTTGGTCCAAGAAGGCAACATCGGCCTGATGAAGGCCGTCGAAAAATTTGATTACACCAAGGGAAACAAGTTTTCTACCTACGCAACATGGTGGATTCGTCAAGCGATTACACGTTCCATTGCTGACCAGAGCCGCACGATTCGGCTGCCGGTCCACATGGGCGAAGCGATTAGCCAGGTGAAACGTACCGCACATAAGTTGCAACAGACCCTCCAACGTGAACCAACCCCCGAAGAAATAGCCGAGGTGATGGAACTCACGCCTGCCAAGGTGCGCCGGACCCTCGAAGCATCGTTGCAACCCATGTCCCTCGAAATGCCGGTTGGCCAAGAGGGCGAAGGCCGCATGGGTGACTTCATCGAAGACGAACGTATCGCAGGACCCGCGGAAGCAGCCACAAGCTTGATGCTGCGCCGCGAACTCGAGGAAGTACTGATGAGCCTGCCCGAGCGCGAACGGCTCATCATCCAGCTGCGTTACGGGTTGAGCGATGGGCAGTATCGCACGCTCGAAGAAGTCGGAGACAAGTTCGGCATCACGCGTGAACGGATTCGACAGATCGAAGCAGTGGCCCTGCGCAAGTTGCGTCATCCACACCGTGGCAAAAAACTGCGCGGCTTCCTCGAATGATGGTCGACAGAGGACGATAGCGATGATGTCGCGGATGACTCGAGTGCGCTATCGTGTGTGGCAGCTGTGGCGTGCGCTGACGGGGCGTCTTGATGCCCAGGAGCGTGTCTTTGCTGCGCAGATTTTGAGCCCTGCAGAACAGCGACTCTACCTTGCTATGCCCTCGTATGATCAACGGCACACCATGGATGTGGCGTTGTTGCTGGGGCGACTGGGTGTGACCGACCATGCGCTGCTCGCCATGGTATTGCTCCACGATATTGGGAAACTCCGCGATGATGGCAGACCGTTGGGGATTTGGTGGTATGGAATTGGCGTGCTGTCACGGCCGTTCCCCACACTCCAGAGCTGGCTGGCGCGCTCGTGCGAACCACTCAGACGGAGTATTGCTCACGAGCAGCGCAGTGTCGCTATGGCGCTGAACGGTGGCGCGCGGCCTACGGTGGTGACCTGGCTAGAACGTCTGGCAGCGGGAGAAGAAAATCCTGATTTGTTGCTTTTTCGGCAGGCGGATGACCAATGTTAATCGACGCCCAAAACATCTACACGATTCGTCTCGACCAATTCGAGGGACCACTCGATTTACTGCTCCACTTGATTGAGCGTGCCGAGCTCGATATCACGACGATTGCGTTGGCGCAGGTGGCGGACCAATACCTGCGCTATGTGCGGGCGATGACGGACCGGAACGCGGGTCAAATGTCTTCGTTTGTGTTGGTCGCCTCGCGCTTGTTGGTGATGAAGTCGCGGGCAATTTTGCCGCAACCACCGAGTACAACCGTCGAACCAGACGAGAGCGTTGACCTCGTGCGGCAACTGCGTGAATATCAGCAGTTTAAGGAGGCCGCAATCCAATTACGCGTGCGCGACCAGATGGGCTTGCAACACTTCGCCAAGGCACCCACGCTCCCCAATACGTCAGTTGCCAGTATGCCATTGCGGATGACGCTGGCTGACCTCTTGGGCGTCTGGCAGATGCGCATGAAGCTGGTGGATGTTCCGGCCCCGACCATTCCGTTGCCGGCGGCGAAGGTGCTGACGGTGGGGGACGTGGTGACATCGATTCGCGAACGTTTTCTGCGGATGCCACGATTCAGCTTTTTGGAACTTTTGCCGCGTACCCAGCCCACGCGCGTCGATGTGGTCGTGTCGCTGTGGGCAGTGCTCGAAATGATAAAACGGCGCGTCATCGTGGCCCATCAGGATGAAATCTTCGGACCGATTACGATTGAACAAGCAGATGACATACCTGCCGTGCTGACCATCGAAGATTGACGCGCACCGGTCACTGCGACTGCAGAGTGCGATACAGGCAGTGGCCTGCGTCACGCAGGTGCAATAGCGCCTAACGCCCCACGGCATTTCAGGAGGAATATTCCTCGGTATGCGCCGTGGGGCGGGTTTTTTTGCATAAAACAGCGTTCCGTCGTGGCAGACATCTGGCAGTCGTGGACTAGACAAACAGCCAGGCGAGAAGTGCGCCGGCGAGTGAGCTGATGAAGTTGACCATGTCGTTATTCAGCCAACGCCAGCCGCGGATGAGTGGGTAGGGCGTGCCGTCGGGGCTGTGGGGGCGTTCGGTCAAGCCTTCGCTGCCGTGGTACATGCGCTGCACCGTAGCGCCCAGAAGACTGTCGAACAGGCAGCCGACGAGCCCGGCGAGGCTTATGAGCAGGACAAATTGCCAGCTGAGGGAGGCGTTGACAACCCCGAACACAAGCGCCACCGAAACTGCGGCTGCGAGAGCTGCGAGTGTACCGTAGGCGCTGACCGCGCCTGAGGTGCCTTTGGGTGCGGGCTTGAGGGTCGTTATCGCGCGCGGTGTGCCGCCAAACAACACGCCGAGTTCGGTCGCCCATGTATCGGCGGCGACCGTCGCCATAGTGGCCGCAAAGAGCACATTGAAGGTTTGCAGGTGTTCGGGCCAGATGGGAATCGCGTAGCAGATGAGCGCACCCAGGCCACCGTTGGCAAGGGCTTGCCAGATATCACGCCGCGTGCCTTTTTCGAATACGGTCTGCTCGAGTTTGGCCTTCTGGTTTTTTTTGAGGCGCGACCAGAGCGTCGAACTGACAAAGAAGAAGACCAATGTGACCCCGTGGGCCCAGCCACCGAAGCCAAAGGTCGCCGTGCCGGTGATGATGGCACCGAGCCATCCGCTCGCAGACAGTGAGCCGCGTTTGTAGGCCAGTGCGCCAATACTGGCGCTCATCAACAATCCCAACACAATCCGCAGCAGATCCATGAAGGTACTCTTTCGGCGTGTGATTATGGTTGGTCGCCGGTGTGAATGGGGCGGTGCTCGGCGCTGCTCCAATCACTCCATGAACCTTGATAGAGACGAGCGTGGCGACCGATGAGGTGGAGCGCAAAGATGTCGTGCGTGGCGGTTACACCCGAGCCACAATAGCAGATGATGTGGGTGGCTGTTGGGATGCCGACCGTTGCGTAGCGTTCGGTCAGTGCTGCGACGGATTTGAATGTCCCTGCGTCAGTCAAATTGCCGGCAAACGGCATCGAGACCGCACCGGGGATGTGACCGGCGCGTGGTCCAAATGGTTCGACGGCGCCGGTGTAGCGTTCGTGTGCGCGGGCATCGAGCAATACCAGATCGTCCCTGTTGCGGGCCTCTTCGACTGTGTCGGCATCGACGAGTTGGTCAGGATCGGGACTCCCGACGAACGTGCGGGCGGCACGTTGTTCGATGCCAGCAGAGGTCGCACCGCCGGCTGCCTGCCAGGCTTGCCAGCCACCGTCGAGGATAGACACCGCAGTATGCCCGTAGTAACGCAGCAACCACCACAATCGTGTGGCGATGGATCCACCGGCGCTGTCGTAGACGACGACGTGCACGGAGGAATCGATTCCCGCGTTGCTGAGCGTTTCGATGACGCGTGCGGGAGGCGGTAATGGGTGGCGGCCAGGACCTTCGAAGGGCGGAGCCGACAAATCCCGGTCAATCGACAGGTAGATCGCGCCTTTGATGTGTGTGTCGGCGTACTCGAGGTCGCCCTGAGGCGGGTTCATCAGATACCAGCGCGTATCGACCACCAGGATGTTGGGATTGGCGAGATTGGCATTCAGCCACGCGACATCCACAAGGCTGGGAATATGAGACATGTCTGCTCCTCCTCAAAAAATCACTGTCGTGCGACGGATTCGAGTAATTGACGTGTCTGCATGGCTGTATCATGCCACGAAAAACGCTGTGCTTGGATTGGACCGAGACGGGCGAGTGCTGCACGCGTGTCGTCGTCGACCCACAGGGCATCGATGGCATCGGCCCATGCACCTGGATCGTCGACGGGGAGGTATTGCGCCGCGTTGCCGCCCACTTCGGGCAGGCTCGATGAATCACTCGCCAACGCCGGTGCAGCGCAAGCGAGTGCCTCGAGGAGCGGCAGCCCAAAACCCTCGTAGCGTGACGGGTTGGCATAGAGGCGGCAGTGGGTGTAGAGCCAGTGCAGGTCTGGTTCTGAAACCGCACCGGTCAAGGTGACGGCGTCGCCGAGGTGCAGGTCGCTGATTTTGGCGATGATGGGTGCGTCACGCCAGCCGCGGGCACCAGCGGCGACGAGCTGATACTTGCGGTCGGGGAAGCGATCACGGCAGATACGCAGCGCCGCGAGCAACATCGGCAGATTTTTGCGTGGTTCGATGGTGCTCACAAACAAC
Source organism: Thermoflexus hugenholtzii JAD2 (assembly GCA_945881915.1). Classification (GTDB taxonomy): domain Bacteria; phylum Chloroflexota; class Chloroflexia; order Chloroflexales; family Roseiflexaceae; genus UBA965. The sequence goes on along the minus strand of CAMCVW010000007.1, from coordinate 57,027 downwards.
AAGAATGTGCCCGCTTGCAGTGCTGTACCGTTGACGGTGCGTAGTGGTTCGATGCGGGTGGCCGGCCGTGCAAATGGCGCCGCGGCTTCGCTGATGACGTGAATGCGGGTAGGGTCGATGCCGAGTAGGTTGACGATATCGGTTTTGGTGGAGTTAGAAACCGCAATGATTGCGTCGGCATGCGTGCTACTTGTGTTGATGCGGCTGTAGAATGCGCGCGCAGCATCGTCGAGGAGATCGTCGAAGTGCAGGAAGGCCAGATCATGGATTGTCACGACGGCAGGGAATGTGCGCAACGTCGGGGCAATGAAGTCTGGGAACAGCACCACTGATGGCCGACGTAAGCCAATCTCGACTGGTAACGTGTATGCTTCGGCATGGTGATGCGGTGGCGTATACAAGGTTGCAAAACGGGCTGATGCTACTGCACTGAGGCAACCCTTTTGGCGCCGACTCTGCAAAATCTGGAGGGGCGGAAACGACGCGTCGCCACACCAGGCGTTGATGAGTTGCTGGGTATATTGTGGGATGCCTCCGTTGCGATAGGCATTGAGCCGTGCATCGATGGCGATGGTCATGTCGGAACCTCGAGCATCATCCCATCGAAGCCTGGTCGGATGTGCGTCGGGAGGCGTTTTATGAGGGTTGCATGCAGGATATCGTGGGTCAGATGAACATAAAATGCACGCTTTGGACCGATGCGCTCGACGTATTCTTGCGCTTGATCAAACGACAGATGCATCGGATGCGGGTCGTCACGGAGCGCATTGATGATGAGAGTATCGACGCCGATGAGGGAACGCACAACGTCTGCGCTGATCGCGCTGGCATCTGTGATGTAGGCCAGGTTGCCGATGCGATACCCAAAGATATCGAGAGAGCCGTGGGTGATGGGCAAAACAGTAATGGGCACCCCAGCGAGCGTCAATTGTTGCCGGGCGGTGAGTTCGTGCAGGGTCAGATTGGGTCGTGATGAACCGCCGTTGTTGTTATCGAATGCATAGTAATAGCGTTTTTTGACGGCGTCGATGGTGCGTCGATGCCCATAGACCGGCATGGGGGTGTCCATCCGATAGTTGAGCGGGCGGAGATCGTCGATGCCGCCGATGTGGTCTTGGTGTTCGTGGGTCAAGATGACGGCATGCAATGACCGGACGCCTGCACGGAGGAGTTGTTGGCGCATGTCGGGACCGGCGTCGATGAGGATGTTGCCGTTGGCAGATTCGATGAGTGCAGCGGTTCGCAGGCGGGAATCACGAGAATCGCTTGATGTACACACGGGGCAGGTACAACCGATCATGGGGATTCCCGTCGATGTTCCAGTGCCCAAGAGAGTAACGCGCATAGTGTTCTCGCATGTAACGGTAGTCTGTGTAGTATAAAACATTCTTATGCGACCCTGGGGGATGGTCATTCGATGGAGGGGAGAGACAATTTGCGAGTATAATAGGCACATTCGCGCATCATCGAATCAGGAGTGCGTCACATGTCTACCATTCCAGTACGTTCAAAAGAAGTTGCTCGCACCGATGGGTTGCGGCGTTTATCGACGGTATTCCATGCGAGCGACATTGTTTGGCTTGTCGAAGCTGCTTACGATGCCTACGCGCAGGTATGGAACTTCGATATGCTCCGCCAGGGAGCCCAGGGTAACTGGGTTGTCCAGCGCTATAGCTACGACATCCACAACGACATTCAGCATTATCGTGGCGAGCGGGTCGTGGCCAATGAGCAACTCCCGGCTATCCGTGCCAAAGCTGAGCGCTATGATAGCGCAGCCTGGGCAGCAGGTACAGTGCCGGCCTAACGCCGGTTGTTTGGTGTTCTGCCGGGGCGTCGCCGTACGCCCCGGTGTTTTTTTTCGTAGTACAAGGAAAAACACATGACGAAGCAGCCATGGTCATCTGCGGATGTGTTCCGAATCGAATCGATAGAACAGCCTACCTGGAGCCCAGACGGGGGCTCGCTCTGCTACGTGCGCGCCACTCCTGATGAAAACTGCAATAGTACCAAACGAACGCTGTGGCTGCGCACTGACAGTGGCGTCAACAAACGCTTCAGCGCGGGGACAGCGGTCGACCGTACACCGCGGTGGAGCCCTGACAGCAGGCAGATTGCGTTTTTGTCGAGCCGTGGCGGCGATGGCATGCAACTCTACATCATTGACCGCGACGGTGGTGAGGCTGCACTGCTGGTCAGCATCCCAACGGGTATCAGCGATTTTGCATGGAGTCCCGACGGCACACGCATCGTCTGTGTGAGTGACCTTGCACCGGCGGACGTACGCGCCGAGAAGGACCCCAAACCCGTTACCAAGACTGCGTTTGAACGGGAACAAGCAGCTGCACGCACCGTGCAGTCTGCCAAAGAACGCATCGATCCGCGCGTCATCAGCGAGTTGCCGTTCCGTACGGGTACCGAGTATGTCGATGGAAAACGGGGGCACATATACACCCTGGATGTCGCGCTCGGCGCACCATCGCTGCAGCGCGTGACACACGACGAACGCGACTATACGGCGGCGACATGGAGTGCCGATGGTGCGGCGTTGTATGCCATCTGCAAGAGCAATCCCGAAACGACCGATTACTTTATCGGCAGTGCGCTCGTACACATCGATATCAGCCAAGCGCTCCCAATGGTGACCGTGATACCCGACGAGCGCTGGTCGGTAGCTGACGCGTGTCTATCACCCGATGGGACTTGGATTGGCGCGATCGCTCAGCAGACGAGCACGCCATTCTACGGCGCTGCAGTACTCTTGGTCCGTGCCATTCATGACACGCAGTGGCGCGTGCTCGACACCCAAGACCACACAATCGGTGAATGGCACTGGTTGCCAGACAGCAGTGGAATCGCCTATGTGGCCGAATGGCACGGGCGTGGTACCATCCAAACCTGCGCCGTTGGACATGCGGCGGCGATGCACATCTACGCGCCAGAGATGGCCGCTGGCGAGGTCGTCGATGCATTTGCCGTGCGATGTGATGGCGTCATCGCAGCAGTGCATGGGGGGCCCTCATCGCCGTGTGAATTCGGGATCACCACAGCGAGCGGGCACGAGCGCATCAGTCCATGGTCGGCGGAATGGCAGGCAGATCGTATTACCGTGCCGTTCCAAGAACTCTGGTATCGTGCTCCTGATGGGCAACGCGTGCAGGGCTGGTTGCTGGCACCTGCGACAGAAGCGGGTACGTCAGCGGGATTGATTGTGCATATCCATGGTGGACCACATGCGATGTGGAGCCCCGGAACGCGTTCGATGTGGCTCGAATGGCAGGCAACTGCCGGCGCAGGCTTCTACGTGTTCTTCTGTAATCCGCGCGGTTCACAGGGGTATGGGGCGGAGTTTCAAGCTGCCACCCGCGGGAACTGGGGACATGCAGACCAACCTGACTTCGAAGCCGGCATCGACGCGGTGTTGGCGACAGGTGCCTCCATAGATCCAAAACGTATCGGGGTGACGGGCGGCTCGTACGGTGGGTTCATGACCACCTGGTTGATAGGGCACACAAAGCGATTCGCCGCTGCGGTGTCTGTGCGCGGGGTGTATAACTTACTGACGCAGCACAGCATGAGCGACGCGTATGAACTCATAGAATACTCGTACGACTTGGTGCCCTGGCGTGATGCGCATCGCTTATGGGATTTGTCGCCCATCGCGGCAGTCGCCGACATGACGGCACCGTTATTGATTCTGCACAGTGAACAAGACTATCGTGTACCCATTGGTGAGGCCGAGCAACTCTACACGCAATTACGGCGTCTTGGTCGCACGGTAGAGTTTGTTCGGTACCCGCGCGAGGGGCATGAATTGACGCGCAGCGGCGAACCACTCCACAAAATCGACCATATGCAGCGCACCATTGATTGGTTCGTGCGGTATATGGGTACATGAGCATGTCACTGCCCCGTTGAAAGGAATGGCCATGTCTGAGTCCATCACACGTATCCGTATGCGGAGCAAGCAGCTGCTCGACGAGACAGTGCGCCTCGTCGATGAATTGACCGCTGGTCGCGACGATTCGCCGGAACGGCAGGTGGTAGAGCAGACACGCGACCACCTCGAGGATCCGTTCCTCGTTGTGGTCGCGGGTGAATTCAATGCCGGCAAATCGAGCCTCATCAACGCAATCTTGGGGAGTACCGTCATGCCCGAGGGCGCGACACCGACCACCGATGCGGTCACCGTCCTGCGCTATGCTCCTGAGGCGATGGCGTTGCTGCAGCGGCCCGGCTGGGTCGTACGGGCTTTGCCGGTTCCATTGCTGCAGCGTCTGTCGATTGTCGACACCCCGGGGACGAATGCGGTCATGCGGCATCACGAAGCGCTGACGCGCGATATCGTGCCGCGGGCGGATGTCGTGTTGTTTGCAACGTCTGCGGATCGGCCATTCAGCGAAACCGAGCGTGCGTTTTTGGCGATGCTCCACGAGTGGCGCCGCCGAGTCGTGATGGTCATCAACAAAATCGACTTACTCGGCGCTGCAGAGCGGATCGAGGTCGAAGCATTCGTGCGTACCCAAGCGACGCAGTTGTTTGGTGAAAGCCCGCTCATCTTGTCTGTTTCGGCAAGGCAAGCGCAAAACGACGACGCGACGGTGCGTGCTGCTTCGGGGATGCATGCCCTGCAGGGCTACTTACACGAACAGCTCGATGATCGTACCCGACTCGAAATCCGGCTGGCTTCGCCACTGGGGGTCGTCGCACAGACCGTTGCAGTCATGCAGCGAACACTGGCCGCGCAACGCGCCATTGTCGACGAGGATGTCCACGTGGTAGCGCACTTGGAACGACAGCGCGAGCAGTTTTTTGTGGATATGCGCAGAGACATCGCAGGACATCGTGCAAGTTTGGCGGCAGCACTCAGTGATGCCGAACTCCGCGGGATGGAGTTTTTCGACGAACACATTCGATTCCTGAACTTGCACCTTTTGCTCCGTGGCGACGTACTGCAACAAGCATTTGAACGCGATGTGGCAGCGGATTTGGCCACACAAATCGATACCCGCGCCCAGGCATTGGTCGACTGGATGATCGAACGCAATGTGCAGTTATGGCAAGGGGTCAGTGATTACATCCGACGCCAGAGTGGCCCAAACAGCGATGCCGTCGGAGATGGCATGACCGTTTTTCAGTATAATCGCCAAGCCCTCATCCGCGACATGGTCGATGCAGCAGGAACCATTGTGGCCTCATATGACCGCAGTGCTGAAGCAGCCAAAATATCAGCGGACCTCAAGAACGCTGTGACTGCTACTGCACTGATACAAGTGGGTGCAATTGGGTTAGGTGCCTTGATTGCCACCTTGCTCAAAGGAGCTGTGTTCGACACGACCGGTGTTGTGGCTGCCAGCGTCATCGCGCTCGGGGGGTTGTATATTATTCCCGCACGACGACGGGCACTCAAAAAAGACCTCCATCAACGACTGGCAGACGTTCGCCAGCAATTGATGGAGCGCATTGATGGCCAATTCGAACAGGAACTGCAACGTATGGATACACGCGTGCGCGATGCACTCGGACCGTACACGCGCTTGGTGGCGAGTGAAGTCACCCGATTGACGGCGGCAGGGCAGGCACTGACGAATATCGACGACGAACTTGCACAAATCCGAGCCGACATTCACAACGCGCTGGCGGAGTAGCCCTATTCGGGAACCCAACAACGCAGCCAGGTGGCGGAGGGCAGCGGCTCGATGGAGTACCCCGTATTGTCTGCGGGAATGATGATGCTTTCACCTCTTTTGAGCAAGTGAATCCCCGAATCATCACTCAGGCGACATTCCCCGTCGATGAATGTCAGGATTTGAAAAGAATCTGCCGGGCACTGCCAATGGTGTTCGTGCTGCGTACTGATACGATCCATCACAAAAAATTCCGAGCGCACCAGTTCTTCGTAGCCGAGCGCATGCATGATTGGCTGTGCAAGCGCAGGGGTCGCCGTTCCGAGGTGCGAGACGGCGATGGCCTGCGGAATATGCAGTGTGCGGAGATTCCCCTGATCGTCACGGCGCAGATAGTCATAGACACGGTACGTCAAATCGGATGTCTGCTGGATTTCGAAGAGAAAAACCCCGGCGTTTATTGCATGAATTGTTCCTGCTGGAACATCAATGGTATCGCCTGGTTTGATGCGTACGTGGCGCAGATGCGCTTCGAGCGTTCCATCGGCGATGGCAGCAGCATAGGCTACGCTGGTCATCGGATGCGTCAATCCATGTATCACGTCGCTCTGGGCGTCTGACTGGATGATGTACCAGGCTTCGGTTTTGCCGTGGAACCCGGTGTGCGCTTCGTGGCTATGTGCATAGGCATCGTCTGGATGTACTTGGACAGATAATGCTTGCCCTGCGTCGATGAATTTTGCAAGAAGGGGGAAATCGTCCCCGTAGCGTGCATAAGAGCGTGCACCAACGAGCTTTGCCCTGCATTCAGTGACGACAGATCGGAGCGTGCGGCCAGTATACGGACCGGTACAGACCACATTGTCGTTGTAGACCTGCCATGATTCGGCGAACGATGCCGGTGCGTCTTCCACGCCAAGCCAACTCGCCATGCGGTTCCCACCCCACAGCCGTGCTTCGTAGCGCCGTGCAACACGGAATGCGCCTGTCATCATGCTGCTCCAGTGTTGATATGCAATCTGAGTTCCACCTGCCCCACGGTAATGACGTCGCCATCCTCGAGTTGGACGGGCGTGACCACTTGCAGCTGATTGATGTAGGTCTTGTTGGTACTCCCGAGATCACGGATATACCAGACATCGTCCTGTGCATTGACGACGCAGTGGCGGTCCGAGATGAGCTTGTCGGGGATTTGGATGGTGCAGTCCGCGCTCCTGCCAATCACTGTATTGTCGTAGACCTCGTAGACTTTGTTCCGTTGCAATAACGTCGTCCCTGCACGTTGTACGACCAAAAAAACAGAAGTACCCGTAAAGGCGGGCATGTTTTGGTCACCACGAATGATTGCTCTGAAAATGCGCCAGACAAAGAAGTAGATCAGACCAACGAGTGCCAGTCTGAATACCCAAATGATGAGTTCCATGGATGCATTGGCCAGCTCATTCATCGCTGTGTGCAATCGTTACTTTGAGCGTGTAGCTCCCGATGGTGATGACATCGGTATTGATTGCAATGGGCATGCTATTGTCACGAATCAGAGTGCCGTTGATGCGTGAGCCGTTGCGTGTGCCAAGGTCAGTCAGCAAAAACCGTCGACCACTGTAGTTGATACGTGCATGTTGGCGCGATACGAGCGGGTCTGGGAGGACGACGTGATTCTTGGTGCTGCGGCCGATAGTTATTTCGGTCTGCAAGATGGGTATCGTGTGTACTGCACCGTTGATGGTCACCGCGAGCGCGTATTGCGCATTGATGGGGTAACGTTCAGGAGTCGTATCGACCTGGGTTGAACGATGGTCGTCAGGTACGAAGTCCAGTGCAGTGGCCGCAGCAGTCATGTCGCTGTTGCTGTTAGCCCCAGATTCGCTGTTGAGCAACACGGTGCTGCGTTCGACTTTGGGATCGGCAGTGATGACGACCTCGATAAATTTGACTGTCGCAAATCCACGCTCCTGCGCGAGGCGCGTGAGATAGATGGTCAAGTCATAGTCAAGCAGCGGATGCTGGCGCAGCAATGCGGTGTAATCCGCAGGATGAATCGACGCTTCATACCGGTAGGGGACGTATATTTGGTCGCGCACATCGATTTGGTTTGCTTCCATGGTGCGCTGCAACCGGCGCTCGAGCGTCACTTGATCGAGTGGACGCTTGAGGTAGCGCGAAACGGATGTTTCGAGCAGGTGCTCCATGAATGTTTCGAATCGGCGAAGGAACGTCATAACTCACCATTATTGTGAATCAGCAACTGGTGCTCGTGTGGGAGGACCAGAATGCCAACTAAATCTCTGTGTGAATAATTATACAACTAACTTGGTTTGCTGAGTGAAACGAGGAAGTCGGCATTGGTGCGGGTTTTGGACATGCGTGCGAGGACCAGCTCAGTTCCTTCGTTTTCGCCGAGCATCGTGACCATACGGCGCATTGTCCAGACCTGCTTGATAACCTCGGTGCCCAATAGAAGTTCCTCACGGCGCGTGCCGCTGCGTGTGATGTCGATTGCGGGGAAAACGCGTTTCTCAGCGAGCTTGCGGTCAAGGTGCAGCTCCATATTGCCGGTGCCCTTGAATTCTTCGTAGATGACGTCGTCCATCCGACTCCCGGTGTCCACGAGACAGGTGGCGATGATGGTGAGTGAACCACCGTTCTCGATGTTGCGAGCAGCACCGAAGAAGCGTTTGGGTGGGTAGAGGGCGACCGGGTCGATACCACCTGAGAGGGTGCGACCACTGGGGGGAATTTCGAGATTGTAGGCACGTGCAAGGCGGGTAATCGAGTCCATCAGGATGACGACATCCTGCCCTATTTCGACGAGTCGTTTGGCACGTTCGAGGGTCATTTCTGCCACTTTGACATGGTCTTCGACGGGCTCGTCAAACGTGCTCGAAATTACTTCGCCTTGCACAGAGCGGCGCATGTCGGTGACTTCCTCGGGACGTTCGCCAATGAGCAATACCATGAGATGGATATCAGGATGATTGACGGTGACCCCATTCGCGATGGTTTTGAGCAGCAGCGTTTTGCCGGCTTTGGGCGGTGACACAATGAGGCCGCGTTGACCGCGTCCAATCGGTGCCACCAGGTCGACCAAGCGAGTGGACAAAATATTCGGCTCTGTTTCGAGCTTGATTTGTTGATTCGGAAAGATTGGCACCAACTGATCTGCGGTTGGGCGCTTGCGGGTGATATCGGGATCCAAGCCGTTGATTTGTTCGACGCGCAACAGCGACAAATAGCGTTCGTTGTCTTTTGGGGGGCGCACAGTGCCGATGATTTTGTCACCGGTACGCAACATAAAGCGCCGAATCTGTGATTGCGAAACATAGACGTCGTTCGGGCTTGCCAGCATGCGGTCACCGCGCAAAAAGCCGAAGCCGTCTTGCACAATATCAAGGACACCTTCGCTGGTCAAGTTGAGCACAGGGGTTTCTTCGACAGGCGTTGCGGGTTCTTGCAACAACAGTGTAATGAGGTCGTGTTTTTTATGGCTTGCCGTGAAGACGACACCGGTCGATTTGGCCATCTCGCGGAGTTCTTGGATGGTCAGTCCTTCGAATTCAATCTGGAGGGCTGGCCGCGGGTCGGTACTGACCACTGGTGCTACGACCGGCTGCGGTGTTCGAACAGGGATGGAGCGTACAGCTGCTTGTTTGGGTGTTTCGTACTCTACTTCAGCAGGCGTCGCTGAATCGACAGCGGCCGGTAGAGTGGTCGTTGGAAGTTTACTGCGGATACGTGGCACACCAGACTCCTTATTTTTGACGGGAACAGGCATAAAAAACCATGCACATGCCAACGATGTCTCGTGTGAGGGTACCGACAGCTTCGTTTGTCACCTGGGTGGGTATGGGTGATGTGTCAGGTGGCGTCATGGGCGAGCTGAGGCACCGTATACGTAGCTCAGAAGCATACGGGATGGGGAGAAAACAGGCACAGCGCAAAATACGTGTCTAAAAAAAGTATACCACGTGCGCTACGCATTACAATGGAACGGAGCATACGAACCGGACGTTTTTCTTGTGTTTTCAAAAGGAAAAGCCATGCCTGTGCAATATCGTCCGCGTGTCCTGATGATTGTCCACGATCCGTGGATTGTCCCCGACAAAACCCGGTTGCATCAACACATGGGCTGGCATGACCCGTACGCCCTCGCCCAACAGTACATCGCAGACATCCACACGGCGAGTCATGGCTTGGTCGCCTATCAGATTGTCCGTGCGCTCGATGCGCCGTGGTTCCCCGCCAAAATCGATGGCTTCCGCTATACGAGCGAAACGTTTCTGCGGCAATGGGCAACGCAGGCGATGCATCAGCCAGATGCGCTCGATTACCGAAAGCGCATCGAGCAGTTCTACCTGCTGACGAAGTTAGCGCGGGACGAATACGACGAAGTCTGGGTCTTTTCGTTCCCATATGCTGGTGAATACGAGTCAGTCATGATCGGACCGACGGCATTCTGGTGCAATGCACCACCAATTATCTGTCCTGATGCCGTACGAAATACTGTCATGATGGGATTTAATTATGAGCGGGATGTCGGTTGTATGCTCGAAAACTTCGGGCATCGGGTCGAATCAATAATGGCGCATACGTATGAAAAAAATGCGCATCTGCACAACCTCTGGGAGGAGTTCATTCGGTACGATTTGACGAGTCCTGGTGCGGCTGCATGCGGCAATGTCCACTATGCTCCCAACAGCACGCGCGATTACGAATGGGGCCGGAGTGGAGCGGTGCTATCGACGTGTGACCGATTCCTCGACTACCCAGCGAGTGCAAACGCACCTGCACGACGCGTAACCGCAGCGGAGTGGGGTGGCGGCGATATGCGCGCGCACCACATTTGGTGGCTCAAACATCTGCCCCACCGCGCCGAGCGTTCTGCTGGCGAGTGGGGCAATTGGTGGCGGACAGTATTGTTGTTGGACGAAGATCCGTTATTCGCCGAGTAGATTTACGCGTGCGCTCATGCCTGCACGGAGGTTGGTGGTGTCTTTGAGATCGACATGGATGGTGTACGACCGTACATTACCGACGCCGATTGCAATCGGCGACACAAACGACACGGTTCCTTCGTACTGTTGGCCGGGGACAGCATCAACACTGACGGTGACGTTTTGATTGAGTGACACGTTGCCGATGTCTGCATCGCTAATCAATGCATCGATGCGCAGATTTTCGGTGTCGACGACTTGAATGACTGGACGTCCAGCTGGGTTCGCAGGGTCGCCGATGCCGATGGTGATATACGCGATGGTGCCATTGAATGGTGCGCGAATTTCGGCGCGACCCCGGTTGATGGTTGCCAGTGTGAGCGCTGCTTCGGCTTGGGCGACGCCTGCTTCGGCCTGCGCTCGAGCGGCGACGATGCGATTCACTGCTGCTTGGGCAGATGCAACTGTTGCTTCGAGGTTCGCGAGATCTCGTCCAGTGGGATTGACCACCCGGTCGTAGGCGAGCTGCGTTTGGTCGAGCTGTTGTTGTGCGGTGTTGTTGCCGACGAGTTCGGCTTGACTTGCCTGGTCAAATCCAATTTGTGCGTTTCGCAGACCGATTACTGCTGCGTCACGGCGCGACACCGATACTTCGAAGGCCATTTTGTAGCGCTTGATGGTGCTGTCACCGATTTTGTTCGGACGCCCCATCATGGTCGGCTGGACGGGATCGGTACCTTCGTTGACGACCCATTCCCAGTTCCACTGGTCATACGTCAGCTGTGAGGTGGCCTGTGTCAATGTTTGATTGGCGAGATCGAGTTGCAACTGGGCCTGTGTTTTTGAGAGGGATAAACGATCTTTTGTGCTCTTGAGATTCGATTTGGCGACATCGAGGCTCAGCGCTGCGGCACGTGCATCTGCGCTGGTGCTGCCGGGTTTGGTTGTTTCTTGAGCGGCTAGTGCTTGGTTAAGCTGTGCCTGCGCGAGCATATCGTCGGGTCCGCTGGCACGCAACCCGTTGAAGGTTGCTTTGGCAGATGCCAAGTTTGCGGTAGCTTGTGCGACCTGTTGGTCGTACAACGTGGTGTCGAGGGTTGCCAGCAGATCACCCGATTTGACCATATCGCCTTCGCGGGCAGGAATTTCCAAAACAGTGCCCGTGACTTGGAAGTTCAGCTCGGCGTCATTCAACGTTTTCACTTCGCCGGTCCCGCTGACCAATGAAGCAGTCATGTTGCTCGAATCGGTAGGAGCAGCGGTTGCGACAAGGTTACCCAGGTCAACCGTTGGTTGCGCAGTTGCTGTCGCCATCGCGCTGGGAGAAGCTGCAGTTGGTGTGGAAGTGGCTGCGGTCGCCTGGCCACATGCAATCAGGCCGGTAGCGATTCCGGAAATAATCAGAGTACGCAGAAATTGTTTACGCATGATGCGTCCTTTCGTCCATGAAGACATGTATCGTTATTCGTGGTCAGGTTTGCGACCAAACCGAGTTGCGAAGGAGTCGAGCAGGCTATACGCGGCCGGGACAACAAACAGCGTCAGGATCATCGAAGTCGTCAGACCGCCGATGAGAACGGTCGCCAGACCACGCCGGAATTCACTGCCTTGACCCGTTCCGAATATGTGGATGCCCATTGCGACGGGTAATGCACCAGCGACGATGGCAAACGTTGTCATCAGAATGGGTCGGAGGCGTACCGATCCTGCCACACGCAGTGCCTCGTTCTTTTCCATTCCGGCTGCACGAAGCTTGTTGGTGAAGTCAACCAAAAGAATAGAATTCTTGGTCACGAGACCGAGCAGCAGAATCAGTCCAATCATGCCCGTGATGTCGAGGTCTGTGTTGGTCAACAACAACCCAAGGAAGGCACCGATGAAGCTGAATGGCATGGCCAACATGATGACCAGTGGTTGTGTGAACGATCCGAACTGCGATGCCAGCACCATGTAGACAAATAAAACAGACAGCAACATGGCGATGAACAACGAAGTGAATCCTTCGGTCTGTTGCTGGACGACACCGGTGAATGACCAGACCACGTCGTTTGGTAAGTTCTGGCTATTCATGAACTCCGTGATTTGCGTTTGCGCATCTGCGGTATTCAGCTTATCGAGATTTGCACCGACGAGAATCTGTGTCAATCGGTCATACCGACGAATACTGACCGGGCTCGAAGCTAATTCAAATTTACCCAATGAGCTCAGGGTGACCGAACCACTGCGGGTCGGGATGACGATGTCTCCCAATGCACCGGGATTCTGGCGGTCAGACGGAGCCAAGCGGACCACGACGTCGGTGTCTTTGCCGTCACGACGGAGCACTGTGGCACGCTCACCATTGATGAGGGCACGGACCGATGAGGCGATGTCGGCGTTGGTGAGGCCGAGGTCGCCAATACGAGCAGGATCAGCCAAAAGACGCAATTCGGGCTTTCCGCTGGTGTAGTTTGTGGCGACGTCGACAATTCCGGTCGTCGCTACCATGTTTGCTTGGAGTGCCTCGACAATTGGCTCCAGCGATTCGACCGATTTATTGGTCTGCAAGCTGACCTGTAACGTCCGACCGGTCACTGCCGTGCTCGAGCCCTGGAAGCTCGGCGTACCGAATGAAAGGTTGGGTGCGAACGTGAGTTTTGGTCGCACTGCTTGTTGTGCGTCAGTGGTAGGGGTTTTGCCCTCTAATTTGACGCTGAATTCTGCACGTTCTGGATTGCCCACAAAACCGATGGTCGAAATCACCGAGGTGACGTTTTTCTCGGCTATGAGGATTTGCTCGAATTGTTGTGCAACACGATCGGTCTCGGCGAGGTTCGTCCCGGGGACGAGCTCGAAGCCGACGATGTACTCATGTGGGTCTTCGGCGGGGAAGAAGGTAAATTTGAGCTGACTGGCGACTCCAAAGCTCAGGACAAGCACAAGCAGGGCGACGACCATCACCAAAATACGATTTGTGCGTGTCGACAGTGTTTTCGCGAGCTGCTTCCCGTACCATGCACCGAGTTTGCCCGGATCTTCTTCTGCTTCATGGAGCAGAGAAGCATTCGCATCGTCGTTGTCGATGGAGGTAGTATGCGGTTTTTTGCCGTGGAGGAGATTCTGCACGGTGGTGCGAAAAAGATTCGCTGACAACATCGGGGCAAACGTGAATGCCTCGATCAAAGAAATCATCATGGCAACTGCAACCACGATTCCGAACGACTTGAAGATGATTCCCGTCGTACCCGTAGCGAACGTGACTGGAACAAATACTGCCACGATAGTCAGTGTCATGGCGAGAACCGAAAGCGATACTTCTGCGGTGCCGCGACTTGCAGCTACGCGCGCATTCTCGCCACGCAGCGTATGGCGAAAGATGTTTTCGCGGACCACGATGGCATCATCGATGACCAACCCTACCGAGAGTGAGAGTGCGAGCAGGGTGATGAGATTGATGGTCAATCCAAACATGGGCAAAAAGATGAATGTGGCGATCAAAATAATCGGTAAGCCAGCCATGGTGATAAGTGTGTTCCGTATGTCACGGAAGAAGGCAAACACGACGAGTAACGCTGCAATCGAGGCAAAAATCAATTCTTCGAGTGAACTGATGACCGCCTCGCTGACGGCAACGGATTGATCTCGGGGAATGATATAGGACATATCGGTACGTTTTTCGAAGGTAGCAACAAGTGCGGTTTTGACCGCTTCAGCGACCTGAACGGTATTGGTGCCCGATTGTTTTCGCACATCCAAGATAATGGTATCTTTGCCGTCGAGTCGGGTATAGTTGAGGCGATCAGCGATGCCTTCTTCGACGGTGGCAACGTCGTTGATGGTGTAGTTGGTGCCCGTGATTTGGATTCTGCCAATATCATCGATGCTGGTCAGCATACTCGGTGCACGTAGATTGATGTCTTGCGTTCCTGCGCTCATCGAGCCGAGACCCAGATTGGCATTCGCTGATTGGAGTGCACCGATGAGTTGCGCAGGGATGAGGCCATACGCCTGCAATTTATCCAACTTCATCATGACATTGATTTGACGGGTCAAACCACCGTTGACCGAAATGGACCCAACGCCTGCGGCGCGTTGCAGACGCGGTACAATTTCGTCGGTGATGCGGTCGCGCATCGTCAGTGAGTCAATGTCTTCGAGGGGTGAGATTGCAATAGACAGAATTGCTGCTTGATTTGGGTCAAAGCGCGCATAGATGGGCTCACGAATATCTTTGGGGAGGGAATTGCGTATCGTATTTATCTTCTCACGAACGTCGGTTTCGGCTTGGGAAATGTCTGTGCTCTCGTTGAATTCGAGCACAAATATGACGAGCCCGTCTGACGAGGTCGACGTAATGTGTTTGATACCACTGATGGTATTCATTACTTGTTCGACGGGTTTACTGACTTGCTCGACGACACTATTTGGGCCTGCGCCGGGGTAACTAATGGTGACTGCGACGATAGGTACATTAATTTCGGGTAGCAAATTCACAGGTATGGTCGAATACGACAGGATACCGAAGGTGACTGCCAGAAGCATCAGCATTGTGATAAAAACTGGCTGCCGAATGGCGGTGTCTGAAATTGCCATTCCCTTGAGCATTTCGCGCGGTTTTGGCGCCATGCACCACTCCCTTTGTTATGTGATGAACTTCACAACTTAACTATTCACAGAAAAACAGGCACGTGCGTCCTCATGTCACCATGTGACATCCACCTGCATTGGTGCCTGATAATTACTCTAATAATACGCCGTAAATGCGCTGCGATGTGGACCAAAATGTGAGAATATGCTGAGCACAAAAAAGCACCCCTCGCGCCGTTGAGGGGTGCAGGCGAGGGAGTTTAGCAACGACCGTGAGTTTTGAGCCAAGCATAGCTCATTGCAACGCTCTCGAAGGGGTCACGCTGGCAGACATCTTGTTCGACGATGAGCCACCGTGCGCCTGCTGCATCAGCAGCCTTGAGAATGCCTGCGATATCGAGTGTGCCATGACCCACTTCTGCAAACGCACGGGTGTTGGCCTGCATATCTTTGAGATGGACGCAGGGCACACGCTGTGCATATTTGTTGATGAGGGCAACAGGATCCATTCCCGCATAGGCAATCCAATAGACGTCGAGTTCGGCATTTATGGTGCCAGTTTTGCTTTCGTCGAGGAGAATTGTCAGAGCGTTGGTGTCTCCCAGTGGGGCGAGCTCGAAGTCATGGTGATGATACAGGAATTGGATTCCGGCAGCCTTGCAGTGTTCGCCGTAGGTCTCGAACTCGTGCATGAACGCCCGCCAATTGGCGGCATCCCCACGATCTGACGGTGCAATCCACGGACAAACGACATATGAGCCCCCCAAGGTTTTGATGTCGTTGATGACGGCATCGATGTTTTGGCGCAAAAAATCAACACCGACATGTGCGCCCGAGACGCGCAGGCCGTTTGCTTGGAGCTCGGAACGCAATGCAGCGATCGAGACGTCATGCGAATACACAATCTCGACACCGGCATACCCGATATCAGCGACGCGCTTGAGAGTCGCCTTCCAATCGGCGCTCATCGCATCGCGCAAGGTATAGAGTTGCAAACAAATGGGTTGCATAGTATAACTCCACTATTTTGGTCATCGATATGATACCACCACTCGTATAATAGCGACAGAGAAAAACGCCGTGGCGAGGAGAAGTCTATGCATGTCATTATCGTCGGCGCAGGATTGGCCGGTCTGACGTGCGCGCGCGCGTTACAACGAGCAGGGATTCATACAACGATTGTAGAGGCGAGTGATGGAATTGGTGGGCGGGTGCGCACCGACGTTGTGGAGGGGTACAGCCTCGACCGCGGCTTTCAAGTGTTATTTGATGCATACCCTGCGGCTCAACGCTGGTTTGATTATGACGCATTAGCGCTGCGTGCATTTGATCCGGGAGCCGTTGTCGCGGTCAACGGAAAGCGCAGTGTGCTCACCGATCCGCTGCGGGATTGGCGCTCGGCATGGGCCGCAATATGGGCAGATAGTGTCTCAGCAATTGATAAACTGCGCATTTTAGCGCTTCGCCTGATGGTGCAACGGATGCCGTTTGCGGCGGTACAGGCACAACCAGATCGGACGACCCGGGAGTATTTGGAGGCGTTCGGCTTTTCGACCCGGACCATCGAGCGCTTTTTTGCACCGTTCTATGGCGGAATATTCCTCGATCGGAGTCTCGAGACGAGTGCCAAGTGCTTTGTCTACGACTTCCAGATGTTGGCGGCGGGGCGTACCGTGGTTCCATCCCGAGGTATGGGTGCGTTGACACAGCAACTCGCCGACGGGTTGTTACCAGATCAGCAGGTTCAGCTCAATCGACCTGTCGAAACGTTGTGGTATGCGGGGGATCGTGTCGTGGGTGTCGTCATGGCCGATGGTTCTCAGGTGCACGCTGATGCGGTGGTGCTTGCCGTACCTGCGCCTATCGCAGAGCAACTGAGTGGCCTCACCCTGCCCACAGTTGCCAAGGGAACCGCAACCTTGTATTGGGCTGGGACTCGCGCGTTGACCACCCAAAAAAAACTATGGCTGAATGCTTCCCCGGATGCGTTCGTCAACAATGCCATGCAAATGACGGCAGTGGCACCGGAGTATGCACCCGAGGGTCGGCACTTGTTGAGTGCGACGGTCCTCGGCATCCCGCTCATGGACGATGAAGCGTTTTTCGAGCGGGCAGAAGCCGATCTCCGCCGGATTATTGGTCAACCGGACGCATTTTTGACCTATAAACGCCTGCGCATCTATCGCATTCCGTACGCCCAGTTTGATCAACCTGTGGGTATTCATGCCACCCTGCCCGGAACCATTACGCACATTCCCGGATTGTATTTGGCCGGTGAGTACACCGTTGCGAGTAGTATTAATGCAGCGATGTTGAGTGGCGAGCGCGCGGCTGCTGCAATCAAAAAAGCTGGACCCACACCGATGTAACCCTGTTGGAGCGTGTGTCAGCGTGCGATGGCACGTACCCGTTGTTGGCGCAAATAGCTGATTGCCGATGTGATGTTGAGTAACCCTGCGCCGTACCGATGATCATGACCACGTGGTCCGAGGTCGGTGGCGCTGACGAGGAGTGCCGTTCGGATGCGTGCTGCGCTTTCGTGCGGGAATTGCGCGCGCAGGAGTCCTGCAGCGGCACTGACTTGCGGTGCTGCGGTGCTTGTCCCCTGCATACTGCTATAGCCACGTGGGCTGGAGTCTAGGCTGACGATATCGACGCCTGGCGCAACGATGTCGATGTAGGCACCGCTGCTCGCAAAATGTGCGTGGTGGTTGAATCTGTCGATCGCCCCGACGGCGATGACTCCGGGGTACGCCGCCGGGTAGAAGGGGCGCTCGGTATCCGTTTGGTTACCGGCTGCGGCAACGACGACAATGTCTTGCGCGATTGCACGCGCGATTGCACGGCGGATTGCAGGGGTGTCTGCGGTGCCACCGATGCTCAGATTCAGCACGCGTGCGCCACGTTCGACGGCGAGGTCGATCGCTCGGGCGACGGTGACGTCACTCCCATAGCCGTGATTGGTGATTGCTTTGATGATGATGAGTCTGCACTCGATGCACACCCCGCGGATGCCGGTAACCCCTGGTCGTGCTGCGATGATTGCAGCGGTATGGGTGCCATGGCCACTGCGGTCACGCATTGGGTCAGGGGCGACAATATTGATGACGCCTGCGATTTGGTCTTTGAGTTGCGGTTCGTCGCGATCGACGCCGTCATCGATGACGGCGACGAGCACTGGTGCACTGCGTTGCGTACTGATTGCTGGCGCTCCAACGCGTTCGAGGAACCATTGGTCTGTGCTGGGGGTGCGTTGGACGGTGATCTGTGCCTGAACGAACGGCGATTGCCCCGCTGAAAAGAACAGGTACCCTAATGCAACGGCAATCGACAACGATAGCCCGCACCACACTTTTGAGTGGAGCGGATGATTCACTGGCGTTGTACCGCATCGCCGAGGTAGATTGGTTCACATCGGAACGTTTTTGTATCGTGACTGTGGAGGAGCTCGGTGGCAATCAGGGCATATGTGAATGGACGCGGCCATATGATGTGCAGGGTAGGATTGGGAATTGCCTGCATGACTGCTTGGGCAGTTCCGTTGTCGCACACAAAGGATTCACCCTGCTCTGCTGTTATGGTGGCTTGATTTGTGGCAGGCACCGTTCCAGGGGTCCAGAGTTGTGCGGGATAATGTGCCACCGCAAAACGACCACGGCCAAGGCTCAGTGCAGCCGTGCATGCAGTGCCACGTCGCTCCCAGGCGAGTGCATCGAGGGAAGCGACTCCGATAATTGTTGCATTTGTCCCGATTGCCAATCCTTTGGCGATGCTGATGCCTACGCGAATTCCACTCCAGCTGCCAGGGCCGAGGGCCACCGCGATGTGTGTGAATTGAGGGGGTGTCACCTCGACTAACCGACAGAGGCTGTCTAATTGCGGCAAGACCTGTTCGCTGTGACGGCGCCCGCTTTGCCATTGGAGCTCCGCCAGGATGCGTTGATCCTGCGTAATTGCGATTCCACTCAGCGTCCCGCTGGTGTCGATGGTGAGCATCATAATGTGGTTCCGTTCAGCCATGTTGTGCGGATGATGGCAATGAGGGCCGAAGCGCGACTTCCGAGCGCATGCATGGCGATATCCCTGCTCCCCGTAGTGTTTATGGTCAGCTCAATTGCGAGATGCGGCAGTGCGAATAGGCTCGGATCACGTTCGGGCCATTCGATGATGCAGGTACCGTGCCCACTGAGTGCATCGTCGAGCCCAATCGACGCGAGTTCGTGCGGGTCTTCGGCTCGGTAGAGGTCCACATGAAAAACAGTCCGCTGTGCCGACAGTCGATATTCGTTGATAAAGACATACGTCGGGCTTGTGACGGTGTCGCCGCTGCCGAGGCCAGCGACGATTCCTTTGGTGAGGTGCGTTTTGCCAGCACCAAGTCCACCACACAACAAAATGAGGTCGGCAGCCTCGAGGTGCTGCCCGATATATTGGCCAAATGCAATGGTCTGTTCGATGGATGTCGTTGTCAGGTGCAATGTCGTGTCAGGCATATCGATATTCTAGCAGGTCAATTCTCTCATCATCCTATGTGTTGCACATTTTTTGCCGCTCGGCTACAATTGCGTCATCTTTGTTTGTGAAGGATGTAACAATATGGCTATCAAACGCTATGAGCGCTATGTGTGGACGGTGTTGGGATACACGGTTTTGGTGATTTTGTGGGGTGCGTTTGTTCGTGCCACGGGATCTGGCGCAGGTTGTGGTGCCCACTGGCCACTCTGTAATGGTGAAATCATTCCACGAGAGCCAATGCTCGAAACAATCATCGAAATATCACATCGGATTACGAGCGGTTTGCTGTTGTTTCTGATTGCAGGGATGCTCTACATTGGATTTCGGCTTTTCCCAAAAGGGCATATTGTCCGTGCGGGAGCGGTCGCTTCATTCGTGTTCGTGATTATCGAAGCATTGCTGGGTGCAATGTTGGTTTTATTTGAACTCGTGGCCCACAATCCTTCGATGACACGGGCATATTCGATGTCGCTCCATTTGATCAACACATTGCTCTTGTTGGCGGCGATTATCATGACGGGATTCTGGGTACGTGGGGTACGAGCACCGACCTGGGATGTCCCAAGACCCGCTAAGCTGTGGGGAATCGTTGGCATACTGATGATGTTGATTCTCGGTGCCAGCGGTGGTATTGCTGCCTTGGGTGATACATTGTTCCCTGCGACCAGCTTTAAAGAGGGATTGATGCAGGAACTCGATGCGACCTCGAGTATCCTGTTGCGATTGCGTATTGCCCATCCCGCCATCGCGATAGCAACCGGTATTGTCATGTTGGCGGTCGCACGGGCGTTCGCGACGATTCAGCAGACACCAATCACACAGCGATACGCTTGGTTGCTGTATGGTTCGTTTGGGTTGCAGATAGGCTTGGGCACGCTCAATGCAGTGTTGTTAGCGCCGATTTGGATTCAGCTTTTGCATCTCTTCCTCGCAGATGTCATTTGGTTTGCCTTTGTTGCGTTGATCGTATACACGTTTGAACAGCGCGCTCCCGAAGCATCAGTGTAGAGCCCCATAACCGCAACCCCCCGCGCTACGCGCGGGGGGTTTTTTCGAAACATGAAACAGGGTATGACGAACAAGGGGGTTGACGATATCATCCGGTAGCGATGCGTCGATCAAGACAGCAGCGGTATGCAGTCACGTGCGTGCATGCCGGTTGGCAATCTGCGGCAGAGCACGGTGTGTCATCAGGCGATCGTGAGTGACCTGCGGTCATACCAGCGAACGGCAAGTACTGTCAAGCCGCTGATGATGAGTAAGTGAATCACAACCAAGAGCAACGAAAGTGTGTCGAATTGCGGGTTGATGGTGAGGGAATAGAGCTGCATGGTGGGCCAGAGCATGATACCGAAAAATGTCGACATCGCTTGGAATGCAGCCATAACCGTGCCGGGAAGCATGTCGGGGAGAACAGCAATGACGCGACCCCATGCCAATGGTACTGCGATGAACGCCAGCAGCGCGAGCCGTTGGAGCGGTCCGGCAACCAGTGGTGTCAAAAGCATCATCACAATGATGGCGGTGACGATGAGCATGATGATGGCAGGAATCGTAGTGAGCCAAAGCTGCCAGTCAGGGAATGCTGCCTGCGCGAATAGGTATGTTGCGGCGACGAGTAATGCATAACCGCTTGCAACGATGATGAATGTTGCGACAAGGAATGCGACGATGTAGGTTCGGCGCGACTCCAGTTGTAACAGGCGCACAAGATTGCTCGGATGTTCGGCGATGTCGGCAATCACCGAGGTGGTATACAGGGCAAATGCAATGACGCTGAGCGACCACGTTGCCAGAGTAGATGCCGCATCAGAATGTGCGTGTAACGCAACGTAGGCGATTCCTACTGCTGCCACCCATTCGACCAAGATACGTTGTGTGCGCATGTAATCATCGAGAATCCAGCGGACGAGACGCATCATGACGCTACCTCTTCTGTGGCATTGGATTCACGGATTGCATTGGTGAGTAAGCGAACGGGGTAGCGATGCGCGAGGACGACCGGGTAGCGCGCCTGCATGACAAGGTCCGCGAGGGGATGATTGCGTGGTTCGATGCAGAAAATATGGACGCTGTAGTGGAGGAGTACTTGAAGAATTTGGGCGAGGGAGCGAACCCCATCGCCGGTGAGAACGATATTCCGCCGCGTCACGATGATGCCGCTTTCGATTGCGACGATGTGTTCGTAGGCTGCAGTGGGGATTTCGCTGGTGCGAATCATGAGTGTCCGTTGCATATCGCGGATGTGCTGGGCACTGAGTTCGGCTATGATTTTGCCGGCAGACAACACTGCAATCTGATCGAAGAGCGATTCCATGGGTGCGTTCCCACGGGTTGCAATGATGATGGTCATGTTTCGCTCACGCAGATTTTCGAGGATGTCGATCATGACTTGCTGTTCATGCGCGGCGAGGTCGACGGTCGGTTCATCGAGCAACAGCAGAGCTGGTTTATTGACGAGTGCCATTGCGAGTGCAACACGTCTTTTGTTGAAGAACGAGAGCTTGGCAATAGGTGTTTGCGTGAGTTGTTCGAGCGCACACCAACGAATTGCACTGTAGCAATCAGCTTCTGTCTGATCGTCTGCGCCGTTTCGCAGCGTGCGTAGTCGTGTGAGTAATTCGAGAACGGTGAGATGGGCTGGCAGTTGGACCCGTGGGGTGAGGATTCCGATGCTTCCTGGGCGGTGATGTCCGCTCGAGCCAGCGACGCTGATGCCCCCGAGGGCGTTACCCGATAGCCCAGCAATCGCATTGAGGAGCATGCTTTTGCCGGTACCTGCTGCACCGATGATGCCGTAGCAACTGCCTTCTGGAATGTGCAATGTGACATCACGAATAGCAGAGCCTGGAATATTGAGATTGGTCAACGAGACGTACTGCATGACTTAGCCCGTGATAAAGCGCAGATAGATGAGTGCAAGCAAAGCGGGTGGCAGCGCGCGCCACCAACACCACCGTAACGCAGCCGACAAAGTGGTGAAGGGCTGGTTTTTGACGAGGAAGCGCAGGACGACCATCGTCACGAAGTAAGCTGCCAATACGGCGCCCATCCGCACTGGCGCAGATTCAATGCCCTTGGGTGCCAGGCTTGTGGCAACTGCTGCGATGAGTACCGTTGAACGCACGTCAGCGGCGAGTTGCATCAGGGCAACGGTCGACAAATCCAGCCCAGTGGTCATTACGCCGGTCAGGGCGGTGTCGCTGCGAAACATCCCAATGCCGATAGCTGCGGGCAATGCCATCAAGGCAGCGATCCACGCCAATCCATACGCGGGCAGGAGGTTGACGTGCCAGCTTTGGTTTGCCCAATAGAGTGCACCAAAGACGCACCAGATTACTATCCGCCCTGCAAAGCCTATTTGCAGTGCTCTGGCTGCACCGCGCACGACGAGTGCCGAACCAGACGTTTGTGCGACTAATGACGGCACCAGGAAGGCTGCTTCAAGGGCTGCCCACATCAGCAACGGACCTGCCACTGAGGTATAGATAGGATTAAAT
Source organism: Thermoflexus hugenholtzii JAD2 (assembly GCA_945881915.1). GTDB lineage: Bacteria > Chloroflexota > Chloroflexia > Chloroflexales > Roseiflexaceae > UBA965. The sequence goes on along the minus strand of CAMCVW010000007.1, from coordinate 33,888 downwards.
GGCCATGGCATGTACATTGATGCGCCGATTGCCAGGACCATGCTGAGTACCGCTGCGAAACCATCAATCGTCAAGAGCGATCGGCGCCAGTTGGGTGGTAACACGGGGCGTCGCTGCGCGACAATAAACCCAAATACCAACGTCAACAATGCAATGATGAGCAAACCCGGGTAAAGAAAATAGGCAAACACAATATCCACAGCGGCTCCTTTGGTGTCGGCGAAGGGGTATGTCGCAGGAAGGACTAGACGCGCTCGCGTCGTTTGCGATCACGATTTGTCAGCGCCGTGCGTATCGCACTAATGACCACTGCCTGCGAGACAGGGCATCCATCAATGGTATAGCTAATTGGTAATTCCGGGGCATTGCCCACACCGGCACGGCCAAAGGGGGCGCCGCTGATGGCACATTGTCCCACAGCAATGATAATCGGCGGAGTCGACATGCTACTGTATGTTTGGCTCAGCACGCTACGCGGGTATGGCGCCATCACTCCCGTAAGGAGCCACACATCGGCATCGATGAGGGCATTTGCGACGACCATGTCGCGCTCTTTGTGGAGTGCAAGGACCAATTCGGCATCACACCCGCCACAAGAACCGGTATTTGCACGAAAGACGCGTATCTGCTGCGGCATGGAGGGCTCCTTACGAGGCCACGTGGACAAAGGTCAGACCGCGAATGACTTCTTCGATGGTGGACAACAGCAACTGCGGATAGACCCCTACCGTTGCGCTGATGCCGAGCAACACGAACATGACGATGGTCAATCCGACCGGTTCCAAAAGTTGCCGGCGCTCGCTATTGGCGACTTCACTCGTTGCCATCAGGATGGGCATTTCTTCGGTAGGGAGTTCTTCGGCGGCACCGAGCAGACGTTCGTAGAGCAGACGTGCAATTGCTGCCAGCATCAACAATGTACCGATACCCAGCAGGACCACATACCCTGGTCCGGTACGTGACGCGGCATCATAGATTAACACTTTACTGGTGAATGAGCTGAATGGTGGTGCACCGAGCAACAATAGACACCCGCCAATGAATCCGCTTCCCGCGAGCGGCCAACGCCATAACAAATCGCGGCGGATGGTTACCACTGGGCGACCATCAGGACGTTCGAGCAGCGCAATCGATACAAATATGACCATCACAGCGATCATGTGGTTGAATAATTCGAGGATAGAACCGGCCAAACCGCTGCTCGATGCACTGGCAACCCCAACGAGTATGAACCCGCTGTTGCCCACAATCAGATAACTGGGTGTGCGTCGCAGGTGCGGAGTCGCGAGTCCAAAGAGGGCAGACAAGATCATCGTGACTGCGCCCAGTACCATCAGTACGCGCATGCCCCGTTCGTTTTCGGTGACGATGATGGGGAAAAACTGGAACGTCGAAATCAAGAACAAAAGGCCGGTGCTGTTGAGCGCAGTGATGATAAACACGGTCACCATCGGCGCCGAGAACTCCGCCACTTCGATGAGCCACGAATGGAATGGAAAAATCGCAAAACGCATCCCGAAGCCTACGATCAAAAGGGCAATGATGAGATGCGACGGGGAAGTCTGCCCGTTTGCTTCAGTCGGCCAGTATATCGTCAACAACACGAACGCCATATACATTGCAAAACCCGAGAGTAAGACGAGGACGAGATAGTGCAATGCGGTAATCAGCGGGGAGCGCTCGACCAATACGGTGCTGCCTATAGGCAAATCGACGATGGCCAAAATTGCGACTAATCCGCTGCTGACCATCAGCAACGCGGCGACGAATGGCTCTTGGAGGAGGAGAACAGTCGTGCTCGTAAAGCCCAGCAGCAAGAGACTCACCGGAATAAAATGCTCCCCATGGGTGATGAAAAACGTCACTACGTAGGCAAACAGCGCAATTCCCAGGATGGTGAGGAGCACCAATTGCCCCAATGGATCAATCGTCAGCGTCAAGCCGAGCAATCGGACCGGCGCATCGACAGGGAGTTTCAGCACCAAAACGGCTTGCGTTGTCACACAGATGATTGCACCGACAATCGATGGAATCGGCTGCGAACGAAGCAGGAACATGCCTGCAGCGACGGCTAAGGGGAAGAAAATGATAAGTAAGTAGAGCATCAGCGTTTATACAACTCATTGAGTTCGAGTGTCTTGAGGCGCCCGTACATCAACGCACTCAAATACGACACCGAAAGCGAAAGCACAATTGTCGTGAGCCCGAGCATTGCGAGTGGAAAAACCTGGATGGTGCTTGCGATAGCGGTATACAACAAATCGATACTGCTCACACACAAAAGCAAACCGAGTCCAAGTTTGAGGACGTCGTTGGCAGTCACTATCGTAAAAATGCCGGTCAACGTCAACCAATACCATGCGAAGTCTACAGATTCACTCCCGATGGGGTACAAGCGTGGCAACACAAAACTCGCAATAGCCGCGAGGATGAGTGCCCATAACGGAACCACGAAGTCCGCAAGTCGGAGCGGGGCAATCATTTTTTGGCGTTGGGCGCGTCGGGCAGCCCGGCGTAGCTCGGCCAACGAAAACTCGTCGAGTGCTTCGGTTCCTTCCTCGCGAGAAAACGTCAATGCAGTGATACCGAGGATAAGAACGGCAGACAACCCAGCGATGATTTTCACCAGCACCGTCGTACTCACCATGTAGCCCAACAGCGATAAATCGGGTGTGATGAATTGTTGTTGCGACAAAAATGCTGCGACAAACAGATAGTTCAGGAGTAACCCCAGCAAGGTACTGCGCCGTTTTTGTGCCAGTAGGATTATGCCAGCCGAGGCTGCGATGCCCAGGAGTGACCATTGTGTCAGAAAAAATTCGACCATACATACCTCAAATCAACAATAACACAATGACAATCAAACCAAGGACGAGTCCTGCTACATAATAGCGTTCTTCGCCCAGCCTGAGTACCCATTGAAGAGCATTCCCAAAACGAATCAACAGTTCCCAGATACTTGCCAAAAGTCGGGTTGGATTCACAAAAGAACTCAGAAATGACAGGCTTTCGGCGGTGGCGACTGGAGGAACCGAAGTAGAGCCGACATCGTTCGGGTTTGCGATGTCGCGCTGACGCAGCCGGCTTGCATAGACGGGTACGGCAACCAGCAAGACAGAAACCGCTGTCAGGATCAACTGCAGCTCAATGCCGGGCATTGAAGGTGGAGTAATGACACTATCGAACGCAGAACGATCCTGTAGGGGATCGAGCCAAAGCTTCCAGAGTACCTGCGGCACAAATCCCGTGAGCAGTAGTGCACCAGCAAAAACAATCGGACTGAGTAAGGCGACGAATGTAGGGATGGCGGAGATAACCGGTAAATCGGTATTGGTGCCTTTGGGGATGCGTCGCCAAATAGTCGATAGCGCACCTGACCAGGCGAGCCCGAGCACTGACCCGCTGATGAGGATGGCGATGATAATCCATGGTGCGTGTATCATCAGCACCTCCGCCATCCACCAGCGCGAGATGAAGCCAATCGTACCAGGCAAACCAATAGACGCTGCAACTGCGACAAACAATAAGACTCCGGCAAAACCAATGCGGGCACGCGGGCGTAGTTTGAGGAGGTCGTCTGTGTAATTGCGTGTTTCGATGAATGCGATGCTCAATGCGATGATACAGAGACTCAGCATTGCAGTGATGAGCAATACCGGCACCCCATATGCCAAAATCTGGAGGTCACTCACGGCGGCAAGGACCAGTACTGCATACACGGAGCTGCTATGCCAACCATACAGTGTGCGTAACCGGGTTGAACCAATTGCACCGACTGCAGTCCCGAGGGCGCTGATAATCGCAACGATGATAAGCACTGTGCGCCAGTATTCAGAGATGAGTGGGCCTTGAGTGGACATCATGTCGATGAATGTCAATGCACCCAGGAGTGGTATGCCAAGCGGTACGAGGAAAATAGCTAAAATCGCAGGAGCGCTGCTCATCCCAGCCACATAGCCGTGGAACGGGGCCAAACCCATTCCCAGGAACGCTGCAAGAGTCCAGCAGACAATCAATGCCCCAGGGAGTGGTCCGCTTGGAATGTATTGCCGCCAGGTGACGGCAACGAGGAGCATGATTGCTCCGGCGATACCGCCAACGATGCTAATCAGTGGCGTGTCACTGCCCGGTAGTGCCCCGCTCAGACGCATGATGATGCCACCAATCATGGCAGCAAGTCCCCATGCGAATACACGCAACACAGAATCTTGGGCGGCGACACCGACCAAAATGATGGTCACATGAAAAAGCAGAAGTGCCAGCAGACGACCGTAGTTCCGTAGTTGATAGGGGAGTGAATGGATCAGCCCAATCATGCCGGCGGCACTCCCCAGCAACAATATCAATGCAACCACCCACGTGAATGCATCAAAACGGAGCGAGAGCGTCGTCACAAACCCTTCAATTCTCATCCAGTCAAACGGCAGGAGCTGCAGCGGCAGGCCATTGAGAACCCCCGACAGCACCAGCATCAGCGCGCTAATCAACAAACTGCCAATAGCGAGGAAGCCGATTTGTCGGGTTGGTACGACCCGGTCGATTGACCAGGCCGTAATTCCTGCGAGCAGCGGTAGTATCAGCGCCACAAGTTCCATAGTGGATGGTTCCTTTAGTGCTCAGCGCATGCGCTACACGAATCGGTCGACGCAATGATGGTAATTACATCGTCGATCTGTGCATTTGCGGATAGTGCTTGGATGAGGGAACGGTCGAGTTGTCGTTCGATTTTGATTTCGCACCGGGTAATCCCTGCGTTCGCTGCCGTAATCGCATACGTAATCAGTCCACGCGGGCCTTCGGCGGTCCCTACCGCGCTTCCTGCAATGGATTCGTACACCGGATTTGCCGTATTGCCGCCCTTCATCTGCCGATTAGCTTGGTCGATGAGTTTGGCACTTTCGTGCGCTTCGAGGAGCATAACCATGAGTCGTGCATAGACGTCGCCGCCATCTTGGGTCACCATTGATGCCTCAAACATACTGTACGCGTCATAAGGATGCGTAAATCGGCTGTCATTTGCAACACCGGAAGCCCGCCCTATGACGCCGCCGACCAGTAATTGGTTTGCGACCTGATTGCTCAGTACTCCGACGTTTACCGTTCGGGCAAGCAGTCGATGGTCGTCGATGATGTGATCGATGGAGCGATAGAGTGCTTTGATGAAGCTACTTATTCCCGCCTGTAGCGTCTGCTGTATGCGGGTCGTCGGTTCGATTGTGACACCGCCGGGAACGATGACGACGTGATTGGTTCGCTTCCCGATGACTTCGAGCAGTAAGGTATTGGCGGCAAATTGGAGCTGGCGCAGGTCGGTACTGTGTTGCGTCACGCCGACAATATCGCAGACCGTAGCTGCACCAGCGAGGTGCATCGCGATTCGTTCGAGTTCACAGACAATAACCCGGATGATTCGCGCGTGTATTGGCACTTGGATGCGATTGATTACCTCGAGGCCATGGGCATAGGCCAACGAATGAGCGTGGCTACACGTCCCACAGACGCGTGCAACGATAGCCGGAACGTCGATAAGCGCAGTCCGGCAAATGATATCGGTGCAATTGCGGGCATTCATACCGCTGTGGCAGTCGATGTTGGTAATCGACTCGCCATCTATGTCCATGATGAATCGTTGTGGACCACGCCATGCTGCGTGGAACGGTCCGAGTGTGAGTGCATACGTCACGCAAAACTCCCATGATTGACTGCCCTAATTATACATGCGAATTGCAGGAATCCTCATGATTCTAAGCACTAAAACGGCAATCAATCGATGGCCGCGTGGGGTGCAGGTGCTGTTCAGGGCCGTCAACCGTGCGAAAACCAGAGAAGCAGGGCTTGCGATGCTTCATGTTGGAAGCATCTGTCTATGCATGTGGTGCTGCATCGAATTCGAGTTCTGCAGCGGACTGGGTCGAATTTGCATGGGAGATTGCATCGAACACCCCAATGCACCTGCCCTGTCTGTTTGCAGTTCGGCAGCCAGAGGGAACACATACCGCCAGAACGCACCGTCGCGATTGCGTTGTGACGAGAATGTTCGACAATCGTTGCTGTGTTTGACTGGGATAGCGGGGATGCGCTGTCGTCGACGAGAGTCGAGGGATTCGTCCTTGGGGTTGCGCAAACATGCACAAAAAGCCTCCGAAGCACATACATGCATCGGAGGCTTGGGCAGGTTAGCGGGCGTATTCGGTCGTACGCGTTTCGCGGATGACCGTTACTTTGATTTGACCAGGATATTGCAGGCTTTCTTCGATTTTTTTGGCGATATTGCGAGCCAATTGAATGCTACCGAGGTCGTCGATTGTCTCGGGGACGACCATGATGCGCACTTCACGCCCGGCTTGGACGGCAAAGGCACGTTGGACACCTTCGAATGACGTTGCCACGCCTTCGAGGGCTTCGAGCCGTTTGATGTACAAATCGAGTGTCTCACGGCGTGCACCCGGACGACCGCCCGAGATTGCATCGACCGCTTGGACCAAGAATGCTTCGACCGTGGTTGGTTCTTCGTCGTTGTGGTGGGCTGCGATTGCGTGGACAATGGCCGGCGAACGACCGAGCCGTTTGGCGATGTCTGCGCCGATGACTGCGTGTGGTCCTTGGACTTCGTGGTCGACGGCTTTGCCGATGTCGTGCAACAAGGCAGCGGTTTTGGCGATGGCGATGTTTGCACCGAGTTCGGCAGCCATGTGTGACGCCAGCAGAGCGCACTCGAGCGAGTGATGCAGGACGTTTTGCCCGTAGCTGGTACGGAACTTGAGCCGTCCGAGAAGTTTAATCAAATCGGGGTGTAGGCCCTGTACGTTGGCTTCATAGGCGACGCGCTCGCCTTCTTCGCGCATGACCACATCGAGTTCCTGCTGGGTTTTCTGGACGACTTCTTCGATGCGGGTCGGATGAATACGCCCGTCCTTGAGGAGTTTGCCCAAAGACAGACGGGCGACTTCACGACGGACGGGGTCATGACACGACAGGGTGACGGCGTCTGGGGTATCGTCGACGATGATGTCGACGCCGGTGATCTGCTCAAAGGCACGGATGTTGCGCCCTTCGCGACCGATGATACGACCTTTGATTTCTTCGGAGGGAAGAGGCACAGTCGAAACCGTGATTTCGGCGACGTAATCGGACGCACACCGTTGAATCGCCATGCTGATGATTTTCCGGGCGGTCTTGTCCGATTCGTCTTGGGCGACGCGTTCTATCTCGCGGATGCGGCGCGCAGATTCGTCACGGGCTTCGGCTTCGACCTTGGCGAGAATGACTTCGCGGGCCTGTTCTTCACTGAGACCCGAGATGCGCTCTAGCTCGGTGCGTTGCTGCAACTTGAACTGCTCGGCTTCGGCATTGGTAAGCTCAGCTTGGCGCTCGCGCTGGGTGATCTGGCGTTCACGGCGTTCGACACCCTCAACCTTACGGTCAAGTGCTTCTTCTTTGCGCGTGATGCGTTCTTCTTGTTGGCGCAGATTTTGGCGCGCTTCACGGACGTGGTTTTCGGCATCTGTACGGATGCGCAGCGCTTCGTCTGAAGCCTGCATCTTGAGTTCTTTGTGTTCGGTTCGAATCGATTCGAGTTTGAGTTGCCATTCTGTATCATTGCGCGAAATCAAATTCTGTGTGTTGGTTTTATTGATGAACAAAGCGATGCCGAAACCCGCAGCAACGCCGATAAACAGCATGATAATTGGCAAAATACCTTCCATGAACAGACCCTTCCCAATAAATATGTCTTACAGTTTGCATGGTCAAAAAAACGATGCATATCGTACATAGTGCCAAAAACTGTTTGACCTATCTTAACCGTTGTCAGAATGTTCTGTCAAGAATCAAGATAGGCTTGATATGTGGAATCAGTGCAAAAAATGCTCAGCGCAATTTTTTGCTTCGAGCATGCTGTGCGACATCATGTACTGGATACACCCAGCGACACTCATTGAACCAAACGCTGTGTGCATAATATGCTGAGTCAGCGGGAGATTCGCCGTGACTACGGAGTTGAGGAGCGCAATCGACGCCGTTCGGGTTGTGTCCGCAAGCTTCACGAGTTGTGTGTAACTCACATCTGTGGTCGGTACATAGGCGTTCGATTCTGCTTGGTGGGGCACACCGGAGTGCACTTGGTCGAGCCGCGCTTGTGCCCATCGCTCGATGCCGATATGTGTACAACGAGCGTACGATTTGCTTCTGTGTCTGATTTGTGCTGCAGGGCTGCAGTGAACGGGAGTTGGCTAGCACGAAATCGGGCGAGCAGCGCGTCTGCAGAGATACCGCGTACGGGAAGCTCAAACATGACGCCTGCCACAAAATGCATGATGCGCGATTGAATGCTCAGTTAGACATCCTCATTTATGGTGCCGGCCAACAGCAGAATCCCTACCCAGAGTGCACGAGCGTGCCGATAGAAAAAGACACCGAACAGAATCATAATCGTCGCAACGCCAAGCAGTAACTGGCCGGTGGGAATGGTCGTCGTCACTGCCATGACCGCCCCTCCAATTGCAATCAAGCACAACAAAGCGGTGTTGATGGCCATCCCACCCGACACTTCACCACTGTCACGTTCGTACACCATGCTACAGGTGGGACAACGGACATTCATCGTAAACAATGAGCGAAACATGCGACCGCGTTGGCAGGCAGGGCAAATCAGCCAAAAAGAGTACCAAAAAACACGCAATACTCGTATCACGTGCTCACCTCGGATCTATATATTAAAAAAAGTGGTGGGCGATAATGGACTCGAACCATCGACCTCAACGATGTCAACGTTGCGCTCTAACCAGCTGAGCTAATCGCCCTCAACAACCAAATAGTAGCATGGGCTCGTCGGGTTTGTCAAATCCAGTTTTGGCTGGGTTCGTGCGGCGCTCTCCCGCCCAATATATACCGTATATACCGTTGTGTCCGAATACAATCGCATGGATGTACGATCGGCGTTGTGTGCCACCGTGAACATTTGCCTATATGCTACATCCGCACACACAGTTAGATGAGGAATGCCGTGGAACAAACCGTCGACAACACACGCCAAATCTGGGGGTTGGTTCGGTCATTTGTTGCAATTGGGATGCAGTCATTCGGTGGCGGGGCGACGACGCTATACCTGATGCGGCGAATCACGGTCGAGGAACAGCATTGGGTAACTGATGAAGAATATAGCCAGTATTGGGGGATGGTCCAGATTGCGCCAGGGATCAATCTCATCGGTCAAGCCGTACTCATCGGGTATCGCGTTGCACGACTACGGGGTGCGCTAGCTGCGATGTGTGGCTTGCTGATACCGAGTGCGCTGATAACACTGGTGCTAACGGCGGGGTATGCAACCATCCGTACAAATCACATCGTCATCGCGGCGGTGCATGGAATCATTCCTGCGACTGTTGGCGTCGGAACGGTCTTGGCGGTACAAATGCTGCGTCCCGCGCTCACGGCGAGTCGTCGTGATGGTCGAGGCATGCTTGCGGTCTGTATGGTGGTAGTGCTGATTACGCCGGTGTTGTTGGGGTTGAGCGCACTGCCCGCGGTCGTTATTTTGTGGGGAGCAGGAATCTGGTGCGCCCTTGGTGCTGTCTGGATACGCAGAGGGAAGTCAGTATGAGTGGATGGGATTTGTTTTGGATGTTTTTGAAGTCAGCCCTCTTTTCGACTTCAGGGACAGGGAATCTGCCCATGTTGCACACCGATTTATTGGCAAACGGCTGGGCCACGGAATCCATGTTTGCCGAAGCATTGGCGATCGGGCAACTCAGCCCAGGCCCTACGGGGCTATGGGTGTTGAGTCTAGCCTACTTGATTGACGGGGTTCGTGGGGCTACGTTGGCATTGGTGGCAATCGCCTTGCCACCACTCACGGCCATCGGTGTGCATGCGGTATATCTTCGGTACGGTGCACACCCTGCCGTGCAGGGATTTGTCCGTGGACTCGTGCTGGCAGTTGCGAGCATGTTTGTGGTGGTTCTGCTTGGGATTATGGCGCAAAACGGCATCAATGTGCAGAGCCTTGCAATCGCTCTGTTTGCGGTTGTCACTACCTGGCGACGCAGCATCCCAGTGCCGGTGGTATTGATAATTGCGGGAATAGTGGGAATTATGAATTATGAATTATGAATTATGAATTATGAATTATGATTTGTAATCAGGGATAACATGTGTCGGTGTTTGAAAACTTTGCTAAAATTTGCTTGTGGATATGTTCGAACCAAGAAGCATTGCTGCTCATGAAGGGCTTGCAAGATGCGTAAAATAATCGTCATCGAATTCATCACCATGGATGGAATCATTCAGGGTCCTGGTGGACCGAACGAAGACACCAGCGGGGGATTTTTGCATGGGGGATGGATCGGACCGTACTCCGACGAGGCCCAATCGACCGTGATACGTCAACAGATGAACACCCCATTCGATTTGCTGATAGGGCGCCACACGTACGATATTTGGGCACCCTACTGGCCACACAACGATGCAATCTGGCCTGGAGTCAATCGTGCAATCAAATATGTCGCTTCGAACACGGTCACTGAATCAAAATGGGACGAAACGCTATTCCTCAAGGGCGATGTGGCGACGCACATCCGCGAAATTAAACAATCTGCCGGACGTGATCTGCATGTGTATGGCAGTGCACAGCTCGTGCAGACACTGCTCGCACACGATCTTGTCGACGAATTTTGGCTCAAGATTCACCCGATTATCTGTGGGACGGGCAAACGGTTGTTCAGCGATGGAGCTGTTCCTACGGCGTTTCGTGTGACAAAATGTGCGGTCACCACCACGGGGGTCATCATGGTGAACTATGCACGCGCAGTCACTATTCAGACGACATAAGCCGGTTGACACGGCGAGAATTTACCCCAGCGAAGGTCGTGGTTACGACGTCGATGGGGTATGATTTTGGTACAAACGAAGTACGGTTTATGGTTTTATTTTGTTGGTATAAGCATAGAAAATATAGTCTTGAGACGTCGTTTTTTGACCTAAATCGAACAATGAACGCAATATCTGTGCACGATGGTCGGTGCCGTGATTCACCACTTGAAGGAGGACTTGCCAGACGCGCAAGTCTTTGTCTTCGTTCTGTAGGGGAGTTGAATCGATGATGTACGGGTTCAATGTATCGAGGTAGGCCCGCATCATTGCTTCGACGGCATCCCAATATGCACGAATAGCGTCGAAACTCGCGTATTTTGTAGGGTCAAGCTCCGGCGGGAATTCTGCACCGCGGAGCCCACAGAACCATACTTCATCAACCTCAATGAGGTGGAGTAGTTGCTTGTGGATCGAGCCGCGCGAATATCGTCCCGGTTGGGTAAACGCACCAGCGGAGAGCGTAACGATCTGTTTGTCCCAGAGGGCACGATTCTCAGCAAAGTGATATCCGAAATAATGGCGGAACATATCAACGGTCATGGTTGCCTCGGCTTTCGTTACATCTATCATACGACGAAGTAGGGGTATTAGGAATGATTAACGAGTGGCGATACCTGCTCGCCGATTAACCTGATCGCGTTCATGAGTTGCGCATGCGTTAGTTTTGCATTATCCATCTGAAAAGTAAACCGCGAAATGCCCCCCAGAGCATTGCTGTGGCGCAGAATTTTTTCGGCCACTTGTTGGGGGTCCCCGACGAGCAGTGCACCCGTAGGACCATTCTGAGCAAGGAAGTGGCCGTGGGTGACTGGCGGCCAGCCTCGTTCGCGACCAATCCGCGTGAATGTTTCGGCATAGCCAGGGTAATACGCTGCGACTGCTTGTTCGTTGGATTCCGCCACATACCCAAGCGAATGAATACCGACGGTCAAGCGTTCCGGTGGATGGCCGGCTTTTGCGCCTGCTTGTCGGTAAAGGTCTATGAGGGGTCTAAAGCGGTGCGTCTCACCACCGATAATCGCCACCATCAGGGGCATCCCCAACGTGCCTGCACGTGCAAAAGATGCCGGTGTGCCACCGACCCCGAGCCAAATAGGGAGGGGCGTTTGCGCCGGTCGCGGATAAATAACCTGCGCGTCGAGGGCAGGGCGAAAATTCCCAGACCACGTGACCGTTTCGTGATCGCGAAGTTGCAAGAGCAAGTCGAGCTTTTCGGAAAAGAGTGCATCATAGTCGTGGAGGTCATATCCAAAAAGCGGGAACGATTCGGTAAATGAACCGCGGCCAACGCAGATTTCGGCACGCCCGTGTGAAACGAGATCAAGCGTCGCAAAATTCTGAAACACACGCACTGGATCAGCAGAACTGAGCACCGTCACCGCGCTGGAGAGGCGAATGCGCTTGGTGCGTGCAGCTGCAGCTGCCAGTATGACAATGTTTGCCGAATCGAGGAATTCGCGGCGATAGTGCTCACCAATAGCAAACACATCGAGCCCTACATCGTCGGCATGTTGCATGCGTTCGAGCAATTCGGACAATGCCTGCATGTCTTCAGCGGGCGAGTGGATCGCTGTATTGCCGGTTGCTGCAAAGCTGTCGATACCTATTTCCACACGCAATCCTTCTGGTACTTGGAATGGCTCATCAAATGGTGTAACAGTTTTTTTATTATATACGGGACTCACGTACCCCGTGGCAGAATGGCTATGCTAGCATGGTGCAGAGATGCCGACAGAATGACAGGTGACCATGCGATTCTCGATACGTTTTAACAACGACCGACCGGTGCGTGAATATCTCGCACTGGCACAGGCTGCAGAAGCAGCTGGATTCGATCAGTTTTGGGTAAGCGATGATTTGTTTCTCTACGGCGTCTGGCCTATCCTGGCGGGCTGTGCGACGGTGACCAGCACGATACAGCTGGGCACGTGCATTGTGAATCCGTATACGATGCATCCGGCCGAAATGGCCATGCAAGCAATCGCTCTGGATGAATTGTCGGGTGGTCGCGCACTCATCGGGATCGGCGCGGGAGCTGGTGATTTTCTGGGATGGGTCGGATTGCCACAGGAACGCCCGCTCACGCGCATCATCGAGACGATTACCGTCCTGCGCGCGTTGTTTGCCGGCGAGCGAGTTCCTCACGTCGGTAAGGAACTCGGTACCTGGAGCACCGAAGCATACATGCGAACACCCACTCGTCAAATCCCCATCTACTTGGGTGCAATGAGCCCCAAGATGCTCGAGGCGATTGGTGCGTATGCAGACGGAGGATTGCCGTTGTTATTCCCCCCCGAACACTACCAGATGGCGCGTGCATTGGTCGACAAAGGGATTGCTGGTGCACAGCGTGATACCGCAACGGTCGATATGGCTGCCTGCATCTGGATATCGGTAGGGCCGGACGCACAGGCATCCGAGGCTGTCCTGCGTCACAAGATTGCCTATTACGGACATGCGTTGAGTGACACCATCCTCAACAACTTGGGGGTGCCACGTTCGGCATTCGTACCCATCGAACATGCGATGCAGCACGATCACGACGAAGCACGTGCATGTGCATTGGTGACGCCCGAAATGTTGCGCATCGGGATCACGGGGTCAGGCAGCGACGTATTACCACGTCTGCAAGCGATGGTCTCGGCTGGTGCGCAACACATCAGCTTTGGCCCGCCGCTCGGTCCCGATCCGTTGGCTGCAATCGAGATTCTGGGTCGTGACGTGTTGCCCGTATTGCGTGCGATGCGCTAGTTCACAACACACCCCCTGCACATCGTGCAGGGGGTGTGTTGTGTCTATTCGCCGCTTCGATGGGCTTTTGATGCTTTGGCGAGGAAGTGCGTCATCTCGTCGTTGTCGTGTGCGACGGTGGCGAGCGCAGACCATACCTTGGGGTTGTCGGGATAGACAACGCTGAGTACTTCGAGCAATGCTCTGGCACGCGCGTGATCGCCTTCGCGGTACAACCGGTTGACGGTTTTCAGGAGCGCCTGGGCTTCGACGTCAGACATTATTGAACCTTGTCGATGATAACCCAGCCCTGCGAAAGGTTGCTGCCGCCGTACATGCGCACGTTGGTTGCATCGAGATTGACATCGTAGATCAACACAATGCTGGTCTTGACGCTGTTGGGCTCGATATCGTTGCTGATCCCCAGGTCAGAAGCCGATCCGGGTGCGTTATCGTAGACCTTCATCGAGCGTTCGACATTTACGTCATAGCGGCGACCCTGGTCGTCGAGCAGTGCAAAGAAGTTGGCGGGCAGTGGCTGCACTTTGCCGGTATTGTTGGCGACAGTGACCAGCACAATCAGGTATGTCCCGTTTGGTGGGACACCTGCCAACGAAATCGGTCCGTTGATCACGCTGGGGTCCGGATAGAGTCCGTACTCCCACCCATCGATGGTCAGTGTGGCATCACGATTGAGCAACATGACTGGTGGGGGAGTGGCAGTTGGCGGGCCAGCAGGAGTCGTGGGAACTAATGCGGTAGCGGTCATGGCTGCGTCGGCCGTTGGCGTTGCATCGGCACTGGTTGCCCCGAAGATATTGCCGGGCAAAATCGAACCTGCGCCGGATCCGACAAATTGACTCGCCAAAAAGACAATCAGCAGCAGCGCGAGAGCACCGAGGACACCCCACATCAGCGGGGTAGGACCACGTGGCTCGTCATCGTATTCGTCAGAAAACGCATCGAATTCTGCGGTGAGTTCGTCTTCGGCGAATACCGAAGAGGTGCTCTGTTGGGTCTGTACCGGTGCAGGGCGGCTTGGGCGTGCGGCAGGTTGACTGGCGCGTTGCGCAGGCTGACTCGGCCGGCCGAGCAATGAACCAGTCCGTTCGCGGATGGCATTGCGGCCGCGATCGACGATACTCGGACGGTCTGCACCCAAAGCGCGCAAGCCACGCAGGGCCATCTCGTTATTTGGATCGATGGCGATGGCTCGTTCGAGCGCATCGCGGCGCAACTTGGGATTATCTGAGACGCCAGCAAGCCAGAGCCACGCTTGGATATTCTGCGGATCTTGCTTGGTCAGGAGTGTGAACAGATTCCGCGCTTCTTCGCGGTTGCCGTCACGGGCCGCCTCAATACCTAGTTGCAGTATTTCGTTTGCTTCGGCCATGCGCTGCTCCGATCCCCTCATATGTAAGATGTTTTGGGTATACTATATTGTATAGTACTACAAATACAGAAAATATGTCAATCTGTGTCGGTTCGTACACTGGTGAATCCCCTTGTTTTTGTATGCAGAGTCATACTTCTGAGGAGTGCAGATGCGGCTTGTCAGCTTCCGTCGCGATGGGACGCGCGTCCATGCAGGAATCGCGACCGAGCATGGTATTATTGACGTCCACGAAGGGTTGGCACTCGTCAATGACGAACGCCCAGCGACCCCTGCGTCGCTCAGCGACATCATCCGTGGGACGCACGACACCGTGCACCTCGGTGCGGTCAGTGTCATCCAAGAAGTCGTCGAACAACTCCAAACGAGCAGTGATATTTCGTATTGGTTCGGTGGTGTCGAAATGCTGATGCGCCGTAACGATGTCCAATTACTTGCTCCCTTCGCAGACATTCCATACTGGCGCCGGTGTGCCCTGCACCTGCCGAGCTACGAAACCATATTCAAACAACGCGGTGATGTACTGCCGATGCACTGGTATGAACACATTCCCATCTGGGCGGGTTTTGCACCGCAACTCCACGGTGATCGCTCTGTACTGCCGTTCCCCGATACAACCGCCTGCGATGTCGAGTGCGAAGTCGTCTGGGTGGTTGGTCGCGATGTGCGGAACTGTGACCCGGAAGACGGACTCGATGCGATTTTGGGCCTGTCGTTACTCTGCAGTGTCGTCGATGCAACCCGCGCCAGCGAGGATGTGCTGCACGGGCAATGGTCGCGCCCGCTGGGGGTAGTGATGGGGCCAGCCTTGACCTGCGTCGATGAGTTGGTCGAGTTCATGTTGCCCGACGGCAGATTCCGCATCGAAGTACGCCTGCTGGTGAATGATGTACCCGTCGCGCAGATTAATTTGCGTGATGTCCACTACACCATGGGGAGTGCAATTGCGCACGCCAGTGATGGCCAAGCGGTCCAAGCGGCGAGTGTGTTCAGTAGCGGCGTCCTGTGTAGTCTCGGCATTGCCGGAGCACCGTGGTTGGTCCCTGGCGATGTGGTCGAGCTCGATGCAGGACCACTCGGCGCGCTGCGATGGACGATGGAGGGCTAATGAAGAAGTGGTCGTATGGTTGGGGCGCAGTGTTGCTCCTCTGCAGTGCATGTACCCCGGTGCCTCCCGCTTCGTCACCGACGATGACGGCCCCCGCGCTGGAATCCCCGATTCCTACAACACCTGCAGTCGTCTCGGTCACTCCTGTTGCGCAGGCGATCGCTGACGCCCAGCAGTCGTTCGTGGTTCAGCCATTGACGACTGTACAGTTCTACGGGTCAGTGCCCGCAGCGCTGGTGCTGGCCACGGTGGTGTACGCTGATGCATCAGGAACGGTCTTGTCCCGGCAGGTGGTTCCCGCTGCAGCAGGCACGATTCGATTCACGGTGATGTCGGGGGGTGCGTTGGGACCAGCGACTATTACGATCCTCGACGGTGAACGTGTCATCGCGGAACCCAAGGTCGTCCATACGCTCGATGCAGACTCTACGGTACAGACAGATGTACCCGTGTACACAGACATCTTCGACCAGACCACGTCGTTTTTGCGCCAGAGTGCGCGTTCCTATAGGCTCAACGGCACCACCGTGCATGGCTACCGTTCACCCGATAACCCGTTGTTTTGGCTACGTGATCACGTCTATCAGGGTCGTGGGTTCCGGTATATCGAGCAGGATGTGAAAAGCCTCCTCGATGCGTTTGCAGCGGCCCAACTGCCTGACGGAAGTTTGCCGGATTGGATAGATGCCCCCGCCTTGGGAGTGAAAGCAGGCCGCAAGGAGGTCGAGGCCGATGTCGAATTCTTGTTTGTGCAAGGAATCTTCGAAGCCTGGCAAATGACTGGTGATGACGTGTGGATGGCGCAGATGCTCCCGCACGCGCGGGCTGCAATTGCCTATACAACATCTGATCCACTCCGTTGGGATGCCGCGCGTGGTCTCATCCGGCGACCCTACACCATCGACATGTGGGATTTTTCGTATGGGCCATCGACTCCCCATCCCGAGACCGGCGTGCCCGCGCCGCGCCACTGGATCGACGACGCGACCATCTGGGGCACATTCCACGGTGACAATACCGGACTGGTGCAATCACTGCGCATGTTGGCGGCCATGGAACGTCGTGTAGAAAATCCCGAAGCAGCCAACCGGTACCTTGCGCAGGCCGATCGGGTGCAGGTCCGGATAATCGAACAGAACTGGAATGGGCGGTTTTTTCGTCATTTTGTACCCGAAGATCCAACCTGGAAGGCACCCAGCGTCGAGGAAGCGTCGCAGCTGAGTATTTCGAACGCCTATGCGCTCAACCGTGGTGTATTGTCTTCCCCAATGATTCATACCTTGCTGGCTACCTACTATGACCGTGGCCAAGCAAACAAAGCCATCGCGTTACCGTGGTATAGCATCGACCCTCCCTTCCCGACGGGGAGTTATGGCTTGGCTGGCCGCAAAGGCGAAAACCCTGGCGAATATGTAAACGGCGGTATCATGCCGTTGGTGGGCGGTGAATTAGCGCGTGCCGCGTTTGGGAATAACCTCGAGGCATTTGGGTTTGATACACTCAACCACTATGCGGTATTGATAAACCGTTACGGCGGGTCATATCTCTGGTATTATCCAACCGGTCAACCAGGAATCTCGGGGCCAGACACTTTGGCTGTCGATGGTTGGGGGGCATCCGCGATGCTCGGGGCGTTGATGGAGGGTGCTGCAGGCATAGTCGACACAGGGTTCACCTATTTGGCCACCAAAATCAGCCCGCGCTGGGCGTCTTCGGCGGTGCGGGAGGCATTCGTCATCGCGCGTTACCCCGCGAGCACGGCCTACGTTGCATACCGCTGGCGTTACGCAGACAACCAATTGACGTTGCAAACCACTGGCACGGCCACTTTTGCATCGATAAGCATCCCCATCCCCGATGCAATTCCTGATTCTGCAACGTTGACAATCGATGGCGTCGTGCAAGACACAAACGGATTCAGCATGGTGCGCGATCGACGGATGATGAATGTCAAAATCTCGGAGACCTCGGTCCTCCGCGGGCTCCATCACACATTCCAACTGGATTGGTGACTGTGCGATGTTTTTTCTGTATACGCGAAAGAAGGATTCTATGAACCACACGACCATTGCGAACGCGCTGTTGTTGTCGCGCCAAAACAGCACCCTGTGTCCTCCTCCATCAGACAATCCCGCATATTCGCTGACCGATGCCTATGCAGTGGCGAAAATTCATCTCGATGCAGCGCGCACGAATGGTATGACCCCGGTCGGTCGCAAAATTGGCTTCACCAATCCCACAGCGTGGTCGGCTATGAAGCTCAACACAGCGGTGTGGGGGTATGTCTATGACAAAACCGTATTCGACATGACGGCGGGTCATACCAGCCATGATTTGCAGGGTGCGCTCCAACCCAAAATCGAAGTCGAAATCATGTTTGGACTCAAATCCACCGTCCCTGGCACGGGTGACCCGGTCGACGCATTGTCGGCAGTCGCCTGGATTGCGCTCGGCTTTGAGGTCGTGTCGTGCCCATACCCAGACTCGAAGTTCCTCGGGGTGGATGCTGTCTCGAGCTTTGGGTTACATCGAGCACTCTATGTGGGTGCAAAGCGTATGATTACGGCAGATGACGATTTGGTTGCGATTGTGGCTGCATTGGGGAGTGTGACGGCACGAATCTACAAGAACAATGAGCTCGTTGGCGAAGGTTCGGGGAAAATAGTCCTCGGAAACCCAGCAAAAGCATTGGCAGCTCTGGGGATAATCACCGCCAATCAGACACAGTTTGAGCCGTTGGCCGCCGGCGAAATCATCAGCTCGGGGACATTGACCCCACCTCCATTCGTCGCAGTTGGTGATCTCATCCGCGCAGAAGTCGCTGGATACGACCTCGCTCCTGTGCAGATTACTTTTTAGCAAACACTCATATTGGCACTATAATAGATTCTGTTCGTGCACACCGCATGTACCGGTGGGTGTGCAGTGTGAAAGGGTCAGTTACATGAGTGATGCATTACATGATGTGTTTGGTGCCCGTGCGCCGCTCAACGTTGGTTCTACCTCCTATGTCATTTATCGCCTCGATGCTCTCAATAAGCTGAACGGCGTCAATTTAGCCTCATTACCGTTTTCGATCAAAGTCGTTCTCGAGGCATTGCTTCGCAATATTGGTGACGGATTTACCAGTGCCGAAGACGTCGAAGCGATGGCTAAGTGGACCCCCGGCAGCGCAGGTACGCGTGAAGTGGCCTTCAAACCAGCCCGCGTCTTGATGCAGGACTTCACGGGGGTGCCAGCTGTGGTCGACTTGGCAGCGATGCGCGATGCCATGAAGCAATTGGGCGGTGATCCCTCCCGTATTAACCCAATGGCCCAAGCCGATTTGGTCGTTGATCATTCGGTGCAGGTCGACGCATTCGGCAGCGGTATGGCACTGCAGATGAATGCGGATCTCGAGTTTTCGCGCAATCGCGAACGCTATGAATTCCTGCGCTGGGGTCAGCAGAGCTTTACGAACTTCAGTGTCGTCCCACCTGAGACCGGCATCTGTCACCAAGTCAACCTTGAATTCCTCGCCAAAGGTGTTTTGGTCAAGACCATCTACGGCGAAAACGTCGCAATGCCAGATAGCCTCGTCGGCACCGACAGCCACACCACCATGATTAACGGTTTGGGTGTGCTGGGTTGGGGCGTCGGTGGCATCGAAGCAGAGGCAGTGCTCCTTGGCCAACCACTGGCGATGCTCACCCCTGAAGTCGTTGGAATGCGCCTGACGGGTCGCTTGTCGCCCGGGGCAACTGCCACCGACCTCGTGTTGCGCGTGACCGAACTGTTGCGGAAGCACGGTGTGGTCGACAAATTCGTCGAATTCTGTGGCGATGGCCTGAGTGCCCTCAGTCTTGCCGACCGGGCAACTATCGCCAACATGGCACCAGAGTACGGAGCCACCTGCGGCTTCTTCCCCATTGACGACGAGACCCTCAAGTATTTACGTGGGACAGGTCGCACCGAAGAAGTCGTCACCTTGGTCGAAGCATATGCCAAGGCTCAGGGGATGTTCCGCATTGATGGAATGTCGGTCCCGAGCTTCAATTCAATGCTCGAACTCGATTTGGCGACCATCGAACCTGCAGTTGCAGGCCCCCGTCGACCGCAAGATCGCGTCGCACTCAAGAGCCTCAAAGCATCGTTCAACGATGCAATGGGCAAGGTATTCAATAAATCCGGTGTTGCTGCAATCGTCAATGCGGGATCGTTGAGTGACACCTATGCCAGCGCCCGCATTGCACTGACACTGCACGGCACCAAAACGAGCATGACGCACGGCTCTGCGGTCATCGCTGCCATTACTTCGTGTACCAACACCTCCAATCCATCGGTCATGATGGCAGCAGGATTGTTGGCGCAGAAGGCAGTTGCGCGCGGACTCAAGAGTGCGCCATATGTCAAAACCTCGTTGGCACCGGGTTCTCGTGTCGTCACGGAATACCTCAAAAAGGCCGATGTCCAGCAATACCTCGACCAGCTGGGCTTCAATGTGATTGGTTACGGCTGTACCACCTGTATCGGCAACTCCGGTCCGGTAGACGCAGCAGTGTCTGCTGCCAGCAAGCAGGGTGATCTGGTCGTTTCGGCTGTGTTGAGTGGGAATCGCAACTTCGAAGGTCGGATTCATCCCATCGTCAAAGCCAATTATTTGATGTCGCCCCCGTTGGTGGTCGCCTTCGCAATCGCAGGCACCGTCGATATCGATATGAACCACGAGCCACTCGGTGTTGGGTCTGATGGCAAACCTGTATTCCTGGCCGATATTTGGCCAACCGAAGCCGAAATCAACGATGCACTGCATCGCGCACTGAGTGCCGATTTGTTTCGCTCTCAATATGCCAACGTCTTTACCAGCAACAAAACCTGGAACCAACTTCCGGTTCCGCAAGGTGATTTGTACACGTGGAATAACCAGTCAACGTATGTGCAGAATCCTCCGTACTTCAAGGGCATGACCAAAGAACTGCCCAAGATGACGTCGATTCGTGGGGCACGAGCACTGGCCATCCTGGGGGACAGCGTCACCACTGACCACATCTCGCCCGCAGGCGACATCCCCAAGACATCCCCCGCAGGCATCTACCTCGAAGAACACGATGTGTCACCGGCAGACTTCAACTCCTACGGTGCACGCCGTGGCAATCACGAAGTCATGATGCGCGGCACGTTTGCGAACATCCGCCTCAAGAATGCCATGGTCCCCGGGGTCGAAGGTGGCTATACCGTCCACATCCCGAGCGGAGCGCAATTGTCCATCTACGATGCTGCCATGCAGTACGAAAAAGAAGCAACCCCGCTGGTTATCTTGGCCGGCAAAGAATACGGCACGGGTTCTTCCCGTGACTGGGCCGCCAAGGGTACATTCTTGTTGGGCGTGCGGACGGTCATCGCCGAAAGCTTCGAACGCATCCACCGCTCCAATTTGGTCGGCATGGGGGTTTTGCCGCTGACATTCGTCGATGGTCAAAATGCTGCTGCACTGGGGTTGACTGGACGTGAGACATTCGATATCCAAGGAATCGAAGCATTGCAACCAGGGCAGATCGTCACAGTGACGGCGACCCTCGACGGCAAGACAACGACGTTCACCGCCAAGGTACGCATCAATTCTGAGGGAGAGTTGAATTACTATCGGCATGGCGGAATTTTGCATTATGTGTTGCGTAGTTTGGCTGCACAAGGCGAACCAGTCAGCGCCTAGTGTGTGGTGCAGTGGCGAGGGGCAATCAGTGATTGCCCCTCGCTTTTCGTAGACAAAGGATGGTCATGCAGCGACGCACACGCGCACAACTGAGTATCATTGCCGCGTTGGCACTCACAACGATCATTCCTGCGTTTGGGGTCATCGGAATGATTGGGGTGGTGCTCATTAGCTTGCGTACGCTCGGGTACGCTCCGACGCGTCGTATGCAGCTGAGTTGGGTCATTGCAGCGTTGCCGAGTCCGCTCTCGATTGGTGCAGCGCTGGTCGCACCGCTCGCCTGGTGGGAACGCTGTGCGCTCGCCATGGCATTAGTCATGCCCTGGGTGCCAGGCGAACCGATCTGGCGGTGGGGAATAGTCATGTTGGTTGCAGGACTACCTATCGGGATCACGAATACGCGCCTGGGCGTGGTGTCGATTGTTCCAGTCCTGCAGATGGCAGCCACGCTGGCATGGCCGCAGGGATGGGATAGTTTCGTTTTGGTATTGGCGTTGTGTTTCGTCTGTGTTCAGCTGGTGCGCGGCGAGCGGGCTCGGCTGTGGGACGGGATTGCTTTGGCATTGTGTGCCCTCAACAGTAGCGCGGCCATTGCCGTGTTGCCATGGGTACTGGTGTGCATATATGTGCCGCTGGCGGTTCTCGAGGTCTGGACCTGGTGGGGTGTCATCGCTGCGGCAGCGAGTGGCGGGTATGGGTTGCTGGCTGGATTGGCAATGATACCTCTCGTGCAGAGCCTCCAGCGTGTCAGCTGGCGCACGGGACGCTGGCTTGTCGTCATCGTGGTCTGGTGTGTCCTGCCGGTGACGAGTAGTGTGGCACGATTACAAACCAGTCTGTCGCCATATGGTGTGCTGTATAGCGACAACGCATTGGCGTTTGCAGATGCGACGCAACGGATCGTCGCGCACTTCCCGTGGCAAGTGATGGGATTGGTAGGAGTGTTGTTGTGGGCTGCCTGGATGCAGTGGAATGCCACGGTGGATCATGCTTAGCCTGACGAGTCTCTTGCATGCCTGGCTCCGTATCGGGGCTCTTCCGATACTGGTGTTTTGGCTGGTTGCTTGGGTGCGCCCGCCGGTATTGGGGTGGCCCCGTCTGCAGTCGGGACAATTGGTCGCTGCCTGGCTGGCGATCGCAATCGTACCGATATCAGGCGTGGAGCGTCTCGGTGAATTCGATGTGGTGGTGGTGGCCGTGCTGGTGTGGATTGCATTGGGCGCAGGAGCATCTGCACGTCGTCAAAAACTGCTCATGGGCAGTTGGGTTGCAGCAGTCATTTTGCTCTTGCAGACCTGCGACACGTTGGTCTTGACGCGCATGCCGGGATGTCGCATCGACAGCGGCGTATTACGCTTCGGTGTGGTGCTGACACAGGTGGTGCTCATCCTGCTGGTTGCATTCTGGCCGCGACAGACGATTCCGCAACGAATGACGATGATTGCGCTGCTCGCTATGGCAGTCGAATACGGGCGCCAGTTGATTGTGCTATGGAATTAATGGGATGCGGTGGTACGCAGATATGCATCGGGGTGGCTCAGACTTTGGAGCCATAGTCGACTGCTATGTGCTGGCAATGTATCGATGATGGTTGTGGCTACCAAATCCGCTGCCTGACAGAGCTGTATGCATTCCTGAATACTGCCGGTAGCGTGGAGCAGCACAGTGAGTGCGGGCTCATCTGCTGCGTCGACGAGCCGCTGGGTTTCTTGCGGATGTTGCACAAGGGCAAACGCAAGTGGTGCGATGAGGTGACCACGTTGGTACGAGTGTAATGGGGAGTTTTGGGCTTCGTGTATCTGAATAGTCAGTGCGTGGATACGCGCAATGGCGTGTGCGAGTGCTTCGCTATCGACGATGTCTGGTGGGAGCTGCGCGCACACGAGTCCTGCCCGAACGGCACGCAGTACCAGAGCACCTTCCACGTCGTCGATGTGTTGCACACTCCGGGCGATGCTGACATCGCTGTCATGCGGCATACTCCCCAAGAAGGCTTCAGACAGCTGCATGACACAGGTCGAAAAATCTGCGATGATAGGTCCTTGTGGTGCTTCGGCCATCTCAGACGCGGCAAGGGCATAGAAGTAGTCGCCGAGCATCAATGTGGGACCATGAAGCATACTCGCCGGCGCATCATTCGACGGTCGAGACGCAAATAAGCGGCGATGCATTGCTGCACCCGCACGGATGAGTTCAATGGAAGCTGCAGCATGTGGAGCTGTTGCAGAAGGCAATGCGGCCATCTGGGCAAACGCCAAAACGATACCCGCGACGACGCCCCGGGGAATGGCAACGGCAGTGCTGTTGAGCGCTTCTTCGACGATTTGGCTGGCATTGGGCGTCAGTCGTGCGCGAATAACCGCTTCGATGTCCTGGACATGTTTTTGTTGCGTCTGCGTGAACGTCTGCATAACCACCGTACTTTGCGATGAATATCACAAATTGTAGCATACCTGAGGCATAGACGAGTGTCAACCCGCTGACATGCCATAGATAAGATGAGGGATTGGCCATGACGGATGCGGTAGCTTCGTTCGTCGCGCGACACGCGCGACGAAATTTTCTGTTGAATGTCATCGAAGGCGGCTTGTTCATGTTTGGCATGAGCATGGTCTCGCGCTTTACAGTGCTGCCATACTTCGTGGAACAATATGCAAAAGAGAGCTGGGTACAGGGTGTCATTCCAACGATAGCCAATACCGGATGGTTGTTGCCGGGGCTCGTCGTCGCGCCGATGATTGCCCATTTATGGCGCCGTAAACCGGTAATGTTGATTGGCACGCTGTTCGAACGCCTCCCCTGGCTCATTATGGGATTGTGGCTGATCAACGGGAATGCATTTGATGCGCGCACCACTCTGCTGATATTTTTTAGTTTGTACTCACTGCACATGTTTAGTGCTGGTGCTACTTCTATCCCCTGGCAAGATTTTATTGGTCGGGTAATCCCCGAGCATCGCTGGGGGACATTTTTTGGATTTCAGAGTGGGGTGGGGAGTCTGCTGGGTGTCGCGGGCGCTGCGGTAGCGACCAAAATTTTGGCAAGTGAACCGATAGTCATGTTTGAGCGGACGATTATGGCCGGCTACACATTCCCGGTCAACATCGGAGTGTTGTCGTTAGGAGCGTTTGCGTGTCTGGTCGTGTCGTATTTCTTTTTGGTGATGACGGTCGAGCCTGCCATTCCGCCGCAGCCGAAGCAGCCAATCTGGGCGTTGCTCAAAGACATGCCCCGGATTCTGCGCGAAGATAAGGCTTTTACCTGGTATCTGGTTGCGCGGACGGGCATCTCGCTGGGAATGTTGGGACAGAGTTTTGTGACGGCTGCAGCACTCGACCGCTTCCAATCCTCAGGCAGTACGGTCGGGGCGTTTACGGTCACATTGCTGGCGGCGCAGGCGATAGGTAATTTTGGCCTGGGCGCTTTGTCAGATACATGGGGGCACAAATATGTGCTGGTGTTGTCTGGATTTTTGGGGGCGCTGTCATTGGCAGTAGCGGTGTTTGCGCCGAGTGAACTCTGGTTTTATCCTATTTTCGTCCTCGGTGGGATTTCACTGGGTGGCTATCAATTATCTGGTTTTACGATGGTCATGAGTTTTGCATCGACCGAAATGCGGCCGACATACATTGCGACGGCCAATACGTTCTATGCACCTATCTCGGCAGTGACGCCGATTTTGGCGGGGTGGATGGCGGGAGTGTTCGGTTATAGTGGCTTATTTGTCGTGCTTGCGGTACTCGGGGTGCTCGGTGTGGTGCTAATGCACTACCGTGTGACGTTGCCACAGCGCGATGCATCAGGAATGAGTAGGTAGCAGGTAGCAGGTAGCAGGAAGCAGTTGATGCATTTGGGCAATTGTTTCACTCCGTCCCGTAGCGATGACGATTGACAAAACACATCGCGGTATACAGTTGCATGCATGCGTCACAACGCTGAAAAGAAAAACCGGGATCGCATCACGATGCGGCCCGGTTTTGTGCGGAGTAGGATGCGTCGCGCAGTGAAGCTGGCCGTTATCCGGCGATGAGGGCGACGAGTGTTACGCAGATAGGCACGCTGAGGTTATCGGTGCCGTGCGGCGAGAGCGCTTCGACGATTGTGCCGACGGCAGCGCCGGCAATACTTGCAATTGCAATCGTCGTCGGGCTGCTGAGTACTGCGTAGGGCGCCAATGACGAGCCGGGCAGCAGAGAGACGGTGAGCGCGATGACAACGGCCGTGACGCCGAACATGACCGCACTGCCTTCAAAGCTGCGGGTACTGCCGTTGATGGTATAGCGGTGCGTGCCGAATCGTTTGCCGATGAGCGCAGCGAGGGCATCACCCCAGGTCATTGCCATCACCCCAGCGACGACGGCAGGACCGTGATCAATGGGACCTTCAGGTCGCCAGAGCGCTAATGAGAGGGCGGTGATCGAGACAGCGAAGTAGACCGTGCCCAAGCTGGCGTCTTCGCTGTCTATCCCTTTGAAAAAGCGCACACGATGGAAGAAATAGTTGAGTGCGATAAATGTGGCGAAGGGGATGATCCCCATTTGCCAGGTATGGAAGAAGTACAACACAGCGAATATCCACATACCGGCAGATACATGGACGATTTTGCGGGTAATGTCTGTCGGCACCGCAAAGCGGCGATGCAGAATCTCGGCTCCGACGAGCAGCCCGCCCGCATAGAGGTATGAACACAGCAAGCCAATCCATTCGAGTGTCATTGATGATCCTCCAATACGAGGGCTCGGACGATTCCTGTGGGCAGCCCAAGCGCGTCTATTTGCCAGCGTACGTGCGCAGCATCGCCGGTGGTGTAGTAGTCCGTGCGGCCGCGACCAGCGGTGGGTATCCCTTGAGCAATAGCCGTGCGCAGGGCCTGTTGGGCAACTGCCGGGGCAGGGTCGATGAGTGTCACCCCTGGCGCAGCGGCGGCAATCGCGGTCCGCAAAAATGGATAGTGGGTACACCCGAGCACAATGACGTCAGCCCCGGCGGCCACGAGTGGCGCGACATGTGTGGCCACTGCGGCACGCACCGTCACAGAATCGGTATCGCCTGCTTCGACGAAATCAACGAGCCCGACACATGCCTGGCCGACCACCTTCAGGTGTGGAGCATGGGTGCGGGTGACGTCGGCCAAGAGTTCACCTTGCAGCGTGGCTGCCGTTGCCATAATACCAATTACCCCGCTGATACTGCGCTGTGCGGCTGGTTTGACGGCGGGTACCATGCCGACGAATGATGTTTGCGGGTACCGGGCGCGTAGTGCGCCGAGCGCAGCAGCGCTGGCGGTATTGCACGCCAACACTATCGGCGCAGCGCCTTGGCTCGTCAGCCAAGCGGCACATTCGAGTGCAATCGATTGGATGTCGGCTTGCGTCCGATTGCCGTAGGGGCAGCGCGCTTGATCAGCCAAGTAGAGGATGTCGACATCGGGTGCAAGTTCCCGGAGTGCCATCAATACACTCGCACCACCAATGCCACTGTCGTAGATCGCTATCATATTTGTCCAGGCAAGACTCCCTCACGGAGCGGAGTCGCGGTTTTAGCCCTTTTAACCCTTGAGGTGCGCATCGCGCCAGGCGACCAGATTGGTGAACGCCTGTTGGTCGAAGGGATATTCATGCCCCATGATGAAGTGGGTTGCGCCGGCCTTGAGGAATGCGTCGCATTGATCGATATCGTTGGGGCCAATCGTGACCGAACGTTCGATGTCGGCGGGATTGCGGCCAACCTGACTGCACCAATCATTGAGGACCTGATTTTTGTGGGCGTAGGTCTCGGGCGGGCCAAAGCCGTTCCAGATATTGGCATGCATGGCAGTCAACTTGAGCGTGACCTTTTCGCCACCACCACCGACCAGAATGGGGATGTCACGCATCGGTTTGGGGACTTCAAGCGCCCAGAATTCGCGGAATTTTGGCAAGTTTTTGCCGAGTGCACGCAGTCGGTCACCGGCGGTGCCGAATTCATAGTCGTAGTCGACATAATCGCGCTCGAACCAGCCTGCACCGATGCCCAAAATGTAGCGCCCATTGCTGATATGGTCGAGGGTTTTGCTCATATGAGCCAATAACCGCGGGTTGCGGTAGCTATTGCACAGCACCAGACAACCGAATTCCACGCGGGTGGTGAGGGTCGCGATGGCAGTCAATAGCGTCCATCCCTCGAAGTGTGCGCCTTCTGGATCGCCAGACAGTGGGTAGAAGTGGTCCCAGTTCCAGAGTGAGTCGACGCCTGCAGCTTCGGCACGTTGGACGGCGTCAGCATATGCAGCGTAGCTGGTATGTTGATTTTTGAGTTGGACTCCAACTTTGAGTCGTGACATGGTGTGTACCCTCTACATGTATGTGTGTTGTGATAATACCATCGAATGCAGTGCCAAACGGGTGTGTGCGGGCTGAATGCTGCGCTATACTAGATGCATCAGGATGATAGAAGGTATGGCAATGCAACGCATATTGAGCAACCTCGGCGTGGTGGAATTGACGCTTTTGGCCATATTGATAGCAGTCGTTGTGTATGCTATTCGGCAGGTGTTACAGGGGTGAATAGTCGACGGAGCCCGTGTTGGATGCGATGATGCCCAATGACGAGACTCGTCTGCCCGCCCCATGGGTTGGCGTGCGCGCGTAACTGTGTGATGAGCCACTCCGGCTCGAACAGCCAACCAACTGCCTGTGCCGGCGTCGCACCGTTGCGCAGTGCTTTGATGATATGCGCGAGTGCTTGTGTTGCTCCAATCGGTCGACAAGCTGCCGGTAAGGCCTGGAGCATGTACCCGTTTGGCCCACTGCAGAGGTCCACTCCCAATGCGTCGAGGGCGGCGAGATGTTGCCTGACTGTTTTGCTCTGGCCTTCCTCAAGGGCCAACGGTGGCACCACGAGCCTGCCCCGTGGCTGACGCACAATCCCACAGTGCTGCATGATATTGGCAGGGCTCAACAAAAAAATCCCTTCACTCCCACTCGCGACAATCCACTCATGGTGAAACCCCAATACCTGCATCGGCGGTAGCGGCAGCGATACGGTCCCCACCATGGGGAAGTGTTGCGGTGCCTTGAATCCGGCATAGATGAGCCGTGCAGCAACGCTCGGTGAGCGGAGCATCACGTCTTCTTTGCCCTCGCGGCTGTTGACCTCGATGGACTCGCTCGGCAGCGTGAAGTGCAGCACACACGCGGGGTGCAATTGCCGTTGTGGCGGCAGGACCTCGTCGATGAGGTGTGCAATCGTCCCGCGGGCCGCGATGGGACGTTGGTTGACGGCGATTATCTGACGGCGCCGGTGTGGGCGCGCGCTATGGACACCCGCCAACATCCCGCTGAGGTGTGCGCTGGTGCCCGGGAGGGACGCCGAGAAGGGGATGAGATCGGTGTCGCCCCAGAGTTCTGCGATGCTCTGCGCGAGGTCCCCGCTCCCGCTCGTGACCGTCGTGTCGGTCTGCGCAATGGCGCAGTCGAAGGCAATGTGGGGGTAACACAGTGCATAGCGACAGACCATATCGGCGATCCGCTGGAGCTCGATGTGTGGCTGGCGCCAGAATGTCCGTCGGTGCGGACTCGTATAGAACAAGCGCTCGACCGTCACCGTGGTGCCGACATTCCCCGCACACGGGCGGAAGTCTTGGAGTTCGCCGGCTGCATAACGGACTTCGTTAGCGTGTGGTTCGTCGCGTCGCCGGCTGATTGCGCTGACCGCAGCGATGGCTGCAAGTGCTGCTAATGCCTCGCCACGGAACCCGAGGGTGGTGATGCCTACCGTGTCGTTGGCGTGATGGAGTTTACTCGTGGTGTGCCTCTGGAATGCTACCGCAAGTTCGTTCGCAGTCATCCCGCAGCCGTCGTCTCGCACGTGGATTGCACCATCCCCGACGCGTACGGTGACCTGGCGTGCGCCGGCGTCGATTGCGTTGTCGATGAGCTCACGCACGACTGCAGCCGGACGGTCGATGGTGGCTCCTGCGGCGAGTTGGGTAGCGGTCAATGCGTCGAGTGTGTGCATCGCGTTCTCATAATTAGAACATATGTTCTCATTATGATAGCGAATACGGCGTGCAGTGTCAAGCGTTTAGGTAAGCGAAATGATGTCGGGACCGATGTCTGCATCGTCGTCATAGCGCTGAACGCGATCGGGGCGATACATTCCGCGGGCGGTCACCACGGCGCTGATGGTTGTATCAGGGATATGTACCGCTGCATGCCGCGGGCCGAATGGGGTCAGTGCGTAGCGTGCCAGGGATCGTTGCTGGGCAGCGCGCAGTGCAGGCAAATCTGCCAAGGTACTCGGCAACCCCGCCCGATCGACGCTGGTGTGGATGATGAGGAGGGTTGCATCTTCGGCGAGAATGGCGGTGCGGCTCCACACAATGCGCACCGCCAGTGCTGGTTGGATTTGGTTGACGACATGCAGCAGCACCTGTGCGACGAGGCCGTCGCGGTCCACCACCCCGGCGACATCGTCGTCGGTCAGCAGTTCTACCGCCAGGCGACAGGCCCGGTCGTAGCCACGATCGAGCGCCTGGAGGCAGCGCTGCACCGTCGATGGACTGAATCCTTCGGTGCTGCCGCGGGACACTAACAATCGAATGGGTTCTGGCGCATCCGCGGGCAACTCCCAGACGACACCATGATCGCTGGCAAACCACAGCGCTGCAGCGTGTACAGCCTCTACTGCATAGATGCGGTCGGCAGCAAGTGCCTGGGTGAGCTCTGCGGGCGTGTCGAAGGTGAGCAGCGCACCCGCCCAATCACGGACGTGGAGCTGGCGCTGGGCAGGATCGTATTGGACGCAGTCGCGGGTGCGGATCGGTAACATGAGTACCTCGATACTTAGGGTTGGGTGGCGAACCAATCGGCAACGATGGCGTGGCTGTGAGCACGGAATGCGCCCCATGCATGCCAGGTGGTGCCGATGTCTGGGTGGAACACATCAGGTAACCCCCGGAGTTGCGCGGCACGCGCTGCGCATTCAGCTGGCAGCAGCGCATCGAAGTGATGAATCCGTTCACTCTCGTCGATGACCACCGGGTGCGTATCAGCCACCGTACAGATGTAGATGTATGTCGCGAACGGTACTCCTGCATCGTAGCTGATATGGGCACAGGGGGTAATCGTCAGCGGGGTCAGACTCGTCTCTTCGGCGACCTCGCGCAGTAACGCCTGTGCTGGGTCTTCGTGGGGGTGGATGCCGCCGGTCAAAAGGCGCGAAATGTGGCCGGGATAATATGTTTTGGCTGCACACCAGATGCGCCCGTCTGGGCGTTGTAACACCATGCACACCTCACCACTCCGTCCATCACGGGTGATGTGGCGCGCACCGGCATCGTCCATGGGGGCTCGTGTGACGATATAGGGTTGGTGATCAAACGGCATCAGAAGAGTCCTTCGTGGTCGCAGGAACATCCGTGGAGATGGTCAATATCGGTAGAGTACGCCATAGGTGGTGATGGCGAGCGGCGACCGGCGCGCAGCCCGTTGCGTGGGGGGCAATTGCATTCTCCCCTTACCGTTTTCGCCATATTTGACAAAACGCACGCGTGCGCTAAAACACACCGTCGGTGTTGGGCATATCGGGGCTAATCATTTGTCCGACGTCCCACAGTTCGGCAATCAAGTCACCATCGAAGCGGAACATGTGAAAAACCGTATAGCCGGGCTCGCCAGGGGCATGGCTGACGTGCGCGTGCACCACCACCACAGCGTCGTCACAGACGATGCGTTTGACGCTGAAGGTGCTCGCCGGCTTGTCGACCGAATCGGCCGCGATGGCGTCGATGAGGACATTCATACCAGCGGCGAAATACTGGTTGTGGTGTATGGCGCTGGCAGTACAAAGGGCACGGGCAGTGACCACGTCACCGGCGCGGGCAGCGGTCAAAAATTGTATGGCGCGTTCAGCGTGTGTCATGAAGCCTCCGGCCTAGCACGGTACGGGCGCTCGCTGATGCCTTCGGCGACAAGTTCAGCGTGAATGAGCGCGGTCATCTGTGCTGCCGGGATATCGCTATTGATGGTGCTGTGCATCCCGGCAGGAACATGCACGGTGAAGCCCAGTGCATGGGCGGCGCGGGCGTTGGCTTGGATGCAGTAGTCGGATTGGACGCCGATGATGGTCACATCTGTGATGTGGTGCGCGTGTAAGTGCGTGAGCAAGTCGGGATTTTCTGCAAACCCACTGAAAACCGTTTTGCGGAAGACCTTCTCGTCTGGCGTAGGCTGCAAGATCAACTCCCACATGAAGGTAAACGGCGCATCAGGTTCATCTGCCGGACCGTCGTGTTGGATATGCACGACCAAGTCACCGTGGGCCCGGGCTTCAGCGAGGGCTGCAGTCATTTTTTTCATAAAGAGCGACGGCTCGGGAATTCCCCACTTGGGGTCGATTTGATTCTGTTGCAGGTCAACAAAAAAAACTGCGTGTGACGAGCGCATGGGATTCTCCTGTATTACGAATTCGCTGGAAAAGTCGCTCGTGGGAGTGGGGCACCGCATTCGAGCAGGGATTTGAGGCTGCTCAAAATCATCGGCCAACCGACGCGGACTGCCGGCAAAACACTGCTCTCGGCCGCGAACTGGTCATGTAGCAGCGTCAAACGCACCACGCCATGGTCGTCATCGAGGAACATGCTCACGCGCGAGGGGGCTTCGGCAGCGAAGTCGGCAAACAGAGGCTTGAATGTATAGCGCAGGAGTTGTGGAGGGACGACTTCGAGGATGGTGTTGCGATCGGTGACCTCACCATCACGGATGAACAGGAGTTCGTCGCCGACATTCCATCCTGATTCGAGTCGTGTGTTGTGCCAATACTGCTGCGTGATATCGGGACGGGTCAGTGCATTCCAGACTGCCTGGATGTCAGCGCGGATGTATGCTACGTAGGTGAAATTTTCAGCGTCCACTCTGGCTCCATTCTTCAAAAAATCAAGAAACATCTGACAAAAGTCGATCAAAATTCGCTTTCATGTAGCGTTCCCACAGAAAAACACGAATGAGCCACACGATTGGCCGCACGAACCCCGATCGCGGGGTGTAGGCATAGGTCCACCGGATGTCGGTGCCACCATGCGTCGTCGGACTGCAGCTGAATGTCGATTCGCCGCGGGTCACCAATAGGCGGAGCACACTGGTATATGCACTCACCATGTACGTAAATGAGCGTGGGGCTGCGACGGCAGTCAGCGCTTCGCGGGCAGTGCTGCCATCAGTGAGCGTAATAGTGCGCGAGTCCCCGACTTGTCCCCAGCTCCCCGCGTGCAATCGCACCGCAGCAACGCCCGGGAGTCCGCCAACAGGTCGGAACATGCGCGTCGCGTCACAGCCTAAGAGGTGTGCATAGACGACATCAGGTGGCTGTGTCGACGAGCGCGTCAGTGTGGTTGCTATTGTATTCATACTATAAATTATATGTGAATAGTTATCAGTTATCAGTTATCAGTTATCAGTTCGGATGTTGAAGGAATTTTATACGGTTGACCTATGCGCGTTTCTTTGATGGGGTAAAATAGTAACGCGAAATATCGAGAAGGAGAAGCAGATGAGTGAGAAAGTTTATGGTCCGGCTTCGTATTTTCCGTCTATCGAAAAGAAATATGGCCATCCCGTTGCATACTGGTTTGAAATTGTCCGGGCACTTGGTGACATCAAACACATGGAAAAAGTCAATCACCTCAAAGAAACCTATGCCATGGGTCATGGCCATGCCAATGCTCTGGTTGGGTATCTGGCACAACAAGAAAATGATCAGTGATCAGTTATGAGTAATCGGTGATGAGTCTTCAGCTAATCTGATTCGTCAGCAAGTTTGCTTCGGCCCTTGCTCTGACAACGCATAATTCCTCATTCATAATTCCTCATTCATAATTCCTCATTCATAATTCCTCATTCATAATTCCTCATTCATAATTCCTCATTCATAATTCCTCATTCATAATTCCTCATTCATAATTCCTCATGATAATGTCTCTAGACGTGGTGTAAATTCGCCGGATTGACACAATGGTCACTCTGTGGTTTCGTTGAAGTGCAAACCAAACGAAAGGCCACAGAATGACCAACACGAATGTATCACTGTTCGATGACCTGCGCAACATGCTCGAGCAAT
>CAMCVW010000006.1 GCA_945881915.1 Thermoflexus hugenholtzii JAD2 | reverse complement strand
GTCATCTCGTGCGCGTTCATCAACGCGGTATCGGTAAAACCGATTTTGCGCGCAGCCACGGCTGGGAACTCGGCATACAAATCCGTCGTCGTCGTAAACCAGATGCTGGCCACATCGGCAATGGTCACGCCATTGGCTTCGATGACGGCCACCAACAGGGTATTGGTCGCCTCGATGATGGCTTCACGGGTGTTGCTTGCACAGCTGATTGCGCCACGGACTCCGCGACAGGCTATCGTCATTGATTGCTCCTCTGTACAACAAAACCGGCGGGAGGTTTTGCCTCTCGCCGGTCAGATACACGTTCGTTCGTGTCAGTTCATGGCGAAACAGCCGCGCTCAGTTGTGAGCCGGTAAAGTAATAGCCATAATAGGTTGTCGTGTGCATGCGGTGCATGAACGCCCTCATCTACTGATGCGTGAAGTGTACGACGAAAATCCCCACCCGTCAAATGGTTTGCAATTCACCAAGCGCTATGCTACTATCTACTCATTGGGGCGTTTAGCTCAGTTGGTTAGAGCGCATCCTTCACACGGATGAGGTCGGTGGTTCGAGCCCACTATCGCCCACCATGTTCCCCTCGTTGTCGTTGACAACGAGGGGTTTTTGTATTTACTTCACGTGTTTTCACCCGCACACTCGCCCCCCACTGGAGCAAGACCCGCTTCGGCAGAGGTCCGTGCACACGGTATGATGGTACAAACAAACTATATCGTCCTGACAGAGGCAACTGATGCGCATACCTCCCATCACCCGCCGTTCTTTTCTGCGTATATCGACTGCCAGTTTCCTCCTGGCTGGCTGCTCCATAGCAGCGTCGACCGCACCGGCAGTCCGCCAGAAGGGCGCAGGTGCTTCGATAGATGTCCTCGTCATCGGGGCTGGGATAGCAGGGCTTGCGGCTGCCCGCGATTTGATGGCAGCCGGCAAATCAGTGCGCATCCTCGAAGCCCGCGCTACCGTCGGGGGACGCATCAGGACCTCACGCATATGGGGAAAACCGGTAGAGCTGGGCGCACAGTGGATCGAAACTGCCACCGGCAACCCGCTCGTCGCCCTCGCCAAGAGCGCGGGCGTCACGACGGCCGCTGATCCCGAAAACGGGAACGAACGCTACATCGACACTCAGACTCCCGAGCAACTCACCGGCGCCGCACTCAACAAACTCTACACGCTTGCCGATGGTATCGTCAGCGCGGCCATCGATAGTGCCGGCGGCACCGACAAATCCTTGCGCGCCGCAATCAATCAGGTCCCTGCTTACAAAAGCCTCAATGCAGCCCAGAAACGCCAAATCGAAAGCATGTTCGCCCAACTCATCGACGACGACGACGCCGTCGAAGCAGAACTCCTCTCGCTCAACAACTACGACGAGGGCATCGACGCCTATCGCGGCGGCAACCTGTTTGTGAAAAGCGGGTACGAAGGCATTCCGATCTTTTTGGCAAAATCAATACCCATCGAATACAACATCAGCGTGACCAAAATCGCCACCGATAGCACGGGCGTGACGGTCACCGCCGGAGCAAAAACATGGCGTGCCGGTGCCGTTGTAGTGACGGTGCCGTTGGGCATCCTCAAAGCGAATGCCATCACCTTCACCCCGGCACTGCCGGTTGCCTACACCAACGCCATCAAACAACTCGCCATGGGCGTCCTCAACAAATGCATCCTCAAATACGACACGGCATTCTGGGGGACGACGACCGACACATTTACTATCGCAGGCGCAGATCCGCACGAGTTTTATCAGTTCATCCCGCTCAACAAAGCAGTGGGACTGCCCGCACTGGTGGCATTCAACGCAGGCAGTCGAGCCCGCGCACTCGAGGCCAAAACCGACGCACAACTCCAGGCGCAGATGGCGACACTTGTCAACAAGGCCTTTGCGGTCAACAAAACCCCCACAGGTATCATCGCGACACGCTGGGGACGTGATCCCTACGCCCTCGGTTCGTATTCGTACATCCCCGTCGGCGGATCAATCCAAGCCCGTCGCACGCTGGCCACACCCATCAATGCACGCTTGGTATTTGCCGGCGAAGCCTACACCGAATCCGATGCATCGACCGTGCACGGCGCGTACAACAGCGGCAAGGCTGCGGCCAAAGCACTCCTACGGTAAAAGCCGTGTCACCGCATTGCTTCGTTCCTCAGGGTCGGCTACACTCGTGCAATAGAGCGAAAGGATGACCCATGTATTTGTCTCCAAAATTTGATGCCGCCCTCACCTATGCGACGCATATCCATGCCCATCAACAACGCAAAGCGACCGAAATTCCGTATATCACACACCTCTTGGCAGTTCTGAGCATTGCCCTCGAGTACGGGGCTACTGAGGATGAAGCAATCGGTGCGTTGCTGCACGACGCCGGCGAAGACGCCGGTGGTGTCGGTCGGGTCACCGACATCCGTCTACGCTTTGGTGCCGATATCGCTGCCATCGTCGAAGGCTGTAGTGACACCCTCGAAGCGCGCAAACCCGATTGGCGTACCCGCAAAGAAGCCTACATCGCCCATCTGAGCCACACCACCGATTCGATTCGCTTCGTTTCGTCGGCCGATAAGCTCCACAACGCACGGGCAATTCTCCGCGATCACTACCGCATTGGTGATCAGGTGTATGACCGCTTTTCAGCAAGCAAAGCTGATACATTGTGGTATTACCGGGCGTTGACCACTGCATTCAAATACGCCGCCCCCCGCGATGAGAAACTCGAGCTTGTCCAAGAACTCGATCGTACCGTGACGTTCCTCGAACAACGCTAACGTCTACCGTCATGCGGTCCACGGTCACGGTCATCACATGGTAAGATTTGGTATGGTCGGCTACGTTCGACGACCGGCGTCAGTGGTGACGCAGGATCCTCACAGTGGAGGTAACACATGAGTGTCAGCAAGATTCCCATGCGCGTTGTGCCCGGGTATTATTCAAGCACCCCCGGCATTCAAATTGCCATTCAGACCGGTGCAGATGCGAGCAACGAAGATCTGCAGTTCTTCCAGCAGCTCGGCGTCGAATGGGCGATGGTGCAGATTAATCAGCCCGAAAAGCACAACCTCGCCTTCTACAAAGAGCTCGTCGCCCGCTTTGCCACATTCGGGATGAAGATCTACCGTATCACCAACCTGGGTGTGCACAACTCGCCCGAAATGACGCTCAACCTCCCTGGACGTGACGCCAAAATCGAAGAATTCAAGCGCTTCATCAGCAACCTCGGTGCCGCAGGCATCAAATACAACACCTACGCCCACATGGGCAATGGTATTTGGACCACTGGCCATGTGCCCGGACGCGGCGGCATGAGCGCACGCATGCTCGACATCACCAATGCCAAAGGCCATTGGGATGGCAAAATCTATGAAGGCGAAATGACCCATGGTCGCCTCTATAGCGAAGACGAATTGTGGGATAACTACTCCTACATGATTCGCAAAATCTCTCCTGTGGCCGAGGATGCCGGCGTCTACATCGGCATCCATCCCGATGACCCACCGGTCTACGCACTCGGTGGTATCCCACGCTGCATGTTCGGCAACTTCGAAGGCTACAAAAAAGCCATGGACATCGCCAACAGCCCCAATATCGGCGTCTGCTTGTGCATCGGCTGTTGGTTGGAGGGCGGCGAGATCGGCATGGGGAATACCGTCACGGACGCGATTCGCCATTTTGCCGGCAAAAACCAGCTCTTCAAAGTCCACTTCCGTAATGTGACCAATGCAATGCCGGAACCCTGGGTCGAGACCCTCATCGACAACGGCTACCAAAACATGTACGACGTGATGAAAACACTACGCGACGTCAACTTCGACGGCTGTATTATCCCTGATCACATTCCGGCGTTTGTGGGCGGGCCGCGCGTCGGGACGGCTTATTCGATTGCCTATATGCGGGCATTGATCCAGGCTGCCAACCAAGAACACCGGTAATCAGTTGCAATACTGAATCGGCATGGCTGCATTCCTCTATCGGTGGGAAATACCCCACCGATAGTTTTTTCTGACCACGAAGCGCTGACACGTGCCCGTGCGGACATTTGGCAATGACGGGGAGGGGTGCCATCGATTACACCTGTGCGCCTGTGCGCACATGAATGCCAACACATCATTGGTAGGCACATTGCAATATGCCCCACCAATAGATTTTCAGCCTTGCACTTATTACGGCGTTGGTGTAGTGGAAGATGCGATGCCATTCGACTGATTGCCGAGCACGACATTCCGCCCGTTCCGAAGCCCCAAGATGGTATTCGCGGTGCCTGCATAGGCGGCGTAATTATCCGTTCATTCCGCCGGAATGCTCATTTATTTTAGCTATTGCGGCCCCAGGTGAGTACCGATCCATTGTTTTGTACTGCCTATGAGTACTGACTCCCCGCACCGACTTGTTTCACGTCTACTGCGTGCACGGGTACTACTCCTTTGACCACTGAATCCCCGGGAAGGCGTACTG
The DNA here is from genome assembly GCA_945881915.1 of Thermoflexus hugenholtzii JAD2. Lineage (GTDB taxonomy): Bacteria > Chloroflexota > Chloroflexia > Chloroflexales > Roseiflexaceae > UBA965. The sequence continues at coordinate 121,481 of CAMCVW010000006.1, read as the reverse complement.
ACCAATGGCGAGTGGTCCCGCATATGTCATCCCGACCTTGACGCACTTCCCCGTGAGAACCTTCGTGTCCCGGCCATCCAATACCACGCGCTGAGCCGGCGTAACAGTCACACGTTGTGCGCTACTCCCGTTGAGCGAAAGTACTCCTTCGCACAACAATGAAACGACGAGCAAACACAACACCAAATGCTTCGTGTGCATGTTAATCTTTCTCCTGACGCGCAGGCGAGCTGCTACCGAATCCATGTCATCGCAGCATGGTTTTCCGATTCCGTGCCACTACTGGAGTCTCTCAGGGTGCGGCGATTTTGAGCAAATAAATTCTTTCCAATCATCGAGTTTTTGATGTATAGAATAAACATAGCAAAGGGTTTTACAGCAATTTTGGTGTCATCTATTGCAAAAAACAATGTTTCATACCGGTGTTTGGCCACCTCCCTATCTCCGGGCATGTGTTCGCCGGGAGGCTTTGCATTGCCTCGCTCCATCCGTGAGTAAATTGCACAGCATGAAATCTCGTGCCCCCGCTGACTTGGCACTACCGCGTTTGTAGGATATATCTGCCAAAACGGGAGGAATTCAGAAACAAACATAAATATTCACTCACCTTTAACGTTTAATAATGGTTCGCAGATTTAGATGAAAAAAACTACAGTCACTTACGAATTTGTACGTATTTGTTTCGAAATGCAAATACACGATGTGGTATGTAAGGAATAACACGCGCAGATGCCGAGATTCCTTGCTATTTTGGTTATGACGCAGAGCAACGCGTGCTATCCTGCCGTGAAAAAGATGCCACATATGCGCGCGCAGCCTGCATGACCGTGCAGAGAGGCATCGATCACGCGTCCCGATGAATCCAATGGCCGCACGGCATGCGTGGGGCGCATGTGCTGCTTTTGGATTTGATTGATGCGTAAAATTAGGTTCAAAAAATACAATTACCAGCAACTACCGTAATATTACATTAGTGGTCTGATAACAATAAATCACCAAACACATTTTGTTACTACAATGCTACACCCCACTCCAGTCCAGTAGTTTTTCCGTACATACCTATTGACTTTTTTCAACGAAAACACTATAGTGTCAATATATTTAGTTAAACAGCTGGCGGTTCAGAAATCAAGGGGTGCACTCGTTTCTTTTACATAGGAGGCGTAACATGACTATACCTAAGTCACTCATTCTAATGGTCATCATCGGACTTTTTCTTATTCAATCGACTGACGTTCTTCACACACCACGCACGCATGCGAACAAAGCCGCATGTCAAGACGTCACAACAAGTAATCCTACTGCCGTCATCACCAAAGAAAGCCGGAAGATTCTCGCTTACGACGTAGAGTGTTTACCAACAAGTATGCTCTATCGTGCGCTGCGCCACATCACCGATTCACAAGAAATGGTGTCACCGCAGTGGTCATCGTTTTATTTTGGCAAATATGTGATACCCATGTATCGGCCTGATATTGGAACAAGTAAACCAGCCTTTTATGAAATTGAAATATTCTCCGACGTACGTCGATTAAAAAGCGCCGGATTCATTATTCTGACCAATCCTAACACGACTTCAGCGAATCCAAATCCGGTGAGTCGTATTGACTATCCGATAGCTCATTGGAACAGCAACGACATCTCGATTTCGACATACTTGTTACGGAAAACCCAGGATAAAATAGGCAATGTTATGATTTGGAAAATGGATACCCTGAGTTATGTCGCAACGCGGAATGACCAAATTGCTGGACAAATCGGGAACATGCCGATGCCGTTGACAGGGTTAACCCAGGCAGAATTTAATAACTATTCAAAAGTAATAAGTTCGGTCATTGATACACCAATTTCGACGGTCGGCGATGAGAAAGCGACGGGTAAATTTACACGTACCATGAGCGGACCAAATGAAGCAGTGGTTAGTAAATTATTCTCTGTTGTGCAACCGTCAAGTTTCAGTGATTATGTATCCAAATACACTTCAGGATTCAAACCACAAATCGACAGTCAGCGCCTCAGGACGGTAACCGATTGGACTTACGAGAAAAGAATCGCTCCGAATGAGAGTACCTACAGCATACCTGTTCCTGAGAACGAGACGACCGTCATCCCTATCCCTTTTGCAGGTATCACCAGTAGAGATGTAGCCATAACCGACACGAAGAATATTTTTAGCTCAGCGACCATCGTACAATCAAGCACCACTCAATTCCCAGTATTGCGATTAGTCACGGGCGCTCGGAGCGCATCGCTCAAGACCGCTACCGCAAAGGTAACAGTCGATGGCGTGGTAAAAATGAACTTCACGTTCACTCTTATTGACGATGACACAACGAAAAGTGTCACCCCACCAGTAACGAGCAAATCAGGGCGCAACCACTACGTCTGGCACTCATGGTCTGCTGGCACAGACGCACAGCAACGAATGTACAACCAATTTGACTACGCTATTGGATGTAAGGTAGGTTGTGGCGGCGTGGCTTGGATGATGCTGTTTGGTTGGTACGATTATCGCAGCTCTGCAGCTGGGGGAAGTATCTTCTCCCGTTGGAATACCTTTCGCGAGGGTGGTATTGCAGCGGGAAATGCAAGCACTCCAGCTGGAATTGCACCTGCCACGAATAATGCAGGTGTCGTAACTGCTACCAGGAATATCCGTAATCGCATCAGTACGTTTTGTGCCTTCGGTTCGGGGGCTACATTCCCATGGGATATGTCTGGCGCATCTGGATACCTTTCACAAATGCAAACGGGTTTGGCGATAAATACCCACTATAATTCCGTTGGAGCATCTGAGGGGCGTCTGAAAAGGTATGCAGCCGAAGAGATTGTCCACCGCGGCCGCCCAGCAATCATTGGCACCGGTTGGCTATCACACTACCCACTTGCTTACAAATACCGTTGGTATACTCGACCCGAAGCATGGAATGAGGGATGGGGCGACGGCGATGATGTGACCTATGTGGAACAGTTCTATGTCAATGCGGGCTGGGGCGGAGCTGGCAATGGCTGGGTTTCGGCCAGTACGTGGTTTGCAGGACGTGCGACTCCCTAACCATCCTCAGATCAATCAATGACAAACAGGTAAACGAGATTGATTCTCAATCTCGTTTACCTGTTTTTTTGCCGTTCATACATGAGTGCGTACATCTCGTGCGTAATCGAACGCGCAGCTATAGGAGGAGTGGGTTGTCTGCTACCAACACCGAATAAGCACTGTTATCTGTTGGATTGTGGGCAGTCTGATTTTTTATATCATGTCGTGATGGCAACAGAAACAACCCTGCGTGTGGCGTAGTCATGTGGGTTACATCGGTGGAGCAGATTTATTGAATTCCCTATCCTCATTTTCATGCTGCCCAAAAACCGATATCACATGCTGCGCAGGCACTGGGCATGAATGGGGTGAGACGACCAATGTGCCGCGTGGAATGGAATAAGCAACGCCCCACGGCATACGTGGGGCGGATGATTGATTGGTGGAGTCTGGTTTTTATCGCACCGTCGTGAGCAAGCCCGCGGCTGTGCTTCACCGTCGTCCTTGCACTGCTTACGGCGTCCAGATGGTGCCGTCTGGCCAGCGTGACTGGGTCCATTCGACGACTTTGTTTTCGGCAGGGTACTTGGCAGCTTTGACTTCGTCGAAGTCGACGCCCCAGCCTGGCTTGTCGTTGACATACACATAGCCGCCATGGACTTCGGGGCAGCCCGGGAAGACCTCGTACAAGTTGGGGCCGAAGTGGATGACTTCTTGGATGCCAAAGTTGCGGCTCGACAGGTCCAAATGCACATTGGCTGCATGGCCAATCGGCGACACGTCGCCAGGACCATGCCAAGCGGTGCGCACACCGAATGCTTCGGCAAATGCTGCCAACTTGCGAGCAGGCGTCACGCCACCGATGGCCGATACGTGCGAGCGGATGTAGTCGATGAGCTGTTCGCTAATCAACGTCTTCCACTCGGCAGCGTTCACATGCAATTCACCCATGGCGATTGGGGTTGCGCACTGCTCACGGATGCGGCGGAACCATTCGAGTTGGTCTGGTGCCAGCGGGTCTTCCAAGAAGAACAAACGATACGGTTCGACAGCTTTTGCCATACGCACGGCATCAATCGGCGCAATACGCTCGTGGATGTCGTGGAGCAGGAACAAATCAAAGCCGATTTTCGAGCGGATATAGTCGAACATACCTGGAATCGACCGTGCATACACATCGGGCTGGTAGTAGGCACCGGGGAACGTCGACTCGAGGTTGTCCATGCTGCGCATCCGATGCGTGGCTTGTGGTGCTTCTTTGGAAGGTGCCGCGTTGCCGCTATTGATGTCTTGGATACGACCACCGTAGCCACCCATCTGACAACGCACGGCCAATGCGCCGCCTTCTTTGTACTTGAGGACGTTCTCGAGCACTTCTTGGGGATCGCGGCCGTCGGCATGCCGGTAGACCATCGCGCCTTCGCGGCATTTGCCGCCCCAGAGCTGATAGACCGGCATGTTGGCGATTTTGCCCTTGATGTCCCACAATGCCATATCGACGCCGCTGACGGCGTTGTTCAGCACGGGGCCGTTGCGCCAGTAGGAATTGACCATCATCATCTGCCACATGTCTTCGCTGTTGCGTGGATCACGGCCGATGAGGAGTGGCTCGAGGTAATCCTCGACTGCTTTGACCACCAACGTCGCCCGTTGGGTGAAGGTGGCACAGCCGTAGCCGACCAATCCATCCTGGTCTGTTTCGACCTTGACCACGACAATTCCGATGCCGTCGGGTGCTGTCAAGAATGCTTTGACGCGTGTGATTTTCATCTGTACATGTTCCTGTTGTGTGAGGAATCCACCTCACAAAATTAACTCCAGAGTCGATCCCAGCTGCCGGCGCTGTCCCATTCGGGGGTCGGATCAAAGAAGCCGCTACCCTTGACCAAGTGCTCCTTGACGACATCGAGGTTGACCTCAAAGCCCAACCCTGGGGTCTTGGGGACATCGATGTAGCCGTTTTGGATGACTGGTCCTGGTCGCCCTGGGATGGTAATGAAGTCGCTCCAGAATGGCTCTTCGGAGAAGTGATGCTCTAGGGCAATGAAGTTCTCGGTGGCGGCTGCACAGTGCACACTGGCCATCGTGCTGATGGGAGTGCCGGCCATGTGCAAAGCCATCGAAATGCCCCGCTCTGCCGCATAATCACCGATGCGCTTGGTCTCTACGATCCCGCCGCTGGTTGCCATATCGGGGTGGATGATATTCACACCGCGGGCATCGATGAGCGGTTTGAAGCCATCCAATGCATAGATGTCCTCACCGGTGCACACGGGGGTGTGCAACTCACGCTCGAGCTGCACCCACTGGTCCGTGAATTGCCACGGCACCAGGTCTTCGAGCCAGGCCAGGTTGTATGGCTCGAGTGCCTTCCCCAATCGGATGCAGTCGTCGATACCGATGTGACCGAAGTGGTCTGCAGCAATCGGCACTTCGTAGCCGACGGTCTCGCGCACTTGGGCGACGTACTCGACAATCATGTCGAGCCCCTTGGGGGTGATGCGCACATGGGTAAACGGATGTTGTAGCGTGTGCAGGTTGAGCATCTTGTCGAAGTGGGTCCGGTCGCCCGTAGGCAGCATCCCTGCAGGATAGGTCAATGCACCGGGCACGCCGATCAGCGGCTGGATACCGACGTCCATTTTGAGCATCGTGAAGCCCCACGAGATGCGTTCCTGGAGCTGCTTGCCCATCGACACACCATCGGGTTCGTTGGGGGTGTCGCAGTACATGCGCACGCGTTCGCGGTATTGGCCACCGGCCAGGGCGTACGCAGGTACGCCGTACGCCTTGCCAGCCAGGTCCATGATGGCCATTTCGACACCCGACACACCGCCGCCTTGGCGACCGTGATGCCCGAATTGCTTGATCTTGCGGAACAAACGGTCGACGTTGCAGGGGTTTTCGCCCAACAAGCGACTCTTGAGCATCAGGGCATACTTGGCGGAGGCCAGGTCACGGACTTCGCCCCAACCGCTGATACCCTGATTGGTGTCGATGCGGATGATGCTGAATGTCCAGTGGTCCCAGCCGACGGTGGCAATACGCATGTCGGTGATTTTGAGGTCACTTGGGTTCGAAGAATGCCGGATGTTATCTTCGGGACGATTGCTCATTTTTTGTTGGCTTTCTTCCAGGCAGTGTAATCGGCTTCGATGTCTTCGCGCCAGTTTTGCACGTCGATTTCGCCGCTGGTATATTTGCCTTCGCCGATGCGCATTTTGCCAAATTCGTCACGCACACGCGTGTTTTCGGACTCTTCGACCACTTCTTTGACCAAGTGCGGTGGGATGACGATGATACCGGTTGCGGTACCCAGAATGACATCGCCTGGCAACACGGTGATCCCGTCGATACGGACTGGGATGTTGATGCCTGACAGGGTCACATCGGCGATCGCCGTCGGATCAAAACCACGTACGTAGAAGTTCACATCGTTCAGTTCGACCAGACCTGCCAGGTCACGGACGCCACCGTCGATGACGGCACCGGCATGGGTGCGCTTGGCAACGGCAGTGCCCAGATTATCGCCGACGAGGGTGCCGTCTTTGACTTTGCCAAAGAGGTCACAGACCATCACGTCGTTGCGTTCGAGTTGTTCGATGATCCACGAGTTCTGGCCACCGATTTTGCCACGGCCAGCGGCGATGCCGGAATCCTGGATGGCTTTGTGGAAGTCCGGGCGGTGCGGTACGAAGGCTGCGGTGACGGCGCGACCGACGGTGATTTTACCAGGGTGCGTCTCTTTCCAACTGCCAGCAAACTGCAAGTTGAAGCCATGGCGACGCAGGGTGCCCCAGGCTTCTTCGGTGGTGACCAGCTTCATGCGCTCGATTAAATCATCCGGCACTTTGGGACGGCCATCGGCGAAACGCTCGAATGGGTTGTCTGCGGTCAGGGCAATCATCGCTTCGCGGGTCGGTTGTACATGCCACGTCATTGGGGGTACCCTTTCACATAAAAAATCACGCAGAAATCAATGCGTCCAGCCCAAAAGCCGAAACGCCTTGCTGCAGTCATACACACCTTGCTGCCCGCTGATGGGTTGCGTCACAGGGACCTTCGGCCACCATTGCGTCATCAACTCGGGCGTTGATTCGGCCATCACGGTCGTCGGCGACACGATATAAAACGCCTCGTGACCGACATATTTGGCATCCAAAATCGCCAGACACGCCCGGGCAGCGGATTCTGCCAGGGTATATGCCCAGAGTTGCTTGGCGTTTGAATCAGAATTGTTGTTGGCGCGGGTCTGCGCCATCTCGAGATTGGCCACCACCCAGTGGAAGCGCAACGAGGCAATGGTCATGTCTTCGTAGCGACGCGCCATCGAATCCCCTTGGATTTCGCAGATCCACTTCGACAAACTATATGGGTCTTCGCTGTATGTCGGATGTAATTCCGTCACCGGCAAAAACTCATATGTCGGCCACCGACTATACACTGCGCCGATTGCATTGATGCTCGAGGCTTGCACAACGCGCTTGATGCCCACTTTGGCAGCAGCCAAGAGCGCGTTGTAACTGCTGGTGACATTGTTGTTGTGCACCACATGCTCGGGGTACCCACCGGGAGCAGGAATCGCTGCCAAATGGATCAAGACATCGAAACCGTCGATTGCCTCATGGAAGGACTGATAATCCGACAACTCTGCATTGACATACTCAACCCCTGCGGGGATTGAGCCTTCGGGGGCCGGCACACGGTCGATATTGCGCACGCTGTGCCCCATGGCGACAGCCTTTGCAATGACGTGCTTCCCCACACTCCCACTCCCACCTGTGACTGCGATGCGCATGTCTGCTCCGTCTGTACCCCGGCCACCAGCCTGCATTCTACAGAGATGCAGGCGCGTACCGAAGCGATTGGTTAGTTGCCTTTTTGACCCCAGACGACTTCACGCAGACCACGAATGTAGCCGATGGCATACAAGCGTCCGAAAGCGGAGTAGCCGGCGTTTTCATTGCTGTCACCCGCAACCGTTGGTACGTGATCCGGGCGCAACACACCGTTGAAGTTGATGTCTTTGTATGCCTGCATACATGCAGCCATATCAGTTTTGCCGGCATCGTGCCATGATTCTTCGAATTTGTCTTTGTCACCGATGACATCACGGAAGTGGACAAAGAAGATTTTGTCCTGTTTGCCGAACTTCCGAATAGCCGCTGGCAAATCATCGGTCATCATGGTGAAGTTGCCTTGACACATGGTGATGCCGTTGACTGGGCTTGGGATCATATCGATGAGGCGCTGATAGTTGTCGATGCTGCGCATGATGCGACCCACACCGCGAATCGGTGAACGCGGTGGATCGTCGGGGTGCATGGCCAACTTGACGCCGGCTTTTTCGGCTACCGGCACAATGCGCTTCATGAAGTACTCGAGGTTTGTCCAGAGTTCTTCTTCGCTGATTGGTCCGAGTTCGGTATTGGGGGCATCGGACATCAGATTATGGTCATAGCTGGTGACCACACTGCCACCACGTGATGGGGTGGTCGTGGAGGTACGCATCCAGTTGAAGTCGGTCATCCACTCGTAGCACCAGACCGGAATCTTGAGGCGGCCCATGTTTTCGATGAGGGCACAGGCGACGTCGATTTCGGCATCACGACCAGGCAAGCCACGTTTGGCGAGGTTGAGCGGTGGGCGTGCTTCGATGACTTCGAGCTTGAATCCGCCGTCTTCGTACTTCTGCTTCATGCGCAACAACGGCAGATAGTCACATGCGTTGTCGGTGCCATTCATCGGGTCGCCAAATGGCAAACCGCCTACTGCAAAATCGACTCCACACTGCTTCGAGAGGGTCCACAACATCGACGGTGTGGGTGGCAACGCTTCGGCAATCTTAATCATCACACGCTCCTTTTGTAACTGCATCGATACGTACCCGAACCTGCCAGCGCCGTTGCTGGCCGGGGGCAAGTGTGGCATACGTGACTGTTTTGGTATATGCATCCGACAACGGGTCGTAGACCCCTATCGCCGGCTCAATCCCCATGTTGTAATACGGCGTCCCACCGTCTGCCGACCAAGCCCCCGCATTGAACCAGATGGCCAACTGCGGCACCTCGCGGACATCCCATTCCATCGCCAATGAACCATCATGTGCCCGCAATTCGACCCAGCCACGCGGCAATACATCGCTATACAGTTTTACACCGTAACCGCTTGTGCGTTCTGGCAAAACCCGTAAATCGAGTGTTTTATCGCTGGTAGGGTGAATCGCGTATGCAGGTTCACTGGTGAGGCTGCCGTTGGCTCCCTGTCGAAAGAACACGGTCCCCTCTGGCGTGTGCACGCCCATTCCCGGCTCAATGGCCATCAATGGATGGGCACACCAAATCCAGTGAAGCGGTGCTGCACCCTGATTGGTCACACAATAATCGAGCGTCAGCTGTTCACTATCGTCGATCCGTAAGCGCCGTTCAAAGGTATATGGAAGGTTGATACCTTGCCAGGACGTCGCAATCACGATGGCATCACCATCAGGTACGAGCTCGGAGTGCGGTGTCTGGCACCAGAGTTCCCCATGATCAGCCAAAAAGGCGCCCAACCACGGCTCTGCAGGATACTGACACGTGCCCACCGTCGGGAAGCATTCATCCCAACCACCCGTGTCTGCCGTCGACACATAACTCGCTGTCGATGGCACGATGGCATATGCCATGCGCGGATGACGCCACAACCATTCGCGTTGCGTGCGTACATCAGTGATACTCGATATCTTGCCGCCCAAACCAGGCATGTACTCACAGCGGAGAAAACTGTTTTGGATGCTGATTCGTTCAAAGCCATCAGTGCCGACGGTGTTCAGAGAGGTAGGGTTCATGTGTTCCCCATCACATCTGTGTCGTCAAAGATAATCTTGGTGAAGCGTTCGGGGATGTGATTGTCACCGGAGCCTACTTTGCCCCAACTCCAGGCTGCTGGTTGCGACACCACTTGGCCCGCCAGTTCGAGTTTTTGGAAGCGGCCGAAGAAAATTCGCCACTCGTCACCTGCTTTGGGGGGCAAAGAACGAACGTTGGCGAGGTGCTTCATCCCTGCCCAGGGAAATGCTAATTCGACGCGCCAGCCACGATCGATGACCGCCGGATTATTGATTTCGCCATCGACGTGGACCGCGGTTTGCAAGCCAGGCAAGTCATAGTGCCGGTAGGCCCAGCGCAACCCACGAGGGTGCGTCCCGCGCCAAAAATGTTGGGCGGAGCGATCGTGGTTGCCGCCAAATAGGATGGCGCTGTGATCGTGCACATCGAACTCAGGCGTGTCCCAGACTCCGCCCTTCTTCCATGCGTCTTGCCAGACAAAAAAAACTTCGTAGATGGTACCGAGTGCGTTTATCTCGAACTCATAGTAGGCGTCACCGCCGTCGATGAAGACTTCGACATCGTTTTCCAAAAATATAAGGGCATCGCGTGTCGTGAGTGTGGCGGCCACTTGTGGCTCTTCCACCCAAAAACCGACATACAATGCCTTATCGTCCCAGACCGCAGCTGACCGAGTATCGTAGATACCAGGAGCGCCACTAATCATGTCGACAAATCGTGGGGACTGTTCTGCGCGCTCCCAAACGGGGCACGAGAGCTGGCCATTCATAGCGGGCTTCCGCGATGTGCGGCGACAGCGATACGACAACTGATCACTCGGCGACCACTCACTGACGACCATGTCAATGTCCGTTCATTACACCAGGGCGCACTGCAGCGGTACGTAGATACCATTGCTCGTGTGCGCCCTGTACGAGTTACGCGTTATACCGGCAAGACGTCTGTCAGTTGGGCTGCAGGCAAAACCGGTTTTGCAGAATGGAGGACACACGAAGCCACTTGTGTCTTACCTACGCGATATAACGGAGGAACACTCACCCCACAGGCATCGACGGCATGCGGGCAACGACCCATGAAGCGGCAACCCTTGGCGCCTATGTCACTGCCATCAGCCTCTTTGACCATCATCCCGTCGCTGCCCCAACGCCGATCGAGCTCAGGCCAAGGAATTGAGTCGATGAGCAATTTGGTATAGGGGTGCTCAGGTTTTTGAATGACGGTCTCGACATCGCCGGCCTCCATCACGGCACCCTTGTAGAGCACCACAATGGAGTTGGCCACATGGTATGCCGTGGTCAAGTCGTGGGTAATGTAGACAATCGAGACGCCGTGGTCCCGGTGCAATCCACGGAGTGATTCGAGGATGTTGGCACGCAACGAAGCGTCGACCATCGATACTGGTTCGTCTGCAACGAGTACCTTGGGCTTGAGCAAAAGCGCACGTGCCACATTGATACGTTGGCGTTGGCCACCGGACAATTGATGGGGGAATCTGCCGAGGATGTCTTCGGGGCGCAAACCGACCGACGTCAACGCTTCTTCCATTTTGTTGCGCGCATCGGCCTTGGATTTGGCCAACTTGAAGCGCTCGATGGGCACGGTCAACAAGTGATCGACCATGTAGAAGGGATTAAACACCGCAAATGGGTCTTGGAAGACTGCTTGGACCTCGCGACGGAAGTTCATGCGTTCTTCGCCACGCAAGTTTTTGATGTTCTTCCCTTTGTAGAGAATCTCACCTTTGGTGGGCTCGATAAAGCCCAACAACAGCATGGCGATGGTGGTTTTGCCGCTCCCGGACTCACCGGCAACGGTCATGATGGTCGGCGAATCTTCGTCGAGCACCATCGAAAAGTCCTTCAACGCGGTGGTCCCTGCGTCAGCGAAGTAGCCACGCGTGTACGTTTTTGTGACGTTACGAAACTCGAGCAAATGTGTCACGGTTATGCCCCTTCCGTATAGAGATGGCAGGCAACCAAACGCCCGCTGTGATCCTTCACCTCTGGAACAATGGTTTTGCAGCCCTCCATCGCCTGCATACAACGCGGATGGAATGCACACCCTGTCGGGATGCGCAGCAGCGACGGTGCCAAACCAGGGATACCCGAGAAGACGCCTTTGTTCTTGAGGTTCGGCAGACTCTTGATGAGTGCCTGTGCGTAGGGGTGCATGGGTGCGCCAAACATATCACGCACCGTGCTGACTTCGGTCAATCGACCTGCGTACATCACGGCAACCTTGTCGACAAATTGCGCCATTAAGCCCATGTCATGACCGATGAGGATGACGGCGGTGCCGATTTCCTTTTGGACGCGATCAATGGTCTCCATGACTTGCCGCTGGGTCACCACATCGAGTGCGCTGGTCGGCTCGTCGGCGATGATGACTTTCGGCTTGAGCAAAATACCGATAGCGATACAGACACGTTGCTTCATGCCACCCGAGAGCTCGTGCGCATACATGTCAAACACATTGCGTTTGAGGTCGACCGATTCGAGTGAATCTTTGGCCCGGGTAATCATGGCGTCTTTGGACATATTCGGAACGTGAGCACGAATGGCATCGACCATCTGTGCACCGATACGCATGACCGGGTTCAGCGAGTTCATTGCACCTTGGGGGATGTAGGCGATTCGGCTGAGGCGCGCCAGACGCATCTCTTCCTCTGACAGACTCATCAAATCGACGCCGTCGACATCAACGCTGCCGCTTTCGATGCGACCAGGAGCCTTAATCATACGCATCATGGCCAGTGCCATGGTGCTCTTACCAGAGCCTGATTCACCCACCAGACCGAGCTTTTCGCCGGCCTGGAGGTCGAGATTGACTCGGTTCAACGCGGTCGCGCGACCGAGATCGGTATAATACGAAACCTGGAGGTCGCGTACCTGCAAAATTGCTGACATTGCTTACTCCGTTTTCCGTATACGTGGATTGGCCAACTCGTCCATACCCATGTTGATGAGCGCCAACGAGCTGAGAATCAGCACCATTGCAAACGCCGGCAAAATTGGCCACCACCACCATCCGTTAAAGAACGCGCCTTGTGATTGCGCAGCCCAGATGATGTTACCCAACAGCGGCTCACGCAATGGTCCAAGACCCACGATTGCCAAGTAGAACGACGAGAATACGCCGTTAAAAACTTGACTGACAAATGCTGCGGCGATGAACGGTAACAGATTCGGCATGATTTCGCCGAAGATGATGCCGCCATTGCCCACGCCCGAGAGCTTGGCAACCGACACAAACTGGCGTTCCTTCATGGACAGTACTTGCGAGCGGATGACCAACGTCGGTGCCATCCATGCCAACATGACGACGATACCTGCCATCGTAAAAATGGTCACATCGCGTTTGTCGAGCGACGAAGCAATGATGATTTGAATCATGAAGACAGGAATCGGGGTCAAAATCTGACAGATACCCTTGATGATGGTATCAAACAAGCCACCGAAATATGCCGACGTGAAGCCCAGGACGACACCAATCAACGTTCCTGCCGCACCGGATAAAACGCCGATGAGGGCGGTCTGCCACATTCCCCGGACCATGGCAGCATACATGTCACGCCCAAAGAAATCGCTGCCGAGAGGCAACTTCCCTGGCCAGTTTTCAATCCCGAAGTCGAGCAATCCCGGAGGCTGTTTGGTGCGAACCGACAGCGGGAAGGCATGCTTGGGTTCTACGATGAACAGGCCGGTAAGGGTAAACAAAATCAGAAATAACAGAATCAAAAGCCCTGCCAACAAGCTCTTATTCCGGCGCAAATAGCCGCGTATGAGCTTCCAACGACTCGGTTGGATGGGTGGAGCATAGGGGGAAGTCAACGTTGTCATCTGTGCTCCTAATCTGTCTTGATGCGTGGGTCGAGGAGCGGATACAAGAACTCAACCAAAACCATCAAGGTAGCAACCGACATGGTAATAAACAATACGATGCCGTAGATCACCAAGAAGTCATTGGACGAGATTGCCTGCGAAAGTTTACTGCCCAACCCTGGCAGTGCATAGAGGCCCTCGACGACCGCTCCAGAAGTAATAATACTTCCTAAAGCGAGTGCGAACCCCGTCACCTGTGGCAGCATGGCGTTACGCAGATAATAATCGCGGAAGATTACGCCTCCTTGCAGACCTTTGTGTTCGGCAAAGTTCACGTAGTCTTCACCCTGAATGGTCACCCCCATGCCGCGCATCGACAACACCCAGCCGCCGACCGAACCCAGGATCAGCGAAATCGCCGGAAGCATTTGGTGCCACATCACATTGAGTAAGAAGCTGATTGTCCAATCCGGCGCGATACCAGTGGAATATGCTTGCCCCAGAGGGAATAATTTCAATTTAAATGCCAGTAAGAACAGCAGGAAGATTGCCAGCAACACCGGGGGTACGCCCATAAAGAGCACGAACGGCGTCGCAATCGACCGCATCCAACTGGGCGACTTGGGCCATGCCGCAATTGCACCCAGGAGATTCCCGATAATGAATGAGAGTATCGAAGAGACAAACAACAGGGCAATGGTCCAGGGCAGGGACTCCATGACGATTTCCAACACGGTTTTGGGGAAGCGGTTGAGCGAGACACCCAAATCGAGTTGGGCAATACTGCCGATGTAGTCGGTATATTGCTCGAGCAACGGCTTGTCGAGGCCGAATTTTTTGTTGTACGATGCCACGATTGTTTCGAGGTCACTCGCAGAAAAACCACCAGTACGAGCGAGCTCAGCGAAACGTTCGCGGATGGGATTACGATCAGACAAGCGTGGGATGAAGAACGTAATGGTCGACGCTGCCCAAATGACCATAATCAAGAAGCTAATACGCCGCAGGATTAGACGAATTCTCACAGTACTCTCCTTGGCTACAGCCAGTGGATAGACAACGCCCTCGTTGTGGCGAGTACTCTACGTTTGCGTTTTCGAGGGTGGGTGTTGGGTAAGAGGGGGGATGGAAACCGTCCGGCATCTTGCGATGCCGGACGGACGACGGAACTGATTACTTGCTAGCCTTCTTGAGGTTTGCAACGACGAGTGGTGCGGTGTGGTGCCAGAAGGCGCCATTGATACCACCAGCCACGTTATCAGCCGTTGGCCAATTGGTCCAGTAGGTCTGGTTGTATGGAATGCGGTGCAACCATTGAATTGCTGGAATGTCGATTTGATCCTTCCAGTAAATCTCCATAGCCTTTGTGGCCAACTCAGTGAACTTTGGATCGCTCGATGCGAGAGGAGCCATCTCGTCGAGGATCTTGTCGTACTCAGTGTTGGAATAGCGTGAGAAGCGGTTACCGCCAGCGGTGGTACCGACTGCTGCGCTATAGCGGCTGTGGAACAGCTGCAATGCGGCTTCAGGATCGCCTAAGCTGGCGCCGTGACCGAACATGTACAAGCCTTCTTTGCCGTCTGCCATATTCTGGTAGGCATCGGCACTGAAGTTGACGTCAGCCTCAAAGCCAGCAACACGCAACATTTCGACCAAAACTGGTACGATGTCGCTGTGGATGCCTTCGAAGCCGTTGATAACTGCGTTGACCGTCTTGCCATCTTTCGCCCAGAAGCCGTCGCCGTTCTTGGCATAACCGACCTCGGTCATCAGCTTATCGCTCTCGGCCAAGTCAAACTTGCCGGGATTGAGTTCTGCCTCGAGAGCCTTCATACCAGGTGTATCAGCGAACTTCTGCAAGCCAGGATACATTGGGAATGGGTAGATGGTAGCAACTTTGGCACCCTCGTACACGACCTCATTAATGGTGTCGCGGTTGATAGCCAAGCTCATAGCACGGCGTACACGGACGTCGTTATATGGAGCAATCTGGGTGTTCATCCACAAGCTGTTTGGCCACCAGTCGAGGTATCCGTATGGTGGGTTGCTGCCGGTGTGGGTGGTGACCTTGGCGTTCTGCTTCAAGATGTTGCCGATGACCGATGAGCGCATGTCCAACGTTGCGTCGTACTCGTTGTTAACAACTTTCTGAGCGACGACGTCCATGTTCTGACCGACCGTACCACCGATGTTGGTGATGACGATGCGTTGGACTTCAGGCATTGGTGACTTACCTGCAGTAACGGCCCACCAGTCTGCGCGGAGGTCCATGATCTTTTGGTTCTCGTCCCACAACACGACGTTGTATGGACCTGAGTGCACCATGTCGTTGCCACCGACGAATTCATTCACGTCAGCCTGAGCGCTCAACACGTGAGCTGGCACGATTGGAATTCCGGTGTCGAACTTGGTGTGGAGCACTTCGAATGAGAAGCGAGGGGCTGGGAAGTTGAACGTCACTACGACGGTCAAACCATCAACCTTTTTGACTTCCTTCACGTACTCCTTGAACTGTGCATGGTAGCCCAACTTCTCGTTCTTCATCTGACCTTCGAAGGTGAACACAACGTCGTCAGCAGTTACGGCTACGCCGTCGCTCCACTTGGCATCCTTGTTCATCTTGATGGTCAACTCGGTGAAGTCTGGCTTGGTGTACTCCATGCTGTCGGCAAGCCACATTACTGGCTTGTCAGCATAGATGGCGTAGTAAGCCAATGGCTCCCATAACATGGCGTTACCGCCCTGGTGAGAGTAACCGACTGAGGCCCATGGGTTCGTCACGCCTGGGTTGGCAACCGACCATGCCAAGTTCAGGGTGTCTTCGCGAGCAACTTCAGCCAAACCATTTGCTGGTGCTTCCTCTGCAGGAGCTTCCTCTTCTGGTGCTGCGGTTGGCTCTGCTGCAGGAGCTTCCTCAGCTGGTGCTGCGGTTGGCTCTGCTGCTGGGGCTGCGGCGCCACCACATGCAACGACCAAGAAGGCCATTACGAGCAGTGAAGCCAGGGCTTTGAAGCGGAACTTCATTTTCTGTCTCCTTCGACAATCATCTACGTCGCTCCTCACCTTTCGCCTCCCCTCAGTACAGTACGATGACTCGCATTGGACCTGATAGGGCGTTGATAAAGGGATGATTTGACTGTTTTATTCTACCCCTCATCATATCTGTTGTCAATTGTGAGTTTGTTGCGTTCATACGCGTTGCACTTCCTGTACTTTGCACCCCAGAAAAACAATACGCCATAACTCATCCAATGAGTTATGGCGTCCATTTCGCAATCGGTGCGCTAGAGCGCATCAGGGTGACGCAAGAGTCCTCGCACCGTGTAGACATCCGCGGCTTCACGCACCAGCGCAGCACAGCGAGGCGCTTGGTACTGCACTTCGAGGCGTTCTGCGAGCACATCGAGTTCCGCTCGGCGTGATCTGCCGGGACGGAGCAGGTTGTACATCTCGATGATTTCGCCACGGGGTACAGCGGTCAACTCTGCGGCGCGTTCCAGATTTTCGGCGAGTTGGGCATACCCCGCAGCGCGGGCGATCTCGGCCTGTGCCACTAATGCATCGCGATGCACCTGCAAGTCGTCGAGCGTCATCGATCCATCGAGGACCGCTGCGAGGGTGACATCGCGGAGCGCACGGCCACTGCCTGCTTGGAGTGAAGCCGCCTCGTTGTCGTAGAGTGGGTATTTCGGCATACTATACCTCTGGTTCCCAATCGAAGCGCAATGCTTCAGGCGGCAAATCACGGATTTCTTCACTCTCGCGCCGATGCAGCAACGCCGTTTTGACAATCAATCGCAAACGCGCCCAGTTGTCGACCGACACTGGCACCGGCGTCGTCAGCCTGCTCGCCGCATAACGCGCCGCATTGCGGCCCATAGCTCGGTAGGTATCCAACGTCATGCTCGGTGATTGCGAAAAAAGCTCCAGATTGTTCAATCGCGCCAAATCTGCCCGGTGAATAATCGACGTACCCCGTGATTGGATCCCAATCGACACACCTGACCCACTCAATTTGGCACCGACATGCCCTATTTCGGCACAATCTGATGACCTCCAGATGCGCACGATACGGCCAATCAAGCCCTCTTCGGCGATCCCCGTCAGCACAGCTTTGAGGACTTCTTCGTGATCGAGTCCACCGATTGTCTTGGTGATGATGCGCCCGAACGCGGGTCCGATTGCCACCACGACCTCGGTACTGCCACCGCGTTTGGCGTTGCCGTAGCCTGCCAGGCTTTCGATGGGTGATCCCAGTCTATCGACGATGAAGTCGCGCGGTGATTTGGCTTGGTGGATGTTGGACATTTCGTCCCAACGAGCTCCCTCGACGCGATACCCCGTTCCTGGTCCCGTATAGTCATTCGGCTGGTTGATGGCACTCTGCACCACAAAATCACGCCCGAAAATCGCCGCTGGCTGTAGATAATCCCCCGCGAGGCGCTGCCGCCCCATCGTCAGCAGATGTTCTGCGACGTCGGTATAGCCCCGGCGCGCCAATGCGGCCACCACATCGACCATACTCCGGTCACCTGCAAGGAATGCATCCGCAGCGGCCAAGTCGGGAACGATGTCGCGCGCGGGCATGTCGTCACTCGAATACGCCACCACGGCTGCCTCGACCTCGTCATCAGCAATGGCGGGGAAGCCCAGTTCGGCGTAGACGGCTTGGATTGCCTGTGCCCCACGGCGCCGAATGGCTTCAGCTTCGGGCTCGGTTATCGAGCGCGTGCCGCCGTCAATCTGCATGTCGCGTTGCAACACCGCATAGTCGTCGAGGTCGTCGGAATCGAAGTTCCCGCCACCAAACATATTGTCTTTGCGCGGCACTGCGCTATAGCCCGAAAAGATAAAATCCGTGCCCGGAATAAACTGTAGCATCAATTTGGCGGCTTTGCGGATTGCCGAATGTGACGCGAGTGCATCGTTGCCCGAGGCGACTTCGAGCCCGAGCATCGAGGCCATCAGATTTTCGGCCAAGACCGCACGCACACCACCGGGCAACGATTCAGGTAACGCAATACACGAGATAGACCCGTTTTGGACGCCCTGACTCCCTGCACCGCGCGTCACACACAGACAACGCGCCTCGAGGTAGAGCATCGAACGCTGCTCTGCACTGCCCATCAATGCTTCAGAACCCGTCCCCGATGTGAAGCGGACCTTGACGCCGCGCGATGCATAGGCAGAAGCCAAAAACGCTTTTGACCAGGGCGAATCATCACCATCGATAAAGGCTTGCTCGGTGCCATAGACCGATAAGGTCTCGGCATAGGTGGTCAATCCCTTCATGGCGATGCGCAGCCCCAATGATTCTTCGACGGCGCACTGTGTCATCACGCCACCACGGCCAGTTTGCGCACCGACGAGGATTGCCAGCGCGTTGAATGGAGCAGCCCGGGCTACACCGACCGTCGTTTCGAGCTCGGCAAAACCGCGCAAGGCAGCTTCGGCGGCATCGGCCGCCAACAGTGCCGGGTTTTCACGTCGATTCGTGACATGTGCCTGATTGGCTGGAATCCGCCGAACCCGCATTTTCGCCAGACCGTTCATCATCTCGAGCACGTTCATGTGTCGCATGATGTCGACCAGCTTGGCGGGAGTACAGCCGGTGGCTAAGCGCAACAATACTGCCCGTGGAATATTGATGTCTGCAAGCATGTGCGCGATGGTGAGCGAATCGAGTGCCATTGCCTCTGGTGCGACGGCGAGATCGATGCCATGCCGCGCGATGAACACATCGAGCGTATCAAAATCTTCGGCGGCACGTCCATCGAGTTCGACGACCACGCCGTTTTCGATGCGGAGCGAGGGTGCAGGGTCATATGGACTATCCGCGACCATCAAGCCCGCTTCGGGCCAGGATTCCACGAATGTCTCGCGGTTGATGTCTCGTTCTTCGAGGACCCGGAATCGCCGTAGATTGGACATGGCGACCTACTTTTTGTGCAAGGGATGATATTGACTACTATACACAAAAAATAATCTCCGTGGCTGCGTTGCCTTCTTTGTATGTATGTTCGCGTTGCGGCACCGTTTTTCTTTTTCGTCTCGGGCTGATACACGGTACGCAATTCCACAGCGATCTGCGGGCGTGTCATCACCCGCACAACGATGGAACAGCTGCGCCAATACGCAAAACACATGCAGCGTGCATGTGTTTACAAGGGGCTATATCGCATCTGTATGGTCGAATCAGCTCGTTTGACGTGGGGGTCCACTGGTCGCTCGGATACACAAGGGCGCGTGGATGACCGCTGTGATGGGCATCATTGCCGGTACTCTGAGGCGATTCATCATCACATTGACCGCCAACATTCCCATCGTGTGTGCATCGATTTGTACCGTCGTCAATGCTTCATCATCGACGGAGGCAGTGATGTCACCGAACCCCGTGACGGTCATTCGGCCAGGAACGGCGATGTTGCGTTCCTTGAGCACCTGGAGCACGACTCGCGCAATCACGTCATCACGGCAGACGATAGCGGTCATCTCGGGGTAGCTATCGAGGAGGCCTGCGGCAGCAGAGCGGATATCTTGCGTGTCACGTGTGCAGGGAACGATGTGGGTTGCATCGAGTCCGTGGTCATACATTGCATGCAGGAAGCCATGGTATCGATAGCGCAGGTTGGGAATAAATGAATCTTGCCCGCCGATCATCCCTATACGCTGATGCCCAGTCGAGACAATGTGTGTCACCAAGTCGTACATACAACTGTAGTGATTGATCTGGACTGCATCGGCATAGAGGGTATCTGAGAACATGCCGACTAACACAACGGGGATCCCCAAATCGAGGAGCCGTGCATTGAATTCGCGGTCTGCTTCGGCTCCAATGACCATCGCAGCATCGTACTGTCGTTGGGTGATACGTGAGAGCTCATCACTGATAGACATCGAGCGATCGACCATTTCGACGTCACATTGAATGCGCAGCTTCTCGATGATTTCGACCGCACCAGCAATGAGTCGTTGGACAAAGCCTGAGGTGACGACTTCGGAATCCTCAGTCTGATCGACGACCACCGCAATCCGGCGCAAAGGTTTTTCGCTGATACGGATGCGGCGTTGATAGCCCATAGTCTGGGCAACCGAAGCGACACGCTTGCGCGTCATCGCGTTGATACCTGGTTTGCCACTCAGAACCATAGATACGGTTGCGACCGATACATGGCACGCACGGGCAACGTCTTCGATTGTGACTCGCGCCTTTGGCATACATATGCTCCCGAAAGTTATCTGTAAATTATATCTTACCTATTATCAAATTGCTATGACGTTTCTTCAAGAAAATATTCATTTTACTCAGGTTTGAGTAATTGCATGTGTTCGTCGTTCTGAAAGCCACGACTGCGGTACTCGCGGGGAGTGGCACCCGTTTCGTTTCTGAACACTTTACTGAAATATCCTGGATCATCAAACCCCACCGAAATAGCCACATCGGTGATGCTTTCGTTGGTAGCCAGCAACGCATGACAAGCTTTTGCGATGCGGTACCGCGCCAAATACGTCCACGGTGTCACACCGAGTTCATTTTGAAAAACTTGTGTCAGATAACTTTCGCTCACACCTGCTTCCGAAGCGATTCGCTCACGACTCAAACGCTCGGCATAATTCTGCTGGATGTATGCTAGCGCATGGCGTGCTGCAGTACTCAAATGGGGTGGATTTGCCAGGCCGTTACCGACAATTTGCTGGAGCAGTTCGGTCATCCCCAGATACGTATTGCCCACTTTGGGACGGAGCACCGTTTGTGGGAATTGGAGCTGTTGCACCTCTGTACGCGTCAATACTTTGCCACTCAAGACAACCACCGGGAGTCGCGCATAGTGTGGTTGACTGCGAATCCAGGCAAGGTTCACGAAGCCGTCTTGACCGGGCATGACCAAGTCAAGTATGAACATCGTCGGCAGCGGAACGGACTGTAGCGTGTCGGCCAATAAACTGCCATCACTGACCGATGTGACCAACGCATCTGGAATGACATTTGCGATGATGTCATGGTAGAGGTCGTGTGTCCGTGGATCGTCGTCAACGATGACGATATGTGGCCGACTCCCCGGCACTGGATTCCCCACATACGAAAAGGGATTGGAACGCTGATTACCGTCAAATGTCTGCTGCAAAATGGGTAGGGTTCCCCGGCGTTGCGCGCTGTCGTAGACAAAAAACGGAACTCGTGCCAAAACAGGATGCTGCTGCACAAAATCAATGACTGACCGTTCGTCACGGAATGACCGGCTCGTGTCCCAAATGAGTGCCTCTGGGTACATCCGGCTCGCGAGTTCGTTGAGTGCACTGACCGTGGTAATCGGGATGATTGGCACACCGATACGCTCGGCCATGGTTGTTACGGCTGAGGGAATCCACTCATCTTCTCCCAATACTGCAACCACCAACGGCAGGTTCGTATTGTGTGGGAGTGCGTAATCGCCGGTAATGCTGCGTACTGGCAGGTACACATGAAATGTGCTTCCACCGCCGAGCTCACTTTCGACCGTCAAGATACCACGATGGAGCGCCACCAAACGACGGGTAATCGCCAGCCCTAATCCCACCCCTGTATTGGATGAATCGTTGCCCGCAATCGAGACAAAAGGTTCAAATATAGCGTCTTGTTGATCTGCAGAGATACCGGTTCCGGTGTCTCGCACCCAAATATGGACATACGGCGGTTCGGGTTGCGCACCAATGGAAATAGATCCGTGGGCGGTAAATTTTGCTGCATTGCCGAGCAAATTTGCAAGTATTTGACGCATCCGGGTGGGATCAACGTGCAGCAATGGAAGTGGTTCGGGGAAAACAGATTCCCAGACAACACCCGGCCGGGAAAGCGTCATCATCAATTCGGTGAACGATGCATCGAGCAATGCTTTGATGTCGGTCTGCTCAGGGAACAAAACGAGTTCATCGATTTCTGCCCGTGATAAATCCAACAGATCGTTGATCAGCAGCACCAGATGCTCTGCACTGCGTTGTATGGTAATGATGTCGTTGCGAACCTCGGCAGCGATGGTAACACCGTGCGGCGCTGGGTCGGTCACCAGAAGCTGACTGTACCCGAGGATGATATGCAGTGGGGTGCGCAGTTCGTGACTCACATTGGCCAACAGTCGTGTTTTGAAGCTATCTGCTTGCTCTGCGACGAATTGTGCTTGACGAGCTGCTTGGAACAAATCGATGTTTTGGAGTGCAATCCCAATCTGATTGGCGACGAGCTGCAAGCCGACGAGTTCGCCACGTGCGTGGGGAATTAATGTTGTGTTTTGTAGATCGAGCAGACCGGTGATTGCTTCGTTAAATCGTACCGGCAACACCACACGCGTGCGCGTTCCCACCGCATGCACATGCTGATCGTAGCGCAGGCTGATGTGTGTGTCAGGGATGTATATGGCTCGTTCCTCTGCAAGTGCGGCAGCCAAAGGAGTCCCGCGCAGAATTGCCTTCTTGGCAGCGGAACTCGTCAAGTTACCGTCTGCGTCGAAGCGCCAGAGGGTCACGGAATCATACCCGTAGTATTGACGAATAAGCGTCGCTACTTCATCAATGAGTTCACCATGGTCGAGAATCGCACCCACCCGCTGCGTTATTGCAAGACTCGTCTCGAACTGCCGCACACGCTCGTGTTCGCGTTGGATATTGACACCCACCAACCGAGTCGGTAGGTCAGCGAGTGATATGAGCTTTTCGAGTGCGACATCACTCACATTACTGGCATCGATGAGACGTCGTTGTGGATCATACGACTCTGGTACATTCCCGGTTGTTACTGCTTGGATTACCAATTCAAGCATTGCAGCGCCGAATGGTTCGAGCATCGTCTCGATAGTCACCTCCATGCGACCACGGCTGATATCTGCCAAAGCCAACGGATCACCATTTATCCCGCAGACGAGTGGACGTGGCCGAGCCGGGTATGCTTCGAGCACAGCATCACGGCCTCCCAATGCCAGCGAATCCGATAGACCAAAGACGGCATCAATGTGCGCACCAGGATGGTCCGCGAGCCACTGCGTCACTGCATGGTAGCCATCTTGGTACTGCCACTCGCACGAAATGTGAATGACGTCCATTTGTGGGCACTCGGCGAGAGCAGCACGAATTCCGCTGAGTCGCGACAGCCCCATTTCGTCGAAGCCGCCCACAACCAAAACGGTCGCATTTGCGGCGATTCTGACGCGAAGCCATTCGCCGAGTGCATAGGCAGCATCGTATAAGCCGCGGCGCGACGTATAGAGTGGCGCAATGACAGTGCTTTCGGAGGCATCGATAACTGCGATGCCGCTCATACACAGCAGTGACAGGAGCGTGCGGTCGATCGAGTTACAGATGAGCGCGTGCACCTGTTGGACACGCAATTCTTCGTAAATCTGCGTGACATCTGCGACTTCACGAATACCATCGGTGGGCGTGGTCAGAGTCACCAGGTCACAGTTGTAGGCGTTCGCTTGGCGCAACACCGTCTCGCGCACCTGCACCCAAAACGGGTCAGCGACGCTTATTTGCAGTGCAATCCGATATCGCGGTTCACTCAACACACGCGTACACCCCTCAGCAGCACCGAAAGCCACAGCGCAATCATATCCGGCGAAAAATATAATCGTCCATATTTCATTCTGTTGATTATTCCCATTTCTGTGACGAATCTTCCAAGTGTCACAGGAACCTATCGCATAGCATATCAAAGTATCTGGTAAAAGGGGTTGAACATGTCGTCGCGCAGCAGCGCTTTGTTGATCATCGAACATGATCTCGGTGTTCGCCAACTCTACACTCGCACGCTTTGCGAACACTACACACTGTTCGCCGCTCATACCGTGAATGAATGTATGCAGGTATTCGCTACCCACGACATAGGAATGGTCATTATAGAACCCCATCGACCTGATGGTCTCGGCGATACATTTTTACAGGCAGTTCGCGCACACTGCGGCCCACGCAATATTCCCATCGTGGTGTGCAGCGTCCTCGACGCCAACCAAGATAGCCAGCACAGTGGAGTTCACAGACATCTTGTCAAACCTGTCTCGCCCGAGCGACTACGAGCCGAGATGTTACGGATCGTGTCGTAGAACCTCAGAGCAGCGAACAAATGTTTTGCATTGACAGCATCGGAGCGTCAAATGACCACAAGAACCGGTCTACGATCAGCACAACGGAGTGACTTTGCCTGGGCTTGGCTGTTTATTCTCCCGAGTATTATCGGATTTTTGGTGTTTTTTGCGGTGCCATCTGTCCGTGGCCTTTTGATGAGCTTCACAAACTGGGATTTGCTGCGTCCAGCAAAATTCATCGGTTTGGCAAACTACGCAAAATTGTTGGGCGACAAAGAATTTCTGCATGCGTTACGTGTGACCGCATACTACGTGGTTTTGAACATTCCCTTGCAAACCGTCATCGCCCTCGGGATGGCAGTGTTGCTCGACCGCTTCACAAAATCAACGATGATTCGCGGAATTTTGATTCTGCCTTGGTTGCTGCCCAACATCATCGTGGCACTCCTATGGCTGTGGATGCTCGATCCTACCCTGGGATTTATCAACCAGGTGATTATGTCATTGGGATTTGAACGACAGCCCTTCCTGGGGTCGGTGGACCAAGCGATGCCCACTATTGCTGCCATCAACATCTGGCGACACGCCGGATATACGGCAATTTTGCTCTTTGCTGGGTTGCAAAACATTCCAAAAGACGTCTACGAGGCGGCGGCCATTGATGGTGCTGACGAGCGCCAAATGTTCATGGGTATTACGCTCCCGCTGCTTCGTCCCGTGCTCATTTTTGTGCTGGTGACGTCACTCATCGGGTCGTTTCAGATTTTTGACACCATTGTGATTACGACCAAGGGCGGACCGGTCGATGCAACCCGGGTAGTCTACTGGTACATCTACGAATATGCATTTGTGCGCTTCAAGATGGGCTATGCAGCAACAATTTCGGTTGCATTGTTCCTGATTCTAATTACGATAACCGTCATCCAAATGCGCTATTTCAACGCTGACACATCAGACCTCGATTAGCACACGCCGCTGGAGGAACAGTATGACGACGATGAAGAAAACAAAAGCGGGAATCCCAACCCAAAAGATAATCGCCTGGGTAGCCATCTCGATAATCATTCTGGTGACGTTGTTCCCGGTCTGGTGGGTCGTGCGAACAGGTTTTTCGAGCAAACAAGAAATCTACGTCGACACATTCAACTTGCTGCCGGTCGGTCCGACGATGAATAACTTCAAACGCGTGTTGGGAATGTTCACGTCCGAAGAGGCTGTTGCACAGGGTGGCACTGCCAGTGGAATGGACTTCTGGATGGGCCTCAAGAATTCGTTGGTCATCTCGACGACGACAATTTTGGGGCAGACGTTCTTCAGCGCAATGGCAGCATATGCGTTTGCCCGGCTCAAGTTCCGCTTCCGCGACCAACTCTTTTTCCTCTACCTGACCGCCATGATGATCCCTGGTGTGGTGACTTTGGTCCCTAACTACATCTTGATGGCACGCGAGTTGCAGTGGATGAACACCTACCGGGGGATTATTGCCCCGTCTTTTCTGATGACACCGTTCGCTGTGTTCTTTCTGCGCCAGTTCTTCTTGAGTATCAATCACGAGCTCGAAGAAGCTGCGAAGTTAGACGGCGCGAGTATACCGCTCATTTTCTTGCAGGTGATTTTGCCACTGAGTGTTCCCGCGCTCAGTACACTCGCTATTCTGCAGTTCTTGGGGAATTGGAATGACTACCTGTGGCCATTCTTGATTGGCAAAGACGAAACCATGCGGACCTTGACGGTCGGTTTGGCGGTATTCCAATCACAGACGCCACAAGGAGCTCCGGATTGGGGAGGATTGATGGCGGGGACGACGTTGAGTCTGATTCCGACCATTATCATCTTCTTGGTGTTCGGCCGCCGAGCGGTCAATGCCATCCAGTTCACCGGGTTCCGCTAACGATTGGCACCAACGATGCACGCGCATCGGGATGCATAGATTTCTATTTTTGAAGAGGAGTGTTCAATGCGTTTTCGTTTCAACGCACTGGCGATCGCTCTGGTGATGGTCAGCAGCATGCTCTTGGCAGCATGTGGCGGCGCAGCAGCACCAGCAGCAGAGCCAACGGCCGCAGCAGAGCCTGCCGCCGAAGCAACCGCAGCACCAGCCGAAGAGCCAGCAGCCGAAGCACCAGCAGCAACCGATGCGGTCACCATTCGCTACGGCTTGTGGGACGGCAATCAACAGCCAGCATACGAAGCCTGTGCAGCTGAATTCACCAAGACCAACCCAAACATCATTGTGAAGGTTGAGCAAGCAGGTTGGGGCGACTACTGGACCTCCGTTCAGACCGGTATGGTCGGCGGCACGGCACCTGACGTCTTCACTAACCACTTGGCCAAGTACCCAGAATTTGCTTCCAAAGAGCAGCTCGTCGACATCCAGCCCTTCGTGGAGCGTGATGGCGTCGACCTGGCACAGTATCTGCCAGGCCTGGGCGACCTCTGGGGTCGCGAAGGCAAGCGCTATGGGCTGCCAAAAGACTGGGACACGGTCGCAGTCGTCTTCAACAAAGACATGCTGGACAAAGCCGGCGTGACCGTTGAAGAACTCAACAATGCAGACTGGAATGCCAAGGATGGCGGTTCGTTCGGTCAAATCATCAAGAAGTTGACCATCGACGAAGCCGGTGTGAATGCCCTCGACGCAGGCTTCGACAAGACCAAAGTCGTCCAGTACGGCTTCGTCGGCGGCGGTAGCGGCGGCGCATACGGTCAGACCCAGTGGAGCCATTGGGCCGTTTCGAACGGCTTCAAGTTCAACGATGGTCTGTACGCCACCAAGTACTTCTACGACGATCCAAAGTTGGCCGAGACCATTCAGTGGTATGCCGATTTGAACCTGGTCGAAGGCGTTTCGCCAACCTTGGCCGACGTCCGTAGCCTCGGCGCAACCGCTTTGTTCACCGCAGGTAAAGCAGCAATGACGACAGACGGTTCCTGGATGATCGGTTCATACGTGAACGACGCCAAGTTCGTCACCGGCTTTGCTCGTTTGCCAAAGGGTCCAGAAGGCCGCAAGTCCATGTTCAATGGTCTTGCTGACTCCATCTGGGTCGGTTCTAAGCACCAGGAAGAATCCTGGCAGTGGATGAAGTTCGCTGCTTCCCCAGCCTGTGCAAACATCGTCGGCAGCTATGGTGTGGTCTTCCCGGCCATCCAGAGCGGCGTCGATGCAGCCCTCAAGGCATACGGCGATCGTAAGGTCGACGTGTCCGCCTTCACGGCGCAGGCCACCGAGGCCAATGGTACGTTCTTGTTCCCAGTGACTGACTTCGCGTCGGAAATTGGACCGATTATGGACGCCACCATGGACAGCATCATGCTCGGCGAAGAGCCAGCAGCCGATGCCCTCAAGGCAGCCAACGACGAAGTCAACGCCCTGTTCCAGTAAGCGTTCCCTTCTCTGGCGGTCGGGGTTCCCCCGACCGCCAATTTTATACCCTTACACCAAAAAGACCAGCACCATGAACCGTACGCAGATCATCATCCCACTCCTCGCCATCGTTACCTGCGCATGTACATCTATCGCGCCAGCAACTCACTGGTCGGGTACACAAATCCCCATCACGATGCACGTGCAACCATTCACTGCTTCAAACCAATGTACAGATTCGTTTGTTACCCATCAACTCGCGCATACCACCGTTGCGCCAACTCCTGTGCGCCTCTTTCTCAGTAATGGCTCCGGCGTTGCTGCTGGTGATGTCAATTCCGATGGTCTGACAGACCTGGTATTGGCCAATATCGCCGGCGATGCGACTCTGGCCGTAAACGACGGCTCCTTCTCGTTCCGTGAGCTTCCTCTCGACCTGCCAAATACCCGGGCGATTCAAATCGTCGATGTCAATGGTGATGGTTTCGCCGATATCAGCGCAACACATCTGGGTGCAGGTGTTTCTATTCTGCTCAATAACAATACCCCCGCGCAACCCTCATTCCACCGTGCCCAAATCGCGTTCGGCAACATCCGCGCATATAGTATGCTCTGGCATGACTTCAATGGTGACCAACGCCTCGATTTGGTGACTGGTTCATATGATGCAGAAGCACTGCGCGGTGGTGCCCAAAGTCTGTTCGATACACAGAGCAGTGGGGTTTTCATCCATACACAAAATGCTGATAGTTCGTTTACAACTACACGTCTCTCCGAATCAGCCAACGCACTCTCGATTGCAGCGCTCGATATCGACGCTGACGGCTTCGATGACATCGTCGTCGGCAACGACTTCGACACGCGCGATATGGTCTGGCTCCACCATGGCAACCTATGGACTGCGACAGAACCATTCGAATCCACCCCACACAGCACCATGAGCTACGACATTGCAGACTTCAATCATGACGGATCACCGGATTTGCTCGCCGCAGACATGAATCCGTATGCCACCGATGTCACGACCTTGGCCCAATGGCTCCCCGTCACCAGCAGGATGACGCAATACCACCCCGCAGATGACCCACAACTGATGGAAAACGCCATCCTCCAGCGTAGCTCAGACCTTCGTTGGTACAACACCAGCCGATCGGTATCGGCGACATCGACCGGATGGAGTTGGTCAACCCGATTTGGGGATCTCGACAGTGATGGTAATCTGGATATCTACGCGGTGAACGGTATGATCGCCTTCGACCTCTTTCCCTTCCTCCCCGATCATGCGCTGGTCGAACACAACCAAGCGCTGCGCTATGACGGCGTGCGCTATTCCGCGAAACCGAGCTGGAAACTCGATGCGACCGCCCAAGGACGCGGAATGACGATGACCGACCTCAACAACGATGGGCGTCTTGATATCGTGGTCAATAATCTGCTATCCCCCAGCATCGTCTACGAAAACCAACTCTGTGGCGGCTCGCAGATGATCGTATCCCTCCATCAGGCAGGCACAAATCCGAGCGCTGTTGGGGCACAATTGCGGCTCAGCACCGCTACAGCCACCCGTTGGGCCACCATTACCAACACGCGCGGGTATTTGTCAGGCGATACGCCAACCGTGCACTACGGACTCGGTACCGAGGTTCCCCTCATGCTGACCATCCGTTGGCCCGACGGTCTGATTTCTTCCGTCCCGAATCCTCCCGTGGGCACGCTGCTATCCATTGAACGGAGTGCACCATGAGCGCAGACAGCTCCTCTCTGCGGCACCCACATACTCCTACGCAGCCACCCACTGTGCTGCACTACCTCATCCCCGAACGACACTGGCTGGCATTGGCGTTGGGTGGTGCAGCCATCCTGATGACGCTCCTTGGCATAGTCATCGGCCAACCGTTGTGGCGGGCAGCATTACCGGGCACATTTTTGTTCACCGCTGCAGTGTTGGTGCGCTGGTATTATGACCGTAGCACCTACGGGCAAGTGATTGCCCTCATGGTCGCATTGCTCACCTTCCAAGGTGGCCATGGCCTCGAACACCTCGCGCAATGGGTCCAATATCATCTCCTCGGCTACACCGCACGTGCGAGCAGCGGGCTTATATCCGCAGCCAACTCCGAATGGGTGCACTTTCTCTGGAACTGGGGCGTGCTCCTCGTCATGCTACGGCTCTATTGGCTCGGCCTGCGCAATCCGTGGGCCTACGTGATGCTGTTCTGGAGTACGGCGCACACCGCCGAGCATACCTACCTGTTTGTCCGGCATCTCGAGGTCTTGCAGATCCTCAAAGCCTACGGCGAAGCCGGGGTCACTGCCCAAGGCTTGCCGGGTATCTTCGGCAACGACGGTTGGCTGGCACGCAGTCCCACCACCGCTGGCAGTTGGGTCTGTACCATTCCCGGGTTGACAACCGCGACCCGCCTCGATGTCCACTTCTGGTGGAATGTCGGCGAAACCATCCTCCTGATGATCGCCGCATACACGCACATACATCGCAACCCACAGTACAATCCTGCTGTGGTCCAGTAATCCGAGAAAGGAACGTTCCCCTATGGCCATCATCACACTCCTAGGTGCCGGCAGTACCGTCTTTGCAAAAAACTTGCTCGGAGACATCCTTTCGTTCCCCGAACTCGCCAACAGCGAGATTCGGCTCTTTGACATCGACCCCGAGCGCCTCAAAACCTCGGAAGTCGTCGCCAACAAGGTCGCCCAAGCACTCGGTGCCAAACCCAAAATCATCACCACCACAGACCGCAAAAAAGCCTTGGAAAATGCTGATTACTCCATCGCCATGTTTCAAGTCGGCGGCTACAAGCCATCGACGCTCATCGACTTCGAAATCCCCAAAAAGTACGGTTTGCGCCAGACTATCGCCGACACCCTGGGCATCGGCGGCATCATGCGTGGCCTACGCACCATCCCGGTCATGCTCGACATGTGCCGTGACATGGAAGAAGTCGCCGGCGACATCACCTTCCTCAATTACGTCAACCCGATGGCAATGAATTGCTGGGCCATGTCCCGCGCCACTTCCATCAAAACCGTCGGTCTATGCCACTCGGTCCAAGGCACTGCCGAACAGCTCGCAGACGACATCGGTGTGGACATCAACGGCATCAATTACATCGCAGCCGGCATCAACCACATGGCCTTCTACCTCAAATTCGAAAAAGACGGCCAAGACCTCTACCCCGCCATCCACAAGGTCCTCAACGAGAATCGCGCACCCGATTGGAACCTCGTTCGCTACGAAATCTTCAAGCGCTTCGGGTACTTCGTCACCGAATCCTCAGAGCACTTCGCCGAATACACCCCCTGGTTCATCAAGCGCGATCGACCTGAGCTCATCGAAGAGTTCAACATCCCCATTGACGAATACATTCGCCGCTGCGAAAACCAAATCGCCGGTTGGCATCAACTGCGTGAAGACCTCATCACCAATGACTTGCCCCTCGAGGTCAACCGCAGCCATGAATACGGCTCGCTCATCATCCACAGTATAGAAACAGGGCAGCCCCGCGTGGTCTACGGCAACGTCCCCAACCGCGGCTTGATTAATAACTTGCCCGAAGGATGCTGCGTGGAAGTGCCTGTTTTGGTCGACAAGAGCGGCTTGCAGCCTACCAAAATCGGCAACCTGCCTCCGCACCTGGCCGCCATGATGCAGACCAACATCAACGTACAGGCAATGACCGTCGAAGCAGCCCTCACCGGCAAACGCGAGCACGTCTACCACGCAGCCGCATTCGACCCACACACCGCGGCCGAATTGTCGCTCGACCAGATCTGGAATCTGTGCGACGACCTGCTTGCAGCACATGGCAACATGATCCCAACCCTCAAATAGGCAACCACACAAAAACCAGGAGGTGCGTATCGTATACGCACCTCCTGGTTCGTTTTCTTTCAGTGCAGTATCAGGCGGCGTACTTGCGTGCCACCCAGATGCAGCCAACCACCACCGCCGCCGCTCCCAGCAATGTGGCCGTCGGGCGCGCGCCATCGATGGGCCAGGCCCACAGAATGGTCAGAAAAGGCTGCACCAATTGCACCTGGCTCACCCGTGGGATGCCGCCGAGCGCTAACCCGTGATACCACGCAAAAAATCCCAAAAACATGCTAAAGACTCCCAGATAGCCCACAGCCAGCCACGCCGGCAACGACACCGCAGCCACCGGCGCAGTCATGCTCGCCACAATCAACAAGATCGGCAAACAGATCACATTGGCCCAACAAATCGTGCGCCAGCCGCCGATGTCTTTGGACAGCTGCCCACCATAGACATAGCCGACCGCGGCAATCAACACGGCCACCACCATCGCCACATCGCCGCTCCCGAGGCCAGTCCCACTGTGCCAGGTGACCACGGCGATAGCAGTGGCGCTCCCGACAATAGCCGCTCCCCAAAACTGCCAGCGCAGGGTGTAGCGCACCACCAACGCACCCAACGCAACCGTCGCGAGCGGCAACAATCCATTGACAATGGCACCGTGCCCAGCCGGGACCTGCTGCATTGCCATCGAAGAAAACAGCGGGAAGCCCAGGGTCACCCCTGTCGCAATAATCGCTACTTTGCCGTATTGTGCACGACTCAACCAGGGACTCTTGGTCACCAACAAGGCACACAACGACAGTACCGCCGCCAAGACCCCACGTGCGGTCGCCACAAACACCGGGCTCATCTCGGCCACCGCAACACGCGTCACTGGCAACGACACACTAAAGATCACCACACCGACCAGCCCCCACAGAATACCGCGCCGTGTATCACGTTCCGTCTGCATCACCATTTCTCGATTCACCGTAAAATGAATCCATCATACGGTATAGACGCATAGACGGTGGAATTGCCGATACAAGGAGCAGCATGAACGCATGGTTTTTGGCGAGCGCTTTGGGTGCGTCGGTAGGTTTTGGGATTGGTGATTTCTTGGGTGGGCGGGCCAGCTCCAAAATCCCTGTCGTCCATGTCCTCGTCATCAGCGAACTCTTTGGTGCGTTGATGTTTTGGCTCCTCGCCCGTGCCACCAACGAAGCACCGCTCCCGACGACCCTTATCGGCCTTGCAGTCGTGACCGGGATTTGCGGCGCGTTGGGTCTCGCTGCGCTCTATCACGGCATTGCACAGGGGCACACGGCGGTCACTGCCCCAGTCGCCGCCGCTTTGTCGGCCATCATCCCGGTCTGTTATGGGATCACCACCACCGGTTGGCCTTCGACCATCGCACTCATCGGCATGGCAGTCGGCATTGGCGCTATTATCCTCAACTCGCTATCCGGCAAAGCAACGGGCTATAGTGGTCTGTGGCAAGGTTTGGTTGCGGGAGTTACCTTCGGTGTCTTTTTGATTTTGCTCAAATACCTCGGCGGCAACGGCGTGTTCGCCCCCCTCGCGGTGATGCGTGCCGGTGCGCTGCTTGTAACTATTCCGTGGCTATTGATTCGTCGCGGCGGGATGCCCAGCGCAGCCGGCATCGGCCTCGCAATGGCTGCTGGTGCATTCGATTTGAGCGCCAACGCGGCATACATGATCTCGACCCAACTCGGCCGACTCGACGTCGCCAGCGTGCTGGCATCACTCTACCCTGCAGTGACCGTCCTGTTGGCGTTTTTCGTCAACCGCGAACCCATCAACACCCTGCAACGCATCGGCTTGGTCACCACCCTCGTCGCGACCGCACTGATTGCACTCTAGCGGGGATATCTCGCAATCAAAACCAAAAAACGTGCGAACGAGTTTCCTCGTTCGCACGTTCGTGTGTTGCACTCCCCGCGGCATCAGCTTTTGATAATTACGCGGAGCCCACCGAGTAATGCGGCAGGCACGGCAGCCACAGCATCCGCCGGCAATCCTGCCTGATCTGGACCCAGGATACAGACCATCAATGCCAATACGATTTGGGCCTCTGGGTAGCCGGTAATTGCCTTACATGCATCGATAATGTCTGCATCGAGATTGACTTCAGCCAAGCGATCAAATGACCAGGTGGTAACGTCGGGATACAGCACCAGGAGGTGGAGCGCGGCGAGTTCCAATCGCTCTGCAGCACCCATCTTTTCATATTCGGCACTCAATGCTGCAGCGGTGGGTGGTGCTGACATCACTCTGTTTTCTATTGGTCCGAAACTATCGGCAATTTCGAAATCAACATCCATATCCTGCATACGTGCTGCCCTGCGATACACCCCGGACAACGGAGCGTACTGCGGCGCACTGTACATCACGGCTTGCATCCGACCACCATGCCAATCCTCGGCCATCTGCTGCTGTACCTTGACCGCTATGGTGTGGCCGATGACCTTCTCGTCGAGGGCATGCACCGCGACTGCGACCAGTGCCGTCTCGTCGGTCACCAACTGATGGGTCACCGCCCAGTCGATGCGGAACTGATTGGCCAGATTGGGTAGATGCGTCGCTGCCACCGTCCGACTGAAGTCCCCAATCAATGCCTCGGGAACGACCTGAGTCGTCAGCGGGTATGCCACACCGTCAACCTGGAGCACCTGTTCTACGGGTCGATCCATGGCCCCTGTCACCAACTGATGCAACCCTCGGAACTGTGGCACCGCCCCACTCTGCCAGGCACGCACCGCAGCGCCAGTGTCGAGCACCGACTTCGCCACCGGGATCGACCGGATGCGCTGCGCTACCCGCGTGATGGCATCGTCGATGCGCTCGTTGGGGGTCACCGACTCACAAAATCCGCGCGTAGCCTCGGCAAGCTTGCGCAACTCGCTATCGGCCGGCGTATGGCCAATCACCAACGGGTACACCGCGTGACCCAGTTTGCTCATCTTACTGGCGACTGCTGCAATCCCGTATGCCTCGCCGTCGGTCAACAAAATCACCACACACGGATGATCGTTCGTCGGCATGGCAAGCACATGCGTCAAAGCTTTGACAGTCTCGGTACCGCCCAAGTCGGCATCGATGGTCTTGATCCACTGCTGCATCTGCGCCCGCACGGTCTTCCCCACGGTCATCAAGCCAGGCGTCACGTCGACCACCGTTGATCCAAACCGCGTCACCGCGATCGAATCCCCGTCACGCAACAGCGACAACAACCGCGTCACTGCACTGCGGGCCTGCACAATCGACGTCCCACCCATCGACCCCGAACAATCGACCAACAATTTGACATGCATCGGCTCGTCGACCTGATCCGCCAGCACCGGGATCTGCACAAAGCTCGCATACCACTGTTGCCCCGCATGCATCCCCTGCACGCTCGTCCGGTAATCGCCATACCCGCCGATCAACAGCACCACATCACGATCCATCGTCGCGCCGTCGATATGCACCGTCGTCAGTGACTCGCTCTGTACAATCTGTGCCACATGACTCGGCACCGTCAGCTGCGCCGCATCCACACCATGGATCTGGGCCACAAAG
Organism: Thermoflexus hugenholtzii JAD2; assembly: GCA_945881915.1. Taxonomy (GTDB): domain Bacteria; phylum Chloroflexota; class Chloroflexia; order Chloroflexales; family Roseiflexaceae; genus UBA965. The sequence continues at coordinate 85,976 of CAMCVW010000006.1, read as the reverse complement.
CTGAACGGATAGACCACGTCAATCCCTGTCTCGGGCGCTTCTTCGCGGCTCAGCCCCGACGCAGCCGGGTTGCCGTAGCGCGGCGCAATCGTGGTAGGGACCGCTATCCGCAAGGTGCCGCCGTTAGGGACCAGCAACTCACTACTGCGAACCGTCACAACCACCGTTTCGCCTGCCCCGAGATTGCCGATATTCGCCGTGTACATGCCGGCAGTGTGCGTCAGCAACAACACCGTGTCGCCGTCATCGACGGCTTTTTGCTTGCGTGCACGTGCTTCGGGGGCCGGATGTACCTGCCCCACAAACTGCTTGCCGCGCACCGTAAACGACACCCCCAGCAACGTAGCCGTAGCCGGCATGGGGAACGTGTAGCGCACGTCCAATACATCGTCGGTCGGATTTTGGTAGGTCTGCGTCGTCTCCATCGCGACGTACATCCCCACCACGTCGACTTCTACGGCCACCGATTGCAACACCACCAACGCACCGTTCGTCGCTTCCATCTGGGCATGTTCGTGTTCTCGCATTGCATTCTCCTTTTTCACTCGATGATTATTTATATCACTATTACGTTTTTCTGTCAATAGTTGCACGATCAGATCAACCGAACACATCGATTACAAGTTCATGACAAACGTCATCGACATGTAGCCAACGGCGTCACAGTCACTCCGACAGCATGGAACCTACGATACATTGTGGTATATTTGTTACATATTGTAGTAATGAGGGTCCGTATGACACGCTTCACCATCACATTCATCAGCAGCGTTGTTGTCTGCGTCCTCCTCGTACGTTTATGAGTGTACAGAGTCATGCCTGCGCCGAAGACAAGCTTCTGCCGACAGCAGCAATCGTGCCACCCACTTACACGCCCATTCCTACCGCCACCGCAGAACCATCGCCGACCGCCACCGCAGAACAATTACCCAGTGCACTCCCCGAAGCCACCGCAGCTGCTGGTGTGGGCACAGAAGCGACGATACAGCCGATTGCGACCGTGAGCGGGCGCACGAGCGATGTCACGGCACCAATCGCAACTGCCGTCCCCGAAACCAGTGACACGGTCTTCGCAACAGCCATCATTGCCGCTCCCGTAGTCGGCACAAGCGGTGATACCGTGGTCGTCCCGGTACAAAAAGCACTAGATACAGCCACGCAGAGCCAGCCTGTTGTGCAACCGACTGCGATTATATTGCCGACCCCCGCACCCCTCCAACCGTTGACCCAACCCATCTCGAAGAATCCAGCCCTGCAGACTACGTCAGGAATTGTCCACAGCCTGCATCTGTGGGGCACGCAACCTCTGATCATGTTGATGCTCATCTGCGGCTTTGCCGGATTCGGCTTTCTCTACTACGGACAAAAAAACTAACCTCCACGGGCCTCACGGCGACATATCTGTCGCACCCGGTGACGACATCAAAGAGGAGCGCGGCGTATTGCATACGCCGCGCTCTGTCATCCCAAAACACGTCAGCGCGAGCGCTGCCGCACAGCCGTTGACTCGCCCACACCCAGACTGCCTAACGACGCCAGTACACAGACAAAAGTCCCGCACGGCGTACCGTGCGGGACCGTTCGAGGGACACTTGTCTAGGCGTGGCCACTGCGGGCTGCATCGCGCCGATTGGCAAATACCGATGCGAGCACCGCCACGACCAGTGTGAGGACAATCACACCCAACGACCACTGCACGGGGATGTGCATTTTGTCACCGAGCAGATAATAGGTAGCATCTGGAAGGAGCATTTTGACACCGACGAAGCTCAGAATGAACGCCAACGCCGGCTTGAGGTAGCGCACCGAATCCATTGCACCCACCATGACAAAGTACAACGAGCGCAATCCCAAAATAGCGAAGACATTCGATGTATACACGATGAACGGGTCCGTCGTCACGGCAAAAATCGCCGGAATCGAATCGACCGCAAAAATCACGTCGCTGACCTCGACCACCAACAGCACCGCCAGCAATGGCGTCGCCATCAACATCCCGTTACGCTTCACAAAGAACGACTGCCCCTCGTATCCTTCGGTCACCGGGAATATGCGCCGCAACACCTTCACCATCGTGTGCTGGGTCGGGTCACTTGCATGCCCATCACTCGTCACCATTCGGATACCGGTGAAGATCAAGAATCCACCGAAAATCCAGATTACCCAGTGGAACTCGGTTATCAAAGCAGCTCCCGCTGCAATCATGATGCCACGCAGCACGAGTGCGCCGAGCACTCCCCAGAACAACACGCGGTGCTGGTAGGCCGCAGGCACGGCAAACGATCCAAAGATGAGCACAAACACAAACACATTATCAATGCTGAGCGATTTTTCGATGAGATATCCGGTCAAAAACGCTAACGCTGCGTCTTGGTTGGTATATGCACTATCGGGCCACAATTGCTGCCAATAAAAGTAAATACCCGCATTGAAGACGAGTGCTAAACTAATCCATGCGACACTCCACCAGGTTGCTTCCTTCACGCTGACCGCGTGTGCTTGCCGGTGAAAAACACCCAAATCCAAGGCTAACATTCCCACCACAAAGAGATTAAATGCTATCCAAATCCACGTCGCATCCATCAGTCGACTCCTTATTCGGCTCCTTTATGGGTACCTTTTTTTTACGAAGTTAAAGGGTTTTTGTTGAGTTCATTCATGGTTTAGTAAAAAAAGCGAAAAAAAGTGACCACGAACTATCGTTCGTGGTCAGCAAATCCCGCGCAAAACATCCGCCGTACGTCACTGGCGTGCGGCATTTTCGCTATTCTGCCCAGCGTTTTGCCAGCGCGATCATCACGTCACTGCCGCGTTCCATGTCTTGGACGGTGACCCATTCCAGTGGGCCGTGGGCATTGTGGCCACCCGTAAAGACATTGGGAGTGAGCAAGCCGCGTTCCGTCAAGCGTGATCCGTCTGTGCCGCCCCGGACCGGTTCATCGTAGGATTGAATCCCCACGTCGGCGCAGGCTGCGCGCAGTTTCTCCATGATTTCGGGCCTATCACGCAACCAATAGCCCATGTTTCGGTACGAAGAGCTGATGGTACAGCGAACCTCTGCGGTGGGGTAGCCGGCTTGGAGTGCGGCGCAGATGAGTCGGAGCATTTCACCTTTGGCTGCCAATTTTTCATTGTCGTGATCGCGAATGATAAATCGCACAGTGGCACTCGCCGTCGAGCCTTCGATACTAGTGGGGTGGATAAAGCCGCCACGACCAGTCGTGCTTTCGGGTGCGGAAAATTCACGCGGCAGCATGCTCAGCAACTTGCCAGCCAAGTGGACGGCATTGACCATCCCGTAGGCATGGGCCGTACCGGGGTGCGTCGAGACGCCGGTTATTTCGACCACGGCACCATCTGCCGAGAACGTCTCCCAACTGACTTCGCCCACGGCACCGCCATCGAAGGTGTATGCGGCTACTGCACCCAGCTGGGCGATGTCGAGGTGATCGACGCCATGACCTATTTCTTCGTCTGGATTGAAGCAGACGCGAATCGGGCCGTGGGTGCTGCTTTTGTCGGCCAACAACCGTGCCGTAGCGGTCATGATGATGGCGATTCCGGCTTTATCGTCGGCACCCAGCAGCGTCAAGCCAGAAGCGGTGATGAGGTCTTTGCCAACCGCAGTCAGAATATCTGCGTACATAGGATTTTTGGGGTCGATGACTTGGCGCGGGTCATCCGGGAGCACAATGGTTCGTCCGTCGTAGTCGGCATGCACGATGGGTTTGACGTTTTCGCCGCTGTAGTCAGGGGCGGTGTCGACGTGTGCCAAAAATGCCACGACCGGCTTGTGTTCGTAGCCGGGTGTTGCCGGGATGGTGGCCATCACATAGCCATGCTCGGTGATGACGACGTTGTGGGCACCCAATTCGGTCAGTTCGGTTTTCAACAAGCGGAGCAAATCCCACTGTCGCTCCGTCGACGGATACGACTTGGCATATGGATCGCTGGTGGTGTGGATTTTGACATATCGCAAGAATCGCTCGCGTAGTGCGTGTGGCATCAGACTTCCTTTCGACATTGACTGCGGTCATTATACGCGTGACGACTCGGTACGAGAACGCCTTGTATAATGAACAAAACGACATTAAAGGTGGCTTTGTGACTCGATTCAGCAAACTCGCGGCATATCCGGCGCGCATGATTTTTTGGTTGTCCACAGCAGTACTCATCGCCACGGGCAGTGGGCACTTTTATGCGAGCGACGAAGAAAGAATGTTTGCCACCACGTTACGCCTCTGGCAAGCCATCCGCGCCCTATTCGATAGCTCTGTGAGCACCGATCAGCCCATCCTGAGTGTGTACGGGCCGTTGCAATCAATCATCGCCCTCGTGACACTGCCTATCGGGGCGCTCCTCGGCGCACTCGGTCCCACCGAGATGCACGCCTGGCTGCTGCGCATACCCGCCACCTGGGGCAATGCACTTATCGTCGCTGCCATCGGCACACTGCTGGGCTGGCTGGTCACACAGCACACAAAACGTCCTGGGCTGGGGTTAGCACTTGCCATCACCTACATCTATGCAACGCCCGCCTGGGAATACGCCGGGAGCTTTTATTCCGAACCCAATGCATCACTCTGGCTGCTCTGTGCCGCACTGCCGGTTTTTTTGGCGTCGACCGACACGTCGCTGTCACCCAAATATGTGTTCCTCAGCGGGGTTGCCTGCCTCCCTGCGCTGTTATCCAAAATCGCCATCGCGCCCGCCGTCGCGGTGATTGCGCTGTGTATCGGGTTGAGTTGCCTGCAGCGACGCGACTGGCAGACGTTGCTGCGGTGGGCAGCTGGTGCAACCGTGGCCCTTGCTGTTTTTCTCTGTTATAACGTGCTGGCCCGCGGCGGGTTGCTCAGTTCGGGCTATAGCAAGAACCAGAGTAGCTATGCCATTGAATGGGGTAACATTGTCACCGGCATCTACGGACAATTTTTGAGTAGCGGCAAGAGCATTTTTCTGTATGCGCCGTTGCTGCTCCTATGGCCTGTGGGAATGTTCCTCCTGCGCCGCGATCTGCGCTGGAGCCTGGCGCCATTGGCGATGTGTGGTGCAGTGATATTCGTGCACACCAATGTGGTTTTTTGGCATGGTGATGGTGCCTGGGGACCACGGTATCTGCTCCTCTGCCTGCCGTTCATGATATTGCCGGTGTCCGCGGTATACGCACGCCTCGCCAGTACGACGAGGAACGTCCGTTGGGCGATTCTGACGCCACTCATCGCGCTGACCATGGCGGTCCAGCTGGGCGGCTTGGCCATCAACCTGAATGCCTACATCATCGATACGCGCGACGAGCGCGCACGGTACCAAGAGCCATCCGCCTCGCCGATTATCGGCCACCTGCGCATGCTGGGAGCACAACTCGGCCTCGATTGGGCGATTACCACTGCACCGGGAGTGACGTTGTCGGGCTTTAGCTACAGCGAAGGAAATCGCAGCAGCGGCGAGCAATTTCCACGCTTTGCAGCGCCGAATGCCAGCTTCTTGATTCGTCCGAATGGGGTATCCCCCACCATCATGACGCTGACCATACACACCTGTGTCGCAGCAGAACAAGCCAGTCCGGTCAGCATCCTGCTCGACGACGCTCAGCTCATCGCAGTCGCGAGTTGCCCACCACGGCGGCTCACCCTGCTAGTCCCCGGCGGGATGCACACAGTGACACTGCAAACCAACGGTGTCCGTGTGGCTGGATTACCGCAGCACGACTGGTACCCCACGCTCGGGCCTTTGGTGCAGCAGGTACGCGTTACAAACAACGGTGCTCCGCTGCCCATCTGGGCACACCTCACCCCGCCGTCGCGTATGCCCGATGTACCCAACGCCATGCGCGTTTGGGCGAGTGATTCACGCAGCGGCTTCTATGATGTCTGGTGGTCGTACCTGAGTGTGCCGGCCTCGGCGCCCATATGGCCCGTCCAGCTGGCTATTTGGGGTGTGGTGATACTTGCAACAATCGCTGCATTTTGGCCGCAGCGCCCACGCGTATGAGCAGCCATTCTGACCGCAATCCGTATGCGACATGCGTGGGCAGTGCGCACCGCAGCGGGGCAGCATTGGCGCAGATCCTGGCGGCAGCCACCCTCGCTGCCGATCCCGGCGCGCAAATCCGCCGTGTGCTCCAGGCCGACGCACGCCAGATTCGTGTGGCGGGTGAAGTCCTCCAACCACGCCGGGTCATTTTGCTGTGTGTCGGGAAAGCAGCGCCGGCCATGGCCGCAGCAGCCTGCGCCGTGCTGGGGGGCGCGCTCAGTCACGGCCTGGTCATCTACAAAGACATCGACCCGGCACTGCAGCGTGACCCCCGGTTGACCTACCACCCTGCCGGGCACCCGGTACCCAACGAACGCAGTAGCGCGGCTGGTGTCGCAGCCCGCACCCTTGTGGCGACGGCGCACCCCGCAGACCTGGTGCTGGTATTACTATCGGGCGGGGGGTCGGCATTGATGGTCGATCTGGCAGCGGGCATCAGCCTGCACATGCTCCAAGACCTCACCCGGTTGCTGCTCGCCAGTGGCGCCGACATCAACGCCATCAATACGGTGCGCCGCCGTATCGACACCATCAAAGGCGGGGGGTTGGCACGCGCCGGTGCGCACACCACGCTGCGCACATTGATTCTGTCTGATGTCATCGGGAACAGCCTGCCAGCCATTGCCTCGGGTCCGACCGTAGCCAATCCCGACGATGCCGAAGCTGCCCTGCAGGTGTTGCGTGACTATCACATCATCGATCAGGTCGATTCTGCGATTCTGGCGATTTGTCGCTCCCCAATGACCATACAACCGGTTGCGCAGGCAACCCACATCATTGCAGATATCGGTCAATCACTCGCCGCAGCTGCCACGACAGCCCGGGCACTCGGGTACGAACCGACGCTCGTCAGCGCGACCCTGCAGGGTGAAGCGCACGAGGTCGGCACATCCATCGCCCAGACCATTTGTGCATTGCCACCCAGTGCAGTACCACGCTGTCTGCTGTGGGGCGGCGAGACCACCGTCACGCTCGCTGCCAATCACGGTCTGGGTGGTCGCAATCAGACCGTCGCGCTGGCGCTTGCACAAGGCATCGCTGCTGGCCCGGAGTGCCTGGTGGCCACCTATGCCACTGATGGCGGTGATGGTCCTACCGACGCCGCCGGGGCAGTCGTCGACCACACGACGTGGGCACGTGCAGCGGCACTCGGGCACGACCCACATCGACACCTCACCCAGAACGACGCCTATCCGTTATTTGCGGCACTCGGCGATCTGCTGCTGCCCGGTCCGACGGGGACGAATGTGAATGATGTCGTTGTGGCACTTGTTGAAAATTATGAATTATGAATTATGAATTATGATTTTGCATTGTGTGCCCGATGATGATTGGATAGCGAAAGATTCAGGTGCGGCGGGCCACCAAGAGCAAACTCATCCCCAACACCACTGCCCCGACCCACGACACCGCACTCATGCGCTCGCCGAGGATCCCAACGGCCAACATGGTCGATACCAACGGCTCGAGCAACGTCAGTGACGCCGCCGTAGTGGCCCCCACGACCGCCAACCCACGGGTATACAGCACATAACTAATCACCGTCGGCACCAATGCCAGATAGAGCAACGACAGCCACGGTAGCCCCGTCAACACTACCGGAGTCTGTGTGAGCCCCAGCAGCAAAACTCCCGCCGCGACCGACATAATCACCGCCTGGATGGTCACGGGGTCAGCCTCCGGTGCGACGCGCCGAGTCAACACCGCCAGCAGGCTATAACACAGCCCTGCCGCCACTGCGAGCAGCATACCGACCAGATCGAGGCGCACCACAGCCGGGGTACCGCCAATCAGCACCACACAGCCGATAATGGCCAGCGCGATGCTGAGTATCTGTGGGGCATACATACGCTCACCCAACCAGACACGCGCAATACACAGCGTAAACAACGGGGCGGTGCAAATATTGAACAACACCGCATAGGTCAATCCAACGCGCGGGATAGCAGCAAAATACGTCACATGGTAGAGCGCAAACACCACACCTGCAGCAACGAGCGCCAGCACATGCGCTGTAGACAGCCTGACTCCCCAGCGCCCGCTCCGTACACGGTGCCACACCCAAAGCACCGGCGCCGCCAAGGCAACCCGCCCGCAGGCAATCAACAACGGATCGCTGGCCATGACTCCACCACTCAACAACGCCACCACGAACCCGATGCTGCCCCACAGCGTCGCTGCCAGTGCAACCAACAGCATTCCCTGGAGGTCCGAGAGCGGTTTCATGCTTCAGCCCCTGCGTCATGCTGCGGCGTAGGTACAGGCATCTGAGGTGTCACAGCACGCAAGAGCGGCGGTGTCAACAAGGTCGTCACGAGGGTCATCACGATGAGTGCCGAGAAAATCGTTCCATCGATGGCGCCCGCACTCAACGCCGCCCCCGCCAGCACCAATGCGACTTCACCACGCGACACCATACCAGCCCCGACCATCAGTGATCCACGCCAACCGAGCCCACCTAACTTGGCACCCAAACCGCCGCCGAACAGTTTGGTCACAACCGCCACAACGGTGAGGACTACAACCAACAGCGGTGTCTTGAGAATGCCTTCGGCATCAGCCTGTAGTCCTATATTCACAAAAAAGATGGGAATAAAGAACGCATAGCCCACAGCAGCAGTGCCATCATGTGCAATGTGCTTGTGGTCGAGATGCTTGGTCGCCAAAATACCGAGCACATATGCCCCGGTTATCGCCGCCACACTGCCTAACGATTCGGCAGACCAGGCATACAGCAATACCAAGGCCATCAATATGGTCAGTGCCGTCTCGCGCTGCGGCAATCGATGCTCGAACCGTACCAACATGGGTAACAGCCGATCCCCCACCAGCCAAGCGACGGGGAAGAACAGCGTCATTGCCAGCAGCGTCAATCCCAGCTTCCCGGAACTCGTAATCACGTTCATCACCACAGCAAAAATCAATACACCCAACACATCATCGATGATGGCTGCGCCCATGATGACATTGCCTTCGCGGCTGCGGAACTGACCGAGTTCGCGCAGCGTCTGTGCCGAGATACTGACGCTCGTAGCCATCAGTACTGCCCCGATCAATACACCCTGCGCCCAGGTTATTTCGGGGAATGCCAGCATTGCCAACGTTCCACCGACCAACGGGAATACGACCCCTCCTGCCGCTGCCAGGAATGCTGGCTTCCCCACTGCCCGCATCGCAACGGTGTCTGTCTCCATCCCCGCCATAAACATCAGCAGCACGACGCCTATTTCGGCCATGACGGCAATGGTCTCGGTCGGATGCACCCAGCCGAGTACCGCAGGTCCGAGGATTAACCCTACCAGCAGCTCACCGAACACAGACGGCATGCCAATGCGTAAACTCAATACGCCAGCGATTTTTGCGGACAACAATATCAATGCAATCGGCAACAATTGTTCAACGACGTGGAATGAATCGCTCGTATGTTCCATTTTTGTCCCTTTCGAAATACACACAGGACTCACTTTCTATTGTACTAGACCACAACTTCACCCCGGCCGGGCGCTTTCACTTACAATACAAGGAATTGTTCGAAAGGGTCGCAATGACTACCAGCACCAAAGCCTGGATCGCACTGATTCTCGGTGCGATGGCCATCAGTTCATCACCTATCTTGGTAAAACTCGCCGACGTACCCGGCACCTCGTCAGCTTTTTATCGGGTGTTCATTGGGTTCCTCGTCTTGTTGCCGTGGTATGCCGTCAAAGGGGTCAAGGTGCCCACCGGCAAAACGCTGTGGGCGGTCGTCGCCGGCGGATTGTTCTTCGGCGTTGATTTGATCTTCTGGAACGAAGGGCTCATGCGTGCCCCTGCCGCCAGCGCCACCCTGGTGGCCAATAATGCACCGATCTGGGTCGGCTTGGTATCGCTTTTTTGGCTCAAAGAAAAGCTGTCGCGCTATTATTGGCTCGGCCTCGCCCTCGCCATCGGCGGCATGTTTGTGGTCATGAACGGCGACATACAGGTCAATCCCGACGACGTCTTTGGATTATCGCTGGCAGCTGGCGCGAGTGTGTGTTATGCCGGATATTTGCTGAGCACGCGTCAAGCTCGCAGTGGTATCGACACGGTGGGCTTTATGGTCTGGTCCTTGGGCATCGCCAGTCTGGTGATTTTGCCGGTCGCCTGGGCGATTGGCGCACCACTGAGCGGCTTTAGCATGACCGCTTGGGGGCTCATCCTGATCCTCGGGCTTTTTTCACAGACCATCGGGTGGCTGGCCATCAACTATGCCCTCGGGCACTTGCCCGCCTCGGTCACATCGGTCGTGTTGCTTGGGCAGGTGGTGTTGGCGACGCTCCTGGCAGTGCCATTCCTCGGTGAGGCGATCCGCCCGACGCAAATCGTCGGTGGTGCACTGATTATTAGCGGGATTATTTTGGTGAATCGCCGTTGAGTGCTACAAAGGCATAAACCCATGCGTGTTATTTATTTGGGTACCCCACACCTGGCCACCATTCCCTTGCGTGCGTTGGCTGCCATGCCAGCAATCGACATCGTGGCGGTCATTACCCAGCCTGATCGGCCGAGTGGCCGTGGTCGCGTGCTGACCGCACCGCCGGTCAAATTGTGTGCCCTAGAGTTGGGCATCGGCACCATCCTCCAGCCCGAATCACTCAAAGACGACGCCGTCGTGGCCCAGATTGCCGCACTCCAACCGGACCTAGGCGTGGTGGCAGCCTATGGTGAAATTCTCCGCAAAAACGTCCTGGCCATCCCCCCGCACGGCTACCTCAACATCCATCCCTCGTTGTTGCCGCTCCATCGCGGACCAGCGCCCGTCACGAGTGCCATTTTGGCCGGTGATGCCGAAGTGGGTGTGTCGGTCATGCAATTGGGCAGCAAGATGGACGCTGGCCCCATCCTCGTACAGCATCGCCAACCACTGCTCGCCAGCGACCGTGCGGGAGTACTCACCGAGGCGTTATTCCACATCGGTGCCCGCTTATTGACCGAGGTGATTGAACTCTACGTGGCCGGCACACTCATCCCCGCCCCCCAAGACGACGCCAACGCCAGTTATATCGGCTTGCTGTCACGTGACGTGGGGGTCATCGATTGGACCAGCAGTGCGACCACCATTGATCGGATGATTCGCGCCTACGACCCATGGCCGGGCACCAGCACCACGGCAGGGAGTGCCTCCATACGCATCATCGCAGCCACCCCCGTGGATGCACCTCGGACTGCCGCAGCGGGGACCATCCTCGATACATCGAACGGGCCAGTGGTCGTCTGCGGCACGGGTGCGCTCTTGCTGACGCAGGTCCAACCTGCAAGTGGCAAAGCGATGGATGCGCGCGATTGGCGGCGCGGGACAAATCTGGAACGATTGGGGTGATTCATAGCCCCACGGCCTACGTGGGGCAGGTGATGCAACAAAGCAAGGCTTTTTGACGTATTTGCACTACTCTATTTTGTATGTACCTAGGGGGGTTTTTGTATATGAGTGGCTTGTTTACGTGTCTGTGTACGCTTGCAATGGTCTGGGTAGCCGTGTCGGTGATTGGCGGCATCTTTGGTCGGCGCAACGGCGGCTTCGGCGGAGGGTTTGGCGGCGGATTCGGGAATGGCTTCGGCGGCGGCATCGGCAGCCTGCTCGGCGGGCTGGGCCTCGGCTGGATGATGGGCACTATGATGAACGGCATCCAGCCCAACCATGACAACCAAGGCGGCAATGTCATCGACGGTGAGACCTGGGGGAACGAGCAGGTCAACAACGACACCCAAATCGAAGACAACGGCGGCGGTTGGGACAGCGGCGAATGGAGTGGCGGCGATGACTCCGGCGGTGGAGACTGGGGTGATGCTTAGTTGTATGACCGTGGTTAATCAGGGGCGACGTCGTCATGCCCCGCGCAGCGGGGTACGTCGCCCGTAAATGCAAAACAACACAATTGCGGGCGAGGTCTACCGCGGCCCTACGGATTGTTTTCGGCCGCAGCATGCCGTGGCCCTACGGATTGTTTTCGGCCGCAGCATGCCGCGGTCCACGTGTTTGTTTTCGGCCGCAGCATGCCGCGGCCCTACGCGTTTGTTTTCGGCCGCAGCATGCCGCGGCCCTACGGATTATCTGGGTTGACTGACCAACTGCACCAACGCCTCGAGTAGCCGGGGTTGCTGGTCTGGGCGCATCCGCAAGACGCGATGATGGCCGGACGGCGATTCGACAAACGACGTTGCACCGTCGTCAGCGACCGTCACACGGCCCGGTTCGCTGACGTCCACATACCCACGTTCCGGGTATGCGGGGTAGAGGACCGAGACGAGATCCCACGACGGTCGGTCTTCGTCGGGCGCACAATAGGCTCGGTAGCCCTCGACCACCGGGTGACGCGCCGTCCAACCGAAATCATGTTCCATCGACTGATGCGGGTAACGCAATGCAATCCCTACCTCAAAGCCGTTCCAGATTATCGGAGTCGGCCAGTGCAATGCAATTTGTTGCATGGCAGGGATGTCGCACATCACATTGAATTCTTTGAACGCAGGTTCCCCGCCAATCGGCATAAACGCCCCTGCCATCACCGACAATTGCTTGACTTTGCGCCGTATCAACGCCACATCGGCAGGATCTCTGAGCAGTGCCGCGGTATTGGTGGCGAAACCAATCTGCACAATAGTGACGCTCTGATCTGGCAAGGCCTGCAATCGCTGGCGTAGGAGCGGCAAGGCGTCCGGCGCGGATTCGCATTCGTAGTGATGCGGCCAGTGCTTGGCGAGGTGCAGGAAGCGGTTTTCGGCCGATACGAGCCCATCACGCATCACGCCAATCGGCGTATCGGGGAATCCGTAGAATGCGCACAGCGCTGCACAAAACGCCGCCGCATCATGCCCCGCTCGCGACAACACAACCGCATCGAGGTGGATTACCCCGCGCCGTTGCAACGCGAACGCCACGGCCAGCGCTAATGCGTCGTCGACGTCATTGCCCATGTCTGTATCTATGATGAAGTGCTCCATTGCATCCTCCGAATTGTGCGATTGATTGACAGTATCTTCGCACAGAAGCGGATGTACGGTTCACTGTGACCTAAAAACTCCTCACTACTAATCACTAATTACTCATTACTCAAAAAGCGCAACACGTTCAGGTTAAATGTTCACTCTGTTTTTTCTCAACAACGCACTTCAATGTTAAACAGGAAATCTCGCTCCATTACCTGTCTGTTAATCAGCCTCTGGCATAGTTAAAGCTGATTACAGGAGGTCACATGACGTCGCGACAGCTCTTCCAAATCCGCGAAACACTCGTTTTCATCGCACTCGTCAGCATCAACGTCACATTGTTGACGGTGTTTATTTTCTACCCATTGGGGAAGGGAATCGAACTCAGCTTGTACCAGTGGGACTTCATCAGCCCGGTGCAGACCTTCGTCGGTGCCAAGAATTACGTGCGTATGTGGACCGACCGCACCTTCTGGCAAGTAATGCAGAACACACTCGTCTATACATTTTTTTCGGTGATAAGTACCATTCTCTGTGCATTCGGCCTGGCACTGCTCTTGTCACTGCCGCTCCGTGGACGTGAATTTGTGCGCGGCTTGGTTTTTTTGCCGACACTCCTGTCGGGGGCAGCCATCGCGCTCGTGTTCAACTACATCTTGGACGGCCGCTACGGTCTGCTTCAGAACTTCTTGTCGATGGTCGGCCTCAAAAGCCCCGAATGGTACACCAATCCGCAATGGGCGATGGTATCGATTATCCTGACCGTGGTCTGGAAGCAGTCCGGCTACGGCGCAGTCATCCTGATTGCCGGCATGCAAAACATCGATCACACCCTCTACGAAGCCGCCTCAATCGACGGTGCTGGGCGCTGGGGCAAACTCTGGAATGTCACCATTCCGAGCCTCGCACCGATGTTGTTGTTCGTGACGGTCACGGGCATCCTCGGTGCTTTTCAATCGTTCGAAATAATCAAAGTCATGACCAACGGCGGTCCCATCAACGCCACCAACATCCTCGTCTACAACCTGTATGAACGCGGCTTTGTGGCATTCGAAGCCGGTCCCGCAGGGGTGCTGACGGTGGTGATTTTTGTGATTATGCTCGCAGTGACCCTGCTCCAACTCAAGATCGGCGAGAAATCAAATGCACTCTAAATCAACGTCAGCATTTTCGCTTGCATCCGTACTGGCATACCTTGGGTTGGCCATCGTTGTTGCCATTATCGGCTTGCCACTGCTCTGGATGGTGTTGGCGTCATTCAAAGAGAGCGCCGAAATCTATCAGATCCCGGTGACGTGGATTCCACAGCGACCGACACTCATGAATTACCCCGATGCCTGGAACGCCGTGCCGTTCGCGACGTACTTCCGTAACAGCATTTTCACTACGGCTTGTGCCGCTGGCTCAAAAGTATTGCTCGCCATTAGTTGTGCCTATGCGTTGGTGTATGTCAAAGCCCCGAAGCGGCTCAAAGACGTGACGTTTTTGGTGATTCTGACTGCCCTGATGGTACCCGCGCAGGTGACCATTGTGCCCAATTACATCACGATGTCGCACTTGGATTGGGTCAATACGTACCAGGGCATTATTTTGCCCAACGCAGCGACCGCATTCGGGACCTTCATGCTGCGCCAGTATTACATGGGGCTGCCACACGAAGTCATCGAAGCCGCCGAAATGGACGGCGCGACGCATATGCAACGCCTCTGGCTGGTCGTTGTGCCCATGGCGCAGCCGGCGATTGTGACGGTGGGGATTTTCGCTGTGGTATCAGAATGGAACGACTTCCTCTGGCCCATGATCGTGACCAATAGCAACGACATGCGCACCCTGCCGATTGGCTTATTTGGCTTGTTCCAGACCGAGGGCATGCAGAATTGGGGCATCATCATGGCCGGCACCGTGTTTGTGGTGCTGCCGGTGATTGTGCTGTTCATCCGCACGCAGAAGTGGATCGTCGACGGCATCGCCGCCGGCGCCGTGCGTGGGTAGATTTGGTGTTCCCGACGATGAGGTCGCACACATAGGTGGTTTATTCGTCGTGTAATGAGGGAGTATCACATGGACCAGTTGAAGTCACGTCGTCAGTTCCTCCGTTCGATGGCATTCGCCGGTGGCGCAGCATTGGTTGCAGCCTGTGGCGCAGCTGCAGTTGTTGAGCCAACCGCAGCCCCAGTCGATCCGACCGCAGCTCCTGCCGAGCCAACCAGCGCCCCAGCCGTTATAGCACCCGTCGCTTCCACCGTCGACATCACCTACTGGGGTTCGTTCAGCGGCGCCTTGGGCGAAGCCGAAAAGACCATGGTCGACACATTCAACGCATCACAGAGTGATGTCAAGGTGACCCTCGAATTCCAGGGCACCTACGAAGAGACGGCACAGAAGCTGACCGCAGCCATCCAGGCAAAAAAGACCCCAGACGTCTCGTTGATGTCCGACGTGTGGTGGTTCAAGTTCTACCTGGCCGGCGCTCTGCAGCCACTCAAGGACCTGATGGCCGCACAGCAGGTCGACGCATCCGACTACGCCGACTCGTTGATCAACGAAGGCACGCGTAAGGGCGACATCCACTGGGTACCATTCGCCCGCAGCACCCCGTTGTTCTACTACAACAAAGACATTTTCGCCGAAGCTGGTTTGCCAGACCGCGGTCCCGAGACCTGGGCCGAGTTCGCCGAGTGGGCACCAAAGTTGGTCAAGATGGACGGCAGCACGATGGCTCGCGCCGCATTCGCGCACCCCAACAGCGCCAGCTACGTGGCATGGTTGTTCCAAGGCGTGATTTGGCAGCACAGCGGCCGCTACAGCGACCCTGACTTCACCATCCGCATCCAAGAAGAAAACGGCGTCCGCGCCGGCAAGTTCTATCAGGATTCCGTGTTGACCGGCAAGTGGGCCAGCAATGCAAAAGACATCGGCGCAGACTTCCTGGGCGGTTTGACCGCAGCCACGATTGCCTCGACCGGCGGTCTGGCTGGATTCGAAAAGAACGCAACCTTCAAGGTTGGCACGGCTATGTTGCCATCCGTTGACCAGTTCGGCTGCCCAACCGGCGGCGCCGGTTTGGGTATCTTGGCAAATCTGCCCGCCGAAAAGCAGCAGGCTGCCATGAAGTTCATCGCCTACGCATCCAGCCCCGAGACGACCACCACCTGGTCACAGAGCACCGGCTACATGCCAGTGCGTAAGTCAGCACTCGCTTCCGACGCCATGCAGAAGTTCTTCGGCGAGCGCCCGAACTTCAAGACGGCCGTCGACCAGTTGGCCAAGACCACCCCACAAGACAGCGCACGGGTATTCATCCCCGGCGGCGACCTCATCATCGGTAAAGGCCTCGAGCGCATCATGATCGGCGGCGAAGACGTTGCCACCGTCTGGGGCGATGTCAAGCTGACCCTCGAAGAGACCGGCGCACCAATTGTCGCTGCCCTCAAGGCAGTCGAAGGCTAAATCACCCCTCCGTGGTCCGTACACACGCACAACGTACGGTTAGGACAACGAACCCGCAGCGCATGCAAGCGTCTGCGGGTTCGTCAATGTACCGGCTTGTTATCACTCGCTACTCACGAAAAATTGAAAACTGAAAACTGATAACTGATAACTCTTACCGCGTGTACATCACGCAGCCTTCGTTGACGTCGTAGATGGTTTTCAGATTCCCACTCCAATCCCAGGTGAGGATCGTTTTGGTCGAACTATCACCCCATAGAGAGGTCATCATCGCCGACTTACTATTGTTCCAGTAGGTGGTAAAGCTCGATGATTGCACACTCCTGTCATACAACCGTTCGAGCGTGCTTATCACCGACGATTTGATGCCAGCGTTCGACGTCGCAGCATACGCCTTGTTTTCGTCGACCATGACATTACATTTGGCTCGTTCGACAAAATATTCTGCTTTGGATGCGCGATCTCGGTAACTATTCACACTCGTATTGGCACTCTCGAGCTGCGTATTCAGTGTGGAAATTTTCTCGGCGGCTGCTGCCAATTCTCCACTTGTTTTTGAAAGTGTGCTTTTCGTCTTATTGAACGAAGCCATAGTATCGTTAAAAGTCACGATTTGCGCATTGAGTCGTTCTTGCACCGCATTTTTCTGCGTGTTGAGGGTATAGGTCGAGTACCCCAGTGCGATATTGGCCAGCAGACTGAGCACACCGACCACTGCCGCCAAGATTGTAATGATTTTCATCGCCGTTCCCTTCACTCATGTAAACGTATTGACATCCTCACTGTCAAATACTATCATAATTACGTAATAAAAGGAGTGTGCCATGGCAAATTCACGTATCGGGGCGGTCATCGGGGCGGGGCTCGTGGTATTCGGGAGTGTACTGCCAGTTTTGCGTGTACCTGTCTATGGCAGCATCACACTGCTCGAGACGAACGTGGGTGGTGTGACCGTCATCGCCGCGGTAGCGGGAGCACTGTTAGGAGCATTGGGATTATGGAGACCACTGCGAATAGCAACAACAGTACCTACTGGTGCGTATATATATTTCCTATCAAACGTTTTTCTACGGCTTTCTGGAAATCGTGCTCAAATTAGTGCATTAACGGATGAGTTGGGTGGATCGTTTTCGCTTCAATTCGGTCTATTCGTAGTCGGGCTGGGCATTATCCTGATGATCAACAACTCCAAAACTGCACCACTGATTGCCCCGAAGCAAGCCAAATAGCGCCGTACTTTTTCTATGCACAAAAGGACAAAGACAATGTACATCAACCAACACCCGACTGCACCCATCAGCGAGGCCGACAAGCAGGCCTACCGCAACGCCATCCCACTCGACGCGCGGTTACGCCAGCGCATCGCCGCGATTGATCCCGCATTCGGCGTAGAACTCGATCGCCTGCACCTCGAACACGAATCCGAGCAGGCGATGCGGCGAGAGTTTTTCCATGATGGTGGGCGGTAGGGGGGAAGGCTACCGCAATCCAAACTCCCAAAGCCGAGAATGTAGGTGTTCTGCAAAATACGTATCCAGCAACGTTTGCCGATACACCCCTCGAATCTCATCGAACTGCAATGTGTCCCAAAATGGGAGTTCAAATTGTGCAAATTCAACATATTGCAAAAGATTTTTCATGATTCTGAGTTCACGATGTACTTTGTCATAGGAGACACCGTTGGTCATTATCAGATTCCAAAATGGTTCATGATGCAATGCACTGTACGGCATCGGTAACTTTCCTGGAAGCTTCGATTGCAAAAGCATTTTGTACGTTTCAAATCTCATTTCGATGGATCCGACATAGGGTATCCGATTTGTTTGAATATCGTCTTTTCGGATCAGATCAAAAACACACAGCAAAACGAGTGCTTTATATGGCGCACCTTTAGGAAAAAAGGAAACATCAAAAGTGTCTGTCTGCGAAACTGTGAGGTTTCGCAGACTTTCAACGTGTATAAGTACATCCATGCCTAGTTGTTTTCATTCAGGCTGTTGAAAAAGCTCTCCGATATTTCTCCCCATTGTTCTCGAGTCCTACGCAACAGCATTACCTTAGTAGAATCACCTGCTGCTTCGTCTTCCATTCTTGCCCAGGTAAACATCAATACTTCTAGCGCAGTACGTGTGCGCCGCAATCGTTCATCCGTTGACATACGATGATCATTCCGTGTGTCCGAAATCTCGAACAGGAATTTGTATGCAGGATGTAGTGTATTCAGTGTCAAGAAAAGAATGCCACCACGATTTTGGATGCTGAACATTGAAGACGAATCCAAGTTTCTGCTGTCGAGCGTGACCTTCACTCCAGCATCGAGCATAGCTTGTGCTAATTTCTTCGCATCTTCTTCAGTGAATCCATCCTGCATAAATGATGTTGTAATTTCTTCCTGTCTCTGCTCTTTTGTTTGCGTCGTCCGTACTACTTGCGTGCCGGAAACCACACCTTGATTTTCACGGGTATTGATTGTTTCTGTAACAGTAATCACGCTTTCTGGCGATGGTCCAAGTGTTCGTTGTCCAGTTTTTTGCTCACGGAGCGCATTACGCACTTTCGAGAGGGTTGAGGTAACATATTCATAAATCGGATACAAATGTCGAAATTGATCTTTGAATTCTTCTTGATTTTCTTTGATAGTTGAAGGTTGACTGCTCAACATTTCACGCAACTTGACAGCTGCCTGCTTGTTATTAGTTACGCCAAAAATTTCATCAAGGGCGGGTGGAAATGAAATTTCCATTCCCCACCAACGTTCTTTTGGTTCGCCCCGGATGACTTGCCCTTCATCCATGTCGAGCTCGCGATCGGCCCGAACAATCGATATGCCCAGATTCCTGGCACAATGTCGACCATGCGGTTTTGAACCTGCATAATCGCCATCGCGAGCTTCGTCCGTCGCAAGTGTGGTGCGAACCTTCACCGTATGTGGCTCGCCATTGCTATCGTTTATTACAATGTCGCGTTCATACAAATCGCCAAATTTTTCAAACATGGGGTTGCTTTTCCACGGTTCCTCGAGTGTATGTACAGGGAACATGTACAGAGGATCATTGGCATCAACAACATCTTCCAATACTTCACCGCGAAATGCATCTTCGTAGTAATACTCCATCTCGCCAATTTTGTTGACGACAACCACGAAATTACGCATGTAAATACGTACTTTGTCTTGAATAATAAAATGTCGATACATGCGGCCAACGACAAATTCCGAATTAGTAATGATTGCTTTGCCCGTCGACCAGTTAGCACGATCAATTTTCGACCAGGCAATAAATGTGCCAGACGCGTCTGCCTCGCCAATTTGTTCACGCCAAACCTTTGGAATTGGTCGTGAGACAGGTTCAGGAATTTGCTCCATTGTACGCTGCTCGATCTCATCAAGATCGAGGTATGTATACATCGCGTTATCAATTCCGTTCTGCCATGACCAGACTTCTACCCGACGACATTGAGAAATCGATGCACTTGGAAGGCCCATACCAAAGCGGCCCATGCCTGTGCGTTGTTTATGCGAGAGCCGCGTGCCATTACCAAATTGGAGCGCCATACGAAGCGTTTCCGCATTCATTCCCGACCCATTGTCGAGGATACCAATTGAGTAAATCCGTCGCCGTTCACGTTCACGTTCAACGAGCTTCTCATAACGCTCCGCCAACAGAACATCTACCATTGTGGCGCCGGCTTGAATTGAGTTGTCAATTAGTTCTGCTAATGCGTAAGCGAGGCTTTTGTAGCCGTTGTCACGCATTGCTCCAACAGCAAGGTGGGCGGGGACGATGTTAAAATTCGTGTTCATGTAAACTCCTACTTCAGATAGTCCAAAAGTCGGTCATACCCTATAGAGCAGATATCATTTGTTCGTTCATTTATAATTTCACGCTTCCATGAACCGGAATTCTCGGTGAGGCTTGCTAAATACTCCAAATGTTTGTAATACAAATTTTCACGTTTCAAAACGGATTTTGCTGCTTTCGTATAACGATTTACAACACCCTCAGCGCCTTCGAGTTTCAATAATTCTTCTCTCTGCGCAACACTGGGGTTAGCTAAATAACTATAAAATTTGTGTTTATATTGCCAATTTAGGTTACTGAGAACAGAATTCATAGCAATTGGTAAAAGGGTCAAATTGCCAATTGAATGAACGATGTTCCCACCATTTTCTGTTTGGTAAATTGACTCATCCCAGGATGTATCGTTTTTGCGAACTACCTGTGGTGCAATATGTTCGACAGATGTGTAAGAATCGCTGCTCCAATTTGCATGACTTAGCAGTTCGAAATAACCATTGTGCGCGACCTCTAGACGTCCTGCTTTATTCACCATCGTATTATGCGAAGCAAGAAACAGAAAATACCTACAAAGTACCTTTGAATTTTGGTAAGTTAGAAAACTAACCGCCGAGCTAACCCAAGTACTCTTATCTAGAATGTTCTCCCTTGCCAAGATAGATTTCAAAGCTGTTTTGTATTGTTGCAGCTTATCTTTCTTGAGATGAAATGCTGTATTCCAACTCATATTGATATCTTGGTCACTATTGGAATTGGCATTCATCAAATCTCGCGCAACATCATCTAGTGAACTAGAGGTTTTTGTCGCACGCCACAATGCATAAAATGCCGCTGTTGCATTACATGCTTCCAAAAAATCAGAATCCCAAGGGTTTTGGTCATCATAAAAAGTTGCCAATAACGGGTGTGTTGTATTCAGATTCATCGCCTCGAGAAAATCCATATTAAAATGAGCGTTTGTAGCAATTTTTAAAAAATTTAAATCCGAAACAGTATTTTGAACACTTGACGGATCCAAACGGAACCCAAAGTACTCAGCCAAATGCTTCATATACTTTATGAAAGGGCCTTCATGAGCTAATTCAACATTAGCAAGCTCAGTTTGCGAATCATAGCTCTTCTTTAAATAATGTTCTTGATTCCGATATTTTGAACCTAGCTTTGTTCCATCATATCCTAGTGCCAAGGCAGTTACATATACATCTGAAAGACTTTCGCGAGATTTATTCTCCTCAATTAAAGTTTCGATTGCTGAGAATACTCGTGTGATATCATCTTTTTCAAGAGTATTTTCATCGTTGTTTTGCATAACATATGCTCTAAAAACTTCAATTGAAGTCAGTGGCACACCTGTGGAATTGAGAGATTGGAAGACCTCAATTGCCCATGCGTGTGTCTTTGGTTCAAGATAATTTACACAGCATTTATTCAATAAGTAGAGAGAAAACAAACTTAAATTCAACAATTGCTCGAGCTGAGGATATTTCTCAAGAGTCTCTATAGAACGAAAAACAGCAATATCGGGAAACATTGCATCATCAAAAAGTATCTCCGCCAATCCAATTTTTCTCTGTAATGTCATAAAATTCATGTCAGTCAATTTGAGCAGTTTTTTCTTGACCAGGTCTTGGATGACCGAATGGTTTTCTTCCAAAATTTCATATTGGGATCCTCCAAATTTACTCACATCTGGTAATTTTTGTGTGTCTATATACTCCGAACAATATCTCGCAATTGGGGATTTGTAACCGGTTTTTCCATTTCTGATCCAAAATTCCTGGGAAAGTCGCACTATTATCGGTTTACGTTTAGGATCAACGTTACCAGAAACTTCCACACAATAGAATCTTTCAAGTTTAGCCGTTATACATTGTTCGATTATCCTACAAAGATCTTCTATTTTGGTTTTTTCGTCGTCTATCCAGTAAGCGTATGACTCCAAAGTTTTCATCAACTCACTTAGTTGGTTATGTAGACTTATGGCAATCAATGCGACAGTCGACAACCGTTGCTGACCGTCAACAATATAGAGTCTTCCTGTAGGTGCGGCGAAATCTTTATTCGTAATGAAGGTTTTCAGGTCTTGATTACTGGCTTCTACAGCAATAAAAGTACCCAGAAAAATTGTGTCGTCATCGGCACGCGGCATTTTGACATCATTAAGGCCAGACAATATATCCTCGAATAACCGGCTAATATTTTCTTTTCCCCATTTGTATTGCCGTTGATAGGCTGGAATTATAAATCCCTGGCTACCAACATCCACTAAAGCGGAAAGTGATTTCACTTCATTTCGTGTGAAGATTTGGATAGCACTTGGCATTTGACACTCCTATAGATGACAGATGTTACATCCAAAATCTTCCGTTTCGGCATCGAGTGCATCCCCAATGAGGTCTATGAGCGGACGATCTGGTCGGCGAGAGCGTTCTTGCTCCAATCGTATAGTATGCAGTTTTTTGATTTCGGCTACACGTTCAGGCTGCTCGAGCTCTGCGAGTTGCTCACGTTGGCGCCAATAGAAACCCTTACCGCCGAAATCTTCCTCATACCGCTTTGATTGTTCGAACAGTTCCGGGTGGCGTTCTTTCAGGCCAACCCATTCTGCAGAACGTTGAAAGAAACAGAAGTAACACCCACTACGTTGGCGCCACTCGTAATAGGTAGGTAGGCCAATACCGCTCTCCTGTAGCAGTTTCTCGACATCTGGCAGTTTCAATCCGTACTCTTTATAAGGATAAACGGGCGTGATGTTCTTTTTGGAAGAAATGTAACCATCACGATTCTCATCAGCACGGATGCCGATATAGCTCCAAATGATATCGTTACCAACATACTGTTCAAAGGGTTCAATTTTCAGTTTGCGCGTGCACCAGCGAGTCTGAGCCGAAGGGAGGACTCCTCCATACACGGTCAGCCAATGATCAAACCCTCGACCAGCATTCAGCC
Organism: Thermoflexus hugenholtzii JAD2; assembly: GCA_945881915.1. Lineage (GTDB taxonomy): Bacteria > Chloroflexota > Chloroflexia > Chloroflexales > Roseiflexaceae > UBA965. The sequence continues at coordinate 62,799 of CAMCVW010000006.1, read as the reverse complement.
GCACAATTGGTTGTTCGAGATACGCTTCTAACTTGTCGAGGTATTCGTATGTTTCAGGCAATTCTTTGTCCGTGTCACAAAACACGTATTCAAGATTGGGGATTTTTCCCTTTAGCAAAATGGCAAGTCCTGTACTGTCTTTGCCACCACTCAAGCTAACAATATGACGGCCAGGTCGCTTGGCCCATTCTATACACGGATCAATGTAGGTCATTGCTTTATCCTTCAGATTCCTTAGGAAGTGCGTTATCAAGGAGTAATGTCAGTAAACCCAACTTATCTGCGAAATCGAGACCTGCTCCCTCGAGGATTTGTTCGATTTGTGATCGTAGATTTGAAATCTTTTCATCACTTGGCAGTTGAACAACTGCACTTCGTTCACCAGTATTGTCTGTTATACCAATTCTGCGTCGGGCATGTCCTAGGTAGTGTGTCTTGCTTGCCGTGGCAACTTGTTCAAACAAGCGTAACCTTCTGCCAATATCAGTCACTGCAAGTTTGAAAACACCTACATCGGCATCGGTCCAGGAACTCAGCGGTTTTTTCCCAAGCAATGCGGCCACTGGCTCCATCCACTTCTTTGGGTCTGATGAACTGATACGTAATGCAAGAGCTCTCAATTGCGTATCTGCGCTTTGGTCGATCACCAACTGCATGCGCTCTGCAATCTCACTGTACATCAAAACAGGATCTCTCGTTTGAGATACTATCGCAGCAGCAAAGTCAGAAATGCAATTGTTGTACAGTATTGTATATGCATTTTGCATTTCTTCTAACGCAGTACGTAAATTTGCCGCAAATTCATCGACATAGGTTGCGGCTAGCTCTTCCGACATCGCGACGGATGGCAAACCTAGTGCCTCTGGCAACATTCGATAGAGAAGTTCATCTGGCGCTTTAGCAGTAAGCAAGACATCGAGAACTGTACGTGTTTTAAGAGAAAGATTGGTGGTAGATTTCACGTAAGCAGGGAGTTGCTGTGCAAACTTAAGCATAGGTTTTACAGCGTCTAGTACGGCAACTGTGCCCGACTTTTGCAGTGCCATTGGCGCAAACGCTTTTGCCACCCGCTCAAATAATGCAGCACGCAATCGGCTTGATGGTGTCCGGCGCAGTGAGAAGTAACTCGGTTTTGCTAGCAAGCGCTCAAACACTGCGATGTCAGGTACTGAAACAAACGAATCATGCTCATAGAGCGCAACTTCACCACTGTTGATTATGTATAACGCTACAAAAAGCAGCGGTATGACAGGTTCTCGCACACCAAATGGTGGAGCAGCGAGAAGCGAATATAGCTCTGTCAAAGGTCGACGGGCATGTTCCGCAGATGAAAAGAATGATTCAATGGCACTGAAAACTGGACCAAGGTGCAACGGATCGTTGTGTGGTTGCGGAGAACTGAGGCGCCATGTGCCATCATCCTCTCCAACGTGGATGACTCCAGCAATGAAGATGCTTTCATAGATAGCGCGCTCAGGAGGAAATGCATCGCCATCAAACAGTCGAGTGGAATTCTGTTCGAGCAATTTTTCTATCAGAATGCGACGCGCACGAGAAATTGTCCCCGACAATTTACTTCGTACAATTAATTCATTTCGTATAAGTGGGGCATCCCGAAAACGTGCATCGAGGTACGTACTGAGTGAATTGTCCAGTTTGCGTGCATCCCGAACGTCGACTACAGAACCAATAATCAACCATGTACCATGTGTGTTTCCATACGATGTTCTAATGAGTTCCGCTAAGCCTGCTTCTGCTTCTACTAAACGAAGTGCAAGCTCTCGCTTAGCTACTTTGTCATGGTTTATCTCTGTATCTTTGTTTAGCAATCTATGAGCAGCAACATCAAGCAGTGCTTCGCGGAGCTGAGTCGTCCGCTCCGGTATTACCAATATGATGTCTTTGCGCGCAGAAGTAAGCACTTTAGCGCGGATTTCATCATCCGGAATGACGACAAACCATATCTCGCCATCGCCCACTGAAACGATATGTTCTGAAGAAGCAAATGCACGCGTGTGTTCAACAAATCTTGTCGTAAATGAACGTAATGTGCCTGTTTTATAAGAATGTTCGTATGCGATGATTGGCCGAAATGAGACATATTCTTGTAGCAAGGAAACAAGATCTTGCTGCATCGAGAGGTCGTTACGGCAATTTTGCAACTTTTCATCAATATTGATATCGCTCGCTTCTGCAAGCCGCAACCTATCACGGTATGAACTGTAGAGGATGAGCTGCTTATCAATGAGATTTTGCAAAAGCGATTGAATTTGATGCGATACCGATTGGTCTACAAGCGAAAATGAAATAAGTTCTTTGCTTGGTTTGAGGAGACGATCTTCGTGAAGAGCTGCAAGGGTTCCTATAGTTGCAAGGAGCTGCAACTCCAGCATTGGTAAGTCTCTGCTTCGACGAAGGAGCTCACTTACTTCAACCCAGGGCCGACCTTTTGCTCTACCGAATAATCCGGGACCCAGAGTGTTTTCAACGTAACCATACAGGTCATGTAACCGAAAAAATGAAATCGTGTCTCCAGAAAAATCGTGCTCACGAAGTCCACCATGTTCGTTTGCTGTCAAGAACGCAAAGAGCGATCGTTCATTCTGCGCGATTGATCGAAAAAGATATGGTAATGCTACAAGAACCGTTGGGTGCAATGGATAACTGTCATGCACGAGTGAATACCAATTGGCGTCATCAATCTCGTGAGGCTTTAATCCGAGGGTGCTCGATTCATTTGCCAGTAATCTTGCAAATTCGGACCAGCCCGCTGGTTTTTGATAGTCAGTTAATACGTTCGCAGCGAATCGCATCATTTGAGCGTACGGCTCTTGAAATACTAGGTCGATATACCGACCCTGCACTTTTGCCCACTCTGTCTGTTGTGCAACGCTTGCTGTCGTACTATAACGCTCAAAGGTTTGGTGGAGAATTGTTACAACCATCAACGCGTTTTCGTTCGTTCTTGAAGCAGCCTCGGCTATCGTCTGAAGAACGAAAAGATCCCGCGTGTCGCCGGAACGATGAATCTGGGAAAGGTGCTGCCCTAACTCATCGATAACGAGCAATATACCTTCATACGAACTATGCTCTCTGACATATACTATGGCTTCTTGAAGTAAATCTGCTACGATTTCTGGCGAAACATCACCGTCTTCTGCAGCGTGACCAATGAGCTCGAGTAGTTGAGTCAGTTTCTTTTTCTTAGTTTGTTTCACCAATTGAGATTGCAGTGACAAAAGTATTGCTTGCCTAAGGGTTGCGGCACGTGAACTCATTAAAACCGGGAATAACGAACCAACACCGAAATCAATGTCTGCAGTGAGTTTTGGTGCATGCTGAGCTATTAAATCTTTGCGGCCGGCAGCATTCTTACTTAACCAATGTGCAAGAAACACACCAAACGCAGATTTACCTGTTCCATATGGCCCAATTATTGAATATGCACGTCCTTGAGCAGAGTCGTTGATTCCGCGCACAACTCTTGAGAGAGTTTGAAGGACAAGTGGTGTAGCAACATATCCCTGTAGTTCAGCACCATTTTCTGAGTAGTCATGAGCAATATTTACCGAACGGAGGTATCTTTGAGTCATCGTCCCACCTCGCGCTGGGCATGCAACATGATGTACTCATGGGTGTCAAAGTCCTTTACGTTCTGCCACATGAGAGTTCTCACACCGGCTTGATCGCTGTACATTGCTTCCCCATGTGTCAATTCTTCAAGTCTTGATACTCGAAAAAGTAGAGCATCTTCCGTTAACCGAAACATTCTTCCGGGACCGTTGCGACCCCACATTATTTCAGAAAATGATATTGCAGTTCTCCCACTCGCAATCATGGCTTGCGCTATAGCACTAATGAATATCGAGTCAGGCAAATCATCACGTTCACTACTTAATATGCGAATTGACTCTCCGTTGTCCTGCAGGAGTCCAAGAGAAGTTAGCGGGCAGAGTAGTGTTTCTTCGATATTACTTTCGGAGTGATGAGGAGCTAAGTAACTATTGACCAAACAATTTGTGTCTCGTTTCAAAACATCCTGGGATGGAACCTTAAAACCCAGTGTTCCCAATGTTGACGCAATGTCTCGGGTAATTTGTTCTCTATCAATTTCATTCGATGCCATTTGCATAAACACGTAATTCCATGTAAATGCTGTGGAATTGACTAACCGCCAATGCAGCCACCACCTCGACCATGAAGTTACTAAAAAAGGGTCAATACCATCCGCACCAAATAAGATATGAGCCATTTCTGTAGGTTGCCACCCGCGCTCCGGATGCGAAGCAATAATTCCAGTCACACTTCCCCAATATCGAATTGCATCTACCATGTTTTTGCCGACACCAAAACGAATAAGTGCATCTGCACGAGAGAAGACCATTGGATCAATTACGCATTCATCGTAGAGGCGTTTGAGCCAATTACTGCGCAATATAAATGTTCCATGGCCACTGAATTGGTAATTGAGGGGGTGTTCCATGGCGCTGCTCTCTGTTATTTTTTGGTTATTGGTAGTCTCTGTAGTTCTTAGACACTTCCAAATCGCCCTTCAGGCGGTTTATTATAACTTAGGCTTGCATTTAGCACAAATGTTTTAATCACTTTAGATCAAATCTTGACCCAACCGCCGTCGACCCCTGTATGTTTTGCCTCTGTCAAAAAAAGGAGTACGCCAGTAATCACACAATCGCGCAAACGAACCGCCACCACGCATGCTGGGCGTCGCCTTCGGGGTCAGTTCCATCGTGCACATCTCCCACAGCTGGGATTGGATTATCGTTCCGTTGCCCCGTTGCATGGTCACCATTCAAGTGGGAGTGTGCTTAACCAGAGCCGGCGCACGATCCAGATCCACAGCGAGGGGTTGCACGCGGACAGCTTTTTCTTCCCAGCGCACGTGCGGCCGTCCGCGCTTTTGGCATGGCCCAGACCGGCAAATGGTCATGCGTCCTGCGCAGACGATGTTGTCTGCCTATCGACAGGGCTGCGGTATGATACATCATCACCCCGTCACAGGAACGAACATGCCCAACACACCGTGGGTTGTCCGCATCGTCACATTGCTGACCATTGTCTGCGCTACCGGGTGTACCCCCTCCCAAATACCGCGCCAGAACGATGCGGCGCGTCGCCTCGTCATCTATAGCGGGCGTACCGAAGCGTTCCTCACCCCCGTCATCGACGCATTCCGCACTGCCTACCCTGACATCACCGTCGACATCAAATACGCCAAAAACACCGAGCTTGCCGCGTTGATTCTTGCAGAACGCAGCAACCCACAAGCCGATATTTTTTTGACCACCGATATGCTGGTGCCACTCCGGATGGTCGATAGTGGGGTCTTTGCAACCATGCCGCCTCGTGGCAGCGAATCAGTGCCGGCCACGCTCAAAGACGCCCAAGGACGCTGGACCTCGGTCACATGGCGCGCGCGGGTCATTCTGTACAACACCGATATGGTGGATGCAGCCGATGCACCGACATCGATGTTGGATCTGACCGATCCGCGCTGGCGCGGCAACGTCGCCTTTGCCGATGCGACCAACGGACCATTCCAAGCCCAAATCGCCGCGATGATGCACCTGATTGGCCCAGAACAGACACGGGCGTGGGTGAATGGGTTGGTCGCCAACCAAACACAGTTTCTCAGCAACGCAACGGATTTACGCATGGCAGTGGGCAGCGGGGAGTTTGCCATTGGGGTTGCCAATCACTATCACTACGAGGTACAGCGCCGTGAGGCCACGAATAATCACATTGGCATCGTCTTTCCGGACCAAGCAGCGGGTCAGATGGGCGTCATGATGAATACCGCGACGGTGTCGCAGCTCGCCGGCGCACCGCATCCTGATGCGGCTGCGACATTCGCAGCGTTTTTGTTCCAGCCCGACACCCAAAAACTCTTTGCCGACGTCAACTTCGAGTTCCCGGTACTCCCCGGGGTGGTGATAGACAGCGGGACGACGCAACCCGACGATTTTCGCATGGCGACCGTGCCAATGGACGACGCCGCAGATGATGCAGACGCGGCAATCCAACTGATGCAACACGCAGGGATTCCGTAACCGATGCGCGCAGCGAGCGTGCGGACAACACCCTATCACGCACCACGACGTGCCGTCTGGCTGCTCACGCTCCTGATTGCCGGCCTGGCTGCGACTCCTATCGTGCTGGTGTTGGTGCGCGGGCTCCTGACCCCGTATACACAGGAACTCCCGCCCTGGCCGTTCCTGTTGCGCCTGCTCCAAAACACTTCTCTTTTTGCCCTCGGCACTGCCGGCATAACCGGCATCATCGGCATCGGTCAAGCACTGCTCATCGAACAGGTACCCATGCGCTGGCGGCGCCTGTGGCGGGTCGTCGCAGTGTTGCCCTTGGCCATGCCACCCTACGTGCTGGCGATGACGGTCGGCTCGGTAGCACGACCGCGAGGATCGCTGGAACGCTGGTTGGTCGAACAGCACTGGACGGAATGGGGCACGCTCCCGTTCGGCATGTTCTATGGCCTCGCTGGCAGCATTGTGCTGCTGGCACTCTGCTTGTCGCCCTATGTGTTCTTGCCCGTCAGTGCAGCGCTCCGCCAAACGAGTGGTCATTTGGACGAGCAAGCCCGCTTGTGTGGGGTCCCGTGGTACACCCGCTGGTGGCATGTGACCGTTCCGATGCTGACACCCAGCGCGTTTGGCGGGATGGTGCTGGTGTTCATCTACGCGCTGGGCGAATACGGTTTGCCGTCGTTGTTGCGCCTGCCGACCTTGAGTACGGCGATATTCAGTCGCTACATCGGCGACATCGATCAATCGGGCACTGCGCTGCTGAGTCTGCCACTGGTGTGTGCCGCGTTGGGGTTATTGCACTGGTCCAACCGCCTCGGCGGGCAGGCACCGCTCCACCATGGCCCGACCTGGCGCCCTCGTCCCGAGCGGGAGGGGAGTCGGCGCATGCAATTCCTCGCCCATGCAACATTGCTGGGTCTGAGTGTCTGTGCGTTGCTCGTGCCGCTGGGGGTGCTCGGCGCGTGGGTGCTCCAACCCGCCCCGTATGCAGCAGCGACGCAGGTGCATTGGCTGGTACTGGCGTCGGGTGCAGTGCGGACGTTTTTGGTAGTGGGCGCTGTGGCGAGTCTGACCACCATGATTGCGCTGGCACCGGCACTGGTATTGCGGACGGGCGGATTCTGGGGTGCGGTGTTGGCGCGCATCGGTCAGGCAGGCAGTGCAATGCCGGGGATTGTGGTGGCATTGGGAGTGGTTTTTGTGGTGAGCGACTGGGTTCCGTGGCTGCGTGGCAGTCTTTTGCCGTTGATTCTAGCGTACATCATTCGCTCGGCACCGCAAACGATTCAGAGTAGTGATGCAGCATTTATGCCAATCCCGCACGTCTACCGTGAGGCTGCCCGCGGGATGGGAGCATCGTCTGCTCGGGTGTTTTGGCGCATCATGATGCCGCTTGCAAGACCAGGCGTACTCGCCGGATGGGCATTGATTGCACTCGGATTGCTCAAAGAATTACCAGCCACGTTGTTGTTACGTCCCGTGGGGTTTGATACACTGGCAGTACATATTTGGATGCCGGCGAGTGAAGGCATGTACCATGCCGCAGCCCTCCCTGCACTCTTGTTGCTACTGGGCGCAGTGCTCCCGCTTTCCCAAATCTTGGTACACGATATGCGACGCGACCGCCGCGTCGAAGAATAGAGTATCTACGCAATGGAACCAATCATTCGACTCCATCAGGTGACCTATCACCCGCGCACCGCGACACAACCGATTGTCAAATCATTGAGTCTCGAACTCTACCCAGCCGAAGTGCTGGTGCTGTTGGGACCGAGCGGTTCGGGCAAAACAACGACGCTCCGCCTCATCGCTGGGCTCGAGCTTCCCGATGATGGATTGATCACCATTCGTGGCGTGCCAGCGGGACGCACCATGCCGCCCGAAGCGCGCCGGGTGGGCATGGTCTTCCAAGACTACGCCCTGTTCCCACATATGACGGTGCTCGAAAACGTCCGCTTCGCCTTGCATGCAACGCCCAAGCCCCAGCAACTCGACCAGGCCATGCATGCCATTGCGCAAGTGGGCTTAGCGGGACTCGAACAGCGCATGCCGCATCAGTTATCGGGCGGCCAACAGCAACGCGTCGCGATTGCGCGGGCACTCGCCCCACAACCCAGCGTCATCCTGCTGGACGAACCGTTCAGCAACCTCGACACCGCCATTCGCGACCGCGTCCGGACCGAACTGCGGACGATTCTGCGCGCGGCAAATACCGCAGCGATTATCGTCACCCACGACCAGACCGAGGCGCTCGCAATCGCCGATCGTGTCGCCCTCCTGCACGATGGCATTTTGCACCAAATCGGCACCCCCGAAGATCTCTTCGGCGAACCTCGGACCCGCTTTGCCGCGCAGTTCATGGGCTCTGCCGATTTTGTGTCGGTCAATGCCCAATTCCACACGCCGCTCGGAACGGTCACACCCGTCGGAACAGTAGCGATGGCTGCCAATCTGAGTGTGTTGGTACGCTACGACGATATTGCCGTGACCGTCGACACGACACAACCCAATGCAGAGGTCATCGAACGCCTCTTCGAAGGCCCTCACTATCACTACACCTGTCGCCTCGATAATGGGGAATGCGTGCACTGCCGCACCCCGCACGAAACCAAAATCCCCATCGGTCAACGAATCGGCTTGTCATTTGCAGCGACCCATCCCATGGTCTGCTTTGCAGCAGAAGTCGCCTGTGGCCACGTCACCGCCGTGGACACCGGTCGCCGGTCATGACTTTGCTACAATACCATTACGAAAAGCAGAACGAGGCAGTATGGCAGACGCACTGACGGCACTTTCGCCCCTCGACGGGCGCTACCACGGCGACGTCGCCGAATTGGCGAGTTATTTTGCCGAGAGCGCCCTGATGCGCTACCGCATCCGCGTCGAGGTCGAGTACCTCATCATGCTCTGCAAAGCGCGACCCGTCGTGGCCGTCGCCAACCTCGAACCCGCCAAAATCGACGCGCTGCGTGCCCTCTACTCGGCATTTGGACCGGCCGAAGCCGCAGCCATTTCGGCCATCGACAAACGCGTCAACCACGACGTCAAAGCCATCGAATACTGGTTGCGTGACCGCCTCGATGCCCTGGGGATCGGCCACCTCAAAGAAATGGTCCACTTCGGACTGACCTCCGAAGACGTCAACAATCTGTCGTACGCGTTGATGGTCCGCGAAGCCCGCGACCAGGTGCTCTCGCCGGTCATCGGCGAGGTGATGAACCACCTGCATACCCTCAGCCTCGAAGAAGCACACACCGTCATGCCCGCCCGCACCCACGGCCAAATCGCCACCCCGACCACCTTCGGCAAAGAAATGGCCGTCATCCTGGCACGCCTGCAACGCGCCCGTGACACGCTCAACGCAATCCCCCTGACCGGTAAACTCAACGGCGCCACCGGCACCTTGGCTGCCCACGCAGTGGCTATGCCCGACGTCGATTGGATGGTCTTTTCACGTGCGTTTGTGCGCATCCTCGACCTCGAACCACTCATGCTCACCACCCAAATCGAGCCCAACGACTCGCTGGCCGAGGTCTGCGACGCCATGCGCCGCATCTGTACGATTCTGACCGATATGGACCAGGATCTGTGGCGCTACATATCCGACGGCTACCTCGTCCAGCGTCCCAAAGCAGGCGAAGTCGGCTCGTCGACGATGCCCCACAAAGTCAACCCCATCGACTTCGAAAACTCCGAGGGCAATTTGGGCATCGCTATCGCGCTGCTCGAATTCTTTGCGCGCAAACTGCCGGTCTCGCGCCTGCAGCGTGATTTGACCGGCAGCACCGTCCTGCGCAATCTGGGCGTGGCATTCGGCCACATGGTCATCGGCTGCAAACGTGCCGCCAAGGGATTGAGCAAAATAAGTACCAACCGCGAACTCATGCACCAGCACGTCGTCGATCACCCTGAGGTGTTGGCCGAGGCGTACCAGACGATTCTGCGCCGCGCCAACGTCAACGAACCCTACGAGCTGCTCAAAACCCTGACCCGTGGCAAAACCACGGTCACCATGGCGGATCTGCATGCCTTCATCGACACGCTACCCGTCGACGACGCGCTCAAAACCGAACTGCGTGCACTCACGCCCGAGACATACATCGGCGTCGCTCCCAAACTGGCAGCACTCATCGTGCGCAAACAGTAAAATTTATCTTCTCAATGAGACCGTGCGTACATGCACCCTCCACGACGTATTGGAGGGTGTTTTTGTGCATATTTGTCTGGCGAAAATCCGTGCCGATATGTTGCCAAGCGCGCTACCCGTTGTCTTACAGATTTTTGCCGGATTGGTTTTGTTGCATCCCAAAATCTATTGATGATTATGGTGCGCACAAAAAAACGGAACCTGCTCGCTTTTGTTCCACAAGGAACTTATGCGCGCGTCGTTGCGTCTCATTTGCACGAGGGACACTCGTTCATTACACAGAGGATTTCATGAAAAGAATCTTAACAATCATGGCGCTCATCGCCGCATTGTTACCGACAATTGCCATGGCAGCACCGGCACGCCCAGCCGCTAGCGGTAACAGCAGTGGTAGCAGCACGCGACCCCTGGTGATTAAGCGCCAGCCACGCAGCAGCAGTTTTGAGTCGGCAGATCCAAGCAAACGGATGCAACTCAAAATCGAAGTCCAGGGCGGCGTCAAGCCTTATACATACACCTGGTACGAGGGTTCGTTGGGCGACATCAGCACGCAGGTGAGCACCCGTTCCGAAGCACGTATTGTCATTACTCCAGGTACCTACACCTACTGGGCCAATGTGACCGACCGCAACGGGAACTCGGTCAATTCAAACGAGGCAACGATTGAATTCATCGCCCCGGGCGAACTTCCCCTGGCCATCAAATCACAGACCGGCGACCTCGACGTGATTGCCACCTATGGGAGCAAGAACATCCAGCTCAAGGTCGAAGCCGCAGGCGGCACACAGCCGTACGACACCATTTGGTACGAGGGTGATTCAGGCGACACCGCCAATGTCTACGGCAGTGGTAAGGAAATTCGCATGGACCTCATCCCCGGCATCTATGCATACTGGGCACAGGTCACCGATGCAAACGGCGACGTCGTGGACTCGTCCACCATCAACGTCACCGTCAATGAAGAGCCATTGGCCTTCGTGACCGAGCCAGCCAACGCAAATGTGCTGTGGCGTGGAGCCACCACGACCGTGACCACCTTGCGCAGCAAGGTCCAGGGCGGTGTTGCACCGTATAGTTACAATTGGCTCCTCGAGGGGTCCTCGGTCGGCACAGATGCAAAGCTGTCAGTTTCGTTCAGCGCCGTCACCGATCCCGCCCGCAGCTATAGTGTGGAAGTGACCGACGCCAATGGGAATCTGATCACGTCACGTACCGCCACCGTCCGCGTCGTCGCACAGCCTATCAGGATTGTCAGCTCGACCACCAGTGTGACAGCCCGCTGGTCAGGCAGTGATGCCTTGTTCAGCCTGAGCGCATCGGCTTCCGGAGGCGCAGGAACTCTGACCTACACATGGTACGCCGGCACGCCAGCAGCACCGGGTGCAGTCGTCGGTACCGGCCGAGTCGCCAGTATCCGCATCGTCAACGCAACCGCCGGTTCGTTCTTGTACCACGCAGTCGTGACAGACAGCATCGGTACCCGAGCGGTTAGCCGCATCGCTACCGTCCGCGTCCCAGCGCGCACTCTGCCAACCGCTACCCGTACGGTCATCGTCCCGACTGTGACGGCTGTCCCACCAACGGCTACCGCAGAGCCAACGATTGCTCCGACAGACGTTCCTACTGCAGAACCAACGGCTACCGCTACCGCAGAGCCAACGATTGCTCCGACTGACGTTCCTACTGCAGAGCCAACGGCTACCGCTACCGCAGAACCAACGATTGCTCCGACTGACGTTCCTACTGCAGAGCCAACGGCTGAACCAACGATCATGCCGACGGCATTCCGCATCACCCGCTAACGAGCTCCCAATGCACGAGCGCTTCTGACGACAGTCAGGGCGCTCGTGCATTGGGAATTATGAATTATGAATGAGGAGTTATGAATGGGTTTTGCACAGAGTCACGCCGCAATAGGAATTATGAATGACGCAGCGTTACGAGGCATTTTCCTTGAGCGTTTTGTTGATGCTGCCGAGTATCTTCGTGAGTTCCACACCGAGTGGGTAGCATTGCTCATACACATTCGGAGTAATACACGACGCATCGTGCAGAATATTCAACCAAAACACACACTCATTGGCCTCTTTGTAGGCAATTGCCATTTTGTGACGAAAGTCGGCACGTGACTCCGCAGCAATCCCTTCGTGGACATTTGCGCCGATACTTGTACCAGATCGTACCAGTTGAATCAACAACGGTCTCAGTGTATGGTCATTGGCTTGTGCTTTGTAGATCCGGAGTACGCTCAGCGCAAATGCGTAACTCTTGTCCACAACGATGTTTGGCTTCTTCATGAATGCTCCTCTGCAAAGAATTGCTCGAAGCGTAGTTCATGGGCGTTACCAAATCATTACCAAGCATACGCACTCATAATTCATAATTCATAATTCATAATTCTTCCCTGTGTTTTTCGTCGCGTCAGCGCAATACCGGCACCTCGACCAACCGATAACTCAGCACCGCAAGCACCATAGTCCCCAGCAGATAGACCGTCACGTTGCGTAGCCATGAGGGCCAGTCGGTCGCCGAACCAAACCAGCCATGCACGCGTTGACCCCACATGCTGTGATACAGGTAGACCGAGTAGCTGATGAGTGCCATCCCACGCACCACTCCATCGCGCCATTTGCCACCCAGCGTCGACCATCGTTCCATGGCGGGGATCAGGAGCGCTGCGCCAATCGTCGTCGCCACGTGCCCACCGATGATACTCGCCGCGACCCAACGAAGGGCATCGAGCAAGAGCATAATCCACGTTGCTCCGACCACCAAGCCCACCTGCGCGCCATACTGGGCAATCCATACATACCAGTGGTGCCGATGGACACGCAGCAGCGCTACCAGAACTCCCACATCATCGAATCGAGGCGGGCATAGATGGCAAAACTGACATTACCTGCGATGTCTGGGGGCAACAGCAACACCAGAATCGTACGCACACACAGCGCGCTTGCCGCAATGGCAACGAGTGTCGTCACAAAAGCCGGCACCGCACGCATTCGTTGCAACAACATATACAACACGAGCGGGGCAAGCAGATAGAAGGCTTCTTCGACCCCCAAGCTCCACCAGAACGCCAGTTCCGCTGGCACGTGGTAGGGATTCACGTTCGCCACGAAAAAGATGCGCTGCAGATACCCACCCACATCGCGCGGTGCAGCGATGAGCCAGACCACTAGCGCCGACACATAGGCCGCCGGCAGCGTGCGGAGCCAGCGTCGTGCCCAGAAGCGCCGCACCGCAGGCCACGCATACAACTGCGGCAACTGCGGCAACTGCGGCAACTGCGCAACAAAATAGCACCAATCAAATAGCCACTGAGGGTGAAAAACGTATCGACCGCCATCGCCCCCGTAATCAAAAACCAGCGGAAGATATCGCGGTTTTGACTCCATTCGGGTAACATCAGCGGGATAAAATGCGCCACCAATACAATCAACAGCGCAGTTCCGCGGGCGAGGTCTAATCTGAAGCGCCGACCACCACGCGGAATGACCAATTCTTTGCCACACGGGCGGCGAATCGCCATCACCACAAAAAACAGACTGAATACTTCGCGCCACGGCGATACGAGCAACAACGTGGGATACGCAAAGCCGGATTGGACTTCTTGGTGGAGGAGCGTCAGGTAGAGTGCAGGAAATTTTACGTAGACAAGCGTACCAAACCAATTGCCGCGCAGTAACCAGGGCGCGGCGCCCAACAACGGCAACGCATAGCCCAGCAACACCAGCACAAAAACACCCCAGGACGGTTCGAGTCGCTCGATTATCACGTCAGCAAAAAAACACCCAGACCGCGGCGGTCTGTACCTACTCGCCGCGTCGCACTCGTCAGCTGCAGCGCAGTGCGGTCTTGGGGCTGCAGCAACAACAGTTGCACGTGCCGGGCTGCCAAATCGGGATTGGCAGTCATCGTCACGCTGCCACTCCGCACCGTCACCGGCAGCTGGTCCCCCGGTGGTCGCAACCAATCAAAATGCACGACGCTCCACGGCGTCCAGGGAATACGATCTATGTCGATGAGGCTCTCGCCGTTGCTTCATACCCCGGCACCATCATTGCCCCACACACCATCCACGAGCGTCTTATCGGTGACGGGAATGCTGACACGCTGCGGGGCAGACACAAAAATACCATACACCGCGACGAGCGCAGCGACGCAGAGCAGCGAGTGCGTGACCACAGCAGGTTGGATTGATAGGCGTCGAATCACCACGTGCACTCCACGCATTTTTCGCTATTTTACCATGCGTGTACTCGAACGGCAGGAATACGCGTCAGGATGCAACGTATCGCACATTCGAGCACCTCAGGTATAATGAGTGTTGATTGTCTCGATTGGAGGAACGCCATGAGTGCAGGAACCAAAGCCGGACTACTCTTTCTCCTCCCTCAACTCATTATCATGATCTGCGCCACGGTGCTAGGTTTTCTGCCGATTGTCTTGTTGGCGGGCAACCCTGCCGGCATCATCGGCTGTTGTTTTGCACCGATTGCCGCAATATTGATGGCCATGCCGTCGGGGTACTTCGCCGCGAAATGGCATCCTGACCGTGACGAAATCACTGGTCAAGGAGTGACTGCAGGTGTGATATCGGGAGTCGGCGCTCTGCTGGGATGCATCCTCTTTTGGGTCATAGCCGGCGCACTCGTGACTTCAATGGTCGACGACGCCATGCTGCGGCAGATTTTGACCCAAATGAAGGACGTTCAGCCAGATGTCGCCCTCGACCTGGATGGACTCCGCAGTGGGTTGTCTTTTGCGATGTGGGGAACGGCAGTCATCGGTGTGATATCAGGGATTATGTCATTGGGATTTTCACTCATTGGCGGGTTGTTGGGAATGTATATTGCCCGTGGCAGTATGCCCGCCAACACGACCAACAATTCGATTGTGCAATAGACAGGTTGGGATGGAGCGATGTCGATTCTCTCGGTACACAATGTCGGTAAATTCTTCGGCGCAGCGAATATTTTTTCGGGTATTAGCTTCAACGTCGCACGCGGCGAACGTGTAGCCATCGTGGGCGTCAATGGCGCCGGCAAGAGCACCCTCTTGCGTATCATCGCCAACGAAGAGCCATCGAGCGCGGGCTCAATTTCGACTGCCCGAAGCATCCGCATGTCGTATCTGGCCCAAGAAGCCCGCTTCGACGATACCCAGACGTTGCGTGGTCTGCTCGATGAGGCCCTCGTCGCATTGCATACCATGCAGAGCGAGATAACCACCCTCGAACACGACATCGCCGACACCAACCATCCCGATTGGGCCGACCGCATGGACCGCTACGGCGAACTGCTGTCGCGCTTCGAGCATGCCGGCGGCTACGACATCGAACGCACCATCGAACGTGTACTCACCGGTCTCGGCTTCGATCCCGCTTATCACGGCCCACAACGCCTTTCACAGTTTTCGGGCGGCATGAAGACTCGCGCTGCTCTGGCTGCAATCTTGTTGTCGAGCCCCGATATTTTGTTGCTCGACGAACCGACCAATCACCTCGACCTCGCCGCACTCGAATGGCTCGAGAAATTCCTCAAGTCATGGGACGGCACCTTGATTGTCGTCTCGCACGATCGCTACTTCCTCGACCGCGTGACCAACCGCACCCTCGAAATAGCCTTCGGCCGCCTCGACGGCGATTACCCCGGCGGCTACATCAAGTTCCAGCAGCTCAAAGCCGAGAAGATGGAACTCATGTGGAAGCAATACCAAGCCCAACAAGAAGAAATAGGACGGCTCGAATCCTTCATCCGGCGCTACAAAAACAGCACGCTATCGACCCAAGCGCGCGGCCGTGAACGACGCCTCGAACGCATGAAGGAAGGCTGGCAAGGCGGCAGCGGCAAGGTCGAATCCGTCATGTTGCGCCCCGAAGAGCAAAAAAAGCTCAGCCTTGCCATGCAAGCCAGCCAGCGTGGCGGCGACCAGGTGATGATCTTCGAGCGCATGGACATCGGCTATATCCTACCCAACAACCAGCACGTCACGCTCATCACCATTCCCGAGCTCGTGCTGCGCCGCCAACAGCGCGTCGCCTTGATGGGAGTGAATGGGAGCGGCAAAACGACCCTCGTGCGCACCATGGTGGGTGAACTCCCACCCCTGCGTGGCCATGCGCGCCTGGGCAGTAACGTCCAAATCAACTACTACGCACAAGCCCACGAGGGCTTGGTCATGTCCAATTCTATTTTGGACGAGATGCGCCGCGTCCGCCCCCTCATCAAAGAGACCGAAGCACGCACCTTCCTCGGGCGCTTCTTGTTCAGCGGTGACGACGTCTTCAAACGCATCGGCACCCTATCCGGCGGTGAACGCGGACGTGTCGCTCTGGCACAACTGACGCTCATCGGCGGGAATCTGCTCATCCTCGATGAACCAACCAATCACCTCGACATCGGCGCCCGCGAAGCCCTCGAAGACGTGCTCAACGAATACGACGGCACCATTCTGTTCGTCTCGCACGATCGCTACTTCATCGATGCCGTCGCCGATACCCTGTGGACCGTCGACAACAATGCAATCACGGTCTTCGATGGCAATTACAGCGAGCACCGCGAGCTGCTCGAAGCCAAAGAAGCCCAGACCAAGCGCACCAGCACCGCACTAATCAACCCCACGGTGCCCAAAGCCGCAGCAGCCACAAATCCCACCGCCGCGAAGGCAGCTCCGGCTCCCGCACTCAACAAAGATCAAGAACGCGATCAACGCAAACGGCAACGCCGTGGCGAACAAATCGAACAGGAAATTGCCGCCCTCGAAGCCGAAAAACTCCAAATCACGGCGTCCCTCTCCGGCCTCGAAACAGACCCCAAACGCATCGCTGCCCTCGCCACTCGCTACAGCGAAATAGAACGCACCCTCCTCACCCGCTATGACGAATGGGCTGCACTTACGGTGTAGTTATCAGTTATCAGTTATCAGTTATCAGTTGCGGACGCGCTACAAAACGCCTGCTACTCTTCGCCGTGTTTATGAAAACCATGTGCGGTGCTTTTTGCAAAAGCACCGCACAACAAAACCAATTGCTAATTCATAATTCCTAATTCATAATTATCTCGGTACAAACGACGTATCCGCATTCAACCGGCGCACCAGCGCGGCGATCAACTTGGCAGCATTGAGTGCGTCGTTGATGTCGATCATCTCGTTGGGCGAATGCATGTACCGATTGGGAATCGAGATGACCGCCGTCGCCACACCCGCACGGGCAGTGTGAATCGCATCCGCATCGGTTGCAGTGCGCGAGGGGTTCGCCTGGATGCGGTAGGGAATGCTGTTTTGTTCTGCTGTCTCAATCAGCATCTCGACCAGCAACGGTGCATTGGCCGATCCGCGCGTCAACACCGGACCACCACCAATGGCGATATCGCCCTGCGAATTGCGGCTGGCACTCGGATGGTCCGTCGCAAAGGTCACGTCCACCGCAATCGCCACGTGTGGATCGTAAGCAAAAGCCGAAGTTCGGGCGCCGGCGAACGTGATTTCTTCTTGGGCAGTCGCCACTGCAGCCACACTGGCGTGCGGTCGGTCTGCAGCCAGGAGTCGTAAGGCTTCCAGTACCACAAATGCACCAATGCGATTGTCGACGCCGCGACCGATGATGCGGCCGTTCGCCAACACGATTGGGTCTGCATCGATGACCGCTGAGGCACCGACGCGCACTAGCTCGTTTGCTTCGGCCAACGTGGCTGCGCCAATGTCAATCCACAAATCTTCGATTTTAGATACTTTGGTGCGGTCTTCGGGGGTCATTAAATGGATGGGTTTTTTGCCGATGACGCCACGTACCACGCCGTTACGTCCCAAAATCCGGATGCGCTGCCCGACAAGGACTTGGCTATCCCAGCCGCCAATGGGTTGGAAGTAGCAGAAGCCCTTGTCGTCGATGTGCGAAATCATCAACCCTATTTCGTCGATGTGTCCTGCCAGCAATACCCGCGGCTCGCCGCCTTCGACGACAGCATACGAACTCCCCAGCACATCTCCCCATACCCGGTCCGCAAAGCTCTGGGCTTCGTGACGCCACACACGGGCTGCCGCTATTTCGTCCCCGGAAGGGCTCGTGGTGCCCAACAAACGCATCAGACAATCTCGGGCTGCATCGCTCATCGTCAGTTCCTCTCTGTAACGGATGGTGCTATTATCCACCATTTTCGCCACAAAGCGACACTGTCTTAGGCCCGCACAGCCCATGGATTGAGGGTGCGTGTGAGCAACTTTGCCCCGGCTTCGGCCATATCACCCCAAGACCAGTGCTGACCCGCTGCCGTAGTGCGATGTTGGGCAATCGCCGCACGCAGATCTTCAGGAGTAGTCCCAACAAAATTCGTGTATCCATACCCAATCGTCGTCACACAGTGGGAATCACTGCCACCTACCATCGGCAGACCAAGCAGGCTTGCCGCTGCCGCTGCCTGCGTATTCGCCGCGCGCGGTCGGAGGCTTGCATTGAGGGTTTCGATTGCGTCAAACTGCCATTCAGCGTCCGGACCCGAGGCGCGCCGCAGCAACCCGGCCCGCCCACACGAACGCACCATCCAATCGTAGGGATGGGCGCACACCGCTAGACCACCTTGTTCGTGAATAGCCCGAATCGTATCGCGTGTGCTCATTCCCGGTGCGATGCGCTCGTGGACAAAGTACGCCAGAATGTGCCCATCCCGCGATGACACCTCTTCGCCGATGATAACTTGCAACCGTGTTCCCGCCGCTGCCACTGCGGCCCGCTTCGCACCGTGTATCTGATCGTGATCGGTGATGGCAATCATCGTCACTGATGTATGCGCCAAGGTAAAAGCAATCACTTCTTCAGGACTCGAGTGCCCATCGCTGATGGTGGTGTGGACATGCAAATCGGCGGTATGCAACTGCTCAATATACATCTGACCCTCCACAGTAAACTCACCAATAGCATGACTGACCATTGTTAACAACGTGCGATAGTCTCGCCAAATCGCTGTGAATCTCGTGAAAAAGTCCTGTGCACAGCCTCACCATTGCTACCTCTACATGGGCCTCGCGCGCCACACTGCCGCAACATTCGAGCTGCGTCCGTATCGGGTATACTGGCGCGAGCAAAGAAATTGAGGGCCACATGACCCAATCACTCCTCGAAGCCGAGATATTCAGCCAGGCCGATGCCATCCGCGCGGTCAGCAGCCAATCACCAGCCTGTGCAACGATTGCAGGGCACATCAGCGCCCGTGATCCGTACTCGGTCATGATTGCCGCTCGCGGTACATCCGATAACGCTGCTCGCTACGCACAATACCTTTTTGGCATAATGCTCCGCCTCCCAGTCGGGCTTGCCACACCATCGCTGGCGACGTTGTATGGTACCGAGTTGCACTTCCGGCGCGCGCTGGTACTGGGCATCTCGCAATCCGGTCGTTCCCCCGATATTTGTGAGTATGTCGCCAGCGCCCGCCGGCAATCGGTACTCACCCTGGGAATCACCAACGTGCCCAGCTCGCCACTCGCCCAAGCAGCCGAGTACCACCTCGACATCGTCGCCGGGGTCGAGCAGAGTGTCGCCGCCACCAAGACCTACACCAACCAGCTGGCCACCGTCGCACTTCTCGCCGGCCACCTCGCCGGTGATGGCCGATTCATTGATCTCATCGCATCACTCCCCGACCTGATTTCTGCCGTTTTGGCAATCCCGCAGACGACCATCGATGCCGCTGCCCGGCTGCTGGTCAGCGGCTCGGCCGCCATGAGCATCGGACGGGGCTTGCAGTACGCCACCGCCCTCGAGGCAGCCCTCAAAATCAAAGAACTCAGCGGTATGCCCGTCGAAGGGTATTCTTCGGCCGATGTCCTGCATGGGCCAGTGACGACGGTCGAGCAGCGCTTCCCCGTCCTGCTGAGCGGCGACGTCGGCGCCTCCCAAGCCGACACGACGCAACTCATCCACCGCGTCCGTACAGCCGGCGCCCTCATCGTCGTCGCGAGCTCGGCCCAAACCCACCTCGATGCGGCCGATGTGGCACTGCCCATTCCCGTCTGTGACGAACGACTGGCACCCATCGTCACCATCGTCGCCTGGCAACGCGTGGCTGCCGCAGCCGCCGGCGCCCGCGGTCGCGATGCCAATGCACCCATCGGCTTACACAAAGTCACCGAGACCCGCTAACCCCCCGATGCGACGATGTCGCTTTTTTCGAGGAGGCGCGTCATGGGAAAAGGCGGAGCCATTTGCGCACGTGAGTATTCCCGGCTAGCCTACAGGAACCGTGACGTTTGCCGGCTGGAATGACAAATCTGCACGAGGCACACGCACCAGCACCATAATGGTCGCGGCCACACCACGCGCAGAACACAAAAAAACTCCCCCTACACATACGTGTTGGGGGAGTCCGTCTGATCGTCTTAGTTGACGGTCAAAACACCCTTCATACCAGCACCGTAGTGGCCTGGGTACGTGCAGACGAAGCTGTAGGTACCGGCTGCAGGAGCGGTGAATTCGATGGTTTCGCTGGCGCCTGGGGCCAACAATGCGGTATGTGCAATCAAGTCTGCGCCATCAGCTGGGACATACCCTGCTGCGTCGCCTGCTTCAGCAGCAGCATCGTTGACAGCATTTGCGACGTCATCACCGCCGTTGACGACGATGAGGTTATGGCTCTGTGCAGATGAGTTGTTCTTGAAGGTAATCGATACCTTCTCGCCGGCCTTTGCCGTCAATGCGACGTTGTTGTAGGCCAGGTTCTCGCCGTCGGTGCCGACTTCGAGTGCGCCGCTTGCAGCGCCGCTGCTTGCGCTACCACCACATGCTGCCAATGCCAAAGCACCGAGCAACATTACGCTAACGACCATTGCTTTTGCGGAAATCTTCATGGTTCTCACTCCTTTTGACTGCATTCGCTTCGTTGGCACGTTCATTCCATTAGCCTGCGTATTTTATCACAATCTCATGCACTGTCAAACGCAATTTCACAATTGGGCAATGCGCACTTCCTCAGCGCACACTCATCCCCAATATATCAATCCGTGGGCGCCGCACCGTCACCCACTCACCCACCTCGAGCCGCCGTGTCCCCAATGCCATCGCCAAGTCCACCGCAGTAGCGTGCGTGCGGACACCGACTGTACCGACACCAATGTCAATGACGTATTCGCAATACAACGACTCATACGGCAATGGAGTCTCGGGAATTTCCCAAACGGCCACCTGGGTTACCTTGCCGTGCACCAACGGTGCGCCTGCGATGCCGCCTGCCACTCGCTCCAAACCCATCCGATAGGGGCCGTCCTGCAGCCTAAACTGGCTCAGCAACAACACCAATTGTGCGCTCACCGCGATGCCTGCAGCTTGCTCTGCCACCCGGTGATGTCGATCAACCACCGGTAGTCGATACACGAGTCCTGTCCAGTCTGCCAGCCCTGGCGCAACCGCAGCACTCGCCAACCAGTGGGTGGGCAAATAGCGCCGCCCATCGGTATGTAATTCACCCACGTCGTAGGCCGCGTATGCAGCACGAAAATCCAGGGCATCTGTTGCAGCAAAACGCATCAGTCTTCCTTCCCTGCCAGCGCTTCACGCAACGCACCCACGAAGGCAAACGGCAACAGGGGACTCACCACCAGCATCTGCGCATTCCGCCGCGCGATTGCAACGGTTTTCTCACGATCGGTCGCATAAGCAAAGAACCGCCCATATCGCTCCGACACAAATGGTCCTTGATACCCAAATACCCCCGCATTAAAGGCAAATCTTGTCGCCTGCATGTCGGTCGCAACCGGCAAAGCCGTCACTGCTTCGATATCGCTGAATGGGATGCGTACTTGGCGATGCCAGCGCCGCACGACGACGACCGCATCCGCGTCTATCTGCAGCTGCAGCGGCATCCCCGCCCAGGTCAGCACCAGGAACGTCAAAAAAGCCGCTGCCACCGCCGCACACACCACGGCACCATAGAAGGCAACCGGGTAGCGCAATAACCCACTCAGCGCGAGGAACAACGCCGGCAATGTCGATATCCCACCGACCAATACAAAGCCCTGTGTCAACCGTTGACTGCGGGCGTCGAGTGGTGCGCATAGTACGATTTGAGGCGTCTGCATGCAGATTCCTTTGCATTTCCAAAACACGTTTTATCATACCATACACGCCCGAATGCTTGACCATACTGCCTGCAGACCGCTATACTGAAGGCTACCGATTGCCACAGAGCGAGGTTTGTCATGGCGGTTTTTTTGGTCATTGTCACCACCCCAACCCATCCCGACGAAAAGACGCTCTACCTCATCAGTGGTTCACTCACGCCGAGCGATATCCAACGCCTGGTCGATACACTCCTCACCGACCCAATCACCCAACAATCTACCTGGTATGACCTCGGCAGGGGCGTCCTCGATACACTGACACAGCCCGTCGACGAAGTCGCCTACCGCCCCGGAGTCACCGACAACGAAGCCGAAAGCATCGCCGTCGGCGCGCGCCATCTGAGCGTTCCCGTTGCAGCCGTCCGGACGTTGCGGCGCTACCCACAACGCACCACAACTACCCCCGTACGGCACAACGACCTCATCGAACTCTGCCAGACATTCACTCCCGGTGATGCATCCGCGCGGATCGTTTTTTACCAAAACCTCGTCGCTGCTCCCACTCCACGCACCAGCCACATTGCAGCAGTACCGATCCGGGTCCTCGATGACGCAGGGTTGCTTCTTGCCAGCACACAAGGATTGTTGGCACTCGATCTCGACGAAATGCGCACCATCCAGGCGTACTTCCGCACCGTCGAGCGCGATCCCACCGATGGCGAGCTCGAGACCATCGCCCAAACCTGGAGCGAACACTGCTCCCACAAAACCTTCAAAGGCCGCGTGGTCTATACCGGTGACGCCACGCCCCTCCCCGCACACAGCGCACATCTACACCCTGCATTACAAGAGCTCGGTACCAGTGCGACCATCGACAGCCTCATCAAAACTCATCTGATGCGTGCCACCAATGCGACCGCACCCAACCTCAAAAATCTGACCCTCATATCGGCATTCGTCGATAACGCCGGCATTTTGGCATTCGACGCCGACACTGAGGTTTCGTTCAAAGTCGAAACGCATAATCATCCCTCAGCCCTCGAGCCCTTTGGAGGTGCGAACACCGGGATGGGTGGCGTCCTGCGCGATGTCCTCGGTGTGTCGGCCAAACCCATCGCCGCCACCGATGTGTTTTGCTTCGGCCCTGCCCATGCCGACCTGAGCGCGTATGGCGGCACCGTGTTGCCCACCCTGCAAGTCGCCCATGGCGTGGTGGCCGGAGTACAGGACTACGGCAACAAAATCGGTGTGCCGATTGTCAACGGTGCGGTTTTCTATGATCCGGGCTATATCGCCAACCCGTTGGTTTTTTGTGGTACCGTCGGCCTCGCACCGCGCAACAGCCACCCGCGCAATGTGTCAGCCGGGGATACGATCGTCGTCCTCGGTGGTCGGACCGGTCGCGATGGTATTCACGGTGCGACGTTTTCGTCCATTGAGCTGACCCACACCACCGCCCAAGAAGCCGGCAGTGCCGTGCAGATTGGTGACCCCATTACCGAGAAAAAACTCATCGACATCGTCATTCAAGCCCGCGATGCGCGACTCTATAGTGCTATCACCGACTGCGGCGCGGGCGGATTGTCATCGGCCATCGGCGAAATGGGCGAACAAATCGGTGCCAACGTTGAATTGACCACCGTCCCCCTCAAATACGCCGGCTTGCAACCGTGGGAAATTTGGCTCTCCGAAGCCCAAGAACGCATCGTGATGGCCGTTCCACCGCAACATCTGAGTAGATTATTGGCCATGTGTGCCGCCGAAGAAGTCGAAGCCACTGCGGTCGGCACGTTCGACGGCAGCGGCCGTCTCACGGTGACCTACGAGGGCCGCAGCGTTGTCGATTTGGACATGCACTTCCTCCACGATGGTCGCCCCCAACGCACCCTCACCGCCACCTGGCAGGCAGACACATCCGCTGCGCCGCAGTGGCAACCACGCGACCACGCAGCGGTCATCGCGGCCCTCCTCAGCCACCCCAACATCGCCAGCCGCGAACCCATCATCCGCGGCTACGATCACGAAATCCAGGGCCGCTCGATTATCAAGCCACTCGTCGGCGCCTACAGTGATGGACCCGGCGATGCCGCGGTCTTGCAAATCCACCCGCACACCATGACCGGCATCGCCCTCGGTTGTGGCATGGCGCCGCAGCTCAGTCAATTCGACCCCTATTGGATGGCACTCCTTTCGGTCGACGAAGCACTACGCAATGTCGTCGCGGTCGGCGCAGACCCAACAGCCTGCGCAATCCTCGATAATTTTTGCTGGGGTGACCCCAAGCAAGCCGACCGCATGGGTGGCCTGACCCGTGCAACGGCCGGCTGCCACGACGCAGCGCTCGCCTACGGGACACCATTCATTTCGGGCAAGGATTCGCTCAATAACGAATACCGCAATGCGCAGGGGGTGCGCACCGCGATCCCCGGCACACTGCTCATCTCAGCACTGGCATATCATCCTGATATCCGCCATTCCCAGACCAGTGACCTCAAAGCCGCCGGCAACGCACTCTACATCGTCGGTACGACCGATAGCGCAATGGCCGGCGCACACGTCAGTCGTATCGTGGGGGCGGTACCCGGCAGCGACTGGCGCATACCCCAAGTCGACCTCGCCCAGGCACCGAGCACGTTGGAGCACCTCCACCATGCAATCCAGAAGGGTCTGGTCGCTGCCTGCCACGACCTCAGTGAGGGCGGCCTGGCCGTTGCAGTCGCCGAAATGGCGCTTGCAGGTCGCCTCGGCGCAGACATCGAACTCGACGCTCTGCCCACACGCAGTGATTCCGTCTGGGTGCGCATGTACAGCGAAAGTCCGACACGGTTCCTCGTCGAGGTCAGCCCTGCCCACGAAGCAGCCTTCACCGCAGCCATGGCTCACGTCACCCATGCCCGCATCGGGACCGTGCGTACCGAACCGCGGGTAATTTTTACCCACCAACAATCAACCATCGCAATCGTCTCCATCGATTCGCTCGTCGATGCATTTCATACGGACATCTTATGACACCAAGCAACGACTTCGATACATTCATCGCCTATTTGATGACTACGCTGCCTGAACTCGACGAGTCGATCACAGACGTTCAGCAGGTAGGCACAGACATCGTCATCGTGCGCGCTGATGTGTCGCTGCCTATCGCCATTGAACCATTCGAACGTGCCTACCGGCGCCGTCCGGACGCCATCGACGCAGTCGTCAGTACATTGTTGCGCGTCAGCAAAGGCGAACAAGGCGTCCCTGACCTGGGCTACCAGACCATCGCTGAACTCATCGTTCCGCAACTCAAACCTGTCGCGCTGTTGGTCGATATGGTCGACCGCGGCGCGGAACCTATCATCTATCGACTCTTTTTAGCTGATATGATGCTCACCTACGCTATCCGTGATCGGCAACGATTGTCCTACCTGACCGAGACACAAATCGAGCGTTGGGGCGTCAGCGAACAGACCATTCACGAACAAGCCATGCGTAACCTCAGAGCCAAATCACAAGACATCCCCTACCACGTGGCAGGCAATGGTTCGCAACGAGTCGTCATCTTTAATGTGAATGACGGGCTGGACGCAGCCCGGTTGCTGCTCCCAGAACTCATCCAACACGCCGCACACAACATCCCCGGCAATCTCGTCATCGGTATCCCGAATCGAGATTTCATGGTCGTGTTCAGTGATGACGATCCCGATCGCGTCACGGCAGTCGCCCTGCAAATCACCCAAGACATGCGTCAACACGCCCATGGGCTGACGACCAGCTTGTTCACCATCACAGATGGTGAAATTCGCGACTACAAAGGCGTTTAATCCATAGGAAAGAGGATTCCCCATGGAACTAATCCTATTCCTCGCCACTGCAGTCTGTCTCTTGTTATGTGGCTACGTTGGACTCTCGAGTCGCTCACCGGTTTTTATCATTGTCAGCCTGACCGCGATGCTCACGGGGATGGGTACCCCGCTCTGGCACATCCTCTACGGAATTGCCTATAACCCCGAGCTTTCAACCATTTTTGGCGCAACCGTGCCGACAATTGCGGTTTTGGGTGGATGGGTGCTGGTCTTCCCGACCCTCGTCGTGTTTATGGCATTGCGTCGCCAATTTGGAGAATACGGCATATTCCAATCCTGGTCGGTCATCGGCGGGATGCTGATCTATTTTTGGGTCATCGAGTTACTCGGTGTACAGACCGGGTTATGGTCATACGACAACGAAATAGCCGCTTTTGGATTTCCCTTTTCGTTGTTTCTTGCGCTGCTCCATACCTTCTGTGCAGCTGCCATGTTGCGGGTACTCTTCGAATACTGGCGCTTACCACTGGCAGTGACGCTCCAGTTAATTCCGATTTGGTGTGGATTACAATTATTGACCTATGCACTCATCGGTGCACCATATTATGCGATGTCGTATTTATCCAACAATACCTGGTTAATGACGATTGGGTTGGTCTGTAGCCTAGGACTCATCGGCTGGGGTTTTGTCATCATCGTCAATGGCTTTGTCAGCCTCAAAAGCTCGTACGGCCAAACAGCACGCATCATCATCCAACCAGAATATCCCTACGATGAGCCCGCTTCCGGCGAATGACGCGCGCACAAAAAAACCGGCGAGGCAACGCCTCGAAAGCATGCTGTGGCAATTCCTAATTCCTAATTCCTAATTCATAATTCCTAATTCCTAATTCCTAATTCATAATTCGTGCCGCTTATCCTTTCCGGCGACACACTGCGATGCCGTCACGGATGGGCAAAATCACTGATTCCAAATCGATGTGGTGCATAATCGCCCGATTGAACTCTTGGATGCCGCGCACAATGGGCGCTGCTTCGCGTTCGTCTTCGAGGACGAGTGCATTGCACAGCACGTTATCCGCCACCAGGATGCCGCCGCGGCGCAACAGTGGGACACACATCTGCAAGGCCTGCAGTGCTTCTTTTTCATTATTGAGATGACGCAGGATGTCGAGGAAAATCAAATCGAACGGTCCGCGCATATTGGCTAATTCTTCGAACCAATCACCCTCATGAATCGAAAACCGGTCACTATAGCCGGCCTTGGCGACCCACTCGCGCGCGCGGGTATAGCGCTGGGGATCTTTTTCGATAGCGGTCAATCGCCCTTCCGGGTGCTGCACCAGCGCGCGCAAAAGCCAGATTGCGGCATAGCCGGTGGCGGTACCTATCTCGAGTGCATTTTGAACGCCGCTGGTACGAGCCAGCATATACAAAAATTGCCCTTCGACTGCACCAACCAGCGGCCAGCCACTCTCGCGGCCAATACGCTCCATATCGTTGAGTGGGGACGGTCGCGGCGGCATCAGACTGGCCAGATATTCTTCGATTTCGGAATTGGTTATATCGTCACGCATCCCAGACTCCTTTGGTATGTCCGGTGATTCCATTCAGCGCCGATTGTACCACATCCCGTCGCTAGGGTATAATCCAAGAGTAGTGTTCCGAAAGGGTGAGTATGAATACCGATGCCTCGATGCCACGCTATGATCGGATCGTCTCGCTCGTCCTGCTGGTGCTCCTCGGGATGGCAGTCGTCTTCCTTGTCGATATCAACCCCAATATCATTCGCGCCCAATTAGGCGGCGACCTGCCGGTCATCACGGTCTCGTGGGTGATTCTGGCAGCCATCGTGATTTTGACCAGCACCGCCGCTGATTTGTTCACCCGTGACCATCCGCAGGTGCATGCACGCCCGCTCTGGTTGCTCGATTTACGCGTCACCGTCATCGAATTGGCTCCAGGGTTCTGGATTTTACCCGCGTATGCCGTCATCACTTCGTTTACGTTTTTTCGGTTATTCAGCACGGGCTTGCAGATGTTTGCCTTCGTGCTGGCCCTCATCGCTACTGGCGTCCTCCTGCTGGCAGCCCTGATTGCCCAGCACTACTCCATGGATCGCCAGCCCGAAGTACGGCAAATCGCCCTCATGGTCCTCCAGGGCCTGGCACTGCTGATGGCCTTTGGCTTGTTCAGTGCAATCTATTATGCACGCCTGCGGACCCTCTATTCGGCCGTTCTGGTGGGTAGTTGCGGTGCCTTTTTGGCATACTCACAGCTGCAGTGGACGCAGACGCGCGCGAACCTCGGCTTGTTATCGTTCATGGTCGGCCTCGTCCTGGCGCAAGCGTTGTGGGCACTCAACTACTGGGCCGCGCCTTTTTTGCTGGGTGGCGCGATGCTACTCGTCATCTTTTATGTCGTCACCGGCATGCTCCAGAACGCTCTCACCGAAAATCACACCTCCCGTCCCTACTGGGAATACAGCATTATCGGGGCGGTCCTGATGTCTTCGATTATCCTCTCGGTCATCTAGCAATCCCAAAACGCATACCGCCGTCAGACAGCTGTCTGACGGCGGTATTTTATATGGTTATGCCAAGTTTGGTATGACACACCACCGAGATTGCTCTTCGGTGGTATCACAAAGCACAACCCCTACAGCGCATACTCGCTGATGATGCGGTTGAGTTTGATGATGTCGAAGCTGCCATTGATCTCGAAGCGTACTTTGCCCACTTCGCTGATATTCAATTCCAGCTCGCAACTCAGATCGAGCAGCGCCGCAGTGATGACCGAATACATGTTGATTTTGCGATACGGGACACTCGTGTAATCGACTTTCTTGCCGATAATCCCCTGCACATTCGTGGCAATGATCCGCTTATTGGTGAACACGACTTGGTCACGTACCGTTTTGAAGACCATCACGGCTTCTTCACCCGGTATCAAAAAGCTCGTAATCGTGGGCATGACTTCTGCGGTAGGAATTGGATACAACTTGATGACGGTGTCTTTGTTGAACTCTATCATGTGACTTCCTTTCGTTTGAATATATCAAATTATAGCAGTTTGCCGGTTTCAATTCTCAAATTCATAATTCTCAAATTCATAATTCATAATTCATAATTCATCATTACTTCACGGTCCATCCACCATCGACCGGCAGAACCGTCCCCGTGACAAAGCGGGCATCGTCCGACAGCAGGTACGCGACAGCTGCTGCGACATCCTCGGGCAGGCCGAAGTCACTCGTGAGTGGTTGCAGGGAAGCCAAGCGCGCCACAATTGCAGGGTTCTGTTGCGCCCGCGCACTCATCGGCGTGGCAATCAGGCCGGGGGCAACCACATTGGCACGCAGACCGTCTGTGGCGTAATACGCCGCAATCGAACGCGTCAACCCGATGATGCCCGCTTTGGCGGTGGCATAGGCGTGCGTGCCGAAGTCTGCATCGCCGCCCACCATCCCCAGCACCGACGCAATGCTGACCACTGCACCACGAGCCGCCAACAACCCAGGCAGGCACGCTTTGATGGTATAAAACTGACTGTTCAAGTTCAAATCCAGTGTCGCCAGCCAACCATCCAGCGTACACGTACCGACCGGCCCATCACCTGCGCTGCGCCCACTCCCACCCGCCGCGGTGCACAGCCCATCGATGCGTTCTACTCTTCCCAGGGCTGCCAGTACTGCGGCGCCATCGGTCAGATCGAGCACCAATGGTGTGACCTGATCCCCTTGGCGGGCGCAGAGTTCCTGGAGCGCGCTCTGATTGCGGTCAACGGCAGTGACCGTTGCTCCTTCATCGACGAGACGCGCTACGCAGGCTGCACCAATTCCACTGCCAGCCCCGGTGACCACGACATGTTTGTGCGAGAAGCGTTGCATGCGGAATCCTCTTCCGGTACAGAAAACCCGGGGTATCGCTGCGCGACACCCCGGGCTTCGTGATTCGAATTATGCGCGGGCTGCTGCGATGGCATCGGTCAATGCACGAGCGGCATAGACCTTGACCATGGCACGGCGGTAGTCTTCTGAGGCATGAATATCACCGAGGTATTCCATATCTGCACCAGCACTCGCACATGCTGCCTTGATGGCAGCTGCGTCGCCGGCCGTACCCATGAGTGCCTTTTCGACACTCGGTTGGCGCACTGCCTGCGGACCGGCACCCGTGACCGCCACGCGACACGCGCTGACGACACCGTTTGCGACGGTCACACTGGCTGCGACACCGACAATCGCATAGCGCGAGGCGGGATGCTTGAGCTTGGCGTAGGATGCGCCCTGGCCCTTGCTCATGACGGGTACATTGACTGCCGTGATGAGCTCACCGCTCTCGAGGGAGGTCATCAGCATCGACACAAACATGTCGTCGGCGGCAATGGTCCGCGTACCACCGGCATTCTGAACAGTGACCGTGCCACCGATCGCCAGAAATACCGCAGTCAAGTCAGCTGCAGGATCAGCATGCGCCAAGGCGCCGCCGATGGTACCGGCATTGCGTACCTGGATGTCACCGATTTGGCCGGTGCAGGCAGCAATCACGGGGCAGGCATTTTTGACCGTGCTCGATGTCGCGATGGCATGGTATGTCTCGCCAGCGCCAATGGTCAGTGTGCCACCGTTGATCTTGATGCCCTTGAGCTCGGCCACGGCAGCGATGTCGATCAACACCGCCGGCTGGCTGAGGCGCAACTTCATCGCTGGCAGCAACGAATGCCCGCCTGCAATGACTTTGGCATCTTCGCCGTGTTGGTTCAGCAATGCAATGGCCTGGGCCACGCTGCTCGCCTTCACATATTCAAACGCTGCAGGAATCATTTCTCTGCTCCTCTGTACTTCTTTGGCATGCGCCTATAAGACAATCCAAACACGCTCCGTCGTCGGTGGAATCTTTATGTGGCGTACGCTCATCAGCGACAACGCGTCGATCACGGCATTCAAGACACACTGCACGCTACCAATTGTGCCTGCTCCAGCCACCCTCAGCACCCAACGAGTCAACAGAACGAGGTGAAACGGTCTGCCCTATCTCGCCGTTGAGCAATGGCGTGGTATTGGCGCTGGCATCGTCCATCAATGTATCACTCAATGCACAACCATTATAACCCTACACTGGCTGCTCGTACAGCGCTTAGGTAATTCCAAGGACGATACCTGCATGCAACCGGCCATGTGCAATCAATGGATAGTTGATAGTTCCTACATCATCCACCGCAACAGAACGCATCAACGCGACCTGACCTGTTTTGGGCGTTCCTTCGACGACTCTGATATGTGTCCCAATGGGAAACGTTCATTTGGGTGTTTTATCGCACCCCCTCTCGTCAAGAACCGGCTCGTCACCTACCGGCATATTCGCACTGCTCCCCGCGTAGGCTGCAATGTCACCAAACGATGGGGAGCGATCAGGGGATCCTTTGCCCGATACGTTGCCGTCGGCGTATGTCAAAACATGAGGGTTCGCTTCGAGCACGTGGGCTGTCAGGCGTTGATCTTTACTCTGATTTGTTGGACCGTCTTGCACATCGCCGTGCCACCCACTGCCAGACTGCAACTCCCTTTCGTGCCATAGCCAAAGGGCGTCGCAGCGGATCAAACTGTTCTCCGTGTATCTTCAAAAACACAAGATACACGACACAGGCAAAAAACGTTGTGAGTCATGCACATTGATAACATACACCCCCACTGGTTACAGACCCCACGAAACACAATCGCCGTATCCCATCAGGGATACGACGATTGTGCAGAAAGGAAAACGTTGTTGTTACTGCAACGTCAAACTCAGTATACATGCGTTTATCCGTTGCACCGGCTACGCTAATCTGGACAGGAGAATATTCCTTCTTCACCTGTGGCACATTCAAAGTTGCGTGAGAATCATACATGCAAGGCTTTGTTTTGTGCTCGGTGGTTTACCACCGCTTTGCTTGTAGCGGCGACACGCGGCACTACAATATTTGACATCGTCCCAGGTTTTGGCGAGACTTTTACGCCATGTAAACGGACGCCCACAGGTGACGCATGGCTTTGAGGGCAAGTCTTGTTTTTTGATACCGCGCATAGGAAAAATCCCTAGCTGTTGCGTTCGTTATTGTCTTTGCGTGAGTCAAATTGTGGCTTGCTTGCGGTTGTAAAGTAGATCGGTCATGTCTGCACCGATGTATACATCAATCCCTCCCGTCAGAGCCTGTGCCTGGGTGATGTCGATTGTAGGGATCCAGGCATCCAGGCACACGCAGAATCGAGCGTGTGCCATACCATGCAGGGAGATGTCGTTGAGGAAACTCTCTCATGTCCCGCGAAACGCTATGGATTTGCTCCGCGTTTGCATGCCTGACGTACCATTCGCTGCGTTGCTGATAGTACCGCAAACATCCTCCAAACCGAAAATCATTAACGGGTATAGAGGCACGTCTGGATTATGCGTTCTGTGACGAAACAGCCTCACCGCGCATCTTGGCTGCGGCGTATTGCACCGAACGGACAATGTTGTGGTAGCCCGTGCAGCGGCACAGATTGCCCTCGAGGCCGTGACGGATTTCTTCGTCGGTCGGATTGGGGTTCTGTTTGAGCAAATCGGTTGCTGCCATAATCATCCCTGGCGTACAAAAGCCACACTGCAACCCATGGCACTCCCAGAATCCTTCTTGGAGTGGGTGCATGCTGCCGTCGGTCGACAACCCTTCGATGGTCGTAATCGCAGCGCCTTCGCAGCGCGCTGCCAACATCGTGCATGATTTGACTGATTTGCCGTCTACCAGCACCACACAAGCGCCACACTGGCTGGTGTCACACCCGACGTGTGTACCCGTCAGATTCAACTGTTCGCGCAGATAGTTCACCAACAGCGTACGATCTTCTACGTCACTCGTGTGCGAGGTCCCATTGACTGTTACGGTGATTTTAGCCACTCCATACCTCCTTCGTCACGATCAACGTGTCGTGTCTGCACTTCTGCGGCGACGCAAAAGCATCAGAAATATTCTTAGCGCATTCTGCCCAACAAAAACCCAATGAACAGCAACACGACGACTGCAATCACTTTGCCGGTAGTCGTCGCCAGCCACTCGTTGATCATGCCACTGATGAGCGTTTCGGGCTTGAGTTGCTCCGCTTCGCTGAGTACGACACGCTTGCGCACGGGCTCGGCATCCGAAGGAGCGGCTTGGGCCATACCGACAGACTGATCCGTTGCGCTCCCCGCAGGTGCGCTCTGTGCATCAGCCGGCATGCGTTGCATGATCTGTGCTTCCAGCGCCTTGACCGCCTGGCCAATCAACTGACGCGCCGCACCCTCAATCAGACGTTGGCCCACGCTGGCCAACATGCCGCCGATTTGGGCTTCGCCGCCGTAGTTGAGTTGCGTCGTTCCATCGGCCAAAGTCTCGAGGTCGACCGTGCCCACCGCGTCTACCACACCGTTCGAGCCTTTGCCGGCTGCGACGAGTTTGTAGTGTTTGGGGGCTTCGATGTCTTCGAGGCGGATTTTGCCACTATAGCTGCCCTTGATGCCGGCGATACCGATTTTGACCACACCCTCATAGTGGTTGTCGCCCAAATCATTCAACGACTCGCAGCCGGGAACCACCCGTGCCAGCACGTCCATATCGTTCAGCGCTGCCCAGACAGCGGATTGTGGTGCTTTGATGTTAGCAGTTCCGGTGATCTTCATACATCCTCCTGGATGTGGCCAGACATGACCATACAATACACATGAAAAAGTAGACGTCGCGAGTATCTGCATTGAACGTTGTGTATGTATTTTACACTACAATAGCCACATTCCCCCACTCATCGACGGTGAAAACGCCATGCAATATGTTTTCTCACAGACCTATCGTGCCTTCCCTTCCTCGCAGGGGATGGTTTGGAGTGATGTCGATCTCAGCAGCCAAGGCCCGATGCAATTGCTGGTTACTGCACTCGTACGCTGCACGATTCTGACGCTCGACAGCATCATCATCAAACAACGCAACAGCGTCACGCGGTATCGTGTCGATGTCAGCGCCCTGCAACGCCTCGCCCATCCTCAGGTGTGGGAATCGATTTCCCTTTCGATCTACTGCGCTGGCACGACCTGCGACCACACGAGCCTCGAACGGGCACTGCACATCGTGCCGCGATACTGCCCCGTCCACGCGACCGTTGCACACAGTACCGCACTGACACACACGATAGCCATAGACGAGTCGACGGAGGATGCACGATGATCTTGATCACGATTACCACGATGTATGGCGACATCGAAGTGCTCCTCGATACTCACGCAGCACCAGCATCATGCGAAAACTTCGTCCGCTACTGCGCGGCAGGCGCATATACCGACGGCGCATTCTGGCGCACCGTCACGACACATCCAGACAATCAGCCCGGCCAAGATATCAAAATCGACGTCATCCAGGCAACCTGCCGCGCCGACTTCGTCAAGTATCCGGCAATTGCAATGGAACAGACACACACGACGGGGCACGCACATCGTGACGGGACGATTTCGATGGCGCGTTTTGCACCCGATTCGGCGCAGGCAGATTTCTTTGTGTGCATTGGCGACCAACCCGAGCTCGACGCCGGTGGGGCGCGTAATCCGGACAGCTGTGGGTTTGCGGCATTTGGCCAGGTTATCTGCGGGATGGATGTGGTCCGGCGCATCCATTCAGCGCCGACAGTGAATCAGACGTTGACGCCAGCGATGACGATTCACCGCATAACCGTGCGGCACATTCCATAGGTGATGAGTTACCACAAGACACCCCGAAAACTTGACAATTCAGCCACCTACCCATAGAATCAGGGCGAATTATCAGCACTCGATAGCATCTGCGATGAACAGCAATGGGGCCGAGCACAGCAACGTACGCTGTGACGCACCTGCAGAGGGTTTGTGTGTGTGAGGTGACCAAATGCAGTATCAATGTGGCGCGAATATCCTCGAATTAGTCCCTGGCGACATCTGTCACCAACAGGTCGATGGAATTGTCAATGCCGCAAACGAGCAGCTCAGTGCTGGTGGTGGGGTTTGTGGTGCAATCCACAAAGCAGCTGGTCCTGAACTGGCAGTCGCGTGCAACACAATTGGTGGTTGCCCCACCGGTGAATCTCGGATTACCCCGGGCTTCAAGTTGGCTGCCAAGTACGTCATCCATGCCGTTGGTCCCATGTGGCACAGCCGCAGTGCCGATGCGGTGCAGCTCGAGTCAGCATATCTCAGCGCGCTCACATTGGCTTCCCAAAACGACTGCCAGAGTATTGCCTTCCCGGCCATCAGTACGGGAATCTTTGGCTATCCGCTCGACGAAGCTGCCGCTATCGCCGTGCGTACCGTGGCCCACTTCCTCGAACAACAGACGCAGATTTCTCTGGTGCGTTTCGTGTTTATGAATGACGAAACATTCGAGGCATTCCGCTACGCTGCTCGCCGTCATCTGGCAAGTCCCAGCGTCATAGGCAATTAGACAGCAATTCCGCAGGGTTGGCACATGCCAGCCCTGTTTTTTTGTGCGCGCTCATGTTCTCTTCAAGACGGTGCGCCCCGCTGGTGCTACCATACTCTTAGTATGATTCATGACGTGTGGAGTACATCATCGATGAAGCAATTCTTTCGTCTCTTGAGCGTCCTCGTGCTGTTCGTTGCGCTTGCCGCGTGCAGTACCGCTGGGAACGGCTACCCATACCCCTACCCTGACCCGTCGTCGTTCCAGTACATCGGCCGCGACTACACCCTACAGACCCTCTATGCGGATGCAGTCTTACCCGAAAACGCCCCGCACATTATGTTCGATGGCAGTGAGCTCCGTGGCAAAGGCTATTGCAACCTCTACTCAGGTCCTTACACCGGCGATGGTGCTGCGCTCACTCCGGGTACCATTGCCATGACCGAAATGGCCTGTGCGGACCCCACCCTCATGCTGCTCGACACCAGCTACTTCGCTGCCCTCAATGAAGTCACCAGTATGACCCTCGATGGCAACGAGCTGACCCTGTCGAATGCTGCCGGCACGGTGGTTTTGGTATACACAGAAAAATAGGCTACAGCTGTTCGTTTTCAGTTTTCAGTTTTCAGTTTTCAGTAATGAGTTAGTAGTTATCAGTCAGAGTGCGTGATGAGTCGGTAGTGTGATCTGTTCTCTCGAGCTTCAGAAATGAAAAAAGTTCCTCAGCGCGGTGTTTCAGCTCGTATGCTGATAACGCCGTTCGCTGCTGTGCAGAATGTGTCTATAGGAATCAGCGCTGACCGACATTCGCACAACCCTGCGCAGCGGTGCGCGAACGGCTGACAAAAAAACCGCAGCTGATGCGTAATCTCACTCTTGCGACCACACACC
The DNA here is from genome assembly GCA_945881915.1 of Thermoflexus hugenholtzii JAD2. Classification (GTDB taxonomy): domain Bacteria; phylum Chloroflexota; class Chloroflexia; order Chloroflexales; family Roseiflexaceae; genus UBA965. The sequence goes on along the minus strand of CAMCVW010000006.1, from coordinate 26,419 downwards.
ACACTCCTCAATCTGCTTTGTCTCAGCGGCTCCGCGACGCTGCGTGATCGCTCTTCCGTCCAGGGAACATCATCGTAAATCAAAAAGGTATACCTCTCGCTGAGCGTGTCTTGGCACGGCAACTTGCACCCCTCTTGCGACCACACACCACACTCCTCAATCAGCTGTGTCCTCAGCCCCTCCGCGACGCTGCGTGATCGCTCTTCCGTCCAAAGAAGCCATCACAAATGGACAAGGGATACCTCGCCCGTACTGATTCCTTTCTGATGTCTACTAAACCTGCATGGAACACGAAGCGGAGCTATTTGCAAAAAGCCCCGCTCGTAAGTCTTTAGTTGTGATCCTTATTTTGTTTTGAGAATTGCGTAATCAACCTCGATGTAGTTTCCCTTCGTTTCCCATGCAAAAAACTCAATCCCTACATGACCACTGCTTTGGCCGAAGTAAGTGAATTTTTTTAGGAGTTTGTTATTCACATAAAACTCGTATGCATTTCCTATTGCAACTACCCGAAGCACATTAAATCCACCAGATATGATTGCAGTAGATTTAGTCGACGGTTGAATAGTCTTATAGCCTATTCCAGTTTCCGCTATTATGCTATAACGTTGCAAGTTATCGTAATGAAAATTCAAACTGCGAGCGCAACAGTTTCTCACCGATAGGCTGTTATCGCAACCTGAGCACCCTTTGCGGCGCATTTTTACCTGAAAATCAAAATTTGCATATTCCGCTTGTTTGAAAAAAACACTGGACGTATCTGACGCGACGGCATTCCCTCGGAAGACCCCAGAGCCATACGTCCATTTGCCGCTTACGATAAACCAGTTGCTTGCTGAGGTTGTAAATTGCTCGTTGAATCCGTTGGCATACCCTACCCTGGCTACCCCTGACGCTTTGGTCGTCTTTGACGACATCGGAACATAGAAGCTACACACCAACACGAGGGCAAATACAAGCCACTTCACCGGCTTCACGGTGTTATACTTTTTCATAATGACTCCTTTTAAACTACCAATTTATACTACAACGTTTTACTATAAATTGAAAGTGATAGGTAGATTGTGCCTTCAACTGCGACAACGCTGTAAGGAATAACTCACGCGTAGATCGTATGCTGATAACGCCGTTCGCTGCTGTGCGGAAGTGTCTAGAGTAATCAGCGCTGACCGACATTCGCACAACGCCAGTGTAGCGGCGCGTGAATGGTTGATAAAAAATTCGACGCCGCTGATGTGAGATACCTTCTTGCAACCACACACCAGACTCCTCAAACTTTCTCTTTTCTCAGCCCCACCGCGACGTTACGTGACCGCTCCTCCGCCCAGAGAAGCCATCACAAATGGACAAGGGATACCTCGCCCGTACTGATTCCTTTCTGATGTCTACTAAACCTGCATGGAACACGAAGCGGAGCTTTTTGCAAAAAGCCCCGCTCCATCGTTTCATCTCAGATCTTCAACTGTCAGATGATTCTCTCGCATCGCAAGCAAAATGGCAAACGGACATGTTATTTTTTCACCAAAATCGCAAAATCTACATCAAGGCTATTCCCAACAGCTGAGGTTGAGTAAAAATCGACTCCTACATACCCGGTTTTGATTAACGTAAGAGGTCCAGTAACCGTTCTTGAATATACCACCCGTTTATTTATGTAGAACTTATAGTCATTGTTCACAGCCAACACTTTAAGAGTATTGGATCCAAATTTTACGATTATGTCACTCGCTTTGAAACTCTGCCACGTAGTGCAGGATACAGAATTACATGAATAAATAGTAAAAAAACCTGAGTTGGTATACCCATAATAAATTATCCCGACTTTTGACGATCGTATGAAAAGCTGATTTGTGCACGTGTCACACCCAATACGTTTCATTTTTACTTCATATTCGAAATTTGCATATTGTGCTTTGCTAAACAATATTCCAGTCCACTGTTTCGTTTGCCCTTTCCCAATAATAACCGAACCGCGTCTACTATAGGACCAACTACTACCATACAAAGGAACCCAATTGCCAGTATTTGCAGTGAATTGATCATTAAATCCATTTACGTAGCCCGCCCTTGCTACCCCTTCCGCCTTGGCCGACATCGGCACAAAGAAACTACACACCAACACTACTGACAATAGCAGCCATTTAATGTGCTGTGCTGTGCTGTGCTGTGCTGTGCTGTGCTGTGCTGTGCTGTGCTGTGCTTATGCATACCGACTCCCTACAATAACAATCTAAATTATTTTATAACATTTTACGTTAAATTGCTAGTAGTAAGTAAAAGTGTAATGTCAGACTCTTTGCATGACTAGGCGCGAGCTCTTCCATACGGTGGATCTAACGGGCGAGTTACCCCGCTTCGCGGGGCATGACGACCTCGCCCTTACTCATTATTGGAGCAGGCCTTTTTGCAAAACGTTCCGTTCTATCTTTTCTGCGCTCTCTTTTTCCTCCGCGGCTCTGCGTGATCGCTCCCCCTGTGAAAGATTACAGCGGCTCTGTGTGATCGCCACCCTTTGAATCATCTCCTCAGCGGCTCTGCGTGATCGCCACGCCTGTGAATCAGCCTCTCCACGCCGCTGCGTGATCGCTCCTCCGTCCAGAGAAGCCATCACAAATGGACAAGGGATACCTCGCCCGTACTGATTCCTTTCTGATGTCTACTAAACCTGCATGGAACACGAAGCGGAGCTTTTTGCAAAAAGCCCCGCTCCATCGTTTCATCTCAGATCTTCAACTGTCAGATGGTTCTCTCGCATCGCAAGCAAAATGGCAAACGGACATGTTATTTTTTCACCAAAATCGCAAAATCTACATCAAGGCTATTCCCAACAGCTGAGGTTGAGTAAAAACCGACTCCTACATACCCGGTTTTGATTAACGTAAGAGGTCCAGTAACCGTTCTTGAATATACCATCGAGTTATTTATGTAGAACTTATAGCTATTGTTCACTGCCAACACTTTAAGAGTATTGAATCCACCTTTTACGATTTTGTTACTCGCTTTGAAACTCTGCCACATAGTGCAGGACACAGAATTACATGACTCTACATAGAACTGACCTGTGTTAGTATATCCATAATAAATCCACCCGACTGCTGTCGATCGTATGTAAAGCCTATTTACGCACGTTGCACATCCGATACGTTTCATTTTTGCTTGATATTCGAGATTTGCATATTGTGCTTTGGTAAACTCTAATCCAGATAATTTATCTTTTTGTCCAATCCCACGGATAACACCGGCTTTATAGGACCAACTACTGCCAGACCAAGACCCCCAATTGCCATTATTTGCAGTGAATTGATCATTAAATCCATTCGCATACCCTGCCCGTCCTACCCCTTCCGCCTTGGCCTTCTCCGAAGCCATCGGCACGAAAAAGCTACACACTATCAATGCGACAAAGAGGACCCACTTGAGGTATTGTGCTGTGCTGTGCGTTTTCATTTAAACTCCTTACGTAAATTCGATTTCTATAATATAGCGTTTTACGTTTTAATGATAGTGGAACGGGTAATTGTAATGACAATCAGTTCGGTTTTCTTTTGTAAGCGGGGCTTATTGTGATACGCCCCGCTCGATTGAATGCGTGGGCGAGGTACATCGCTACACGGGTGTGCGTAGGTGCGGGCGAGTACCCCGCTTTGCGGGGTATGACGACCTCGCCCCTACGGTCTGTAACCGTCATACCCGCACACGTGCGTGTGCGGGTACTCTGCGTGATTGCTCCCCCGATGAACCATTACAGCACCACGACATCCACCCCATACTGCGCATAGTGGAGCATGCCGCGGTCGAGCGTCACGATGGGTACACCGGCGTGGCGCGCAACGGCACACAAATAGGCATCCATCCAGCGGTTGGGGGCTGGGTGCGGATGGGAGGCCAGATCACGCAACGTCACAAACAGCTCGGCTGGTTCGAGTAGGTTGCGCACTTTGGGTGATTGGGTGATGCGCGCTAGGTAGTCGAACGCTGCAGTGTTGGTGATTGGTTCGAGCGCGTACACACGATGGATACTCGGTTGCGTCAGCAGACGCAGCACACTGATACGTACGCTCTGCGACAACAACACATATCCAGTTCCAGCCACACTATCGTAGTGTGAGAGCGCTCGTTCGTGATGCACATGCCGTGGAATGAGCATCGCTACCCACATGTTAGCGTCGTATAGCATTCAGATATCTTTCGTAGTCCAGTTCGGTGAGCGCGTTGTTGATAAACTCGATGGTCTCTTCACCCGTCATGGTGCACGGCGGCGATCCCGGAATACTCCGGATAATGGGCAAGCCCCATGGCGCCATCTCGATCTCGGTTGGCTTGTGCTCTGCCGCAGTAGCCGGCTCGGATGGATACAACCCGTCGGTCAGATACGCCGCGACCAGCTCGCGCACGGTGCGTTGCTCTTGGGCGGCCCGGATTTTGATGGCTTTGATGAGCTCCTCGGGCAGATCGATGGTCATTTTCATGGTGCGGCCTCCTTCACGTTGCCGGAATTAAATCAAAAAAAGGAAGCAAGAAAGCTTGCTTTCTTCGAGTGTTGAGACGTGCTACGCAATCAACAGCGCCACCCACACGTTAGCGTCGTATAGCATTCTCGTATCTTTCGTAATCAAGCTCAGTCAACGAGGTATTGACGAACTCAATCCACTCTTCACCCGTCATCGTGCACTGCGGTGATCCCGGAATGCTCCGGATAATCGGCAAGCCCCACGGTGCCATCTCGATATCGGTCGCTGTCGGTGCCGGCGTCGGCGTCGAGTCACTCGGGTACAACCCGTCGGTCAAATACGCCGCTACTAACTCACGCACGGTGCGTTGCTCTTGGGCAGCCCGGATTTTGATTGCTTTGATGAGCTCCTCGGGCAGATCGATGGTCATTTTCATGGTGCGTCCTCCTTCACGTTGCCAAAATTATAGCAAAAAAGCAAGGAAGGAAGCAAGCTTGCTTGCTGTATTTAAAAGAAAGGGGCGAGGTACCCCGCTTCGCGGGGCATGACGACCTCGCCCGCTTCTGAATGACCTCGCCCCTGCTCCATCGCCATGCACGCAGGTGCATGGGGTTCTGACTTTAAACCTACCTCAAACCTGTAACCTCAAACCTGTAACCTACTCCGCTTACCACTCGGCGACGGAACCATCCTTGTGGCGCCAGATGGGATTCTTCCAGTTGTGGCCTTCTTTGGCCTTGGCACGCACGTATTCTTCGTTGATTTCGATGCCCAAGCCAGGGCCGGTGGGGATTTTGACCATGCCGTTGTCGTACTTGAACACCGTCGGATCGACGAGATAGTCGAGTAGATCATTGCCCTTGTTGTAGTGGATGCCCAGGCTCTGCTCTTGGATGGTGGCGTTGTGGCAGGTGGCGTCGATTTGCAGACAGGCCGCCAGCGCTATCGGCCCGAGCGGGCAGTGTGGTGCCAAGGCGACGTCGTAGGCCTCGGCCATGGTAGCGATTTTTTTGCATTCGGTGATGCCGCCGGCGTGCGACAAATCGGGCTGGATGACGTCGACCAGACCCTCGGCCAAGATGCGCTTGAAGTCCCAGCGCGAGAACAAGCGCTCGCCCAAGGCAATCGGAATCGATGCGGTGTTGACGATGTCACGCAGCGCTTCGTAGTTTTCGGACAAGACCGGCTCTTCGATGAACAACAATTGATGCGGCTCGAGCGCCCGGGCCAACACCTTGGCCATCGGCCGATGGACGCGACCGTGGAAGTCCATGGCGAAGCTGACGTTCGGCCCAACTGCTTCGCGCACTGCTGCAGCGCGTTCGGCAGCCAAGTCGATTTTGCCGGGTGTGTCGAGGTACATCAGCTCTTCGGTCGCGTTCATTTTGAGGGCAGAAAAGCCTTGCGCCACGGCTTTTTTGGCGGATTCGGCAATATCCTGTGGGCGATCGCCGCCGATCCACGAATAGACACGGATGGAGTGCCGGACTGCACCACCCATCAATTGATAGATGGGGACGCCGTAGCGCTTGCCTTTGATATCCCACAATGCCTGGTCGATGCCGGCGATGGCACTCATGGCCAACGCACCGCCGCGGTAAAATCCGCCGCGATAGAGCACCTGCCAGATGTCTTCGATGTCGTTGGGGTCACGGCCGATGAGGTATTCGCTGAGTTCGTTGACGGCGGCGGCGGTCGTCGCTGCGCGCCCTTCGACGATGGGTTCACCCCAGCCGCTGATGCCTTCGTCGGTGCTGATTTTGAGGAACAACCAACGTGGGGGAACGGTGAACAGCTCGATACTCGTGATTTTCATCGCTGACTCCTGTGTAGCAACATTGCTGTGTCTATTTTAGCACTGCACCTATGCGTTTTGGTGCTGGTTTCCACGCGGCCATACTGACTGCGCACACGTTTGCACAGTGCATTGACGCCCACGCCCGGTACGGCGTACAATAGCGCCAGAGCACTGATTTTAGACGCATGGGAGGTCATATGACCACACCACCACGCACCCGCCAAGAGATTCTCGATCTGACGCGTGAGACCACACTGTACGAATGGACTGCCCAGAAGGCCATCAAACCGATGGTCATCGACCGCGCCGAGGGCATCTATTTGTGGGACGTCGACGGCAAGCGCTATATGGACTTCAACTCGCAGCTGATGTGCGTCAACATCGGTCACGGCGATCAGCGCGTCATCGACGCCATCACCGCCCAACTCAAACAAATCGCGTATGTTGCGCCGACGGCGGCCACCACTGCCATCCGCGCCGAATTGGGCAAACTGCTCAAAGAGATAACCCCTGGCAACTTGTCCAAAGCGTTCTTTACGAACGGTGGTGCCGAAGCCAACGAAAACGCTATCAAAATCGCCCGCACCGTCACCGGCCGCCACAAAATCATCGTACGTTACCGCTCGTACCACGGTGCGACGGCCGGTGCCATCACCATGACCGGCGATCCACGCCGGTGGGGCGCCGAGCCGGGCATCCCCGGTATCGTTCGTGCCCCTGATCCGTACCGTTACCGCTGCCGCTTCTGTGGCAGCAAAGACGGCTGTACGATGGACTGCCTCAACAGCATCGAAGACATCATTCAGTTCGAAGGACCGCACACCGTGGCAGCCATCGTGGTCGAATCTGTCGTCGGCACCAACGGCATCATCATCCCACCCGACGGCTATATGCAGGGCTTACGCATGCTGTGCGATAAGTACGGCATCATGCTCATCTGCGACGAAGTGATGAGCGGATTCGGGCGCACCGGCAAATGGTTTGCCGTCGATCATTGGAATGTCGTGCCCGACATCATGACGATGGCCAAGGGCCTGACCTCGGCCTACGTGCCCCTCGGTGCCGCCGTCGTGAGCGATACCATTGCTGAATACTTCGAAGACAAACCCCTGCTGGCTGGTCTGACCTATAACGCCCATTCGGTCGGTTGTGCCGCAGCTGTGGCTTGTATCAACGTCTATAAGTCGGATAACTTGATCGAAAACGCCGCCCGCATGGGCGCAATCCTCGCCGTCGAGCTCAACAAACTCAAAGCCAAACACCCGTCTATCGGCGACGTCCGGTCGATTGGGTTGTTTAGTATCGTCGAGCTGGTCAAAAACCGCGAGACGCGCGAAGCGCTGACCCCCTACAACCCCAAACCGACCGAGCTCGGACCAATGCCGGCATTCAATGCGTTCCTGCGCGAACACGGCATCTTTACCTTTGTGCGCTGGCATACGTTCTTTGTCAATCCACCGCTCACCATCACCGAGGCGCAATTGCGCGAAGGCCTGGCCGTCATCGACAACGCACTCGACATTGTCGATGCGTACGTGGCATAAGGAAGCATCATGCAGGTCTATAAAAACTTCATCGGCGGTGAATTCGTCGAATCAAAGGGCAGCAAGCGCATCCTCAATACCAATCCCGCCGACACACGCGACGTCCTCGGCGAAGTGATTTTGTCGACCAAGGAAGAAGCCGCTGCCGCAGTTGATGCCGCTGCCAAAGCCTTCAAAAGCTGGAAGCGCATGCCCGCGCCCAAACGCGGTGCCATTGTGGCCAAAGCCGCTCAGCTGATAGGCGAACGGCGTCAAGAGATTGCCCGTACCCTCACCCGCGAAGAAGGCAAACTGCTCAGCGAAGCGCTGGGCGAGATCCAACGTGCCATCAACATCAGTGAATTCTGTGCCGCCCACGGGCGTCGCCTGAACGGCGAGGTCATCCCACTCGAACTCGCCGACAACGTCGGCTACACGATGAAGGATCCAGTCGGCGTGGCAGCGTTGATTACCCCGTGGAACTTCCCCGCCGCCATTCCCATTTGGAAGATAGCCCCTGCCCTGGTCGCCGGCAACACGGTCGTCTTTAAACCCGCTTCGTTGACACCAGCGACTGCCGAGCTGTTGATGCACTGCTTCGTCGAAGCCGGTCTACCGGCCGGCGTGCTCAACATGATCATCGGCTCGGGCGGCGAAGTGGGCAATACGTTTGTCGATCACCCCGATGTGCGTTTGGTGTCGTTCACTGGCTCGACCGAGATTGGGCTGGGCATCTACAAGCGCGCAGCCGGCCGTGGCATCCGTGCACAGTGCGAGATGGGCGGCAAAAATCCCGTCATCGTCTGCGACGACGCCGACCTCGATTTGGCCGTCGCTGGCGTCTATTCGGGCGCCTTCGGCTCGTCCGGCCAGCGTTGCACCGCCACCAGCCGCGTAATCATCCAACACGGTGTGGCCGATGCATTCCTCGAGCGTTTGCTGGCCAAAGTGCACAGCATGAAGATCGGCAACCCACTCGAGGCCGATACCGACATGGGCCCTAGCGTCGACGCGTCACAACTCAAGACCGTGATGGACTACATCGATATCGGCAAAAACCAGGGCGCGGAACTGCTCGTAGGGGGCGATAAGCCCACCACGACCGAAACGGCGCATGGCTTCTTTGTCAATCCGACCATCTTCGATAAAGTGCGTACCGATATGCGGATTCACAATGAAGAAATCTTCGGTCCCGTGTTGTCGATTGTCCGCGTCGAATCGTTCGACGAAGCCCTCGACGCCGCCAATTCCTGTGAGTTTGGCCTCACGTCGAGCGTCTATACGCGTGATTTGAGCCGCGCCTTCCGCTACATCCACGAAATCGAGACCGGCATTACCCACGTCAACTCACCGACCCTGGGCGGCGAGGCACAGATGCCATTCGGTGGCCTCAAAAACACCGGCGTCGGCCCACGGGAACAAGGCACCGAAGTCTTCGACTTCTATACCGAGACCAAAGCAGTCTACATCGACTATACCGGCAGCAAGCGCGAAGGCAAACTCTACTAGCGCAGTCATCGCATCGTTCTACCGCCCGCGCACAACACCGTGCGCGGGCGGTTTTGTGTATCTGAACGGGATGTCACGGCGATTGGACGTTCCACACTGCGTCCATGCGCACAGCGGTGCGGACTGCACCCGGGAGTGGCACAGACAGTGTGCGCCGGGCGGTTTTCTGTGCCCCTAAAAACCCCCAAGAAGTACACACGCAGATACGAATGCTTTTTGTGAGTATGCGAATAGCGTTCGTTTTTACCCTCCCGCGATTCCTTTTCCCATGATAGCGAAACCCGACAAAAAACCTCCCCATGCGGGAGGTGTCATCGCGCGGAACAAAACGAATCTGCTTAGTTTTCGACGGTGCCCAACATAGTTTTGGCGTGATGGCGAATGCTCTGCAAGTCTGCGGCAGCGGGGGCGAGGTGGGCGTAGCGTTCGAGGTAGGCAATGCTCTGGGCCGGCATGTTGAGGCGCGACAGGATGAGGCCATAGTCACGGACGTCTTGGGCGGAACTCGGCTCGAGCACCAGGATGCGTTCGATGGCGTTGGCAGCGCCGCGGTAATTGCCGTGCATCACCAGACTGCCTTTGAGGTTGCGCAGGACGCGCACGATGATTTGTTCGGGGGTGGGCGGCACGAGCCATTCTTGGACATTCGTGTGTTGGCCGTTACGGTGCAGATACGCGGCTACTTCGCTCATGCTCCAACGCTTGCCGCTGCGGAACGGGTCGATGATGATGGGATCGGCATTGCGTGGGCGGAACTGCACCATGAAGTGCCCGGGCAGGGCTACACCATGGAATGCCAGTCCACAGCGGCGCGCGAACGCGATATAGAGCAGCGACAGGGTGATGGGCAAGCCAGTACGATTGAGCAAAACCTGGTCGAGGTAACTGTTGGCAACGGCGTTGTAATTAGATTCATTGCCGTGGAAGCCGAGTTCGTCGAAGAAGAACGCACTCACTGCGCCGATGTGATCCAACAGTGTTTCGGCCGACTCGATGTGGGTGCTGATGGCTTCCGCCATATCGTCGAGCATGAGTCTGACCATGCTGCGGTGGTCGCTGCCTTGGTCTTCCCAGGCGATACAGAGGGCGGCCTCGAGAACGTCGGGGGCAGGCGGAACCATGGCACGGAGGAATGCGTTGCGTGCGGGATGCGCAAGGGAATGACGCATCATACAGACCAACTCTGGATATCGAAACGGGCCTCTTCGCTCCGGCGTTTGAGCCACGATTCATAGGTGAGGAGGGCAGCTGCGGCGCGTTCGACGTGTACTTTGGTGACCGTGCCAGACTGGTAGTCGCCCAAGGTACGCAGGAATCGGTGCATGCGGACCATGCGCATGGCATCGAGCAGACCGTCGCGCTCGCCACTTTGGAGCGTGACCTCGCTGCAGTAGCCACGACCGAACGCACGAAGCACGCGCCGGTCGTACGTATCGTCGAAGGTACACCACGACGACAAGGCGATTGCCAGATCGTAGATGCGGGCGTCACGGTGGAGTTGTTCAAAGTCAAGGACCGCAGTCAACTCGTCGTTGTCGAACAACACATTCTGGTAGGTGAATTCGCCATGGACCAATTGCTGCGGCATGCGTTCGGTGTGTAGTCCAAAAGCCGTGCAGAGTTCGACGACCTGCATGAGTTTGACGACCCGATCGACAGACAGCGGCGCGACGTGGACGTTCATTTCGGGATTCGTAATAGCGGGATGAATCTGAGTCAGCGAACCGACCGCTGGAGTTGGGCAGGGTATGGGCGGTGGAGTCACCTGCGCGAGCTGGTGGGTCAATTGCCCGAGTGCGATGCCGGCGCGTGCAGCAGCGGTGGTGTCTTCGGGGGAAGGCTGATCGCCCACCAGCAGTGGGGTCAGCGTGGCCACCCATTGACGATACCCGTCATGTTGGACTTCGACGTATGCGCCGGCGGTCGTAGGCACCGCAATAGGGAGGTGGAATGGGAGCGCTGCTGCATTGATGCTGTGCAGAATATGCTGGATGTACTGTACGGGGGCTGGATTACTGCTGGCATAGGTGCAGAGGACATATTCGTGATCATCTGCACTGCGCACCAGAGCGAGATGGTTATGCGACCGACTCGCCAAAAAGTCAAAGTCCCACGGGGAAGGGATGCTGTATGCAGACTGGAGCGCATTGATATTCACGATCGCGTGCTCTCCTCGGCGGGGGTCACATCGTGATTGCGGACCATCCGACGCACAAGCATCAACACGGGGATGAGGAGTGGCAAGAGTACGCTGGGGCGCGCACCGGCCCAGAGCAAGGCACGCAGGCCAGCGCGCATACGAGCAACCTGATGATGGACCTCGTCTGTGGGTGGCAGTGATCGGCGAACCCAGCCGCCGGCGATGATTTTGGCGTGCCAGCCTTTTTCGACGATAGACGGGAACCCAGCGATGTAGATGTGGGGCACGCCGCAGCCAGACACGTGTTGCAGATCACGCCAGAGTTCGTGCTCACTCATCGGTTGATTGTTCCCGTCAGTGGTACAGTCGCCGATAGCCACTGCGGCACATTCAGGTGCATAGGTAGAAATCAGGCCAGGCCCATAGGGGCGAGAATGGCTGCTATAGAGACTGACAACGACGGCATCCGCAGCGATTGCAGGCAGCCCGAGCAGACGTCGGGCAAGGGTAGAACCGCTGACGCGATCGTCGCGGATGAAGGGGATTTCGTAGCTTTCGATGCGGTGATTATCCGCACGGATGAGTGAAAGCAAGTTCTCGTAACTTTTGGTTGCAGCGTCGATGTGCCAGCGATTGCTGATGCGCCGCAGGAACGTATTGACGTCGACTGCCGGGTAATCGCCGAAGCGGACGGTGTCGCGGACGTCGGCGCTGATGTCTATCCCTATTGCATCCCAGCGCAGTGATTGTTCGACGGACCAGCGCATCACATCGCGATAGCGTGCATGGAGCTGGTTGGCATCGCCGGTGCGATAGTCGCGCATGATATCCAGATCGTCGCGGACCAGCCAACAGACCACGGGGATGTGGGCCAGATTGAGTCGTTGGATGAGCGTAGCCCGGGCGTCTGACGTATCGCGGATGGCGATACAGAGGCGAATGTGTGCTCGGGACAAGTCTTCGATGAGCGCGTCGGTCCAAAAAGAGCTGATATGGTCAGCGGGCATATCGTATATATAGGTGATGGCAGGAATCTGTGGCATGACGCGCTGTTGTCCGGTCTGACTAGAGCAAAAGTATATGTTGTGAATACTAGCACAATGGCTTGTATAGCCCAACCCTTCCACGCTACGAATTGATTACAGACCACATCAGCTGACGGGCGAGGGTATTGGGAAGGTTCCCGAAGCAATTTTTGGGAATCATTTGCATTTTGTGTTGCTGGGTGCTATATTTACTGTGTTGTGACTCTGTAGCTCAGTGGATTAGAGCGCTTCCCTGCGGAGGAAGAGGTCGCGCGTTCGAGTCGCGCCAGGGTCACCAGTTCACAAAAGTGGATGATGCCAAGCGTCATCCGCTTTTTAAATCCCCCGGGAAGGTGGCGGAGTGGTTGAACGTCCTCGTCTCGAAAACGAGCAGGGTGCAAGCCCTCGAGAGTTCGAATCTCTCCCTTCCCGCCACACGCTAAACCTCGGACGTTCGCATTTCGATGCGTTGTTCGGGGTTTTTTTATACCGAGGAGGAATCCTATGACGATGCAGTATCGTCGGCCACGAGCGCTCATCCCAGGCGACACCGTCGCGGTGGTTTCGCCATCATGGGGCGGGCCTGAGGCATTCCCCCACATCTACCAGCAAGGGCTCGCCGTGTTGCGTGGCTGGGGATTGCGCATCCGCGAATACCCCAGCACGCTGCAACCGGATGCCGTGTTGACGGCCGATCCCGCGCTGCGTGCTGCCGATATCAATGATGCATTTGGCGACGATTCCATTGCCGCAGTGTTTGCCAGCATCGGCGGCGACGACAGCATGCGCATATTGCCGTACCTCGATGCCCAACGCATTGGTCGGTCGCCCAAGATTCTGATGGGGTATTCCGACACCACCACATTGCTGACCGCCATTCACCTGATGGGGATGGTGACGTTCCACGGACCGAGCGTGATGGCGGGGATAGCGCAGTTCGCCAGCCAGTCCGTCACCAGCCGCAACCACGTGCATGCGATGTTGTTTCGTCGGCAGGATCAGCATGCGTATCAAGCGGCTACACACTACAGCAACGGCTACCGCGATTGGGCGGACCAGACACAACCCAACGTCCTCGCGGAGCAGCACTATAGTCGGGGTTGGCAGTTTTTACAGGGGCGTGGTGTGGTGACAGGACAGCTGTTCGGTGGGTGCATAGAGGTGCTCGAATTCCTCAAAGGAACGGCATTCTGGCCAAAGCCGTCGTTTTGGCATGGCAAAATTTTGTTTCTCGAAACATCAGAAGAAAAACCCACCATCCAGCAGGTGGCGCGCTGGCTGCGCAATTACGGTCTGATGGGTGCGCTGGGCGATATTTCTGCATTGATTATCGGCAGACCGCACGGCTACACCCTCAGTCAGCAACTGGCGCTCGATGCGGCGGTGCTGCGTGTGGTTCACCACGAATTCGGCATCGAGCAGCTGCCAATAATCACAAACTTCGACGTCGGGCACACCGACCCGCAGTGCATCCTACCGTTGGGTGTGCGCGCCGAAATAGATTGCAGTGCTATGACCGTCCGTCTGATCGAGCCGTGGTTGCGCTGATCGAGTTCGGTGTATATACCACGAACATCAGCACTGCCAACAACGCGGTCAGAACCGCAGCCCATGTGCCTGCTTGGACTGGGGTAATGGGGAACGCCAGGGCTGGGTGGTGCCCGTATCCATAGTCGACCACTACCGAAACTGCCAACCAACCGATTGCCACCATCCGTGTGGCAATAGACAGTGTTTTGAGATATGGGAGCAACAAGACTCCTTGACCAGCCATGGCGAGGTGGACGAAGACGAGTCCGACTTCGATAGGCAGGTACTCACCCGTGGCAGCCCACTTGGTCCCCCAAAAAATCACCGTCCAGATCCCATATTTGATGCACGAGAGGGCAGCCACGACGGTCAGCCAGTTGGGTAATTTTCCCGATCTGATGCGATAAAACACCAACATTCCGTAGAGCGCTGCCAGTGGGCAGTCGGGAATGAAGGGCCATGCCCACCACGGTGCATTGAGTAATTGCACGCCGTACCAACCCACTGTGCCGATCGAAAATCCGAGAAAATCGATGCACATGACCGCCCAGAAAATCACAGGCACTGCCATAATCCAACCCAAGAGGCGCCGCAATGCGCTATCTGCAAACACTACCACTGCGGTCATTCACGTGCTTCTTTCTGTGCAGCTCGAATGAGCTGAATGGGTACTCCGGCCACCACCGCACCCGCAGGCACATCGCGATTGACGAGGCTGCCTGCGGCGACACTCGCCCCATCACCGATGACAACGCCTGGCAAAATCGTGCAATTCGCGCCGATCATGACGTCACGGCCGATCGTGACCGGCCCCCGGCGCCACTCGTGACGCAAAAATTCGTGACAGAGAATCGTTGTGTTGTAGCCGATGATGGCTTCGTCACCGATGAAAATATCCATCGGAAAAAAGACGTCGAACATGACCATCAAACCGACCGATGCATAGTCACCAATGGAAACGCCGATACTCCGGTATAGCCAGCGTTTGACGCCGAGCCACGGGGTGTAGCGGGCGATTTGGACAATGATGGAGCGCCAGGCGACACGCACAAGCCCACCAGTCACTTGCGGGAAGTAGTGCAGGCTGTTGTGTGGACCAGGGCTGGGGTAAATGTGCAGGCGCGCTTTGCGCGCCTGCGAACTACCGAGGGTCACGATTAACTACCTGCAGCTTCGCTGATGGTGACCTTCATCAATTGGTCACCTTGGCGGATGGCCAAAATCACATCCGTACCGCTGGTCGATTTGCCAAAAACCGTATGCTTGCCATCGAGGTGTGCAGTACCTGGGCGGTTGTGCACCAAAAAGAACTGGCTGCCGTTGGTGTTTGGGCCGGCATTCGCCATCGAAATGACGCCTGCATCGTGGATGAGTGGGTTGTTTTTGCATTCGTCTTCGAATTTGTAGCCCGGGCCACCCATACCGGTGCCGGTCGGATCGCCGCCCTGCGTCATGAAGTTGGCGATGACGCGGTGGAAGGTGATGTTGTCGTAATAGCCCTGATTGGCCAAAAAGACAAAGTTATTGACCGTTTTGGGGGCAGCAGATGGGTCGAGCTCGAGGACGACTTCACCCTTCGAGGTGCTCATCGTGGCGATGTACTTTTTGGTGACGTCGATCGACATCTCGGGCGGGGTGCTCCATTGTTTGTGATTGGTCACGGTAGGTTCCTCTCGTATACATTCCACTTCTATTATACCCAAGTGACTACGGTCTACCGGCACATCGTACGATGACGTGCATATGGTATTCTAGCGGGAGAAACATCGTCGTTTAGGGAGGTCCTATGAGCACATCTACCCGCGTCGGAATCATCGGAGCAGGCGCCATTGCCATGCATGGGCACATCCCCGGCATCAAAAAACATCCCCATGGCAGCGTCGTGGCCGTGTGTGACACCAACAAGGATCGTGCCAATGCATTGGCAGCCAGCAATGGCATCAGCACGGTCTATACCAACTGGCGCGACATCATCGCCGACCCGAACGTCGATGCCGTCACTGTTGCACTGCCCAACGCACTCCACGCAGAAGTTTCGATTGCGGCGCTCAAGGCCGGCAAACATGTACTATGCGAAAAACCCCTCGCGATGACCGTCGCGCAAGGCGAAGAAATGGTCGCCACGGCGCACAAAGAAGGCCGTGTGTTGGCCATCAATATGAGCAATCGTCCACGTGCCGAAGTGCAATACATGAAGGCCAAAGTCGCCGAAGGCAAAATCGGCAAAATCAGTTACGCCCAGGGCCGGATGATTCGTCGCGCCGGCATTCCCGGCTTTGGCAGTTGGTTCACCCGCAAAGAACTGTCCGGCGGGGGCGCTCTGCTCGACATCGGGGTTCATATGCTCGACATGGTGCTCTATTCGTTGGGCAATCCCAAAGTCAGCGCCATCCGCGGTGAAGTCCAGGCAGTTCACGGCCCACAACGGCGTGGACTGGGTGGCTGGGGTTCTGACCGGGTGATGGATGGCACGTTCGATGTGGACGATTTGGCGTCGTTGCATCTACGCCTCGCAGATGGTGGTTTGGTGACCATCGAGGTGACTTGGGCTATCTATGCCCAGAACGAAGAGCGCATCCAGTTGATTGGCGATCAGGGCGGCTTCGACTACTACCCGACACTCTATGGCAGCGAGAAGCCGTTGCGCTTCTACAGTGACGACAACGGCAGCCCGATCGAAACAATCCCGACGATTCCGCGCATCGACGCGGCACACAATCTGGTCTACGCAGGTTACATCGACGCCATCCGGGGGACCGGCTCGGTGGTTGCCAGTGGTGACGATGGATTGGCGATTCTGCGCCTGCTAGAGGCGACCTACAGATCTGCCAGTGAAAAACGCGAAGTCTCGCTCTAGCGCGTGCTACCCGCATCGACGTCACTCGGTACGCACCGAGTGGCGTCGGTTTTTTTTGTATGCTTTTGACATATATTTAACAGCACGCACAAACAACTGCGGTATGATACGCAAATTAGCCACCGTCGCGAGGAATACGCCATGCCCCGCACACGCCGTACCACAACGCAGCGCGGCCCCGCTGCTCCTCGGTTGTTTAATCGTGAACAGAGCTGGATCGAATTCAACGAGCGCGTCTTGAGCGAAGCACTCGACACACGCAATCCACTGCTGGAGCGGGCCAAGTTTTTGGCCATTTGCAGCACCAACATGGACGAGTTCTTTATGATTCGGGTGGCAGGATTACGCGAACAACGACGAGTCGGCGTACAGACCACATCGCCGGACGGGCTCAGCCCGAGCGAGCAATTGAGTGCCATTCGCACCGCGGTACTGTCACAGCTCGCCGTGCAACGGGAGTGCTGGTTGACCGATATCAACCCAGCGTTGCGGGCGCAGGGTATATGTGTTTTGGATTATCCAGAATTATCGACCACGCAAAGAGCAGCGATTGATCAGTATTATTTTGATCAGATTCAACCGGTTCTGACGCCGCTGGCATTCGATGCGAGTCATCCGTTCCCGCTGATATCCAATCTGAGCTTGAACTTGGCAGTGGTCATCGGCAGCGACGGCGAAGAACGATTTGTGCGTGTCAAAGTACCCGCCGTTTTGCCGCGCCTCATTCCAGTGGTACTCGATGCCGCGCAGGTGCCGTCTGGACTGAGCCCCGCACAGTGTGTCGGCTGGGTTTGGATCGAACAAGTCATCGCGGCCAATCTGCATAACTTGTTCCCCGCCGAGACCGTCCTGGCGGTACATGCCTTCCGCATTACGCGCAATGCCGACTTCGAAATAGAAGACGACGAAGCCGATGATTTGCTTGCCGCTATCGAAGAAAACATCCGCCAACGGCGCTTTGGTACGGTCGTACGTATCGCTGTACAGCACGATATGCCTGCCTCTTTGCGCGTATTGCTGCTCAATAACCTGCACCTCGAGAGCGATGATTTGTACGAAATCCGCGGCCAGCTAGGGTTGTCTGCATTGATGTCACTCCTCAAAATCGACCGACCAGAGTTAAAAGATGCAACGTTGTCTGCACGGATCCCGACACCGCTGCGTGACATGCAGATTCCTGGTCAACTCTGGAATACCCTGCGTCAGCGCGACGTGGTGATGCATCATCCATACGACTCGTTCCAGCCTGTCATCGACTTCATCGACACCGCTGCCACCGATCCCGATGTGCTCGCCATCAAACAGACGCTCTACCGGGTCGGCAATAATTCGCCGATTGTGCATGCGCTGGTGCGCGCACGTGAATTAGACAAACAGGTCACGGTACTCGTCGAACTCAAAGCACGCTTCGACGAAGAAAACAATATTACCTGGGCACGGGCCCTCGAACGTGCCGGCGTCCATGTCGTCTATGGGGTGCCAAACCTCAAAACCCATGCCAAGATGGCGCTCGTCATCCGCCGTGAAGGAAGTGTTTTGCGACGCTACGTGCACCTCGGGACGGGTAATTACAACGCAGGCACCGCACGCATCTACACCGACATCGGTCTGATGACCAGCAACGAAGCAATAACTGCTGATGTCGCGAATGTGTTTAACTATCTGACCGGCTACGCAAAACACGCTGACTTCAAGGCGCTTCTGGTTGCGCCGGTCAATATGCGTCTGCGTCTGATGGCGCTCATCGAACGCGAAGTTGATCATGCCGAAGCGGGTCGTTCGGCCAACATTGTGTTCAAATCAAATTCATTTGTCGACCCAGCAATCATCGAACAACTCTACCGTGCATCCAACGCAGGGGTACACATCGACTTGATTATCCGTGGGATGTGCTGCCTCATTCCAGGTGTACCAGGGATGAGCGCCAATATTCGCATTCGCAGTATCGTTGGGCGATTCCTGGAGCATAGTCGCGTGTTTTGGTTCGGCAATGCCGGAGCACCGGAAGTCTACATCGGCAGCGCAGATTTGATGGAGCGCAATCTTGATCGTCGTGTCGAAACACTCTTCCCCATTAACGATCCAGACATCCGTGCGTGGATAGGCAACGAGTTTTTGGGTGCGTACCTCGCCGATACACAGCGTGCGCGGCTTCTGCAGTATGATGGAACGTGGAAGCGTGCGACGGAATCTGATGTTTCGTTGCAACGTGATTGCCAGGAATTTTTTGCCCGTTTGGCCACGATGGAGTAATCAATGCCGAATCCACGCCTGTCCAACGCGGTGCTCTGGCTGGGTATCATCGGGATTTCGTTTTATCTCGTCGAACGCTTCGCCGTAATCACCGAATTATTGGCCGGGCCACTCTTGATGTTCGCCTTTGCCTGGTTGATTGCCATCATCATCGAGCCTATCTTCGAGTGGGGCGCACGCGCACGCATTCCCCGGGGTTTTTCAGTGCCCGTTGTGTATGTGCTGTTGTTGTCGTTGATTGCCTTTGGCGTGATTGCGATTATCCCGATTGTGGCAACTCAGATTCAGGGACTGATCGTGGCATCGCCGGAGTTGACGGCCGTATTTTGGTCGACGTTGGATGATATTCAACTGCAATTGTCGAAGGTCGGGGTCAACAGCGACATACGAACCTACTTCAATGCAGATACGTTTTTGTCACAAGCCGGGATGGTCGGTCGCGAAGCGTTTTCGCAGACGCTCGGTGCTGCCAGTAGTGTGGCAATCGTGATATTCAACCTGTTCATTGTGTTGATTTTGAGTTTCTATATGGCGTTTGATGGCCAAAAAGCATTCGACAAGTTGATTCGTTTGTCCCCGAGTGCGTGGCGTGATGAAGTACAGACGTTTGGGAACATCATTTCGAATACTTTTGGCGGCTACATGCGCGTGCAGATTATTAGTTCGCTCATCTACGCTTTGTGTAATGCGGTGGTGATGTGGATTTTTGGACTCAACAGCATCACACTCACGACCGTGATCGTGAGCATCATAGTGATGGTTCCGGTGGTCGGCGGAGTGATTGCGTTGATTCCACCAATTGTGGTCATCCTGGCGTCCGGAGCTGCGGGAATTCTGGCGCCGTTTGTATTGGTCATGTTGGTGATTCAGCAGATATTGTTCAGCGTCATCCTCCCGCGTATGGTCGGTCGGATTGTCGGATTACATCCTCTGCTGGTGTTTGCGGCGTTGCTGATTGGTGCACAAGTAGCGGGTCCATATGGTATTTTGTTTGGGACGCCATTGGCGGGAGTAGCAGCCTCGATTGCAAACTACTTTTATATGCGTACACAAACCATAACCGAACCCATCCCCGTGCCCACAGATTCAGCAGAGCACGTCGATTTGCCCGGGTAGTAAGCATATTCTCAGGTCTCTATCAGCAAGCCCAATCTGTATGTTTGCTACGGACTGTGGTAGAATGATGAACGGAACTTAAACCAATTTATTCGGCGTACGAGTCAAGGAGAACGCATTTTGTTTCAACGTTTTCTACTTTCTATCGCTCTCATCACGGTCGTCACATCGGCGCTGATTGTGCCCAAAGTTGCCCAGGCAACACCGCACAATCCTGGCGAAGTGCCCCAATCACAACAGACTGCAGGATCGCGCACCTTTAGCGAGACCGGCTTCACGGTAGCCAACTACTTCCTCAAGACGTGGAATGCCACACCAAATGCCATGTTCGTCTATGGTCTGCCCATTTCGCAGCCATTCATCGAGCAGAGTTTCTCCAATCCTGGTGAATTCTATCGTGTGCAGTACTTTGAACGCGCAATCCTGGAAGAACACCCAGAGAACGCCGGCGGTCAGTATTACATTTTAGGTCGATTGCTCGGTTACAAGTTGGCTGCAGCTCGCAGCGGTGAAGGCGCCTTCAAGCCGGCTGCCAAAGGTACCGGAGCCTACGACAACGTCACCAAGCACAACCTAAGCGATTCCCCTGCACCTTTCAAGTCGTTTTATGACAAAAACGGCGGGTTAAATGCGTTTGGACGACCGCTGTCCGAGCCGTTCCAAGAATTGAACAAAGCAGACGGCAAGACCTACTGGGTCCAATACTTCGAGCGCCAGCGCATGGAGTGGCACCCAGACGAGCCAAACGCCAAATACCGCATTATGTTGGGGTTGCTGGGTAATGAATTCCGTGACGGCAACCACAAAACAAATCCTGCGTTCACCGCGGGTGCGGCATTGCCGAACGAGTTATCGGGAGCAAACAACGGTGCATCTGCCCCGACCACCTCAGGCTTTGTGTATGGGTTTAATGCCATTCTCTACAATCAGGATGGTGCGGTTGATCGCAAACGTTCCCTGCAGCTGGCCAAAGACGCCGGCATGCCATGGATTCGCCAGCAAGTGCGCTGGATGGACCTGCATGACCGCTCCGGCACCATCTATTGGGGCGAGCTTGACGACATCGTCAACGATGCCTCGAGCATGGGCGTGAAGCTGCTCGTATCGGTCTTGGCTGCACCAAGCTGGGCTACCAGCAATGGCAAAAACGGCATGCCGGATCGCGACCACTTCAAAGACTACAACTACTTCATGGGCGAAATGGCCAAACGCTACAAAGGCAAAATCAGCGCCTACGAAATCTGGAACGAGCAGAATCTCGCCCACGAAAACGCCGGCCGTGTCGCTAACCCAACCTTCTACATGGATATGTTGGTCGGTGCTTCTCAGGCTATCAAAGCCAACGACCCCAGTGCAATCATCGTGTCGGGTGCACCATCATCGACCGAAACAAACAGCTGGAGCGTCGCCATTAGTGATATCACCTATCTCGATTCCATGTTCAGCGACGCACGCTTCAATGGGGCCGTCGATATCGTCGGCGTCCATCCCGGCGGGGCTGGTAATCCTCCGGACACGATGTGGCCAGATAATCCACACACAGGTGACTTCACCAAGAGCCGTGAATTCTACTTCCGCCGCGTCGAAGACGTCCATGCACTGATGCAACGCAAGGGTGTCAACAAGAAAATGTGGGTCACCGAGTTTGGTTGGGCTACCAAGAACAATTCCGAAGGCTACGAGTTCGGCAACAAGATTAGCTATGACGCACAGGCATCATACATCGTCCGCGCATTCCAGCTTGCCCGCACGAACTACAAAGACTGGATGGGCGGCATGTTTGTCTGGCAGCTAAACTTTGCGGTGTCATGGAAGGCCAATGGGAACGAGCTCCACGAGCAGGCTTCGTACGGCGTCATTAACGGCGATTACAGCACACGTCCGGCCTATCGCGCACTCCAGGCAATGCCCAAATAATCGGAGACAATGATGAACCATGCACGTGCATTACGTGGGTTCTGGTCAGCAGTCTGTGTTTTGCCACTTCTTGTGGCGTGTAGTGGCGGGGCGGCTGTAGAGCCGACCCCAGCCCCTGCAAACAATACCGCAGTACCTGCTACAGCAACGCCACTCTCCCAACCCACCGAAACAGCGGTCCCGATCGCAGCGCCAGCTCCGGCACCCGGTCAGCCGCTTACCTCCGCCATTATGGAGTTCGGCATCGTCGATCATCTCTATTACACCGACCGTGAACGTGTCCTCGCGCTGACCAACATTGCTGGCTTCGACTGGGTGCGTCAGCAAATCGTTTGGAAGGATATCGAAGGACCAGCCGGTAACTACTTGTGGGACCAGCTCGACGACATCGTCGATGAAACAAATGCCCACAACTTGAAGTTACTCATTTCGATTGTCCAGGCGCCGACGTTTTATAGCGAATCGAACGGTATGCCGGACGACCCCAAAGCAATGGGTGACTTCGTCGAAGCAATGATGAAGCACTACGGCACCAAAATCAAGGCAGTCGAAATCTGGAATGAGCAGAACCTGGCCCACGAAAACGGCGGACGCATCGTCCCCGAAGACGCAGGTCGGTACGTCGAGCTATTGGCTGAATGCTATACCCGCATCAAAGCCGTCGAACCATCCACGATCGTTCTCTCTGGCGCACCATCGTCGTCTGGCATCACCGACCCTGCGTTGGCTGTGGCCGATGAGACCTACTATCGCGAGATGTACCGCTACAAAGACGGCATGATCAAGGATTACTTCGACGTCCAAGCAGTCCACCCCGGCGGTTCGGCCAATCCTCCCGAAACGATGTGGCCAGATAACCCGAGCAACGCCGAAGGCTGGACGACAGATCCTACCTTCTACTTCCGCCACGTCGAGAATGTTCGCAAGTTCATGATCGAAGAAGGCGTCGGTGATCATCAAATCTGGATTACGGAATTCGGCTGGGCGACCGCAAACGAAACCCCCGGATACGAATTCGGTAACCAGGTGACCTTGGACCAACAAGGCGAGTACATCCTTGGGGCCATGCAGCTGGCATACAACAAGTACCGCAACCCAGACGGTTCGCCATGGTTAGCCAACATGTTCCTCTGGAATATGAACTTCGCTGTCTTGTGGGGTGCACAGGATCAACCAATGCACGAACAGGCTTCATTCGGCATCCTCAATCCTGACTGGAGCCCACGTCCGGCATTCAATGCCGTCCAAGGCTTCATGAACTACATCAAGCAAGAAGGCCGCCGCTAATCCACGGCTTCGATGCAGACCACCCATTCGCATCCGCGAATGGGTGGTTTTTTTCGGCTGTATGCCTTGTATAATGCGACGACATTCACCAACACACGGAGTACCCCCGCATGCCGCGGTTTCATCGAATCATTCTGCTCTGTCTGTTGGCTGCATCACTGGCACCGACAGCCGCACTCGCCGCGCCGCATAGTCCTGCTGAAGTACCTGCTTCTATCAAAACTGGTACCGCACGCACCTTTGGCGAGACGGGGTTTACCGTTGCTGATTACTTCCTGAAAACCTGGAACGCTGCACCCAATCCATTGTTTGTCTACGGATTGCCCATTTCGCAACCCTTCATCGAAGAGAGTATCAGCACTCCTGGTGAGTACTATCGCGTCCAATACTTTGAACGCGCCATTCTCGAAGAAAACCCCGACTTGGCCGGGACGGGATACTACGTCCAAGGACGTCTGCTCGGCGCTGCAATGGTCGTCATGCGCCGCGTCGAACCGGCATTTATTGCAGTCGTCGACCCCGGCGACGGCACATTTGACCGTGTGAGTGGGCACACACTGCGCAATTCGCCTGCGCCGTTCCGCGATTTTTATGCCAACAACGGCGGATTACGCGTCTATGGAAGACCGCTGTCGGAACAGACCCAAGAAGTCAACCAAGCCGACGGTAAAACCTACTGGGTCCAGTACTTCGAACGACAACGTCTGGAATGGCACCCTGATGAGCCGAATCCGCGATTTCGCATCCTGTTGGGATTGTTGGGGAGCGAATACCGTGACCAGCAGCACACAGGCGAGGCGGCTTTTTCACCCACAGCAACCGTACCGAGTCCAGCAGCAGTCAGCGATCCCGGTGCAATCAATCCGCTCGCAGGGTTTGTGTACGGATTCAATGCAGTGCTCTACGGCGGCAGTCACGGCACCACCTGGCAGGACCGTCCGCGACTGATGAACCTGGCAATGGAAGCGGGCATGCCTTGGATTCGCCAACAAGTGCGCTGGATGGACCTCCACGACAAATCGGGCACTATCTACTGGGGTGAATTAGACCGTATCGTCGCAGATGCAACGAATCGACAGACCAAATTACTCCTGAGCATCGTCGCTGCACCACGCTGGACCACTGCCAATGGCTTGCATGGCATGCCCGACCGGGCCCACTATGCCACCTTCAATACATTTGTCGAACAACTCGCCCACCGCTACGCGGGTCGCGTGCGCGCGTACGAAATCTGGAACGAACAAAACCTCGCTGTCGAAAACGGCGGGACCGTGAGTGGCGTCGCAGACTATATGGACTTGCTCGTCGGTGCAGCCTTGGCCATCAAAGCCGCTGACCCTAGCGCGCTCATCGTGTCGGGTGCACTCGCCTCGACCGAGACAAACTGGCCCACGGTGGCGATGAGCGATCTGCGCTACTATGAGGGAATGTTTCGCGATGCGCGCTTTGGGCAGGTCGTAGATATCGTCGGAGTCCATCCGGGCGCCCATTCCAATCCTCCGGAGTCGCTGTGGCCAGACAAACCTGGGCCGGGACCAAACTTCCTCAATAGTCGTGAGTTCTACTTCCGCCGTGTCGAGGATGTACGCACCCTGATGCTCAAACATGGACTCGCAACAAAACCGGTCTGGGTGACCGAATTCGGCTGGGCGACGACCAATACGACGCCAGGATACGAATACGGCAATCAGCTCAGTATGGAGCAGCAGGCAGATTATTTGGTCCGTGCAATCCAATACACACACACCCATCACAGCGGCTGGCTGACGGGAATGTTTGTATGGAATTTGAACTTTGCGATTCCATGGAAGGCAGTTGGGAATCCACTCCACGAACAAGCCGCGTTTGGTGTGTTGAACGGCGATTGGAGCCCACGTCCTGCGTACACCGCACTCAAGAACATGCCCAAATAAGGCATCGTCAGACAGTTAGGACCTACACGTGACCATCCGTTCAAAAATCCCCTGGAGCGATCTTGGCCTCCTGACCACTATTTTGTTTTGGGCGCTCAATATGCCCATCGTCAAAACGGCATTCACCACCATGGACCCACTGGCGTTCAACACGGCCCGCTTCCTGATGGTGCCGCCATTGATTTTGAGTATCGTCTATTTGCTTGAAAAAAGTTTGTACATCGCGCGCAAGGACTGGGTGACGGTCGGGCTGATTGGCCTCATCGGCGTGGGCGGGTACCAATATTTCTTTGTGCTCGGACTCAATCTGACCAATTCGAGTAGCGCAGCACTCCTGGCTGCTACGACGCCCATCTGGGTGGCGCTGTGGGGACAAATACGTGGCTCAGAGAAGCTATCCCGAATAGGCTGGGTAGGAATATTAGTGTCGTTCGGCGGTGTCTTTGTCATCCTCATTGACGGCAGGGTAATGAGTGTGGATGCGATGACCGGCGACATCCTCATCCTGTGTTCAGCTATATGCTGGGCGTATTACACGATTGCCGCCAAAGCATTATTGAAAATCTATACGCCCCTGCGGATTACTGCCATTGCGTTGTCGGTCGGGGCAATCCCTGTCCTGTTGCTCGGTGCACGCCAAATTACACACGTGGATTGGTCGGCTGTGCGGGTACAGGACTGGGGTGCAATGGGGTATTCGGTGATTTTTAGTATTACGATTGCATACATCCTCTGGTACAACGGCGTCAGCAAAGTCGGTTCGACCCGTACCGGTATCTATATGAGCTTGTTACCTGCCTGCGGCGTGATTTCGGCATATTACATCCTCGGCGACCCCATTACGACGCGAGATATCATCGGCGCCGCCACCATCATCACTGGATTGACGTTGGCACGACGGGGGTAGCAATAGAATTAGGAATTATGAATTAGAAATTAGGAATTTGCAGAGGGCAGATTGTCACTTCAACTGCGACAACGCTGTAAGGAATAACTCACTCGTCGATCGCCACTGATGACATTTCCGAGGACGGTAATTAATCAGCGCAACAGCTGATGAAAGCTGCTGGTTTGAGACGGTGGTAAAATCCGTTTCCTTT
>CAMCVW010000005.1 GCA_945881915.1 Thermoflexus hugenholtzii JAD2 | reverse complement strand
GGGCCCGTCTGGCATGATGACCACTTGCGCTTTTCGGACATTCCTGCGGGTATCATCTATGCGTTGCATTCTGATGGTCAGGTGAGCCGCTGGCGTGACCCGAGCGGGCATTCTAATGGGTTGACGCGCAATCGCGCAGGCGCTTTGATTGCCTGCGAACACGGCAATCGTCGTGTCAGTATCAGCGCTGGCCATGGTCAACCACAGACCCTCATCGACCGGTATGACGGCAAACGCCTCAACAGTCCGAATGATGTCATTGTGCGTTCCGACGGTGTCGTTTTTTTCACCGACCCACCCTATGGCATCGAAGAATCCGCCCAAGAACAACCGGTCAACGGGGTCTATGCCGTTCACCCCGACGGCACGGTCCTGCGCATTGCCGAAGATTTTATCCGCCCCAACGGTTTGGCACTCTCCCCCGACGAAAAAACCCTCTACATCGACGATTCGCGTCGACGCCACGTGCGCGCCTTCGCCCTCGCCGCCGATGGTCGCATCAGCAATGGTCGCGTCTTGTGCAACATGGATCATCCGCAGCCCGGTTCGCCCGACGGCATGAAAGTCGACGAAGCAGGCCACCTCTACGTTGCCGGAGCGACGGGTATATGGGTATTCGAGCCGGATGGTACCTGCCTGGGAGTCATCGCCATGCCAGAGCTGCCGGCGAATTGTGCGTGGGGCGACGCTGATCGCAAAACACTCTATATCACCGCACGTACCTCTGTCTATCGGATCCGTACGACCACCCCTGGCATGCGGGTCTGCGCCTAATTCTCATCGCGGGTTCACCCATTTGGGCTATACTGCCTGAAACTTGACAACCTAGTCTGGTGCATCCAACGTTGCTTTTTCCTCGTATCAAGAGTACCGGTACTAACCATCCAACGGGAGTGCAATATGCGTATTGCGATGTTGTGTGTCCATTCCAGTCCATTAGCGGGGCTCGGTGGCAAAGAAGCGGGCGGCATGAATGTCTATGTCCGCGAACTCAGTCGTGAGCTCGGTCGTCGTGGCGTAATGGTCGATATCTTCACCCGCAGTCAGTCTGCCGATGCGTACCGTATCACCCCCGTTAACCGGAACGTGACTCTCGTGACACTTCCGGCCGGTCCGACAACTCCATACGACAAAAATCGTATCCTCGACTACCGTGACGAATTCGTCGACGGAATTTTGGCTTATGCTGCCGAACAGCACCACAACTACGATGTTATCCATAGCCACTACTTCGTTTCGGGCATCATCGGCATCGAGCTCCGTGAACGTCTGGGCATACCGCTCGTCCATATGTTCCACACGCTCGGTGCAATGAAGAATATCGTTGCACGGAGCGACGAAGAGCGCGAAACCGGCGAGCGCATCGCGCTCGAAGGCCACATTTTGCGTTCTGCCGATGCCATCGTGGCTGCCACCACCGTCGACTTGAGTCAGATGGTGTGGCACTATGATGCCAATCCCGAGCATATTCGTGTGATTCCCTGCGGCGTCGATCTGCAGCGTTTTCATCCGGCCGATATGGCCGACGCACGCTGCCAGCTCGGTCTGCCCGCCCAACCAACCCCACTGGCACTGCTCATCGGGCGCATCGAACCACTCAAGGGGATCGATGCCTTGATCCGTGCCGTAGCCCAGTTGCGTACGAGTACTCCGACGCTCGCTGCGCTCGAGGCAATCATTGTGGGTGGAGCAAGTGACGAGCAGCCACACCTCTGGAACAACGAACAAATTCGCCTCGACGCTCTGCGCACGGAGCTTGGCATCAGTCACGCCATCCGTTTTGTCGGCGCCCGGCCGCAGAGCCAACTCTCGCTCTACCACGCTGCGTGTGACGTGGTGACGATGCCTTCGCATTACGAATCTTTTGGCATGGCAGCCCTCGAAGCGCTCGCCAGCGGCAGGCCGGTCATTGCTACCAATGCTGGCGGACCCGCCACCATCATCACGCACGGCGTCGATGGACTGTTGACCGCACCCGACGATGCCAGCCAACTCGCTGACAATTTGGCTCGCGTGCTCAACGATCCCCACGTTGCCCACCAAATGGGGGTAGCTGCCCGTGCACGTGCCGAGCGCTACGGATGGAGCAACATCGGCTGCGACGTATTGGATGTCTATCGCTCTTTGATTCGCACTGCTACGAATGCACACGCATGCGCCTGCTGATTTTTGCCATGCTCTGCATGGTGCTGTTGAACGCATGCGGAACCGCGATTGGGAGTTTCAACGCACAACCCACACTCCCCACGCTGCCCACCGTGACCGTCGAAGGTGGATTGGTCACCGTACCAACTGTCGCGGCAGCACAACTCAACGCCACGACGGTTCCCTTTTCGCCAAACCAGGATAACGACCCGAAGGCCACTCCCATAGGCGCAGAACCAACCATCGCGCCGATCCCCATGAATCTCGACCCCATCGAAGTCGGTTCCGTCGGTGCCGACAACGTCCTTGGTCAGCACATGCGCACCCTCGAAGCAGCGGGTCTGTATAGCGGGAGCATCCTGATTGCTCGTCGCGGCGAAATACTCCTGCGTCACGGCTACGGCATGGCCAATCGGACGACCCGCAACACGGCAACCACCAAATTCCGCATCGCCTCTATTACCAAACAATTCACTGCAGTGCTGATTCTGCGGCTCCATGAGCAAGGGAAGCTCAACATCGACGACCGGATTTGTAGTTATCTCGAATTTTGCCCCACGCAATGGCAACCGATTACCATTCGGCAGATCCTGTCCCATAGTTCGGGGATTCCCGATTACACTGATTTTGGTGATTTCGACGCCCGTCAGGCAACGCCCACCACACGCGAAGAGCTCATCGCGCGTTTTCGCAATGAGCCCCTCATTTTTACCCCTGGCCGTATGTACAAATATTCAAATTCGGGCTATATTTTGCTCGGTCAAATGCTCGAATATATCACCGGCATGCCCTATGCTGACCTCATTAAAAACGAACTGTGCATCCCGCTGGGATTGAACGACACCGACTATGACCATAGCGTCGCGGGGAATGATCCGTCCCTGGCGCTCGGGCTCTATGGTATGGGGATACCCGCTGACGCCATCGATGCCTCGACGCTCAATTCTGCAGGGGGGCTCTACTCGACCATCGATGACCTCTACCGCTGGGACCGAGCACTCCACGATGGCCAGGTCCTGAAGCCCGAGACACTCGCCCTCATGCGGACCACACAAATCAAGAACTACGCACTAGGCGTCATGCGCAATCCGCTCGCAGGGATGGAATCGGTTCATCATGACGGAATGGCCAGCGGGATGCGCACGTTTTTGGGCAACTTCCCTGACCCCGATATCACCGTGGTCGTTCTGAGCAACTACGAAAACGCCGACGTGGTCAACATTGCTGCGTACCTCGGCATGTTGGCGCGTGATCTGCCCTAGCGCTGAGACAGGCTTGTCAGTGCACCGATCGCCGTCCGAATGGCACGATCAACGCCTTCGGCTTTTTGGTCGAGGACAATCGTCTCGGCGGTGGTTCGCTGTGCCACTGCGGCACACACACACCCCGCTGCAAAACCATACACCAGTCCCATTTTGAACAACGTCCCTGCTTCCATCTCGTAGTTCAACACGTTGAGGTGCTGGTATTCTGCGGTCGCGCCTATATGACTCCGCAGCAGATGAGGGTTGGCCGACGCGTGCCGTTCCTGCCCTTCATAGAACGTATCGACAGAGGCGGTCACCCCCATGTGTGCGGGAATCAGCTGCGCTTTGGCTGCTTCCATCAATGCAATGGTGATGTATGGGTCTGCAGCTGCGGGGTACTCGAGCGGAGCAATGTCACTCGCAGCACCCTGACGGCACAAGGCAGCCTGCGATACCACGACGTGCCCAGGCAATACATGCGGCTGTATAGACCCACAGGTCCCCACCCGGATGATAGAACGTATCCCGACTTGCACCAATTCGTTCACCACAATACTCAATGACGGCGCGCCCATCCCACTCGTCGCCGATATCACAGCGGTACCGTTGGGCAAATACCCCAACGAACTATGCAAGCCACGATGATCAGACAAAATGGTCACGTCGGTCAGGTACGTGCGGGCAATGAGCGCTGCCCGTTCGGGATCACCTGACAGCAACGCCATAGTCGGTTGGGTCACCCCAAAATCCCCACGCCCATACCCAATGTGATAGAAACGTTCCGTGGTCATTGCTTTGCCTCCGGTGTGTCGACTTGCTGTCGGTCCGTTGCGACAATAAGGCGGGCAATAACCGCCAAAATCAAACAACCGGCAAAAATACGAAACGCCAAACTCGCTGAACCACCATCCAAGAAATTGAGAACGGATAACACTGCAAAAAGCAGGATAATGAAGTGACAACCGCGCCGCGCACGTTGTTCAGGGGTGGTCGTTGCCATAGCGAACCTCGCTGTAGTGAGTACTGCGCGCAGTATAGCCGAAAACCAAGCAGGAGGAATCAATGACCAAACCAGATGCGCTCAATTCCATTGGCGTTTTGACACGCCGCGAAGTCGAAGCACGACTCCTCGGTCCGCTCATCGACGCATTTGCCCAAACAACCGACCGTGCACAAGTAATTGCGACCGTACGCGACACCATTGCTCAGATAGCCCGCACCCAAGGCGCCGAAATGGCCCGAGTGTACGGTGAGGCAACGCTCGAAAACTTTGCGGACTCGCTCAAACTCTGGACCAAGGATGATGCACTGGTCATCGAGGTCGTTGCCAAAGATGCCCAAAACTTCGGGTTCAATGTCACCCGTTGCCGTTACGCTGAGCTCTATCGTGAGTTGGGGATGGAAGAATTTGGAGCAGTTTTTTCGTGTAATCGCGATGCAGCGTTGATAGAAGGTTTTTCTGCCGATATCCAGCTCACGCGCACACAGACCATTATGGAAGGTGCCACACACTGCGATTTCCGCTATCAAAGACGGTCAAACTCGGCGGAGTGATAGACGCAAAATCCTTCCAAATATGCTATAATTTATGCGGTGTTCTAATTCACACACCTCCCGACCGATGAATCCTGCGCTTCTCGCGTCTCATCCGGGCTGACGGGGGTGGCGGTTACGCAAGTAAGTTTTAAGGAGAATCCCCATGACAGAAGGCAACAGCCGAATTGCATCATTGCGTGCACTGCTCGAAGCAGGCGCACACTTTGGTCACCAGACCCGCCGTTGGAATCCCAAAATGAAGCCGTTCATTTTCGGAGCGCGTAACGGTATCCATGTCCTCGACCTGCAACAGACGGTCGACGGATTGAACGGCGCGTACAACTACATCACCGACATGGTCGCTGCGGGCGGCAAAGTGTTGTTTGTGGGCACCAAGAAGCAAGCCCAAGAGACCATCCAAGAAGAAGCCACCCGTGCCGGGCAGCATTACATCACCCAGCGCTGGTTGGGCGGCACCATGACGAACTTCTCGACTATTCGCCGACGCTTGCGCTACTTGGCCGACCTCGAAGCACAGCGCGATCGTGGTGACTTCACTCGTTTAACCAAGGCCGAAGCCGGCAAACGCATCGAAG
The DNA here is from genome assembly GCA_945881915.1 of Thermoflexus hugenholtzii JAD2. Lineage (GTDB taxonomy): Bacteria > Chloroflexota > Chloroflexia > Chloroflexales > Roseiflexaceae > UBA965. Next base: position 121,847 of record CAMCVW010000005.1, on the reverse strand, counting down.
AAATCGAAAAGTTGTACAAGGTGTTCAGCGGTATCAAGACCATGGACCGCATCCCAGGTGCGATTTTCATCGTCGATCCCCACAAAGAAACACTGGCATTGGCAGAAGCCATCAAAGTCGGCATCCCGGTCGTCGCCATGGTCGACACCAATTGTGATCCCGACAATATTGATTACATCATCCCAAGCAACGACGACGCCATCCGCAGCATTCGCCTGGTGACCTCGCGTATCGCCGATGCAGCCATCGAAGGCATGACCCGTCGCGAATCCGCCCGTGGAGATCATGGACAAACCCAGGCTGCCATGATGAATGCCAGCGCAGAAGTCGCCGACAAAGAATAGTATTTCGTCACGGGGAATGTGCACTATAGCCATTCCCCGTCTTCTCAACACCGACAAAGGAGCTCACTGTGGCAGAAGTATCCGCACAAATGGTCAAAGAGCTGCGCGAACGAACAGGCGCCGGCGTCAAGGAATGCAAAGACATTCTGAATCAGACCGACGGCAACATGGACAAAGCAATCGAATTGTTGCGCGAACGTGGCCTCAAGGTCAGCGACAAAGTCAAAGACCGCGATGCCAACGAAGGTCGCATCGAAACATACATCCACAACGGTGCCAAAATGGCCGCCATGGTCGAGATCAACTGCGAAACCGACTTTGTGGCTCGCACCCCTGACTATTTGGAACTCTGCAAAAATATCGCAATGCATGTCGCTGCAGTCAACCCCAAATACGTCAGCATCGATCAAGTCAGCGAAGCAGAAATTGCAGCCAGTGGCTTGACCGCAGCAAAGTACTACGAAGAAGTCGTCCTGCTCAAGCAACCATACGTCCGCAACCCATCCCAAACCATCGAAGAAATGATTCAAGCTGCAGTCGCCAAACTGCGTGAAAACGTCGTCGTTCGACGATTCACCCGCTACGAAATCGGCAACTAAACCACATGAACAGCGGAGGCGATGGCCTCCGCTGTTCATTGATTGGATGAATCATGACTACCGCGAAGTACAAACGCATCCTCCTGAAGCTCAGCGGCGAGGCACTCGCCGGTACGCAGGAGCAGACTATCGACCAGAGTGTCCTCGAATTCTATGCACGTGAAATACGTGCTGTCTATGAACTCGGGGTCGAAATAGCTGTCGTCGTCGGTGGCGGGAATATCTGGCGTGGTGGTCAAAAAGCGATTGCTCTCGGTATGGACCCAGCCCAGTCCCACTACATGGGGATGTTGGCAACCATCATCAATGCCCTCGCACTCCAGGACGCTCTCGAGCGACACGGAATGCATACACGCACCATGACTGCCATCAAAATGGACGAAGTCACTGAACCGTACTTACGCCGCCGTGCTGCGCGTCACCTCGAGAAGCGTCGTGTGGTTATTCTCGCAGCAGGTACGGGTAATCCGTACTTCAGCACCGATTCCGCAGCCGCGTTGCGCGCCGCCGAAATGCACTGCGAAGTCGTCTTGATGGCCAAGAATGGCGTCGATGGCGTCTATACTGCAGACCCCCGCCGCAATCCCGATGCCACCAAGTACGACAAGTTGACCTATATGGACGCCATTCAACAAGGGCTCACCGTAATGGACAGCACTGCGTTGACGTTTTGTATGGATAATCACATCCCGATTGTCGTCTTCAATCCCAACGAACCCGGCACCATTCGTCGCATTCTGATGGGTGATCACGTCGGTACACTCGTGAGCAACGAAAGGTAATTCTGAATGATTAACGAAGTGCTCAAAGACACAGATGTGCGCCTCAAGAAGACCGCAGAAGCATTGCGTCATTCCCTCGTCAGCATACGCACCGGCCGTGCCACTCCTTCCTTAGTGGAACACCTTCAGGTCGAAGCGTACGGCGATATGATGCCGCTTAATCAAATGGCATCAATTACCACTCCCGACCCGCGTATGATCGTCATCCAACCATTCGACGCAAGTATGATCAAGTCCATCGAGAAGGCAATCAAAATCTCCGAACTCGGCTTGAACCCCAACAACGATGGACGCCTCATTCGGTTAAACCTGCCACCGCTCACCGAAGATCGCCGTCGTGAGCTCGTCAAGCAAGTCAAATCCCGTCTCGAAGAGAGTAAAGTCGCGCTCCGCAACGTCCGCCGTGAAGGATTGGAATCGTTGAAGGAACTCGAATCCGAAAAAATGATTTCGGAAGACGAACAACGTCGCGGTGGCGAAAAAGTCCAAGAACTCGTCGATAAAGCGACCAAAGAGCTCGAGCTCATCGGTGCCCACAAAGAGGCAGAAGTGCTGGAAATCTAGGTACACCATGACAGCTGAAACGCCCTCCTCTGCACATCAACGCATCCCTCTGCACATTGGCATCATTATGGATGGCAATGGACGTTGGGCTGCCCAAAAAGGACGTTCTCGCCATGCAGGGCACCGTGCCGGAGTCGAAAACATCCAACCGATCATCCGCGCCGCAGCTGATATGGGAATCAAGTATCTCTCGCTCTATGCTTTTTCGACTGAAAACTGGCGTCGTCCTTCCCTCGAAGTGCAAGGATTGATGCTTCTCTTGGGGGAATTCCTCGACCGCGAAGTGGACACCCTCATCAAAGAGAACGTCCGCATCCAACACCTGGGCTCGTTAGATGGCATTGCTCCACAACTTGCTGAAAAAATTCGCTACTCTGTGGCACGCACTGCCCATTGCGACCGCATCACGTTGTGTGTTGCATTCAATTACAGCGGTCGTCAAGACATCGTGAATGCGGTCAAATCCATTATCAACAGTGGTGTCTCAGCCGAAGGAGTGACCGAACAACTCGTGAGTGCGCATCTTTCGAGTCAAGGAGTTCCGGATCTCGATTTGATTATTCGCACCAGTGGCGAATGGCGTCTTTCGAATTTCATGATCTGGGAAGCAGCCTACAGCGAGTATTGGCCGACCCAGGTCTACTGGCCGGACTTCACACCGCAATTGTTACAGCAAGCGATAGACGATTATGGCAAACGAGACCGCAGGTACGGGGGAATTGGCTCGAAAGCCTAACCCCGTTTTGCAACGCATAATAACGGTCGTTCCGTTACTGCCTGTGCTCATCGCACTCCTCTGGTGGTCTGTCACCAGTGTCGCTGTGGTGGTGTTCATCGCCGCTTTCATATGTTTGGCCGAAGTGTTTTCGAGCATGGCCGAGCGAAATCTGCGACCTTACATTCCATTCTGGTATATTTTTGCGGGTGCGTTGATTGGGGCGGCCCTCCGCTCACCGAATTCGGTCGTGATGTTGACACCTGTTATGGTCATCGGCACGGTTTTGTCGCTCTGCATAGCAGTTCTACGCTCAGAAGAAGACCAGCCACTCTATTCGTGGGCACTCAGCCTCGCCACGATGTGCTACATTCCACTTCTGTTGTCACATCTCATACTGATGCGCACGGTCGATACCCCGCTTCTTCCTGCGCCGCTGAGCATGCAGGTAAGCTCCGGGTTTGCGTGGATTGTGTTCACCCTCGCAACCACTTGGTTAGCAGACACCTTTGCGTTTTTCACCGGTCGCAGCTTTGGCAAAACACCACTCGCCCCACGACTCAGCCCCAAAAAAACATGGGAAGGGAGCATTGGTGGATTTGTGGGTGCGATTCTCACCGCAATTGGAGTCGCGTCATTATTCGGCCTGCCCATTTCGCTCCTCACAACGATCGGCTTAGGAGCAGTCGCCGGGATTCTCGGTCCGATTGGTGATTTGGCTGAATCACACATAAAACGTCAGCTCGGTGTCAAAGACGCTGGATCGATTCTCCCCGGACATGGCGGCATGCTGGACCGTATTGATTCGATACTGTTCACGGTTCCCGTCATGTACTACATCATCACATACGCACTCTGAAACATACCCTCATGTTCTTTTCACACAATTCGTCGTGCACACCAGTACACTAAAGATGTAGTCATAGAAGAGGTTCACATGAGCGCTTTGGTTTCGCTGCTCGGATTTTTTGTTTTGCTCGGAATATTGGTAATCGCACACGAACTTGGGCATTTTTTAACCGCTCGCTTTTTTCGTATTCCCGTAGATGAGTTTGGCATTGGCTTTCCTCCACGTGCCAAGGTATTAGCGACGCGCAATGGAGTAGCATACACCCTCAATTGGCTCCCCATCGGTGGCTTTGTGAAGTTTAGCAGTAACAGCGGAGACAACGCGAGTTACGGAATAGGAAGCCTCCGCGAAGCACCCATCTACCAACGCATTTTGATTCTCGCGGCGGGTCCGATAATGAATATCGCAGTCGCAGCAATCCTCTATACCGGGATTGCATTGAGCGTCGGTATACCAGTCTATGATAACGGCCTCGTTGTCAATCAGGTGTTCCCTGATTCACCAGCTGCACGCGCAGGACTCCTCACCGACGACATCGTGCTCCAAATCGGAGAAAGTGGTGTTATCACACGCGATGTCAAAATTGGTCCGGTTGCAGAGACAAACGTGGGTACTGCCATACCCATGATCATCCTCCGAAAAGGTACCGAGCAGACTCTGACAATTACTCCCGGTCCATGGTCGTACCAAGAATCGTCGAGTACCGCGGGATTTGGTTTTGGGTATATGAGCAATTCACACATCGAAGATGCCACACTCACAACCGCGGTAGTCCATGGTGCAAAAACCACCTATCTGGTTGCAGTCTCGATGGTGGATGGTCTGTTTAGTTGGCTGAAAAGCCTTTTAGGCTTATCCCCCAAAATCGATAATGCAAGTATGACTGGCATCGTAGGGATGGCTCGTGGTACTGGTGAAATCATCGAACGCGATGGTTGGATCGGGTACTTCAATTGGATGGCAATCATCAGTTTGAATTTGGCGGTGTTCAATCTATTGCCTATTCCTGCACTGGACGGTAGTCACATCTTATTTGCCATCATCGAATTCGTTCGCCGCAAGCGCATCCCACTTGAATACGAGGCAAGAGTTCACTTTGCCGGCTTTGCGCTGCTGATGCTGCTCATGGTCGTCGTCACGGTGAGTGATGTACAGGGATGGATTTCGGGCACCTCAATATTCGGTAAGTAGCGCGTCGCTGGCAGACGGAGTTATACAGAACGGAACCCTCATGCTTCCTCCTGCATCCTTGCTCGATCGAGATATCATCGAACAAAAATCGTTTATCGTTCAAGCGATAGAAGCACATCTGAACGGCACAGTCACCATCGAGGCACTGTCAGCCTGGGCACTCAAAGCTTTTCATTCATTGAACAGTGATGATCAAGACATCATCGAACAGCCTGAAGATCCTGACACAGACAGCAACGGAGACGAAACCGATGATCTCGATGATTTTGATGCCGGCGATGCTCTGATTGAAAACGTCCTGGACATGTTGATGTTTGCCGATACCCCAGACTTTGCACCATCCCACGCCGACCTCACCGCAGCAATCGCACGATTACGCGGCTAATCGGTACATAAATTAACCGCCCCGTGGCTTACGCCATGGGGCGGTTCCTTGCATATTGCACTTATTCAGCGCTGAGCGGTGGTCGTTCGAAGGTACGGTTATAGTCATTCCCCCACACACCTGCGAGCGAAGCGCCCTCGACCAAAATTTGGACTGCTTTGATGCCATTAATGGATGTCAGGGTGCTCGCAACCGTTCGAACTGCCGCATTTTTGTCGGTTGCATTCACAAACGGTTGCGTGAAGTCGACGGTGACGATGCCTTTTTCGATGCGAATTCCGCGCAACTGTGTTCCTTCGGGGATGACTCGTTTGAGCACCGTTGCATATTGGCCTGGGCCATCCAGAAGGGCACGCGCAGATGCCTCGGCAACATTTGCAGTTTTGTCCACCAGTTTGGTGAGTGCGACGTCGTGCTTGCCATTCCGCGCGACAAACGAGACGGTTACAGCGGTGCTGCCTGCGGGCGTCAAGTTTGCAGGATTCCATGTATTCAACGTCGCTGTTTTGACATACGGGATTCCGTTTTCGGTGGGCAATTCCGTGCCATTTATCAGAAATTTGACTTTGCTAATGGTATCAAACTGATACATCGTCAAAGCAATGGCTGCTAATCCCCGTACATCGCCAGGTCCCGTTGGTCGTTTATTAAAGTCGAGTACCGCAGTGCCATCGAGAATGGCAATAGATAGCAGTTGAACGTCGGGCAACACGATCCGTGTCAGCCCATTGCGTGGGTCGGTGAACAATGCCACCAGTGCTGCGGTAGCAATTTTTTTGCCTGGAACATCGATCGAACGCATCACGGGAATCAAGAATTGTCCCGATTCGTCAGCGTAGTAGAGCTTCACATTCATGTTTTTTGATGCGGCAGTCGGTACAACTGCTGCGACGGCAGTTTCGGTTGCATTTGCCGGTTGGGCCGCTGTTGTCGCACGAGGCGGAACGGTAGGACTCGCAACAGGTGGGATGGCAGCTGATTCAGGCGTCGCTGTGCTCTCTTGGGCGCTTGGAACAGGCGTATCAATGACTGCAGGAACGACAGCAGCAAGCGTCGGTACCTCGGTCGGTAACGGTTCAAACGCTGCTTGTGTGGCCACAATAGCACTCGTATTTGTGGGACTTCCTGGGCCTAACAACGTGCCAGCGTAGAAATAGATGAACACACCTACCACTAGCAAACCGATCACTAAGCCATATACCGACGTGGGAATCCCGCTTTGGCGGCGTGGCGAAGGCGCCGCGGCACGTCGTGCTGCACGCTGCGCCGATGCCCAATCTTCTTCGTAGACGTCTGGGCTTGATGCATATGCATCGGGCTGTGCCATTGCGATTGCGGAGTCGCGTTCACGTGACGCTGGCTTGCGCGGTGCGGCAGGAATTGCAGTCCCTCGGTTGTGCGCTGCAACACTTCCCATGTATAATGGACATTGTGTGTGAAACTGTGTCAGGCAATAACTCGCCTGATCGACCGGGATATCCATCGCATCACCACTGATATAGCAACGATGTTCTGCAGTGGCAGTTGAGAATCGAATCGCACGGTTCTGTTTGAGACCAATGTATGGACAGTGCGTGGCAACTTCCGTCATACGGAGCTCCTGTCAATGATGCAGCACAGTTATACGTACTATACTCTATAGTACATCTTTTTCGCAAGAGTCGGAACAATGAAAGTGGAATCATGCGGGTACTCGTAGTATCGGATATTCACTCCAATATAATCGCCCTCGATGCGGTCCTCGCGGAAGCTGCGGGAGCGTACGATGCGGTGTGGAATTTGGGTGATACCATCGGGTATGGGCCACGTCCGAACGAATGCATGGTGACGATGCAACGCATCAGCACCGAATGGATTGCTGGCAATCACGATCTCGCGTGTATCGGCAGCAAAAAAGTCGATATCAACGAATTCAATCAAGATGCCCGCACCGCAAACATATGGAATGGGAAACAACTGGAACCCCACTATTTGACATTTTTGGATACCTTGCCCATCGCCATCCCCATTAATCCTGACAGCCACTATATCGTGCATGGAAGCCCACTCGATCCCGTTTGGGAATATTTGTTGGCACCGCAGCAGGCATATGTGAACTGGCAAGCGATTCAGCAGCAAATTTGCTTCATTGGGCACTCGCATGTGCAGATTTTTATACGACAAACACAGAATAAATCGATCGACGGTCCACTGGTCCCGACACGCGGCGAACCGCTGCAGATACTCCCTGGGGAGCGCTACTTTATTAATCCGGGGAGCGTCGGACAGCCACGTGATGGCGATGCACGAGCAGCGTATGCCATCCTCGACACCGACAATCAGCATATAGAATTCTGCCGCGTGAAGTATGACATCACCATGACCCAACGGCAAATGCAGGAACATCGCCTGCCCGAAATGCTGGTACGCCGGCTGCAGTACGGACGGTGAAGCAATGCGTGTAATCACCGGTACTGCCAAAGGCCACCATTTGAAGGGTCCAAAAGGTTCCGGTACACGACCGATGTTGGACAGCGTGAAGGAGTCGCTTTTTTCGGTTTTGAACGGCTATGGCGCTATCTATGGACGGATGCTCGATTTGTATGCGGGTACTGGTTCGATAGGCATCGAGGCGTTATCACGAGGTGCTTCCTGGTGTGACTTTGTTGAACAAAAAGCAGCCGTGTGCGACGTTATACGTGATAACCTGGCACATACCAAACTCGCATCCAAAGCCAAAATCTACCAGCAGCCGGTGAGCAGATTTGTCACCCAACAGCGTGGCAGTGCACAATATGCACTCATCATGATGGATCCTCCCTATGCAGACCCGGCCATTCATGACATACAGAGCTTGGTTGCAAATGCTGATTTGCTATTGCCTGGTGGAATATTCATCATTGGGCACGAGATTCATGTCGAATTCAACGAGACGTGTGGTCCACTTCAGCGCATCGAATTTCGTCGTTTTGGGGGATCATGTGTGACGCTGTACGAGCGTCCGCGCGAAGGAGCTGATGCGTGAGTATTGCAGTATATCCGGGCAGTTTCGATCCCGTTACGAATGGCCACCTCGACATTGCAGAGCGTGCCGCCCACATCTTCGATACGATTATCATGGCGGTATTCGACAGGCCAGACAAACGCTTGTTGTTCCCTACCGCAGACCGCGTCGCTTTTTTGCAGAAAGCAACCGCCCACATGCCACAGATAAAAGTTGAAACCTACAGTTCCTTGACCGTAGAGTATGCACGCTCGGTCGGTGCAAAAGTCGTCGTGCGTGGATTACGTGCTGCCAATGACTTCGAATCTGAATTTCAGATGGCGCAGGTGAACCAACGGCTCGCACCGGATGTTGACTTGGTGTACTTCATGGCGAGTCACGAATACACATATTACAGCTCGACCCGCGTACGCGAGTTAGCATCGTTGGGAGCGGATGTCTCGTGGTTGGTTCCTGCACATGTCGCGACAGCGCTCCAGCGCGTCTATGCAGACCGACGGCATGGAGGATAGGTAGATGAACGCAGACGATTTACTCTACGAGCTCGAAGACTTCATAACTGCTTCTCAGCATATTCCGATGACAAAGCTCGTCGTCATCGAAGAATCGAAGCTGTTTGAGTACATCGACCGAATCCGCGAAATGGTAGTGATGGGCAGTGCCGAAAACATGCAGGTAGCGGCGATATTCCAGACACCCGCAACATCCTACATTGCACAGCCTTCAGTCACGAAGGATGATTCGGGCACCCCAGAATACGACAGCATTGTTCGCATTGCCCGCCAAGACGCTGACGAGATTCGCGCGAACGCGGACAATTACGCCAGAGCAGTCCTGCATGATGTACAAGGTCGCCTCGAACGATTACTGGGCAGCGTAAACAGTGGTTTAGACGAACTCAATCGCTAACTCCTCTAGCAGTGAATTTTTGACAATCCAACGCGCATGTCCTATAATACACATTCGGAACGCTTCACATAGGTGCTTGATGGCGACACAAAAACACTCTCCCCTCACCTACAATGTGTCGCAGTTGTTACGTGAAGAATCCGGTTCACGGCGAGACCATGCATTTACCGAGTCATCGTTGCCACTGCACGAGGGCGAAGCATTACGTGATATCGCAGGTGATGCGCGATTTACCCGAACGGAATCGGGAATCTATGCCAACGTAACAGCATCTGGAATCGTGTCGACCACATGTATGCGCTGTCTCCAGCCGGCGTTGGTTGCAGTAGATGTAACGTTCGCCGAGCAATATCGCGCCACAGTGGATGTATCCACGGGTACGAATATTGCTGCCGATGTTGAAGAAGACGATGATGCGTTTCTCATAGACGACCATCACTTCTTGGATATCGGAATGGCATTGCGCGAGTATGCAATCCTCGAGATGCCGATGCGCCCACTCTGCAAGTCGAGTTGTCTCGGTTTGTGTGTCGGTTGCGGTGTCGATCTCAACCTTGAGTCTTGTCGTTGTAGTGAAGCTCCTGTGGATGATCGTTTTGCAGCGCTACAAGCATTGCTTGACAAGAAGCCACAGCAGTAATCAAGAGAATGGAGTCTACCCATGGGAGCAGCACCGAAAACTAAGGTATCCCGACATCGTCGTGGCAATCGCCGCCAGAATCAACGCTTGACCGCACCTACGTTGGTGCTGTGCAGCCATTGTGGTTTGCTCATGCGCGCGCATCACACATGCAAGTCATGTGGATACTACCGTCAGCGCCAAGTCGTGGTCATGGTTGCCAAAAACGCCGAAGCCTAGGCATCGTCGGGACAGACTGTACACCCGGTGTTCGTGGCGTATGCTACTGAACACCGGTTTGTCTTAGAAAGCACGGAACGCAATGGCTCTATACGCTGCCATCGTCGGCTGGGGTATGTCAGTCCCAACCCGAGTCGTCACCAATGCTGAATTGAGCACGCTTGTCGACACCTCTGATGAGTGGATACAATCGCGCACAGGCATTAGAGAACGTCATATCATTTCGAACGGTGAGTCGACGTCGACGTTGGCCGTCGCAGCGAGCCGCGATGCTATGGCGATGGCAGGTGTCACCGCAGCTGATATCGATATGGTCATTGTGGCGACGTTTACCCCTGACCGTCCGCTTCCAGCCACGGCCTGTCGTGTCCAGGCGGCATTGGGCATAACGAATGCAGCGGCGTTCGACATCGCAGCTGCATGCAGTGGGTTTGTGTATGGGTTGACGGTTGCTACCAGTCTGATCCAAACAGGCGCTGCCAAACGCATTTTGTTTTGTGCCACCGATGTCGTGAGCCACTTTGTCAACTGGACCGATCGGAACACCTGTGTGTTGTTCGGTGACGGCGCCGGTGCGGTCATTCTCGAAGCGACGGATCAACCGTACGGACTCCTGTCGTCTGATTTGGGTGCCGCTGGCGACCGCGAGGAATTATTGATGGTCGAAGCCGGTGGCACCTGCCTGCCACTGACCCCCGATGTCCTTGCAACGGACAAGCGCTTTTTGACCATGAATGGCCGCGAAATCTTCAAACTTGCAGTACGTGCTATGGAAGTATCATCGTTGGCCGCCCTCCAAAAAGCGAATCTTTCGTTAGCTGACATCGCTGTGGTTGTCCCGCATCAAGCGAATCGCCGCATCATCGAAGCAATCGCAGAACGTATGGCAGTGCCCATCCAGCAGTTTTATATCAATGTCGAGCGCTATGGGAATACCTCTGCAGCGACGATTCCGATGGCATTGACCGAGGCTGCCGCCGAAGGTGTCATTCAACACGATACGAATATTTTGTTGACTGCGTTTGGCGGCGGCCTCACGTGGGCATCGGCGGTGGTGCGCTGGGGAGTTCCGGTGCAACGGTTGCCAGTGCATGGTCAAGCGAAAACCGAAAGGAGCGCAGAATGACCCGCGCATTCGTCTTCCCTGGCCAAGGCGCTCAGATTGTCGGCATGGGTCATGCAATTGCCCAGCAATTCCCCGCAGCTGCCGATGTCTACGCCCGTGCAGATCGGACCTTAGGATACTCCATCAGTGATATCTGTTTTGCTGGGCCAGAATCTACGTTGTCTGCGACGGAACACACTCAACCCGCACTTGTGACCACCGAACTGGCAATCCTGGCTGCACTGGCGGGCGGGGCAGACCGCATTGTCTCGTACACCACAGCCCACGCAGTTGCCCTCGCTGGACATAGTCTGGGCGAATACAGTGCCCTCGCAGCTGCAGGCTGCTTGTCTATCGAAGACGCAATCTCCCTCGTGCGCACACGCGGCCTCCTCATGGCAGCAGCGAATGCTGGCGGCATGGCTGCGGTCATCGGCCTCGATGACGCGCGTATCGACGAGATATGCGCTATCGCAAGTACAACTCATCATGCAGTGGTAGTGGCCAACTACAATTCACCTGGTCAAACGGTTATTTCAGGCCATACAGAAGCCCTCGAGACAGCGTCCATCCTGCTCAAAGAAGCAGGCGCGAAGCGTGTTTTGCCGCTCAATGTGAGTGCCGCCTTCCATTCCCCATTGATGCGCGACGCAGCCCGCGAACTGGCACATGTCGTCGCACAAACGACCATCAATATGCCAAAAGTCCCGGTCATTGGGAACATCAGCGCGAAACCGTTGCCCGATGTCACTGCAGTGAGTGCAGAATTACCGGCACAGGTTACGTCTGCCGTTCGCTGGGTCAGCACGATAACCTACATGGTCGAACACGGCGTAGATACCTTCATCGAGGTGGGACCAGGGACCGTGCTGGCTGGATTGATTCGCCGTATCGCTCCTGATGCAACAGTCATCTCCGCAGGAACTCCCGAACAAATCCAGCAACTCATCGCCAGCTAAGAGCGCATCGTGTTGATGCCCTACCAAAAGCGAATCTCGTTCAAGCAGTGCCGAGACAACACGCGTTGCACGAGGTTTCATCACCCGCATGGTGCGATTGCGTACAACGGTGCAGCTCTCAGAGAAATCTTCCAAAAACTCGCTTTTTCACGAAACATCTGTTTTGTTACCGCGCACGCATGGTTGTTTGTTGTGCGGACAAGCCAGCCAACGCAATGCCGACCGCCCGATCTGCGGTCTCGTAGAGCGCCTTGACATGCCACCAGTTTTCGCTCGTCGGCGAACGGCTCGGGACGAGGATACGATACCGGCGGATCTGCGCAGCCTGATTGACACGGAAGCGCAGGGGAACGGGCATATCAACACCATCAAGACGCACGTCCATCGGTATAGGCACCGAAAAACGCGCAGTGACAATCAGATCACGGACAGCATCCGGGCGTTGATAGAGCCAAAAACTTCCATCACGTTCGCTCCACTGCCAAGCATTGCCATCAAGTGTAGATTCGATGGGGAACACCCAGTGTTGAGCACGGGCCAGACACCCGCTTGGGATGTATCAGGCTGTTGGTAGAGCGTCAGTACCTCGTCTGCGACTTCTCGCCAGCGCTTGTGTAGGACGTTCGGGTGCGTCACGACCGCAAAGCGACTGTCAACCACGAGGTATGGAATATCGAGCCGCTGCATCATCAGCGCGAGCACCTCGGCTGGATCACGATTGAGCACCGTCATGGTGGTGATAGGTTGGGTAAACTGGACGACACCGTCTGTTTTGGAAAGCAAACCAGAATTGACGAGCTCTGGATTGAGACGTGGCAAATACCCGGTCACTGCCGGACGCTGATTGTACCACTGCGCATACATGGTGTTGCCATCGTCGAGGTCATATGGCAGCGTCAACACCGCACCTGGCAAACCAGCCCGAATGGTATCATAGACAACACTCTGCGTTGGTTGGAAGGACTGCAACGGCAATGGCCAGAGCTCGCACGCAAGGAACACCGGCAGCAGGATAGCCCATCGTACGGGCTGGTGTACACGTTCTGCCAGTACGCGAATTCCTACAGCGGCCAAGACGACAAGATGTGCGAGTGCAAGAAAGAGAAAATGGTTGGGGCGCTGTCCCAATTTGACCAGTGGAATCCGATTGAGAATGTCATATGGCAGTGGAATACCGGTGTCAGACGTGGGCCAGACGATACGCGGACCCATCGAAAAAATCAACACTATCGCAGTCATTACCCACCATCATACCGGGATTCTTTGGCGCGCACGAAACCATGCCACGAATGCCAAAATCACCACTCCGAAGCCGATCGATACGGGCCAATGTGTCGGTGAATAGTCACGATACCACTGTACGACCGCTTCTCCCCCATACAGGATGGACGAGACTCGGGGTCAAAAAAGTGAGTATCGAAGACGAAAAATCGACTTGACGCTCGAGATAATCGGCCAGCGCCACACCACCACTGGTAGCACTCGGAGGCAGCTTGCCCGGTGCGAGTATCTGTAGCGCAAATGGGAGTACCGGCGCTGCAACGGCGCATGCTATGACGACGAGCCGCATCCATGTCTGGCGCAGCAGTGCCTTTTGTGTCGCAGCGTAACAGTCATCACGGTTGCCCACACAGCGACATACGTCATCGAAAACAAGCCATAGTAGAGACTCGAAAAAAACGCTCTTAACACACCGACAAACCCAACACGACTGGCCGCCAATTGGCCGATTTGATCATGTGGCAAAATGCAAGCAAAAGCATTGGGAAGTGTTGTATCGAGACACGTTCCACAAACCCCGCGTACGACAACCAGATATGAAAGGGCGCAAATGAGTAGAGCACCCCTGCAATCCAGGCTGCACAGCGGTGTTTTGTGATGGACTCTGCACGTACAGCCGCACTCCATGCTGCTCCGACGAACGTCACGTATGTGAGTGTGTTGAAGGCGACAATGGCTCCGAACAGCAGGGTCACAGGCAGCATCAACAGTCCGTTTGCGAGCATCAATGTCTGCCAGAAGAGATCAACGCCGCCCGGGTAGAATAACTGATTGGTGTGTGTTGGCAGTTGCCCCTGACTGATACTCTGTGCAACCCAGGCGAGGGACCAGACGTTCTGCCAGCCGGTGTCACACCGCTCGACACATCGGGTCGCAATTGCCGAACTCCACTGAGCGAACGTCGCCGAGAAAAACGGAATCAACAAAAGAGTATACGACAGTGGCAAAAAAACCAACGCCACCTGCGTGGGTGTTGGGTATATGAAACAAAGCGGCGCAGCAGCGTCATAGCGATACTCTCGTCAACAATATACGAAAAAAGGGTATATTTGAAACGCTTGTCCGTGCCGAATCGGTCACGGTACTGTGGGTATAATAGCGGTGAATACTCTTTGCTGCAACACGAAAGAATACGCTATGCAACCGCGACCAATGATTATTGACACCGATGCAGGTGTCGACGACGCACTTGCGATTTTGATGGCGTTGGCAGATCCTACGGTCAAAATAGTAGGCATAACAACGCTCAACGGCAATGTCTCGTTAGCCAATGTTGAGCGGAATGTCGGTACCATTTTGAACGCCTATGGCGCAGGACACATCCCCATCTATCGTGGCGCAGGACGTCCATTGCTCGTGGATGCGCCTGACGCATCCAATGTGCACGGTACAGACGGTCTGGGCGATGCGGGCTTCCGATCGCCGCGGCCACTAGAATCGACACACGGTGCTCAAGCAATCATCGACCTCGCCAAAGCAAACCCTGGCTGTACGCTCGTGACCCTCGGCCCGTTGACGAATCTGGCCATTGCATTGTCCCTCGAACCTGATTTAGGCACGTATATCTCGCACACCTATGTGATGGGCGGGGCGCCAAAAGCATCCGGGAACATCACCGCGACTGCTGAATTCAATATTTATGTCGACCCAGAAGCCGCCGAATTGGTGTTGCAGCGTGGCAATCTACAATCCACGTGGATAACATGGGAAAACGCCATTGACCACGTCATTCTGTGGGATCGCTGGGAAGCACTCCTCGACGCCGGCGACATGGGCAAGCGTTTTGTGCGACCGATGTGTACCAATTTGATGAATTGGGGCAAAGAACGTAATCGCATCGGCATGATTATGGCAGATCCCAAAGCAATGGCGGTCGCACTTGATCCGTCGTGCGCAACCGTGCAACATGTCTACATGTCGGTCGATTGCGGGACCGGTGTCGGCCGTGGGATGACCGCCGTTGACCCACGCGGATTCGCAGGAAAACCTGCAAACGCCTACGTCACGACGCAGCTCGACCTCGATCGGGTCATCGCCCTCATCACGACGGCGACTGCCCTGCCCTGCGCATTCTAGGATGCACCGCTCAGCGTCGCCTGTCGCAGAATCCAGACATGACCTAACGGGTCACGCATGTTGACATTTTGTCTGGCGAGGACTGGCCTCTGCAGCGTTGGCCTGTTGGCACGTGCACGATCGAGTGGTGTGTGGATATCTGCACAGATGCGTTCCACTGCAGGAGCGACAGCCGAAAACTGACGCTCGTCGTGGAGTTCCTCTGCGGGAAGCACAGACCATACAAAAAATCGTGCGTGATCGCTGGTGTTCGGCAAGCGCAACCATGACCGGGCCATCACTACGAATTGCGCTCAGTGCGTCGAACACCGTGCAGTACCATAAATTACATGGCGCGCTGGATTACTTCAGAGGGACGGAATACGCCGTTTTTTTCACTCCTAGCATGTTGTGTGAATCTCGGTCAGTGACTTCGAAGCAGCACAGAGAGGTGCAATAATGACAAGAATTGTATTCGTCGGCGCAGGAAGCCATATATTTACACGCCGTTTAGTCCGCGACGTGCTCAGTTTTGCACGTATGTCAGATGCCACTATTGTCTTGTATGACATCGATCAAGAACGTCTCGATCATGTGCACTTTAGCGTCAAACGGATTGTTGATGCAGGCCATTATGCTGCCCAGATTTTAGCCACCACAGTCATCGATGTCGCACTCGCAGGTGCTGATTATGTCATCTGTACGATTTCCGGATCATTCGATCAATGGCGTCACGACACAGAAATCCCTGCGAAGTATGGTGTAGACATCAATATCGGTGACACCCGTGGCCCATCCGGTATTTTTCGGTTTTTACGAACCTACCCCGCAATGCAACACATCGCACGGAAGATGGAACAGCTCGCACCCAAAGCGGTGCTTCTGAACTATACCAATCCAATGGCGATGCTCTGCGGTGCTCTCAGTCGAGACACAACAGTCCCGGTGGTCGGATTGTGTCACAGTGTGCAAGGCACCGCCGAAATGCTGGCCCGTTGGATGAACGTCCCTTTTGCAGAACTGCAATACACCTGCGCAGGGATTAATCACATGGCCTGGTATTTGACGTTGACTCACAAAGGGATTGATGCCTACCCACGCATTCACGATGCAGTCGCTCAAGAAGCAACCTACCGTGAAGAAATCGTACGGAACGAACTCTTTCTTGCACTTGGATTGTATACAACCGAATCAAGTGGGCATCATTCAGAGTACAACTGGTGGTTCAGGAAGCGACCCGAACTCATCGCGGAATTCTGCACTCCAGGGACAGGGTGGAACCCAGGCGCGAGTCATGCAGCAGTGAACTGGTATCAAAAGCACATGCACGAATGGCGTGACGAAGCACAACGGGAACGTACACAGCCGCAACCCATAGATCTCACACCCAGTAACGAATATGCTGCATCCATCATCAATGCGTTATCTGGCGGTGATGCATTCACCTTCAATGGCAACGTACGCAATGTCGGCTACATCACCAATTTGCCGCACGGGGCATGTGTCGAAGTACCCATCCTCGCAGATGCATCGGGTTTGCATCCACACGCCGTCGGAGCCTTACCCACAGCGGTGCAACTACTGACCAATTTGAGTAGTCAAATTGAAGAATTAGCAATAACCGGGTGTATAACGGGCGATCGCGAACCAATCTATCTTGCCTGCTATCACGATCCACTGACTGCCGCACGTCTGTCACTGCGTGAAATTCGCTCGATGGTCGACGAAATGTTCGCTCAATCAGCTCCGTACCTGCCGCAGTTCAAATAGATATCTTTCCCCAACATTTTCTGCAGCTGGGCACCACAAATGTGGTGCCCTGATTCGTTATAATGAAAATGAAGCTCACATACGAGGTTTGTATGAATAATCACTCCCTAGGCTCCCGTCCCATGAACGCCTCGGGGTGTTGTCTATTGGGCATAATAGTGGCATTTTTTGCTGCGGCGTGGTATGTCCTCAAATATCTGTTTATCGGATTCTATTGGATACTCAAGTACGTCTTTATCGGGCTCTTCTATGCGATTGCCGCGCCGTTCTTGCTCTTTGAGTACTTGTGGCGACGCGGCGGAATCTGGCGCCCTCTCTTGCTCGTCGTTACGGGCATGATGTTTTTGGTAGGGCTTGTGCTGTTCATTGCCGCACCCACTACTCCACAGCAGCCAAATCTCATTGCAACGGCGACTCCAGTCCTTCAGCCGAGTCAGACTGCATTGGTTCAACGTACGCCATCTGTCCTTGCCTCCGCAACTGCTTCTACGTCGCCCACGATTCCTATTCCCCCTACGGTGACCGAACCACTTGTGCAACCTACGACGGCACCTGCTGTTGTGCCGACAACCGCTCCTGAGGCTCCGAGTGTCACCGCGATTCCAACGGCACCGATCGCTGCTCCTGCGGAGTCCGCGGAAGGGAAGATTCCCGCACGCATCTCAAATGTCGTCGACGGTGACACGGTCAAACTTGATTTCGAGGGCAAAGTCCAATCCATCCGCATGATTGGCATCGACACCCCCGAAGTAAAGGATCCTCGGAAGCCGGTTCAGTGCTACGGAGCAGAGGCGAGTGCATTCACGAAAAAAACGTTGCTCGGCAAAGATGTGCTGATTTCGTTTGACCCAACGCAAGACAAACGTGACAGATACGATCGATTATTGCTGTATATTTGGCTCCCTGATGGCACATTATTCAATCAACTCATCATCCAGGAGGGTTACGCGTTCGAATATACCTATCGCATTCCATACCAATATCAAGACGCCTTCAAAGCAGCCGAAAATGATGCCCGAAACGCAGCTCGCGGTCTCTGGTCACCCACCAGCTGTAATGGTGTGGCCAGCCCGGTCACTCCAACACCATGAGCAACGTCACACATACTCGTCCGACACGCCGCGTCCGGATCCTTCTCGCGCTATTTTCGTTTTTCTATGGCATGCGGCGGCATCGCGACCTATGACTCCGGTTACCGCTGCTGCAACACTCCCGGTGGGCTCCAGCAGGGAGTCGTCACCAAGGTGGTCGACGGCGACACGCTGCACGTTCGCATCGGGACGACCATCATGATAGTCCGCCTCATTGGTATCGACACACCAGAAGTCGTCGATCCGCGTAAACCCGTGCAGTGCTACAGGCGCGAGGCGAGCGCACATATGCACAACCTCGTCGATGCCAAACCTATTTATCTCGAAGCAGATTCGAGTCAAGGTGACGTCGACAAATATGGACGGTCGCTGCGGTTTGTGTGGCTTTCGGATGGCACGAACATCAATCAACAAATGATCATCGATGGGTATGCATTTGAATACACGTATAGAGTTCCCTATCTATACCAATCATCATTTCGCGCGGCACAGACCGAAGCACGCGCTGCCTAGCGCGGATTGTGGTCACCCAATACCTGCAACGGAGTAGTGACTACCCATGCGAGGACTGCAGTGCGCACCGCGACAGTGACACGGACTGCCAGTGCGACGCGCACCGCGTCGGTCACACGGACTGCCACATCGACGCGCACGCTGCTGTCTGCTTCCCCTACCGCGACTGTTTCGGGAATAATCACTGCAGCATCTGCCCCTTGCATCGTCGGTCAAATCAAGGGGAACGTACGCTCGCTCATCTATCATGTACCTACCGGGGTGTATTATGCGACGACACACACTTCGGTGCGCTGCTTTGTGACAGAACAAGACGCACTTCGGGAAGGATATCGCCGTTCGCTGCGATGACCGTGAGTCACATACGCAATGGGGTATAATCCCAGCAGCCGCACAGAGGAGTGTGATTATGCGTGTAGAGATGTTTCGGAGTCTGTGGGGCGTCGACGCCCCGATGGATGTGGTATTGCCTGTGTTCGCAGCCCAAGGGTATCGGGGCATTGAAGTCGGCGCTTTGCTCGACGGTACAGAGCAACGAGCACTCAGGATGCTCCTTGAGCAACACCGCCTGGACTACGTTGCCATGGTTTTCTCGCAAGGCGAATCTGTCAGTGAGCACCTTGATAGCGTCCGTATGCAGATCGAAGGTGCACTGGAATGCGGTGCACGACAGATAACACTGCATGGTTGGCGCGACAGCTCCCATTTTGATGATGGCTGTCGATTCATAGAGGGCGTGCTCAAACTCGAGCAATCCTACAACATTCGTTGCGGTCACGAGACGCATCGTGGGCGTTTATTATTCAACCCGTGGACCACTGCAGCCTACCTGAGCCGCTATCCCGACATGCACATCTGCGCAGATTTAAGCCACTGGGCCTGCGTCGCAGAACGGCTTTTGGCAGATTGTGAAGAAATCATTGCACAAGTGGCTGCGCGCACAATCCATCTGCACGCACGCGTCGGCCATAGTCAGGGTCCGCAAGTGATTGACCCTCGAATGCCTCGCTATGCGCAGGAAGTAAGCGCCCATGAGCACTGGTGGAGGATGATTTACCTGGCAACCCAGGCACGCAGCGAGTCGACACTCACGGTCACCGCAGAATACGGACCACCTCCCTATCAGGCGGTCGACCCCATTACCAACGAGCCCTACCATCCGCTCGCAGATATCATCGAGTGGCAGCATCAACGGATACGAGAGTTATTTGCCTAGCAAAAGACGCGCCCGCTGCAGCAGCAGCGGGCGCGTCACTCTATACCATCGAACGATTAGAATCCAATGACGTTGCGGATGTTGCCGTAGTTGAGCCCAATGATGAGGCAACCTACCACTGCCATCAAGATCCGTTTGGGAAGTTTCCCCGCAATGAACGCTGCGAATGGTGCCATCACCATCCCGCCCGCTATCAAGCCGGCGACAGTTTCCCATGCCTCAACCGTCACCAAAAATGCCAACGCAACCCCACTCACGACGGTGATGAAAAATTCCGCCGCACTGACCGAACCGATGACCTCTTTTGGTTCATGCCCCGTTCCCAACAATGTGGTAGTGACCACTGGTCCCCAGCCACCGCCGCCAATCGTATCGACGAACGCTCCAACGAAGCCCACAATTGGAGTGCCCCACTTCATGTTTACATTGACGTGCACGCGCCAAGCGGCTCGTACGATGAGATACAAGCCCATGATTGCCAAGTATGTACCGATATAGGGTTTGACCAGCGCACCATCGAGGCCGGTCACGATGTATACGCCGACAATCGCCCCGATGATCCCAGGGATTACCAAACGGCGAAAAAGGTGGCGATCGATATTGCCGAACCGCCAGTGACTCAACCCAGATGCACCCGTCGTAAAGATTTCGGCCATGTGAACCGCTGCAGTTGCCACCGCAGGCGACGCCCCTGTCGATAAGAGAAACGTCGAAGCGGTCACACCATATGCCATCCCTAATGCGCCGTCGACAAACTGTGCCAGCATACCCACCAAAAAACCTGCCAAGAGCGCATCGGTGTTCACCACGTACCCGGCATCTTGCCAGCGCACGAATGTGACATACAGCGCCACCATGACTAACGCGGTACCCAGTGCAACCACCATGCGTCTTCGTGGAATTGCTACCTTCATGTATACCCTACCACTTCTATCAAATCTAGTGGTTTAGTATAACACACGATTACATGTTTTTATTTTCCTTCGCGAGGACATATGCTGCGGCATGCTTTCCAGAAAGCACTGCGAGTGGTACGCCGCCACCGGGATGGGTGCCCGTGCCGCAGAATACCAATCCGGATAGCTGCCGATCACGCTGCAGGGGTCTGAGGAATGCACTCATGCGAGCGTTCGACGCCAATCCGTAGATCGCACCACCTGGCGCGTTGTAGAGTCGTGCAAAGTCGTTGGGAGTGTAGACATGCTGCACGACAATTCGATCACGCAGATCATGCATCCCAAAGGCTGCGAGCCGATCAATGACACGTTCGATGTACATCGGCGCCAGGCTCTCCCAATCCATCTCTCCCCGTTGGGCAGGCACATTCACCAGCGCAAAGATGTTTTGACCGCCCACCGGCGCGTGTGCAGGGTCGGTATGTGTCGTGTGATTGAGATAGACCGTGGGCATGTCGTGAAGCCGGCCAGCGTCGATATCCGCGAATTCTGCGCGATAATCGGGCGAAAAGCAGACCGTGTGATGGTCGAGATGGTCATATGCACGATTGATGCCCCACAAAATTGCCATTCCGCTCATCGATAATTCGCGCTTCTTGAGGCGCTCCGCCCGTGCGCGCGCACCAGGAATAAAATGCTCATAGGCAATTTGTGGATCCACATTACAGATGACATCTGATGCTTCGTAGTATGCACCCGTCGTTGTGCATACACCTCGCACCGCACCATTCTGGTGAGAAATCTCGCGAACTGGGGCATCAAAAATAATTTCGACCCCGACACGGCGAGCGGTACGTTCGAGCATTTCGGTGATTCCATGCATGCCACCACGCGGATAAAATGCACCCAATGCGAACTCGGCCCATGCAATGGTATTGAATGTCGCAGGTGTCCGATACGGAGAGGAACCATTGTATGTCGCAAATCGATTCATGACCTGCTGCATGTAGGGATGTGTAAAATAGGAACGCACTGCTTGATCCATTGTCCTGATGCCATCGAGTTGCCAAGTCCGTTTGAGGATATTGCCATTATTCATACTCTTGAGACCATCAAACGGTTTGTACAAGAACGGATCAGCAGTCAAGTCCCAGATGTTCCCTGCATATGAAAGAAATTGTATAAATGCGTGTGTATCCGCAGGCGAAAAACGACGGATGCTCTCGAGGAGGGCAGGAAGTGATGCATGTGCATCAAACACCGTGCCGTCTTGCCACAGATAGCGGCATGCAGAAGGCAGTGGAACGACATCCAGTTCCTCAGCGAGTGAACTTCCCGTAGCCTGTAAGAGTTCATCCAGTACCCACGGCATGGTCAAGAGTGACGGCCCTGTATCCCACGTAAAGCCGGCGTCCTGCAAGATGCTGAGTTTGCCCCCCGCCTGAGAACGTGCCTCGAGCAGCGTCGTTGGTCGACCAGCCACTGCACACCGAATTGCACTTGCAAGCCCGCCCACACCGGCACCAACGACGACGACGCGTCCAGAGCGACCCATAACTGTACCTCTCAGCGCTATAGTCTACGTAGCATACCGCAAAATCCGCCCTCGCCGTCACCCGAGAGACAATGGCCCCGTCAGAGAATGTGCGCTGTGCGGGGATTTCGGCTGGAAATCTCGCGTCAACCATGGGTACGTAGACACACTCCGCAACGGTTTTTCACCGAAGGATCGAAGGGCTCTGAACGGAATATACACCGTGCGTATGTTGATTTTGCCACAGGCGGCGTCTGATTTTTACAGGGATAGTTTTCTTCTGCATGCTGTGACGGCACATTCAACAAATCAGGAGCATGTATGCTGACTGATGAACGCGTTTTCCAAATCGCCACATATTCAGGAGCAGAAAAACCATGTGTGTTCGCGCGGACGTAGCAACTCGTTAACGAATCATACCCAAAACCGTCTTGAGCTGGGGATCGCGACACAACACGAAGCCTTTTTCGGGTTGACGATTTGCCACACACGGACTCTCGGCAGGCGCTTTCGGATCGTCGGGGACTGTGTAATCGGGCTGCAATCCGATGCCGTGGATCAGCGTTTTATTGGGCGTCAGCCATTGACTGATGGTCAGCCGAATCGTGCCACCATTACTCAATGGATAGATGTTTTGCACAATTCCTTTGCCGAACGTTTTTTGACCGACCAGGATTGTCCCTGGGTATCGGTCCCGTAGTGCACCAGCGACAACTTCACTCGCGCTGGCGGATCGTTCATCGACAAGAATATACAACGGCGCTTGTACGAGCGGTGTATCGAGGTTCATTGGGGTGGTTTTCAGCTCGATGAGAGCACCCGCTTGACGTTGCTCCCATAGCGCAGTCCCATCATAGAAAAAACCCAACACGCGCTGTGCGCTATCCAGCAAACCACCTGGATTTTGTCGCAGATCAAGAATATACCCCCTGAGCGGAGCCTGACGGAATTCTCGCATTCCGTCTGCAAGGACATCAGGAGTATTGCGTTTGAACTCGCTGATATGGATATATGCAATGTCACCATCGAGCAGCTGCCAGTCGACGCTTGGCAGGATGATGTCGTCCCGAGTGATGACGACTGTTCGGAGTGCTTGTTGTCCAGTTTGCACAACCAACGTGACAATCGTCCCTTTCTTGCCGCGTATCAGTGCACCGAGGGTGGTCGCTGCATCATCAACCGATTTGCCGACGATGAGCGATGCGACGTCCTTCTCGTCAACCGCCAAGATTTCATCGTTGTGCAGAATCCCGTTCTGTTGCGCTGGTGCATTGGGGATGGGCTTCCAGACATATGCATGCCCGTCGGTTATGCGGAGGAAAATCCCAATGCCTGCAGTTCGCCCCGACATATCATCAGTGGTTTGTGCTGCCTTATCGGGTTCTTGATAAAACGTATACTTGTCATCGAGCGTGGCCAGCATGCCATCGACTGCACCGCGAATCATCCGCGAATGGTCAATCCGAACACGATCGTAGAAAATTGCATCGACGAGTTGCCAACTCTCCCAAAAAGGCGCAAACGCAGCTCGCATGCCCCACGGCGTCTGGAGTTGGGCAATGGTCCCAGGACCGATTGCGCGCTGGATGTCACCTGCATAGGGCGTCCCAGCGAGCAGCATAGCAACTAACCAACCAAGCAAAAATGCAACGACTACGGGAATGATACGTTTCATGCGGCACCCTCGTCGTATGCACCACGGGTAGCCAGAATCATCGTCGCGGCAACAATGGGAGCAGTCTCGGCGCGCAGAATTCGGGAACCTAAGCCAGTTGCATGCCAGCCTGATTGGCTACCCAACCAGTGTTGTTCGTCGGGGCTAAAACCACCTTCTGGACCCGAAATCACCCACACGGGTGCGGGCTGTGTGGGGAGTGATTGGCGGAGCGGAAGGGTTCCCGTTCCTTCGTGGAGCCAGAAAACCTGATCAGATGAAGGAGTTCGAATTTCTTTCAGCGCGAGCGCAGTCGTGAGTTCGGGGATTTTGCCCCGGCATGCTTGCTCGGCAGCCTCAGTCACAATGCGTTGCCAACGCGCAAATTTGTTCAACGTGGACGAAGATTCCGCACGTGTTCGTTCACAGACGATTGGAATGATGCGCGATACGCCGATTTCGACGCTCTTTTGCAACAGCCATTCAAACCGTTCAGGTCGAATCAACGCCGCACAGATCGTGAGGTGTTGTATCGGTTCCCCACTGGCAGGGAGCGTTGATAGGATTTCCCAGTTGACTTTTTTATTGTCGAGCAGCGTCAATACGACATGCGAGGCCATACCCGCACCGTCGAGCAACAACAGCTCAGCACCGACCCGCAGACGCAACACCCGTTGCCACTGGTGCAACAAATCAGCATCAGAAGTTGACCCCGCGGCAATGTTTGCAGGGTCAACAAAAAAGCGAAGCGTGTTACTCAGTCGCGACGTTGGTTGCATGGGAATACTCCCGATGACTATGCGACCGGGCGCCGATGATAGAGGGCAACCCAGTCCCCTTCACTGCGTCGATCGAGACGCTCAAAACCGGCTGCAGTGAACGCCAAAGCGACTTCGTCCTCTCGGTCGGCAATGATGCCAGAACTAATCAACAAGCCACCGGGCTTGAGTGCGGCGTACATGTCGTCCGCCAAAAAGACCAATACCTTGGCGATGAGATTCGCTGCAATGACATCGCATTGCAATGATTCTGGATGAACTGCGGTGCCGCTCGGGACGTCAGGTGCTTCCCAACTGAGCCAATGGCCGAGTGAATTGCCAATACCCAAGCTGCCTTCAAATATTTTCATATTCTCGGCGACTCCGTTGATGGCCGCATTGGCAATGGTTGCTTCGACTGCAATCGGATCGGTATCGATAGCGAGGATTTCTTTCGCGCCTAGATGTGCCGCAACAATTGCCAAGATACCCGAACCGCAGCCGAGATCCATGACGCGCGTACCGGTCGGCATGTATTCTTCGAGGAGCTGTGTACACATACGGGTGGTGGGGTGCAATCCTGTCCCAAATGCCATGCCAGGGTCGAGCTTAAGGATGATGTCATTCGGTTGAGGATTGTACTCGAGCCACGACGGCACGATGACCGAGCGCTTACCGATACGCTGCACGGTGTAATGCTTCTTCCAGGCATCGGCCCAGAGTTGTTCTTCGAGATGACTGACTTTGAGTGCACCGACTTTGCGCAACAGACTGAGGTGCCAGAGGGCTTGCTCGAGCTTGGCGCGGGCATCTTCACTCTTGTGATCAACGGGTATCCAGGTGCGAACGATGACCGGTCTCTCGGTGTCGTAGCGATAGTCTGGACCATCTGCGCCATGAATGACGGGTTGATCTACTGCAACCCCGTTGTTGTAGCCGTAGGAGGCCATGAGTTCACTGACTGATTCGACGGCTTCTGCCTCGACTTCGACGCTACATTCTAGCCATGCCATGAGTTAAACCTTCCAGCGCGTACCCTGCGCATTATCTTCAAGTGTGACACCAAGGTCTGCTAACCGATTGCGGACCAGGTCAGAGAGTTGATATTGCTTCGCTTTGCGTAATTCTGCACGCAATTCGATGAGCAATTCGATGAACGGAGCGGCCTCGGCGACAGCACTCGGCCCGTCTTCGAGGGTCAAGCCGAGGACCCCACAGAGTGCACGCAGTTCTGCTTGGGCAGCGCCAAAATCAACACCGCACACCCCTGCATCGCGGGCAACATTTATGGCTCGGGTCAATTCAAAAATCGTCGCCAATGCGACAGAGGTGTTCAAATCATCGTCCATGGCGGCGCTGAATGCCGGACGTGCTGCGGCAACGGCTGCGTTCAGTCGGTCGACCACGTCACCGCTTGTCACTGTTCCATTGGCAGCGGCGAACGCACCACGGATCCGGTCGAGTTTGCGCTCCTGGTCGGCGACGATATCGATGCCGTAGGCCAGCGGGTTACGATAGTAGCTTGACAGGACAACGAGACGAAGCGCATCTGCAGGATGTTCGTCCAGAAACTCACGAATCGTGACGACGTTACCCAACGATTTGGACATCTTTTCGAGCTTGTAGGTACCATCGTCGAGCTTCGTCTGAATTTGAAGCATGCCGTTATGGATCCAATGACGGGCGAACGTCTTGCCGGTCAAGCTCTCACTCTGCGCAATCTCGTTTTCGTGGTGCGGGAATACGAGGTCGTTGCCGCCGCCGTGGATGTCTATTTCTTCGCCGAGATGGTCGAGTGACATTGCCGAACACTCAATGTGCCAGCCAGGACGTCCACCACCCCATGGACTTTGCCATGCAGGTTCCCCGGGCTTTGCACCCTTCCAGAGGGCAAAGTCACCGGGGTGTTCTTTGCGGACATCCACTTCGAATCGCGTGCCCGAGACCATTTCGGTCAAATTACGGCCGGACAAGCGACCATAGTCCGCGTCTTTGGCGACACGGAAGTACACGTCACCCTGTGCTGCATATGCATAGCCCTTGGTGATGAGGTTTTCGATAAACGCGATAATCTGCGGCATCGATTCCGTCACGCGCGGGTAGACTGTTGCCGGCATGATATGGAGTGATTCGAGGTCCTCACGGAACTCATTCACGTAGCTCGTGGCTAATTCGACTGGGTCACGGCCAAGTGCATTCGCCCGATTGATGATTTTGTCATCAACATCGGTGAAATTGACCACGTGCATGACCTGCAACCCGCGGAACTCGAGGTAGCGACGCAACACATCAAAAACCATAGCCGACATCGCGTGACCAATGTGGGCGCGATCATAGACCGTCACACCACACACATACATGCGAACCAGCCCGGGAGTTATGGGGGTGAGTGCGTCGGTTTTGCGGGTCATTGTGTTATAGAGACGAATTGTCATAGGAGCGATCCTTTCTCTTATCAGGATCATCGGGAGCGGCATCGTCGGGGTGCTCGAGCTGCTTCCAGACGTCCGAGTGCAGTGTATCTGGGCTGTGGTGGTGGTGGTGCGTATGAGAGCTAGTCTGCTCTACCAATTCATCGAAACGTTGCTCGATTTCGAGCAGGCGATCACGCAAATCGCGGAGCATATCGCCTTCGGGGTCGGGGAGTTCTTCGACGCGGCGCGATTCACCGGTAATAGGGTCGCGGGTGGCAACGATACGAGCCGGAATGCCGATGGCAGTGCTGAATGGTGGGACGTCTTTGACAACTACCGCCCCACCACCAATACGTGCGCCACACCCGATACTGATTGCCCCAAGCACACTCGCACCCACGCCAACAATGACTCCATCGTGCAATGTCGGGTGACGCTTCCCGAGTTGTTTGCCGGTACCGCCCAATGTAACGCCTTGGTAGAGCATCACATTGTCGCCAATTTCGGCAGTCTCGCCAATCACCGTACCCATCCCATGGTCGATGAAAAATCCGCTACCAATCGTCGCTCCGGGGTGGATTTCGATACCCGTTACAAAACGAGACCATTGCGAAATCACCCGAGGGACAACAGGAATTCCGAGACGCCACAGCGAGTGTGCAATCCGGTGATTCACGATTGCATGTAAACCTGGATACAATAACACTTCTGCAAAATTAGTTGCGGCAGGATCATTGCGAAAAATCGCCGCAATGTCAGCGCGAAGCATAGCAATAAATTGACCCATCAGGCATCCGTCGCGCTGCTCGATGTACTCGGAGCAGGTGCAGATGGTGCGGGCGTCGCTGCAGGTGCAGGTGTCGTTGCGTCGCCGTCGGCTGGTGCAGCGGTCGTCACCGGTGGGGTGACGCTGGTTTCCGCAGCAGCTTCACCGCCTTTGTTGGCACGGTAATCATTGATATGCCAGCCACTGCCCTTAAAGACTACTCCGGTAGCCTGGATGACACGCCGCACTGCGTTTTGACAGGTTGGACAGGTGCGCAGCGGTTCGTCATTGAACGATTGAAATTTTTCGAACTGCACCTGACAGGTGTCACACGCGTATACATAGGTTGGCATGCCGATCCCCTACTTTTGAACTGAAATAACGCACATAGATGGCGTTGCCGTCATTGTAATCTATCCCATTCAACTGGGCAACAGTGCCAAAAGGGCCATACGCATACATTTGCCGTTGTCATCGTCCCCAATTCCCACGAGATCAAGTGTATGTGCCCCGTGCCAGGTTGCGCACTCTTGGAATGTGGCTGCCATACGCATCGCATCAGCAGGTGTCAACACGTACCCTGCTTCGAAGTGTAACGCGCGTATGGCAAATACAGCTGCCTTGCGATCGACCTTGCAATCCACCCGTCCGATGAGTGCGTCGTCCAGCAGCATTGGCAGCGTGAAGTAGCCGTATACACGTTTATGCGCGGGAGTGTAGCATTCAATCCGATAGTCAAATCCAAAAACATCGAGTGCTCTTTTGCGATCCCAGACAAGCGGATCAAACGGCGAGAGGAGGGTTGCGTGCGTCGTTTTGCGACTTGCCGTGGTACGTTTGGCGTACGTCTCGGGCAATACGTAGGCTGGCCCAACCATCCCCTCGATCTGCACCTGCACAAGCAACCCAGCATCCAAAACGCGCTGCAGATGTGCATGCAGAGTAGTCTTCATCCGATAATAATCTCCGAGCCAACGCTGATGTACGACGCCGAGGTTCCGAACCGTAGCCAGGATTTGGTATGTTGCGGTGTCGACGGCCGATGGGAGCTGTGCTTCGCTCCAATCCGGGCGGAGAGATTCAGTCAGCCCATAGACACGGTGAAATCCTTCCCGGCGAGCAATCATTACTTCGCCACAGGCAAAGAGTGCCTCGAGCAACTGTTTTTCGTGAGTCCAATCCCACCATTCTTTGCGTGTTCCCACCGGCCGTGAGAAGTCATTTGCCCGCACACTTCCCTGTAACGCAATGGTACGCTTCATTGCATCCGCTGCCACGCGATGTTGCGACAAAAAAGAGGATGCCCAACGTGTTTTGGTTGAGCCGCGTTGATCTGCTATCAGACGTCGATGGTAGGGGAACCAATCGTTTGGCGCAAAACATGCTTCATGCGTCCAACACTCGAAGATTTCCTGCTGCGCTAACAATCCATCGAGCCATTCGCTGGGGTATCCGCCATGGCGGCTCCAGAGGACGAAGTAGTGGCTCCGATTGACAACAGACAATGTGTCGATTTGTAAAACACCCATCCGTTCGATGCTGCGGAGCAACGCAGTCGCAGTACGGACGGGCCGCTGAAGATCAAGCCCTTGAGCCCGTATCATTAATCGTCGAACCTGCACGAGAGAGAGTTCGCTGTGCATATCCATCCATTCTGTAGCGCGTACAGGAGGTACAGCAATTCACACAATCATTCGTGAGAATACGATGAAAACCCCTGCACCGCGATACACGCGACCAGCAAATCGTACAAATGCCCATCCAACATACTATAATAGGGTAGAAATGCTCAATATAAGGATTATCTATGCGAAATCCCAAACCACGTGGACGCGTCGTCCAATCATCCGCACCAGTTGCACGCCTTCGAACGTTCTACATCGCCTTTGCTGTCATTGCTGTGTTGGTTGTTATTGGGGTGGTCTATAGTATCTACGGCAACCAAACAGAGCCCACCGCAACGGTCGCTGCGACCATCCCTGCACCGCGAAGTGCAGACATCGCCATGGGCAAAACCGACGACGGCCGCTTTTTCCTAGGGAACGCAGATGCAGCGGTGACCGTTGTCGAGTATGCAGATTATCAGTGTCCTGGATGCGCGTTCTATTCAAACTCGCTTTCAGCAGCGTTTGAAAAAGATTTCATTGCCACCGGCAAAGTTCGCCTTATCTTCCAAGACTTCCCATTAGGAATGCATAACAATGCCGTACACGCAGCAGTATCCGCACGCTGTGCCGGTGAGCAAAGCATGGGGGCGTTTTGGCAATACAACACAGTGTTGTTCACGAATCAGAGTCAGTGGAAAGACTTCGACACAGACACATTCAAACAGCAAACCATCGCGTATGCAGCACAGCTCGGACTCGAGAGCACAGCATTTGCAGCATGTATAGACCTTCCCGAAAGTGAACGAACCGTGCGCGACTTCCAAAAGAAATCTAATGCGCTTGGACTTCCGGGCACTCCTTCATTTGCCGTCCAGGGAGAAATCGTTGACGCGAGCAGCGCAAAGAGTGTCGATGACATTGATGCGCTCGTCCGCGCCGCAATCACGGCTGCGCTCGGTAACTAATCTGCCACAGCGGCATACTGCATCTGAGTGCAGTATGCCTGTTTTATTGTGTATGTCAGAATTGACATACAGGCTAGTTCGCCGTTATACTCAGTGTTTAGTATAGCGTTCAGATGAGTCGGCCGCCCCGACACGGAGGCAAAAATATCGTGCGTAATCGCGAAGTAGCCCCAATGCTCTTTATCGTTTTGCTGACCGCATTGTGTTCCTGGATAGTGTTTGCTCCAGGCGACACATGGCTGGGTCGTGATGTCAGTATTCGCCTTGGGCTTGACCTGCAAGGCGGTACCCAGGTACTGATGAAGGCTGATGGAACCAACGACAAAGAGTTGATGAAGACCGCAGCGACCGTCATTGAACGTCGTGTCAACGGACTCGGCGTGAGTGAAGCAATTGTCCAACTGTCTGGTGACAACAGGATCATTGTGGAATTACCAGGTGTTAAAAATCCCGAACAAGCAATCGAAACCCTGCGTGGCACGGGTCGGCTGGAATTCATTGACACCAAGGGTGCATTCTTGGCTGAGGGTACGACGGTCAAAACAACCGGCAACCCAAATCCAGCCATGCCTGTGATTGATCCCAACGCACCCGTTGACCCTGCAAATCCTGCTCCTCAAGTAGACAACACCATCTACGAGAGCATCACCAATGGCAGCGACCTCGATACCAAGCAAGTCGCATTGCGTGTTGCAACTGACGCGGTAAATTCCAAACCTGCGGTCTCATTTGCCTTTTTGGGTGATTCTGGCACGCGGCTTGGGACTTTTTCGGCTGCAAACATCCAGAAGCCAATGTGTATTGCGCTCGACAATGTTATCGTCAGCTGCCCAGTGATTCAATCAGCTCTGGTGGGTGGCAGCGGTGAAATCACCAGTGCCACTCGTGAAGAAGCCGAACAAATCCTCAATCAGCTCAAATACGGTTCCCTACCGGTCACGCTGACGATTGAGTCAAGCCGCACGGTATCTGCCACGCTCGGCGCCAATTCCGTCGCTGCGAGCATTGTCGCTGGTATGGTAGGTCTCATCGTCGTCGGTTTGTTTATGATGTTGTACTACCGTTTACCTGGTGTTTTGGCCACGCTTGCACTCGTGATCTATACCGTTATTATCTTCGCTGTGCATAAATTGGTACCGATTACGTTGACGTTATCCGGAATCGCCGGTTTTATCTTGTCCATCGGTCTCGCAGTAGACGCAAATGTGCTCATTTTTGCTCGACTCAAAGAAGAGCTGCGCAACAAACGCTCACTCGCGCGTGCGGTCGAGGCTGGCTTCGAAGAAGCATGGCCAGCTATCCGTGACTCGAGTGCGTCAACCTTGATCACCAGCGCAATTCTGTTTGTCTTCGGCAACAGCTTCGGCGTGAGTCTCATTAAGGGCTTTGCCTTGACCCTCGCGCTGGGTATCTTGTTGAACTTGTTCACTGCGGTGGTGGTGACTCGGACGTTCCTCCGTTTGGTCGTCCGTGTAAAGGCTGCCCAATCACTCTGGTTCTACGAAATCGATTCTGACACCGACCTGCGTGAGCAGCGTACGGCCTAATACGGAGCTCTCCCGCATGAAAAACATTGTTCGCTTGCGCTATCTCTGGTTTGCGATATCGCTCTTGATTATTGTTCCCGGTGCCATTTTCTACGCGATGTATGGACTGAAAACCGGCATCGACTTTGCCGGTGGCGCTTTGTGGGACTTGCACTTCCCAACCCAGACCACGAGTCAGCTGAACACCGAAACAATCAATGAAGTGTTCGCCAAAAACGGATTCGAGGGTGCACAGGTACAGCTGTCGACCGTCAAAGTCAACGGTGTTGACATCGCCTCAGCTGTGGTTCGAACCAAAGAACTCAGCGCTGTCAACCCAGAAGATCAGCAACGGAACGTGGTCGAGGGTTTGACGGCCATTTACGGCACCGTCGAACGTGAAGCACTGCAGAGCGTCGGACCCACGGTGAGTGCAGAAGCAACTCGTTCTGCCGCAATTGCGGTGTTGGGTGCGTGTCTCGCCATTTTGATCTACTTGACGATTGCCTTCCGTAACGCGCCAAATCCAATTCGGTATGGCGTGTGTGCACTGCTCGCCATGTTGCATGACGTGTTAGTGGTGTTGGGCATGGCTGCTATCTTGGGATTTGCAATCGGGCTCGAAATCGATGCGTACTTCTTGACCGCACTGCTCACCGTTATTAGCTTTTCGGTTCATGACACGATTGTCGTGTTCGACCGCATCCGCGAAAACATTGCCCACCGACGGTCTGGCGAAGCATTCGAAGACATCGTCAACCACAGCATCGTCCAGACGCTACCACGCTCCATCAACACGCAGCTGACGAGCATTTTTTCGCTCACGGCACTGTTGCTGTTCGGTGGCGCGACGATTCGCAACCTGGTCGTCATCTTGTTGATTGGTTTGATGAGCGGTACGTTCTCGTCGATCTTCAACGCCGCACAGTTGTTGGTCGTGTGGGAAAACCGCGAATGGCGCACCTGGTTCCGGAAGCAAGCCGCCTAATTCGATAGAACAGCGCTCCCCAACGTTTGTTGGGGAGCGCTTTTTGTTTCTTGGAGAAAAGAGGTACGCGTATGTGGTCAGCATTCAAACGTCTGTTCCAGAGTACTCAGCACGATTCATCCACAAACGACCCTGTCGTTGTAGCAACCTGCAATGGGCCGATCGAGGCAAACATGCTCATCTCGCAACTCCATGATTCCGGCATACCCGCAGCCACCATTGGGGCAGATAGTGCTGCAGTCTTCGGTATGCAATCGGGCATGCTTGCAGAGGTGCGCATCGTTGTGCCTGCAGCCTTCGCCGATGAAGCCCGTGAACTCATCGCCGAATTTGATCTGAGTACCGATATGGCAATCACGGCAGAAGAAGCTGACCAAATCGAAACCGAATCGACGCAGGAACCTTCTAATCCTCCTCATGATCAGGGAACCAGAGGCATATGACATTCATCGTGCCTATTTTCATCGGCGCTGTTGTCGGTCTCTTGCTGGGTTTTCTTGGTGGTGGTGGTGCAATCATGATTGTGCCTGCAATGGTGTATATCTTGCATGCAGATGAGCATGTGGCTCTGGCGACTGCATTGATAATCGTCGCGGTCAATGCTGCAATTGGTGGGGGATTGGCGTGGAAGGACGGCCGTGCGGATGTTACCACTGCGTTCGTATTCGGCGCATCTGGAATGTTGACCGCGTATGGTGGAGCCCTCGTATCGAAGCAGATTCCCGGTCAGTATCTGCTTGTGGCATTTAGTCTGCTCTTATTGACGATAGCGTTCTTTATGTATCGTGGCACGATGCACACCGCCGACGAGCCGGTCACGCTGGCAAAACCGCGCTGGCAGATTGTGGTCGTGGGAGCTTTGGTCGGCCTCGTCACGGGGATTCTCGGCGTCGGTGGTGGATTTGTCATTGTGCCAGCAATGGTATTGTTGGTCGGTATGCCCATGCGACGCGCTGTGGGGACTTCATTGTTGGTGATCACGATAAACAGTCTGTCGAGCCTGATGGGACATCTCGATACCGCATTCGATTGGATGCTAATCGTTATGTTGCTGGCCGGTGCAATACCCGCTATGACTATTGCAAACAAATTCGGAGGCGCAATTGATCAGCACAAGCTGCGCCGTGGGTTCGCCATCTTTGTGACGTTGGTGGCACTCCTCATGCTGTATGAATCGCTCCTGCGTTTATGACAATCCAACCCTACGCAAACGGCAGATTTGGGTCAACCGCCACGGCAAGGTCTCCGTTCACTGGGTGCCAATATGCGCAGGCAGCAATCATTGCTGCGTTGTCGGTACACAAATCAAGCGGCGGAATGTGCAGCGGTACACGCAACTTGGTTCGAAGCACCTCGCGAAGCCGGGCATTTGCTGCTACTCCCCCTGCGACAATGACCGAGCACGCCCCGCTCGCAGCTACTGCAGCTTGTGTCTTGCGCACCAAGATATCAACGACTGACTCTTGGAACAAATAGGCGAGTTCACATCGTCGCCGCATCAGGTCATCCTGATTGCCTGCGACACCTGCGGCTACCAGAGTTGGATCAGTACCGACTGCCGTTTTCAACCCACTAAATGAAAAATCATACGTCCCGTGCAACCACGCTCGTGGCAATCGTTGTGAACTCGCAGGTGCAACTGCGTTGTTTTGGATTGCAGGACCGCCCGGATACCCGAGCACAAGCAGTCGCGCCACTTTATCGAATGCTTCACCCGCAGCATCATCCAGTGTGCCGCCGAGTCGCTCCGCATCTGCATGATCGCGCAGGAGCGCCAAAAGGGTATGCCCGCCCGAAACCACCAGTGCAACTGCGGGGAACTGCGGTACAACCTCTCCACCAATCCATGTCGCATACAGATGTGCTTCGACATGATTCACCTGCAAAAACGGGAGCCCACGTGACCATGCGAGTGTTTTCGCAGTGTTGAGGCCGGTCAGCAATGCACCAGATAAACCGGGTCCATATGTCGCTGCTATTGCATCTATGGTGTCCCATCCGCCCGGGGTTTGGGCGATTGCTTCGCGTACCACAGACTCTATAGCCAAAATATGTTGTCTCGATGCGACCTCGGGAACGACACCGCCATAACGACGATGAATATCTATCTGTGATGCCACGATGTTTGCTACCAGGTGACGTCCATCGCTGACGACCGCGGCGGCTGTTTCGTCACACGATGTTTCTATCGCCAAAATAGTTTTAAAGGGAGATGACACAATAGTCCTCTTATCACAGGAAGTATGCATATCTACGACACTCTCTAGTATAATACGAGGAACATCACGTCCATGGTGCGCGTCTATTACCCAGAGGGACTCGTGATGAAACCGTTCGTGTTGACGTTGCTACGCACAATATTGTTCTGCCTCGCTGCTTGGTTGACTGGTGCATCAGATGCTCCAGTCGTCGCTGCGTCAGAAATACCTCCTATTAGCTCCCAAACATACATCATTGATGTCACGAGTTCAGGTCGCGCAGCAACCAACACAGATCCTATAGTGCTTGGCCCAGAGTCCCCAGAACACGCTTTCAACGGAATCCAGCTGACTTGGACTGTGGTTGGCGATCCAAACCTTTTGCGTCTCGAACTCATCACACAGCAGGATGGAGTATGGGGCGAATGGATGGAAGTGCCCCATGAAGATGAATTTCTGTTGGATGACGCCCCTGCAGGGACCCAAACCAGCACCATCTACACCGTTGAACCAATCGCCCAAGCATGGCAAATTCGCATCTCTACGCCCGACACAGCCCTCGCGACCGTCACCTCTATCCGTGTCACGACCATGGACACCCGTGATCAAACCGAAGCCCGGAGTGAACTTCCCGCCGCAACTGAACCGCTTTCTGCTGGTGCCAAACCAGCCATCGTTGCACGCGCTACGTGGGGCGACACAACGGTCAAACGCTGGGATGCTAACGGTTCAGCAGGGCTCAGCACTGAAGCAACCTGGATGCCCACCGATGCCGAGATTGCCAAACCGACGCACCTCATCATCCATCACACCGCAACTCCCAACGCTGGGCCAGGCAGTAACTGGCCAGAACGCGTCCGTCAAATCTGGCGCTACCACACACTTCCCCAAAGCAACAACTGGGGCGACATCGGATATCACTTCCTCATCGATCCCAACGGCGTCATTTACGAAGGACGCTATCAAGGATTACGGGCTGATGGAACCGTGATTGATGGTGCGCATAGTTATCGATTTAATCGTGGGACCGTCGGTATTGCCATGTTGGGGACGTTCGAAAGCGTGGCTCCGACAAAGCAGTCCCAGGCTGCACTCGACAACCTGATAGCGTATCTGATGACACGCCATCGCATCCAACCCAATGCCACAGCCTTCTATGCCCATCAACGGATGACACTCAACACTCTTGTTGGTCATCGAGATGCGCAGCTTCCTGGCCGTGGGACTGCCTGCCCAGGGGATACGTTGTATGCGCTGTTGCCGAGTATCCGGCTGAAAGCTCGGGCCGCGGTCGGAACCGCCCCTGCACAACAGTGGCTCACAGGGGTAACCGTGACCAATACCGAAGTGATGGTCGGTGACCCGGTGGTTTTTCGCATGTTCGTACGTAATGCATATGCAGATGCACCGATTAGCGGCGGTGCATTTGCGTTCCCCGTAAGCGACAACAGTTATGTCTACCAATTGAATGAATGCTGGGCGAAGCAAAACGCAGGCGGGACTCCGTTGTTCCCCAAAGCGAGTGTGAGTAGCAATCGCTATGGGCGCTTCCGTGTGATGGCTGGTGTGAACGATTGGGACACACAATACGCCAATCAGCCTGTTGCCTGTCCAGTCAGTAGCACCGAAAATCATCCATGGCGATGGAGCATTGGTGCGACCCCTTTGGCTGCCGGACAGACCCGTGTCATCAGCGGAGGTGTCAGCTTCACAAAACCGGGGACGTATACGGTCTCGTTCGGAGTCATGAAGGATTGGATTGGGTATCCGGATAATGCATGTAGCACTAGTCCAACGTATGCGGCCTGTGTACTCTTCCCCAAGACAATTACCGTCCGCACGCGGCAAACCCCAATACCGACGCTTCCCCCTGCGCTAAAGACACAGATTGCTCATATGACCACGACCGCAGGTGCCGCTACTGCCATCGCAGCCACAGCGAAAACACGCCTGACACAGACTGCGATACTGGGTGAATTGACTGCAACTGCAGCATCAGCCGCGGGAAAACCGACCTACACTGCGAGTGCTACCCCAACCTCAACCACCACCGCAAGTGCGATTCCCATCCAGCAAACCGCACAACGCTATGCAGGTGCTACCCAGACCAGTGCTGCGCGGCAGACCGTGGTAGCAACTACAGGTGCACACACGCCAACGATGACGCGCACACCAACGCGTAGTCCTGTAGCAATTTCTTTTGTCAAAACCAGCTCAATCCGTACGCAAAAAGCCATCAATCCGGTCCTAGACATCGCGGCACTAGGGACTACGCTCGTTGTTCTCGAAGCAGGGAGCCCTGCTCAGGTCGCCCTCTATGATGCAGTACTCCTCAAACGGATTCAGGGAATCCTGATACGAGGTACGTCGGGACTCGTACTCACAGTCGATGACCAACTGCCAGACACCGTCTATGTGGCAGGGAATTACACACCGAACTATATCTTTCTGCAACGTTTTCGACTCGTCAATGGCACTCTGCGCGAGACAGGGTATTGGCTGACCGCACAAACTGGGGTACCGACCAGTGTGCTCGCAAGCGGGACAAATGTCACACTTGCCATCCACGATACCGCACGGAGAATACACCAGCTCGTTCGCATCGATACCAAAAACTTGTTTCGTGAGGGAGCACCGCGTCTTGCAGTTCCGGGATTCGTCACATCGCTTATCAATAGCGATGGAGTCGGCAGGCTCGTTGTCGCTGCCGGTACACTTCCCCTGCAGAATGGGTTCATTCTACCCGTCACGTACCAGGCCGATGGTACCACTCAATCTGGGAGTCGGATAACCACGAGCCAAGCATTTGCTTCCTTATGCCGGAGTTGGCAATTTCGTGGGGTGGTGCCGGTTGCGCTTATCGCAGGTGCTGACGATACCACTATTCGGTCCTATACGCATAACCTCAACACGAATATCTTGTCGGGACCGGCAAGCACCACTGCAGGGGCGTATTTGATGCGCTGCCCCGCCCACCATGCGTCATTCGTGCTGCGTATACGAAGCACTGCTGGCACCCTCAGCGTATTGCAACCAATCGGATCACGATTCGAGATACGCGCCACCGCAAACCTGCCACGAGTGAATAGACTGGCCATTCGCGGCGTTGCGGTTTTTCCAGGGACGCTCATTTGGACAGATGGAATCAACATCAGCAACGCGTCCATAGCATGGCCGCGCTGAGGGTGCATATAGCAACGGTCTCGCTGCGGGCACACTATCATAACGGCGCATCTTTGCATTTACTACGCTATGTAGTGATTGCAGCACGGGGTTGGCTTGCCACACTGTGCGAAAAGACGGAGCGAGGCGGCACATGTATCAATTAACGCTACGGTCAGTAGTATTTATTGCCTTCGTATGCACGATTATCGGCGTGCCATAATTACCCAGCGCAGCGCGCACCAGCAAGACGCAACGGGCAGCTACAGCAACCCTTGCTGAATATGCAGAATGAAAACAAAAGAACAGTCCGTACCTCTCGTTGTGTCAGCGCAACGGTGAATCGAACACGACTCGCAGTAAACGATGTACTCATCATTACCTTCACGGTGAAAAACTACAAAAAGGCGCAATCAAGAGCTATCCGTTTAGACCTACCGATTCAGACATCACGTTTAACCAAGATGAACGCTGGGCGAAGCGCAAAACCGGTTCCGTGTCATTTTTGTACCCTAAGCAATCGGATAATTACCGAGTCATGGCTGGGTACACGGGATGGGACAAAGCACACCCGACGCTCAGTGCCAACTGTTCCTCGGTAAGCAGAGGTTCAATTGTCACCATCGATTACCCATGGCGGTGGGGCATTGGTGAATCGTCATTAGCATCATCCGGGACACGGACCGTGACTAGACGTGCACGATTTACCAAAGCCGGAATATACACAGTGTATTTGGCCTTATTCGTGACTACGCGGGGTACCCCAACTTCCTTAATTGTTCGGTTTCCAAAGCTCCAGAAAACAATGCATGTTTCCTCAATCAGGTCACGATTGTCGTCGGTGACGGCGGTGCCACTCCGACCAAAACACGAACGAAAACAGCGACAGCGACTGCCGTTGCCTCGTCCACACCTACGTCGACTGGGCCAACGGACACCCCGGGACCAGCCACTGACACGTTGACTCCATCCGAGACACGA
The DNA here is from genome assembly GCA_945881915.1 of Thermoflexus hugenholtzii JAD2. Classification (GTDB taxonomy): domain Bacteria; phylum Chloroflexota; class Chloroflexia; order Chloroflexales; family Roseiflexaceae; genus UBA965. The sequence continues at coordinate 82,227 of CAMCVW010000005.1, read as the reverse complement.
ACGCCATCGCAGACACGCACATGGACTGCAACACGGCCTGCCCGCACTGCAACACAGAAGGCACGGACCAACACCCGAGTCGCAACTGCGGTACCCAAGAATAGTGGTGGCGGATACCCCATTCCCACATTCTATGCCACCCAAACCCGCACTCCCACCGCAAAGACCCTCACAAGCGGTGCAAAAACGATTACAATATACTCATATTCACCCACTCATGTGACTGCACACCAATCAACATGAGATGGTACCAAGCAAGAAAGAAGGGACTGATATGCAGCGTATCTTGGTCACCGGTGGAGCCGGATTTATCGGGAGTAACTTCGTTCACCATATGTTGGCGCGCTACTCGTACGACATCGTTGTCTATGATGCACTGACCTATGCAGGTCGCCTCGAAAACCTGGCTGCAGCGGAAGGTAACCCAAAGTACGCGTTTCTCAAGGGCGATATCTGCGATATAGATGCAGTCCGAAGCGCGGTCAAAACCCACAAGATCGACACCATCATTAACTTCGCCGCCGAAACGCACGTCGACCGCTCAATTATGCAACCCGATGCCGTCATCAAAGCCAACATCAACGGCACATGGGCATTACTCGAAGTAGCCCGTGAGCTCGGGTTACCCCGATTCCATCAAATCAGCACCGATGAAGTGTATGGCCAGATTCCCGAGCCCCTGCGATCAAGCGAAGGCGATCCGTTTGAGCCACGTAGCCCGTATTCTGCGAGCAAAGCAGGTGCAGAACATATCGTCTACGCGTATCACACGACCTATGGAATGTACACGACTATTTCGCGCGGTTCGAACAACATCGGTCCATTCCACTACCCCGAAAAAGCAGTTCCGCTTTTTACAACCAACGCCCTCGACAACATCCCCATTCCGATTTATGGCGATGGTATGCAGATGCGTGATTATCAGTACGTCACAGATCACTGTGAAGGGATTGATGTCGTGCTCCACAAAGGCGTCGCGGGCGAAGCATACAATGTGGGTACGAGCGTCGAGACACGCAATATCGACATGGCGCACAAAATCTTGGACCTGCTTGGCAAACCGCACAGCTTGATCGAGTATGTCAAAGACCGTGCCGGCCATGATCGGCGGTATGCACTCAACACCGACAAATTGCGGGCTTTGGGGTGGACGAGTCGTCACACCTTTGATCAGGCACTCGAAAAGACCGTTCAGTGGTACATCGATAATCCGTCATGGTGGCGGCCCATCAAAAATGGTGAATATCGTGACTACTACTACAAACAATACGCAGAACGCCAGAGCAAATAACCCCGCAGTCAGTGACGACATGGGCTCCCGCCCATGTCGTTTTTTTGTATCCTGAACTCCCGTGTGAAAGTCGATTATCAATGCCAGACAGCCTTCTCCCTCTTGCCACCGAAGGCCCGCGCTCATTCGTAGCTCCCTACGCAGAGCCGTTACTTGACGCAGTCCAACGCATCCTTGCTCCCCACGAAGATGCTCGTGCCATCATCGCTCGCGGTGGTGCATGGATTAACCATGCACGGGTACGCATCGCCACCGCAGGTTTGCTCCCCGGGATGTTGGTGGCAGTACATACCCCGCCAGCGCACGCACACCCCTGTATGCTGACTGATGATGCCGTCATCTATGCAGATCGCTGGCTCATTGCACTCAACAAACCGGCGGGAACGTACGTCGATGCCACTCCTTGGGATGCCGAAAATCATCTTCGCAACGCACTGCTCAATCATTGGTATGGTCGTACCGGTGAACTCCTTCACCTTCATCCGGCGCATCGACTCGACCGCGATACTACCGGTGTGCTGCTTTTTTCACGGCACAGCCACGCTAATGGGGCACTGCAACGGGCGTTTGTGCAACAAAAAGCACGGAAATGCTATATCTCGCACGTCGAGGGGTGGCCAACATGGGATGAAATCGTTATGCAAACCGGTCACGGCCGCAGTGAGCGTGGCCGCTTCCGTGTCTATCCAGCGGAAGACGTCGGCAACCCGCTCCCTGGAGGGAATGTCATCAAATCAATGGAAACACGGTTTGTCGTCGCCGGTCGCCACGCTGATGGTTCCAGCACCGTTCTCGCTTGGCCGCGTACCGGCAGAACGCATCAAATCCGTTTGCATGTCCACGGCCTTGGTCATCCTATCATCGGTGATGCGAGTTACGGCAGTGGTCGTTTGGGAATTGATGCGCATCACCTCCACGCGTGGTCGTTACAGTTGCCTCATCCGATTCATGAATCACCACTCCTCATTACGGCTCCGATACCACGTTGGTGCCAAGCTGATTTGGCAGGCATACTCGCATCTGATACTATAGATTCAGAATAAATTTGTATCGGGCGTGCAGACGCCCTTCTTTTATGCACATATGATCTGGACAATCTCGGATTTACATCTCTCGGGTGTACATCCCAAACCTATGGATATCTTTGGGAATCGTTGGCGCAATCATGCGGAGCGCATCGCTGCCGCATGGATACGTGTGGTCAAACCCGACGATTTGGTGTGTATCGCCGGCGATATATCGTGGGCTATGCACATCGACGATGCATTAGTCGACCTGCGCTGGATCGATGTGCTCCCCGGCCACAAATATTGTATTAAGGGCAACCACGACTATTGGTGGGACCGTGCTGGACCGATTCGCACAAAAATGCCGCAGAGTATCACCCTCATCGAGGGCGATGCTATTGTTGCCGGTCCAATTGTCCTGTGTGGTTCCCGCGGCTGGACTGCTCCCGGGATGCCAGGCTTTGATGCGGTAGCAGATCAGCGTATCTATGCGCGAGAACTACTCCGCATGGAACGCTCACTCCAGGTTGCTCACAAAATCTCCGAAGGCCGCCCAATCGTTGCCATGATTCACTTTCCTCCTTTTATCGACAAAAAACCCACAGAATTTGTTCGCCTTTTTGAACAATATCATGTGACGACGTGCCTGTATGGGCATCTCCATAGACCAGACGATTGGAACAACGCAACACAGGTACTTATGAATGGCACAACGTATCAGTTGACAGCCTGCGACTACCTCGAGTTCACCCCGGTAGGCGTCCGTGGATTGCCCCTGTAACGCTTCAGAATCATCTGTTTGCCCTAGGGTACAAAACAGATAATACCCCTCTGTGTTATAATTAACTCATCAAAATGTAATCTATTGTGATTGACAGGGGTGCAGGATGGATGTCGGTGCAATTCAGAATCGCAGTATCACTGAAGAGATGCGTACTGCATATCTTGACTATGCCATGAGTGTGATTGTGTCGCGAGCATTGCCAGATACTCGCGATGGACTCAAACCAGTACAGACACGCATTCTGTTTGGCATGTGGGATATGGGTATGCGAGCAAATACCCCCTACAAAAAATGTGCACGTATTGTGGGTGATGTGTTGGGTAAAATGCACCCGCACGGTGACTCGTCGGTTTACGATGCGCTTGCACGTCTAGCCCAGCCGTGGAACATGCGCTACCCTCTCGTCGATGGCCAAGGGAACTTCGGGAGCATTGACGGTGACCCTCCCGCAGCCATGCGATACACCGAAGCACGTCTGTCGGCCATCGCCGAAGAGATGCTGTTCGACATCGAAAAAAACACGGTCGACTTCCGCGACAACTTCGATGGAACATTCCGAGAACCGACGGTCCTTCCTGCGCGGTTGCCAAATTTGCTCCTCAACGGCGCAAATGGAATCGCTGTCGGTATGGCGACGAACATCCCGCCGCATAACTTAAGTGAAATATGCCAAGCGATCGTCTACTTGATTGACCACGAAGATTGCAGCGTCGAAGATTTGATTCGATTTGTCCCTGGACCGGACTTCCCCACCGGTGGATTAATTCTCGGCAATGAAGGGGTCAATGCTGCGTATGCCACGGGTCGTGGTCAGGTCACCATCCGCGCCAAAGCACATGTCGAAGAAGGCGCACGAAATAGCCATCAGATTATCGTCACAGAACTCCCGTTCCAGGTAAACAAAGCCCGCCTCCAAGAGCGTATTGCAGAGTTAGTCCGAGAAAAGAAAATCGAAGGCATCCGTGACCTCCGTGACGAATCAGACCGCAATGGAATGCGTGTGGTCATCATGCTCAAACAAGATGCTCAACCACGCAAAGTTCTCAATGCGCTCTACAAACACACCCAGATGCAGACGTCGTTTGGGATAAACATGCTGTCGCTGATTGAGGATGGCCGCCAACCACGATTACTGCCCCTCAAACGAATGCTCCAAGAGTATGTCGACCACCGCCGTGTGGTCATCCGACGTCGTACAGAGTTCGACCTCGAAAAGGCCCGTGCGCGCGCACACATTTTGGAGGGTCTCAAACGTGCCATCGATATCCTCGATGAAGTCATTCGTACCATCCGCGAATCACGGTCACGCGAATCAGCACGAACAAATTTGATGCGCGATTATAGCTTCTCAGAAGCACAAGCAAATGCCATCCTCGATATGCAATTGGGGCGGCTTGCGGCTCTCGAACGCAAACGCATCGAGGACGAACTCGCTGAATTGGTGAAAACCATCCTCGAACTCGAAGAAATCCTAGCCAACACCGCCAAATTGAACAGCCTCATCAAGGCTGACCTCAAATACCTCGAAGAAAAATACGGCGATGCTCGCCGGACCCAGATTGTCTACGGGGTGAACGGCGAAGTCAGCGACGAAGACCTCATCCCTGACACAAAACTCCTAATTACCATGTCTGACCGTGGCTATATAAAAAGCCAATTACCAGAGGTGTTCCGGACACAACGACGTGGTGGCCGTGGCAAGAAGGGCGCTGCTATCCGCGAAGAAGACGTGATGAGCCACATATTGACGTGCAACAGCATGCACGACCTGCTGTTCTTCACCAATAATGGTCGCGTCTACAAGCTCAAAGCCCACGAAGTGCCTGATTCGAGCCGTACCGCCAAAGGCTTACCACTGGTGAATCTGATAGATTTGCAACCGAATGAGCATGTGACGTCTATGCTTTCGGTTCCCGATTACGACCAAGCCAAGTACCTCTTGATGGCGACACGTCGTGGCAAAATCAAACGCACGTTGCTCGAAGAATATAGTTCGGTTCGCAGCAATGGCTTGATTGCAATTGGACTCGAAGCCGGAGATGAACTGGGTTGGGTTACCACAACCATGGGCGACGAAGACGTTGTGTTGACTACCCGTATGGGCAAAACACTCCGCTTCGATCAAGCGCAAGTACGCTCGATGGGGCGACCCGCGAGCGGGGTGCGTGGAATTGGTCTCCGCTTCGGTGACGAAGTCATCAGCATGAATACCGTCACTCCCGAGCACATGGACACTGCGCAATTGATTACCATTGGCAAGAATGGCAAGGGCAAACGGACACCGCTCAAGCTGTATACACGCAAAGGACGAGCCACCTATGGCGTGATTACCATGTCACTCACGGATGATGACACCGTTGCACTCGCACGGGTGATTTATCACGACATGGTTTTGACCATCATTACATCGAACGGCATCATCCTGCGTACCGAAGCAAGTCAACTCCGCGTATGCGGCCGAAGCGCGCAAGGCGTCAAGGTCGTGGAATTGGACGAGAACGATACCGTGGTTGCAATGGCTGCTGACGAACCTGAGGATGACACCGAAAAGCAGAAGCGTATACTTGATCTTGGCGACATGATCGGTGTCGATATGCTCGAACTCGCCGAAGAAGACGGCGACGAAACTGCTTCGGACGATGCCGAAACGGCAGATTAACCACCTGTCTACCTCTTCCGCATGTTCACGAAAGCCCCTGCATCTTGCGATGCAGGGGCTTTCGGAGAAGAGGAGTCAGTCGCGATTCATTTTCTTTTGGTATTCGGCAAGAGGCTCAGTGGGTGGAAGGTCTGTCGTCACCGCAGAATTATTGATCACCACAGCATGTTCAGCCATTTTGTATCCAATACCGCGCACTGTCAGAATCCGAGCTGGCTTTGATGGCTCTTCTTCGATTTTTTCGCGTAGACGCCGGACACAGACATCAACCAAATTTGTTTCACCGACGTAGTCATACCCCCACACTTCTTGGAACAACGTTTCGCGGTCAAACACATCACCGGAGTTCGCTGCCAAGAAGTACAACAACTCAAATTCCATCGGGGTGAGATTTATTTCAATCCCCTTGAGAGAAACTCGATGGCGCGGCGCATCGATTTCGATGTCGCCGCAGCGCACGACAGTCGGGGCCTGGCGGTTTTTCATTCCATCGACACGGCGCAAAATCGCATCGACACGGGCGATTAATTCGGCCGGTTTGAATGGTTTGGTGATGTAATCGTCACTTCCCAACTCAAATCCCTGAACGACGTCGTCTGTGCCATCGCGTGCCGTCAACATGATGATTGGCACATCGGATCGTTCACGGATTCGTTTGCATGTTTCGAATCCATCGACGTATGGCATCATCACATCGAGAATGACGATATCATACGTGCCGTCGTTAAACGCTTTGAGTGCTTCGAGACCATTTTTGACGACTATGACTTCAAAACGTGGACCACTGAACGTCACCTGGATAAGCGTAGCAATCGATGGATCGTCGTCTGCAAAGAGAATTCGTCGTTGCGTGAGTTGTTCGCTTCGATCGGAGATTCGCCGTGTCAACTTCATCGGTGTACCACCTTTTGTAGTAACGAACAATCAAAAAAATAAACCAACAGGCTTATTTTTGGCATCACCTGGACTACACGTCAGATGGCATGCCCGCGAGAGATTCCAGTAACGGAGGTGTTTGTTTCAGTATCACGTCTGCGTCGATTATACACCGTTTTTGACCAGGTTGCGACGGTGCATCGTACATCACATCGAGAAGCACTCCCTCGAGGATACTTCGCAACGCTCGAGCACCTGTCCCGGTTTTGAGCGCAGCTTCGGCAACAGCATCGATTGCTTCATCGGTAAACTCGAGCGTGACGTCATCCATTTTGAGCAGTTGGGTGTACTGTTTAAGCACAGCGTTTTTTGGCTCCACAAGGATGCGCCGCATTGCTTCACGATCAAGTGGACGGAGTGGTGCAACCATTGGAATACGACCGATAAACTCTGGTATGAATCCATACTTCAACAAATCATCAGGTGTCACCTGGTCAAGCAGGTACTCGGGTGTGGTCGTGGGATTGGCTGGATTTGCGCCAAATCCGATCGAGCGTTTTTCACCGACACGAGCGCCAATGATTTTGTCGATTCCTTCAAAGGCACCGCCACAAATAAACAATACCTGCGTCGTGTCAAAAGGGATGTATTCCTGTTGTGGATGCTTCCGCCCGGGAACCGGAGGGACATGGGCAACAGACCCCTCGAGGATTTTGAGCAGGGCTTGTTGGACGCCTTCGCCCGATACATCGCGAGTAATTGATGGGTTGTCTGACTTGCGGGCAATTTTATCGATTTCGTCGATGTACAAGATACCGGTCTTGGCACGTTCGATATCGCCGTCTGCAGCCTGGATGAGCCGAAGAAGAATCGTTTCGACGTCTTCGCCGACGTACCCTGCTTCGGTCAACGCTGTTGCATCTGCAATAGCGAAAGGCACATCGAGGGCACGCGCCAGTGTCTGCGCAAGCAGCGTTTTGCCGCTTCCTGTGGGGCCGATGAGCAAGATATTGCTCTTCCCTATTTCGACTGTTTCATCCGGATTTTTGCTTGCCCGGATGCGTTTATAGTGATTGTAAACCGCCACTGCGAGGAGAACTTTGGCTCGGTCCTGGCCAATCACGTACTCATCGAGTCGATGACGCATATCACGCGGGACAGGCAGTTTATCGAGCACAGGGATTGTGGGTTTGGTGGGTTCGACCTTTTGCCGTTCATCAGAAATGACCTGGTTGCAGATCGCAACACATTCATCACAGATAAAAATCGGTGGCGGTCCAGCAATCAGTCGCTGTACCTCGTCTTGGCTACGTCCGCAAAACGAGCATTGATAGACACCACGTCCATTTGTGGTCATTACACCCTCGTCATTCGTGAAAAAATCGCTCGTTGACCTGCCGCTTACACAAAGTGGCATAGACAACGAGCGCTCTGAAGCGACACACCTAGCTTTGTTGGTTGAGTGCGTCGCGCGTCAAGACTTCGTCGATGATGCCGTAGCTCTTGGCTTTTTCGGGATCCATGAACAAATCACGATCGAAGTCGTTGGCGATTCGTTCGATGGTTTGTCCGCTGTCGCTCGCCAACAATTCACGGATGATTTGTTGTTCGCGCAGGAGTTCGCGGGCCATGATTTCGACATCGGGGGCATACCCACTGGCTCCGCCACCCGCTGGGTGCATGTGGATGGTCGAATGCGGCAGACTATAGCGTTTGCCTTTTGCACCACCTGCAAGCAGAATGGTAGCCATGCTCCCGGCCATCCCAACGCACACCGTTGCGACTTTGGGACGAATCATCTGCATCGTATCGTAGATGCCCAAACCTGCAGTAATCGATCCACCAGGACTGTTGATATACAGCATGATGTCGCGCTCTGGGTTTTCGTGTTCAAGGAACAAGAGTTGGGCTACGATGAGGTTTGCAATCCCGTCTTCGATGGGACTGCTGAGCATGATGATGCGTTCCTTGAGCAGCCGAGAATAGATATCGGAGCGATACTCGCCCCGACCAGTGGATTCGACCACGGTCGGGATGAGTTGTTCTACAGCCGGGGCAAGCCCGGTAATGGTCGTACGTTGCTGAGTCATCGTCTACTCCCGGTTGTGTCTGACACACCTGAAAGCGATTATTCGGCTTTCTTGGTGGTTTTCTTCTTGGGGGCGGCGGCGCTAGGAGCGTCGTCGTCGTTTTCCGTCGAAGCTGGCTTTTTGGTGCTCTTCTTTTTGGCTGCTGGTTCGGCATCTGGACCGGACTGAGCGACCAATTCCATCACGCGGGCACGGATTTTCTTGTCGAGGGCTGCATTGGCCACCGAGGCGACCAATTGCTCGCGTAACAGTGCCTTCATGGTCTCGCGCTGTTCTGGTTCGTAGCTCTCGAGCATTGCGTCTATTTCGACATCAATGTCACTATCATCAACCAGGATGCCTTCTGCAGTGACAAATTCACGCATCGCCAGGTTCCGTTTGAGTCGCTCTTCGCCCTGTGGAAGGTACTGCGCAACCAAATCTTCGCGCTTGCGGCCCATCTGGCGATAGACTGCTTCGGCGGTTGTGCCGTAGCGGGCGTATTCTTGTTCTTGGCCACGGAGAATCCGATCGGCTTCGAGTTCGATCATGCTTTCGTGGTAATCGTAGACTGCGCCAGCAACCAATGAATCAATGAACCCATTGACCAGTCGGTTTTCGGCGTTTTCACGAGCGTTCTTGGCGAGTTCGTCACTCGTCGCATGCTTGAGATCCGCCAGCGTACCCTCTTTGTTTTCGAGGGTGGGCAATTCATTCCAGTCAGGCAGAATACGTTCCTGGATGCGACGCACCGTCACATCAAAAGTGACCGCTTCACCGCGCAGTGTTTCGTCGGTGTAATCTTCCGGCATGGTCGCAGCAACGGTTTTGTTTTCGCCGATTGACATGCCGATGACACCTTCCATCAAGCCACCAATCAAGCGGCCTGGCTCGAGGATGAGGTCGGTACTCTGGCCGGGCTGCCCGTCAATCCGCCCGTTGATGGATAAGCCATTGTGTACTACGTCCACTTCAGCAGTGATCAAATCGCCTTGCTGTGCGGAACGTGATTCCTCAGGCTCGCGCAACACGACATGCTTTTCACGCATATCATCCATGGCACGATTCATGACCTCATCGGTAACCGCCGGAACCGCAAAGACTTGCTTGTAGCCGGAATAGTCAGCGATTTTGGTGATTGGCTCGACGGGTACATTGATGACCACCGTGTACGGCATCACGTTGAACTGTACATCGCCCAAGCTTGCTTGCGCAATCGGTTCAATGCCTTCACTTTCGAGGGCGTACTTGAAACCGGCGTTGATCATCCCTTCAGATGCTTCTTCGAGGAGCGCCTGACGACCATAGAAGCGCTCAAGAATCGCACGCGGGGCTTTGCCCGGGCGGAAGCCGGGTACTTTGGCCTTTTGTGACAGGCCACGTGAAGCACGGTCGAGTTCTTTTTCAACCGTGGCTTCGTCGATTTCAATCGTCAATTGCAGTATGCTGCGCGGCATGCGCTCACTTGTAACCTTCACCGAAACAACTCCATGTGTTAATGCGCAAGAGTACGCGCGATGTATGAAATTCTGCCGTAGTATACCATGAAGTCACGACCCTTGCCGTGCGGCATCCCTTGCCCATGTACGGCGGTTTTCATTCTGCAGCATGGCACATAATGGTTCATCCCTGCAGCATCGTTTATACTATGCAGAGCAGAAAAGGAACCAGAAATGTCCGACCGCGCTGAACTTCATGCTCCTCTGTACGTACTCGATGTCGTTGCTGCCCGCAAGGTTTGGCATCAACGTGTACTCGGCACGTTTCGTCTCGTCGCACAACCGAGCGTCATGGCACTCGACTTTGTCCTCGACACACCCACCCGGACACTCCAGCAATCGGCCGTGCAGCTCGTAATGCGTACCCGTGAAGGTGATCAAGCAACGCTCAGCTTACACAAAACTTCCGAACCACCAAAAATGTATGCTGTGTCCCACGACGGTCAGTGGCCAGCAATCCTATATGCTTACCTCGCAGAGTTACATGCTCCCATCCATACGCTCATTCCAATCGCCGTTGCGCAGACAAAACAACAAATCCGCCACGTCAATACTGCTGCGGGAGTGCATGTAGCGACCATGACACTCAGTCACGGCCATATCAATGCAGGCTCCATCGTACGCCCGTGGAGTGACATCACGATTACGCCGACAGACTTCGGCGATACAGTGACATGCCGAGAGATTCAATCAGCAATCGAAGCACGCGTTGCCTGCACACTCGCAGTGCAAGATATCCGCGCAGCATTGCTCATGCTCTGTACGACGGACGCGGTGCCGCCGAGTGGGGATGCAGGCCTTGCAACACAGGTGAATGCTTTTTCTGCAATCGGACGCGATGCCGATGAATCAGTGATGGTCCCGCTCGCAAACGACGACACCCCCGCCAATCGCATGATTGTGGCGGCTGCGCTCGTACACCAGACTGGGCATCCCTATGCAGCCGACCCGTTCTGGATGGTTCTCGATGACCAACAGCGTGCGACCGTCGCAGCATTGGCACACCCGCAGCCCGCACCACACTGGTCAGTGCCGTTCGGTTCATTCGATACGCGGGAATGGCCGTTCGCTGATGTGCTTCGGACCAAACTGCGTGGTCAATTCAGACGCGTATTACTCCGCGAATCCGCAGTCAAAACAGGCTACCATGCCGAAGACGTCCACCGCATCAGAGTTTCGTTACGGAAGTTGAATTCGCTCCTCGAGTGCGGTGTCGCCGTCTACGAAGACGAACGAATCGCCCAGTACCGGCGTGGTTTTCGCAGAATGGCACGATTCCTCGGAGAAGTGCGTGACGCCGATGCGTTTGCAGAACATGTCAAGCGTATTTTGGGGACAAACACCGTTCCCCATGACATACGCAACCCACTCCAGCAGATTCGCCAAAAAGCCCTCACAGAGCTCGAACTCTTCATCAGCACAGACAAACATCAGCAGTTCCTCGACGGCTTTGCGACGTTCGTCTGTTCGACCGAAGTGCCTACCCCGGCGGCACTCTCGACGTCACTATTCCTCCACTCGCGCGTCACACAGATGATGCACGACCTCACGCTGCCGATGCGAACCCCAGCCACAAAAATCGACACCGAAACCATGCATGAAATCCGCATTCAATCCAAGAAACTTCGCTATGTCATCGAAGCATTCCCAGAAGTATTGCTGCCGCACGCATCGCCACTCGTCGCACTCCTCGAAAAACTCCAGCATCGCTTGGGGATCATACAAGATGCAGCCACCGCGCATCGGCTCCTCATCGCCACACACCTCACGGGGCACTCACAGGCAAAAACCGTATTGACAACGATGCGCGCCGAAGCCAATTATCAACGCACCCAACTCGAATCGCTGTGGAGCGCGTTCACCAGCCAAGACACACAGCAGACGCTCACTGCCATCTCGTATGCGCTCGCCCAGGAAGGGAACCAGTCATGATTCCTCTTTCGCTCAAAATGCAGAATTTTCTGAGTTACAAAAACGAAACCCCGGTGTTCGATTTTTCGACGTTCCACATTGCCTGTCTCTCAGGAGACAACGGCGCAGGGAAATCGTCATTCCTCGAGGCGATACATTGGGCCATCTGGGGCGAGGCTCGCTTACGCGAAGCCGAAATAATCAACCACGGCTCCGACCGGATGTACGTCGAATTTGTCTTTTCGGTCGGCGACATTATCTACCGAATCAATCGCTCGTACACAAAATCGAGTCGTGGCGGAACCCGGCTCGAACTCTACCAAGCATCAGATGATTCACGCACCCGTTGGGATTCGCTCACCGCTGGCACCATGCGTGAAACGCAGCTAAAAATAACCACCGACATCATCGGCATGAACTATGCAGTGTTTAGTAACTCTGCGTACCTGCGCCAAGGCGAAGCAGACGCGTTCACCAAACTGCCGCCCACGGAACGCCGTGATTTGCTCGCGCAAATGCTCGAGATAGACCGCTACAACATGTACCGCGAGCGGGCAAAAACGAAACGTGACGAACACACGACCCGTATTGCACACATCCATGGCCAAATGGCAGTAGACGAAGCAAACGTCGCAAACATATCTGGCCTGAGTACTCAGCTCCAGGAAGCCGAGCAACGCGTCGCCCAAGCACGCGCATTTGTGGAATACGCCACGACTGCCGTTGCGCGCCAGACGCGCCGTCAGGCAGCACAGCAACTCAGCCATCAGTTGACACACTACACCGAACGTCTGACCGATATCGAGACGGAAGTTCAGAACGTAAACCTGCTATTGGCAGCGCGTCCAGAGGTCGAAGAGCGCTTCCGAAGGTACGAAACCCTTGAATTGCGCTACGGTGCATTGCATGCAGTGCGCCAACAATACGAAGACCTCGTCACCCAAAAAAACCATGCAGACCAGACCATCAGCCAGCGTCGTGCCCTCATTGAACGGACACTCGACCGCGCAACCGCCGAACGCGATCAACTACGAACGGCACTCGAACACGCCGATGCCGCACAGGTAGAAGCCAATACCCTTGCGCTGACGATCGCCGCCGCAGCCGCAGATCAATCTGCACTCGCTGCCGCGCGTGCACAGCGCGACGCCCTCAGTCAAAACATTCGCGAATATGAACGCGCAATCGACCGCCTCCACGCGTTGAGCGAAGAATATGCGCATGCACAACTGCAACATGCCACAATGACCGCAAGCATTGGCGAAATGCCGCAGCTCCAGGAACAGTTAATGCGCTGTGATGCAGCGGCTTCTGCCCTGTCACATCTCCAACGTGAACGTTCAGAAGTCTCTGCGACCCATGCACGACTCGTCGCGGAACAGAAGTCCACTGCGGACGCAGGGATTGCGCTCAAACACAAACGCGACGCAATAAACATCAATGAACATTGCCCGACCTGTCAGACACTGATGGACCAAGATCACTACGAGGCAGCACACTCGACACTCAGTGGCGAAATTGATACTCTGCGTGCAACCCACCGTGCACAATCGACAGCCGTCAAAGAGGCACAGCAACGGATCCAAGACCTCGAATTCCAGCTACAAAGTTATGAACAACTGACAGAGAGTGCACCTGAACTGCGTCGGCGCATCGCACAGTACACTGCAAAGCAACTCGAGGCAGAACGCCTCGAAGCATCCCTCAGCGCGCTTGCGAGTCAGAAAAGTGCACTCGAAACAATGGAGCCGACTCAAGCACGCGTGTCAGCGCAACAGTCGCTCCAAGCACTCACGCAGGACATCCAGTCCTTGACCGAAAAAGCAGCAACACTGCAGGCAAATCAACGCCGGGCAACTCAGCTTGAAGCTGAGCTTGCTCGCTACGACAGCCAACAACTCCGCGTTACTTCGCTCGATGGAACCATTGCAGGGTTCGAACACGACCTTGCGCACAACCTCATTGACAGCGATGCTCAGAGTCGGATTGTTACACTAGACGAGCATATTGCCACGCTTGCATATGACCCCACAGCTGCCACCGCGCTCTGGACCGAACTTCAGGCGATGCAGGATGCTCGCGAACAATTCAACCAGATTGCAGTGCTCGCTGAACGTGCAACGGCACTCACCCAACGATGCGCAGACACCCAAGAACAGCTCCAGCTTGCACACGTGACGAAAGCCCAGGCAGAACACGAGCTGCAGCGTCTCGAAACCCGCTGTGCAGAATTGCTCCCCCTCCTCGGCGGGAAGGATATAACACCCGCACCGTCACAACTCGTCGCTATCGCTGATGTCGATCTGAACAACCGCACTGACTATGCGAGTCAACTCCGTGTCAAACTCCAGTCTGCCTACCAATCGCAAGAACGACTAGAAGCTCTCCACCTCCAACTCCAACAGGTCACCGTGCAACAGAATCGTTATGAGATTTTAGAGCGTGCCTTTGCGAGCAAAGGCATACAGGCAATGCTCATCCGCGATTTTGCAATTCCGGCACTCGAACGTGAAACCAATCGAATACTCAGTCGGATGTCCGACAATCAGCTGTACCTGAGTTTCAACACCCATCTTGTGACCCAAGCAGGCAACCAGCGTGAGACATTGGAACTTGTGGTGTCGGATGCAATTGGTACGCGATCACTCGAAGCGTTTTCGGGCGGTGAAGCGTTCCGAATTAGCTTCGCGCTGCGCATCGCTCTTTCGAAGTTACTTGCGCACCGTGCCGGTCATCGCCTCGAGACACTCATCATCGATGAAGGGTTCGGCACCCAGGATGCCCAAGGTCGGGAACGTCTCGTCGAAGCCATCAATTCAATCAGCACGGATTTTCGCACCATCCTCGTCATTACTCACGTCCAAGAAGTCAGAGATTTATTCCCGGTGCAAATCCACATCAAACGAGATGAACACGGTAGTTCGTGGGAGGTGATGTCCTGAGTCTTGTAATTCCGGAACGGTATATTCACATTGCTGCGACCAATTTTCTCATGGGTACGCCAGTTGATGATTTATCTCGTTTAGCACAGCAATATACAGGCACGCGCGAATCGTATCGCGAAGAATCGCCGCAGCACATCGTTGCGGTAGACGCATTCGAGATTGCAGAGACACCGCTTACGGTTGCTTCGTATGCTGAATTCGTGTCAGCGGGTGGCGTCGCCCCGTTATCGTGGCACATACAACAAGCAGGTAATCCACTCCTTCCGGTCGTCAATATTACGTTGCCCATGGCGATTGCGTACACCGAATGGCGCAGTGTTTGTGAGGGCAGAGTGTATCGCTTACCCACCGAGGCTGAATGGGAATGTGCCGCACGGGGTACGGATGGACGGCAATTTCCATGGGGAGATGTTTGGGAGGTGCACCATGCCGCATCGCGCGAAACGGGATTACCGCTGCAACCGGTTGGTTCATATCAATCGGGTATGAGTCCGTGGGGGGTACTCGACTTGGCAGGTACCGTCTGGGAATGGACGACATCCATTGATTCACCCTACCCGTACATCGCTGATGACGGTCGTAATGATCTTGCAGCCGCGGGGCGCCGCGTCATTCGTGGCGGTTGTTATGTAAATCCAATCAGCTACGCACGGTGTGCCTGTCGATTCAGAATGCAACCAAGCATGACCAATGCATTTTTGGGTGTTCGGTTGGTGAGAAAACCCGCAGCGCAAGAGGCATTGCGGGCTTCTGGGCTAGACCTCGTCGTCGGTGGGGCGCGATGACGTTGAAGCGCGTAAGGTGGGCGTAGACGCCCCATCGTCTGCGTTGCGTACGGGGTCAGTGTTTTCTCCAAGGACATCGGTCACATTCGATTTGGGCGCAGTATCGACCACGACGGCTTCCGCAGTGGTATGACCAAGGCTTTCTCCGGTCCAAGGGTCATACCGCCAGCCTGGTCTTTGCGTACCGGATTCGACACTCGGTAATTCTTCGGGTATGAGGAATATTGCAGCCACATAGACGATTGCTGCTATCCCTGGATTGACCAAGCTTAGCACCACAAAAACACCGCGCACGACGACTGCATCGAACCGATACGTCTGGGCAATTCCACCGCACACACCGCTAATTATGCGATCGCTTTTGGAACGTGTAAACGATTGAAGTTTCATGAGTTCCTCCTCTTCTGGCGCGTATGACGCAGTTGTACGACCTTCGGTTGCAATACCCGATTAGTCACGGGGGAAAAGACGGGCAAGGGCTTCCATCCGTGAGACAAAGCGTTCAATGAACGTTTCGGTATCGAAGTGGGTGACGAGTTTTACGTTGTGTGCTGGCCGTTGCTTCGAACGCCATGTGGCCGGCCATTCGGCAGCAGCATAGCCCGTCATGTCGGTGTCCCGCGGGGGATGAGTGGCGTCACCGACGTAACTCAAAACCGTTTTCCCAATGGTCAATTCGCTGCTGTATTCGATGTCGATACGGACAGACTGTGTGGTTGCAAGCTCGGGCCACAACGTCAGGGCCAGAGCCACTGGGTCATTAATAGAGCACCCGGCGACACCGAAGCTCGCTTGATGAAAATCAAGGTAAAAGCGTGTCGCAGCTGCAATAAATTCAGTCACCGGAGAGTCTATGGCGAGCAGGCGATCGATGTGGTGCTGATAGAGCATGACATCACGCGTGATGTCCCAAGGGACGAGTGTCATCGGCATGCCACTCGTCAAGACGATGTGCGCCGCATGCGGATCGACGAAAAAGTTAAATTCCGCGAGCGATGTCGTGTTACCGTCGACACGAACCGCCCCGCCCATGATGATAACCTCTTTGACCACGTCCACAATTGAGGGTTCTTTGCGAATCGCGAGAGCAATATTGGTGAGCGGTGCAACGGGTACAAGACTAACCTGACCTGGCGCATCCAGTAGTTCTCGGATGATACAGTCAACGCCGTGCTCGGAAGCGAACGGTGCCGCAGACTGCGGCAATATCGCATAGCCAAGTCCACTAGCACCATGCGTTTCGGCGGCAGTGAAGGCAGGGCGGATGAGTGGCAACGCGACGCCAGCGCATACAGGGATACGCTGCTGTTGCACTAACGCAAGCACCGATCGTGCATTGGCGACTCCAGCAGCGAGGGGACAGTTGCCGCCAGTTACAGTAACAGCTCGCAGATCGAGCTCAGGGGAGGCGATTGCGAGGAGGATGGCGAGTGCGTCGTCGATACCCGGATCGGTGTCCAGCAAAACACGAATTGTCATAGAAGATCCTTCGTACAGAACGATGTAAAAAACAACAGACGCACAACACTCGGAACTTTTGACAGTACCACTACACTATGTCATACTTATGAGTAGTTTCATCATGTCGATACCATTCGAACGGGGTTTTGATGCGTGCATATCTCGACATCGAAACCACCAACGATCAGCGGATAAGTGTCATTGGCATATATCGGCACGACATCGGAACGATTCAGCTTATCGATGGCGGCATTCACGATGTTGCGATCTATGAAGCACTTGTTGGGTGTACGGTCATTGTAACCTTCAACGGAACTGGCTTCGACCTTCCACACATCAAAAAACGCATGCGCATCGACTTGTTACAAGATTTCGCACATAGCGATCTGATGTACGTATGCCGTAAGCGTGGGCTCCGGGGAGGGTTGAAGAAAATCGAATCCGACACGGGTATCAGTCGTGGCACGGCAGGCATCACGGGGATCGACGCCCCGCGCCTCTGGCACCTCCACGAGACAAACCATGATCGCAACGCGCTTGATATGCTGCTGCGGTACAACCAAGAAGATGTCATGAATCTTCATCTTCTCGAAGCGCACCTGGGCATCATACCTGCCGAACCAGTCAACCCTTCTGTGCGACGACAATTCGATTGAGCACTCACGCGCTATGCAACCAAAAATACTCAACCAACGTTACGAAATAGAAGAAAAACTCGGCGATGGTGGCATGGCCACAGTCTATCGCGGTCGTGACACGCGCCTCAATCGTGTCGTTGCAATCAAAATATTGCATCCACACCACGCGAACGACATCAATTTTCTCCAGCGATTTAGTCACGAAGCGCAAGCAGCAGCGAATCTGCGGCATCCTAGCATCGTCGATATCTACGATGTCGGTCAAGAAGATCGCCAGCATTTTATCGTGATGGAATTCGTCGACGGGCATGACTTGAAGGGCATCATCCTGCGTAAGCGTCAGATCCCGATTCAGCAGGTACTCCAAATTGGCGCCACCATTGCAGACGGTCTCGATACAGCGCACAACTTGGGCATGGTTCATCGTGATGTAAAGCCGCAGAATATTTTAGTTACCCACGATGGTACTGCCAAGATTACCGACTTCGGTATTGCCAAAAGTGGCTTATCGACAGCCCAGACCGAAACTGGGGTTACTTTTGGAACCGCAGATTACATATCACCCGAACAAGCCAAAGGGCAACCGGCGACTGCACAATCTGACATCTATGCGTTGGCGGTCACGCTCTATGAATCACTGACCGGGCAGTTGCCGTTCACTGGCGACAGTGCAGTGGCGGTCGCGTTGCAACACGTCAGTTCAAAGCCGCCACCGATTCGGCGGCACAATCCGAATGTTTCACCTGCGCTGGAGCAGCTTATTTTGCGTGCACTTGCCAAAAATCCCAGCGACAGACCTGCTACCGCACGAGAATTCGCAAACATGCTCCGCATGCAAGAAGAATCTGAAGTGCGTATCACTGCACCACAATCAGTGCGCACGGGCAATCTCCGACAGAACACACAGACAGGCCCATTGAACGCCAATATGCGGAATTTGCCTCCCAAGCGCTCGACGATTACATCCCCAATGCCTACACGCAATGGTCGTGAATTTGGCGGATTTATCATTTTGTTGATGCTATTGACGCTCGCAGTGGCACTGGTGTATTTGTTACTCATGGGACCGCTGAAGGAGTTGATGGGCGCACCTGATGCATCATCGCCCGCGGATGGCAGCACGCTGTCCCTCAGACCGGCTGTTCCAAGCGATTCAGCCACAACAGTGCCGGATTTTTTGCGGTACGATGAGGCATCGGTGTTTGCGGTTGCTGCGACCATGGGGATCATCGTCAAAGTAGATCCACCAGAGTACTCAAATGACATTCCAGCGGGAGGGGTGATGCGGCAACGACCCGTCGCCAACAGCCAAATTCCCACGGACAAAACGATATATTATGTTCTGAGCCTCGGTCGAGCGACTCCATCTGTACCAGCAGATGTCAACGGCAAACCATCCGAGCAGGTGCGCAGTGCCCTCGAAAACCAAGGGTTACGTACGATTCTTATCGAAGAGAGCAACCCATCAATCCCCCAAGATGCCGTCATCCGTACCGACCCGGTAGCGGGATCCCCCATACAACTTGGTGACACCGTACGACTATACGTCTCTATAGGTGCGAATCGCCGAGTCCCTGACGTGACCGGTGCGACCGAGGCGGATGCACAAGCGATTATCCGTGGTTCAAATCTCGCCGTCGGCACCAGTGTCTACCAGGGATGCGACATACTGGGCACGATCTGCGACACGATTGACCCAGGCGTTGTCGTCAGTACCGAGCCGCCCGTTGGTACATTGGTCACAGACGACACTTCAATTAGCCTGATAATCCGCACACCGTAGGGCAACATGCACTGCCCACCCTGCAAAGAACCCCCTGTGCCTTGCACAGGGGGTTTTAGGTCACCAGTCTACGAAATAGGATATGCGCCTGCGCGTGTGGATCTGCACTCAATCCGCAGTGCACCGATCCCGCTGCGAGAATGGTGCTGCGTGGCGCGATCAACCAATGGAACCGTTCGGCATGCGGAAGTCGCGCGATTGGTCCTGCGTGCGGTGCAGCTTGTGCGATGTCTGCATAGAGGGTCAGCTGCGCATTCAGACTGGCGATATCTACGTGCGCGTCGAGTGACCGTATGCGTGTCTCTTCGAGGTGGACAAGCGCCACCAGGTACCGCAACGTACGACAGTAGAGAACAATCCCTGCATTGATGCATTCCCCGCGTTCGAGATTCGGAATAACACGAATAACTGCGTAATCATACGAGTGCTGCATGTGCGCGTACTCCTTCGGCGACAAACGCACGAGGGGCCCGCAGACGTTCAATGAGGTAGTGGCGCATGGCGTCACGTGCTTGTTCAGGCGCTTGCCAGCGTTGGCCGAGAGGCCACCAAGCGGGAGGTACCATACCCGTGATGTGATGGATGAGATCTGCGTCAATCAGCCCACTGTATTTTGCGTCTGCACCTGCGATATCGGTCGCACGTGCCAAAAGGACATGATCCCGTGAGGCGCCAAACGGCGTATTGACGCGCGATTCGTACCCATCCCACGCATGCATGACATAGAGCGCTGCACCATGATCAATTATTTTGAGGGAACGATGCCACCACAGCATATTGGTGTTACGTGCAGTCCGGTCGATGTTCGTGATGTAGGCATCAAACCAGACGAGGGCAGATGCGAGTGATTCATCGACCATGCCCGCCATTGCACCATCGAACTGGAGTGACCCCGGCAAAAAATCACATCCCAAGTTTAACCCAGCACTTGCCTGGATGAGCGCCTGGACTTCGCCATCGGGTTCAGAGCGACCTAAAACCGAATCGATGTCGATGAAGACGAGCTCCGGTACTGGCAAGCCGATGGTCCGCGCAAGCTCTCCGACGACCAGCTCGGCCACCAGTGCGCCACTTCCTTGGCCAGCACCGCGAAACTTAACGACGTACATGCCATCATCGTCTGCTTCGACGAGACCGGGTAGTGAACCGCCTTCACGGAGTGGCATGACATAGCGGGTGGCTTGTACATGGCGCAGTCCGGCAGTGTGCGCCTTCATTGGAACCACTGCAGATAATACATGACGAAACTATCACGGAGGAGCAAGTACACTGCGATGCCCAAGATGAGGACGAGGATGAGTCTCAACGTGCCTTTCAGCAGTTTCCATCCGAACCAGAGCACAATGAGTGCCAACGGGAGGAGAAATAGTTGGTTCATATGAGCCTTTTCTCGTGTACGTCAGAACAGGAAGCACACTGTTATACTATACTACATACCTTCGCAGACGCTACCACTGATTGCATGAGCACCACTGGTATATTTATTCCGAGGTGGCTATGACGGCCGAGACACATTCCGAACCAGCAGCATTGACAACACGCGATCTTTTTTTGGTGACTTCCGGAAGGTTGGCTTCGACGACTGCATTTCGTATCGTATACCCATTGCTGCCTTTTGTGACGCTCCAATTCAATGTCGGTGCGCTCGAAGCTGCGAGTCTGATCGCACTCCAGACTGCCGCTTCGTTTGTGTCGCCCATTGGCGGCCGGATGGCCGACAAATACGGCGAACGACGCGTGATGATTGGTGGATTGGGGTTGTTTGTGCTGGGTGCGATTTGGTGTAGTCTGGCAACCCAATTCTGGATGTTCCAGCTCGGCTATGTGCTCATCGGGTTAGCAACAGCTATCTATATGCCCTCAGGGCAAAGCTACTTGAGTGCACGCACTCCATACGAAAAACGGGGTCGCGTATTAGGAATATTCGAAATGTCGTGGGCTGTCGCAGCCATCATCGGCGTTGCACCACTGATGTATCTCATCGATCAGGTCGACAGCTTGCGCATAGCATATGCAATTCTTGCCTGTTTGGGGGTCGTCAACGCGTTCCTGCTGCTGCGTATACCGGAACATCGCAGCGAACATCGTGCGGCACCAATCAGCACCAATACATTGATGCGCCGGCCTGCAGTCTGGCTGATTCTGGCATTTGCATTCCTGACGTTTGGCGGAAATGACTTGTTCTTTGTGTCACAGAGCATGTGGCTGAAAACAGGGCTCGGCGCAGATGAAACAACGCTCGGTGGGTTGTTTGTCATCATCGGTATCGCGGAATTACTCGGGTCATCAGCTGTGGTCGCATTTGCAGATCGACTCGGGAAGCGACGATCAGTCGTGTATGGCTTTATCGCAACTGCTGCGATGCTGCTCGTCATGGCACTCGTCGGCACACAGTGGTGGGTCGTTTCAGCAGTGATTTTTTGCTTCTATGTACTCATTGAATATGCGATTGTCGCCGCGTTCCCGTTAGTGTCCGAAACAGTTCCGCACGCCAGGGCAACCATGATGGCCTTGATGTCGGTTGCCGTAGGAACCGGACGCATTTTTTCTTCGTTTAGTAGTGTCTATTTGTATGGGTTGGGCGGCATTTTGCTGGTCAATGGTGTCGCAGTCGTCGTCAGCATGCTCGGACTCATCGCGCTGACTCGCTCTGCGTTGACACCCAAACGCTGACCTGGATTCCCATGATACCGTCACGCTAACACATCTGTGATATCGCGTTCGCAACCTGAATTCCGCTATGACAGAGTTTGCAACATCAGGCTTCTGAGAAGACAGTTGTGCTTCATCTCCCCTTCTGCACGCACTGCAGGAGGGTATCTTTTGGGCGAGCGAGACTGCGTGTATGCGGCACACCGTAGTGGATCAGCAGAGAATGAAACGGCAATCTGGAGGTAGTTTATACGGGAAGCAGAGCTGCATACACCTGCTCATGGAGGTGTACGAGCAGGAGATCAGAGAGCAACGGATGTGTTCTGTTGAAATGCATGCTACACAAAACGCCTCTCGGCACGACGTGCAGAGAGGCTTGTTCCTAAAAACCCGACGGTGTTTAGCCGGTGATGATGGAGTCGTCTTTGTTCTTTTCGCCCTCTTCGAGGAGCATGATTGGGATTCCGTCTTCGACAGGATAGCGGAAGCCATTGCGACGATTGATGAGCCATTCTTTGCCTTCGGCGTCGCTGACGAGTTCGATGGGACCTTTATCACCTGGGTCTGCCAGAATTGCCAACAAATCGGGGCTGATTGATCGTTTAGAATTGGATTGTGGTGCAGTCACAGTGTCCTCCTGGCGCAGCGCGCGATAAACGACAAAGCCGACGATAGCCACGAATATGATGCCGAGCCATCGGAAGGTCTTCATTGTTACTCTCCTTCATTCTTCCATGTTCTTATTGTAACGCCATCTGAACGAACCCGTGCAGGGGAATGTGATGCACGCGTGAGGCGCGGACGACCCATTCCTTCCGGCTCCCACTGGGTAGGAGGCGTCTCACTCCCACGCCATACCATAAACGTATGCTCGAGACCTCCTTGTCCGTCGACACGAATCTCGAGGAACGGGCAGCGTTGGGTTTGGCGTTTGCCGGTGGTGATGTCGATGACGACATCGGTCCAGGTCCCGACGTTGATATAGGTCTGTCGCTCATTGAACGCGACGTGTTGCGCCATATGCGTATGTCCACAGATGAATACACGCGTCGTCGCGTGTTTGGGTTGATGGGCAATGTGGACGACTTCGCGCAGGACCGAGACATTGAATTCGCGCATTTCGCGGTGCAGTTGGCGCCGCGACTCACGTTCAATATGATTCACGAGATACGGGGGAACCGAAGACAGTGGCCGCTCCGAACGGCGTTCGATGACACGCCGGGTAGTATCGAGCGCACGTTTGATGCGCCTTTGGTTCTGCAAATGACGGACCGTATTGATTGACTCGTCGAGCGATTCACTTTTGCGGTAGGAAAGTGGGACGAGCATACTGCGAATCGTCAATACGACACCACGCAGCACAAAACCGACGACCTGCAGATCGCGTAACCGCGCGAGCCCCAGCAAATGCCACAGAAACGCAGAACTCGGTTTCACGTTGTCGATGTAGGGAGCGATAGGTAAGGAGGATCGTTCGAGCGGATTAATGACATTCTTGACTGCCAGCGTCCCTCGAACAAGCTCGAATGGTTGGCTGATTCCATCAAAACGAACAAAACTATTCCACTGCTCGAATTGATTCCCGTGTTCCATGAACATACCCTCGCCAATATAGCGAATGCCATAACGTAGGCGAGGATCATCGACTGCGAGGCCGAGGCGCGAACTGAGCGTCTGTTTGGCGCTGCGATAGTGAATTTCGAAGTCGTGATTGCCAATCAGGAGCGTCAGGTACATTCCATCAGACCGGATGAAGCGCACGAGCGCATCGAGGACAAGCGGATGAGCATCGAGAATCACCGAAAGACGGCGTTCAGCAGCCCGCGGTGTCCACTCGAAGTCAGGGACATCCGGCAGGGTAACCTGCAAGAATTCAAAGGTATCACCTGCGAGAATGAGCTCGGTCGGTTCGGTGGCAGCATAGAGTGTCAAGAATTCTGCGAATTCACGATCTGCATTGAAGTCATCGAGCCTATCGCCAGCACCGAGGTGTAAGTCACTCACGACGATGCGGCGAATACCGAGGGTAGTGAGCGCTCCATTGAGCTCGCTGGTGTGATGCTCTGTCGGCTTCAGGATGACTGGGCGCACACGTGACAAGAGGTAACGGAGCGTCAGCAATGTTGTCAGCAAGGCACCCAGCCAACTCCACCATTTTCGAATCATGGATTACCGTTCCTGTTTGGCAAGATCGATGAAAGCGGTGATGAGACCATTGTCTTTGTAGCCGGCGCGTTCGACACCGCTGCTGACGTCGACGCACCACGGCTTGACGGTCTTTATTGCCTCTCGTACGTTACTCGGGTTTAGCCCACCTGCCAACACAATGTCGCGTTGCGCAGCCAGTTTGGCAGCAGCTTCCCAATCGGCGCGTACACCTGTACCGCCATAAGAATCCGGAACGTATGCGTCAACGAGCATGGTAACGTGGTTGTTGGTGTGTTGCAACCATGCTGATTCGTGCGCTGCGCCTTGCAGGTGTAAGGCGCGCCAAATGGGCATAATGGGGAGCGCATCGAGCAGTTCGAATGGCTCATTACCATGGAGTTGAATGATGTCGATACCGACATCGTGTACCGTCTGTACCATTTGAGCGGTCGTTTCGTTGACGAAAAGCCCGATAATCGGCGTCAGATATCCCGCATCACGAACGGTACCCACCAACGCTTTGGCCTGCTCGGGAGTGACACGGCGTTTGCTCGGAGCGAAGATGAAGCCGAGATAATCGGCTCCACTCGCAGCAGCAACCAGGGCGTGTTCGGGGGAAGTAATGCCACAGATTTTGACGCGCATATTAGGCCTCCGGGTTTTGCTTGCGTCGCCGTGGCTTGGCATTCTGGGTCGGCGACACGGCTGCTACTGGGGCTTTCGCGGGAGGAGTCGGCGGCGTTTTGCTCGCTGATGCTCGTTGCCCATCGCGACCAGCGGGTTTCTTGGGCTTGTCGGTTGATTCTGCTGCAGCAGGTCGTGTGCCCACCACTGGCATATCAGCTGCTTTTGGCTTGGAGCCGCGCCGTTTTTGTTCGGCCGGCGGGGCTAATTCGCTCGCCACTGGCGCTGGTTGCACATCAGGTTGTTTGGTCCGACGCCGATTGATCTGACTAGCGGCGACAGCTGGGAGTGCGAATCCGTCGTCACCATTGTCTTGGGGAGTCGGAATCATCTGAGGCGTCGCCCGCGTCGATCTGCCTGCAGCAATCACTACTGGAGGGGCAGCGACGGGAGCAGTGTTTGCATCGCTGTGTGTTTCGTCAGTGATAATCTGGTCGGTTGTGACAATAGGTGCTATCCGATAGCTGACGCGATTCCCGCGACCAATGCGTTGGAGCTCCCCAGCGTTAATCGACAATTTGACGAGAGAACGGAGATCTTCGTTGGTGCGCGAAATGGTGCTTTCGCCACCGCGGTTTCGTGATCCACGCAATGTGTCATAGATCTGTTGGAACGACAGCGGCCGTTCGCTGGCGGCGACGATGTCACGTACGCTGCGACGTTCTTCGTCACTAAACGGCGTGGTACTGAGGGTCGATTCGCCGTTTGGCTCATCTTCTGCACTATCGAGGTTTGCAGTTGGTTCAGCGCGCAACACTACACTCGCGGATACAATCGGTGCCGAGGGGATGGATAATTCAGCATCTGCTGCGCTGACCGATTTTGTATTCGAGAGTTCGGTTTTCGTCGACGTGGTGCGCTCTGGTGTGCGCTCGCCGCGGCGGCGGCGGCGACGAGATTTGTCGGCAGAGCTCGCAGAATTCGCAGACAACCGCTCTGGAGCAAGTCCGGTAATCGCTGGCGCTTCTTCGTCTTTGCGATCACTGGCGCTATCAGAATTGTTGAATTGCGACAATGCTTTGGGGTCTTCGCCTGGTAAAAAGACCTCATTGACGACACCCTCAGTCGATATGATGATTTTGCCACGCCGAGCCGCTTCGGTGATGAAGTCTTTGAACTTTTCGATCGGACGACCGTTGCCGTCACGAATGGTCGATTCGCGGAAGTCCCCATTGGAAAGCTCGCGCATAAGCGTTTTGAGTGATCCTATCCCGGTTACCATGCGACGCGAACGGGCTTCAAGGACAACTTTGACCAAGAGGTCAAATGATTCGTCTTCACTGAGGGAAGTGGACTCTTTGCGCTCTGGTTTTTGCCGACCCACGCTAATCCGTTCGCGTTCACGTACCGGTCGCTCGAAGTCGTCCGCGTCCAACGATTTACGTGGCTCGGTTTTGGGGGCAGTTGCTTCCGCTTTACCTACCAATTGCTCATAGAAAATGAATTCATCGGCACTTTGTGCCAAATGAGAAGAAGCTGCCCCGCCCACGCCGATGATGATGACATCTTTCCCTTGCTGTCGGATGCTGTTGACAAGGGGAATAAAGTCGCGATCCCCGGTAATCAACACAAAGGTCGATAACCCAGGCATGGTAAAGAGGGTGCGCATTGCGTCAATACACAGATTCATATCGACGGAGTTTTTGATAGGCCCGCCGGTGCGCCCCGCACCCTTGTCGTAGTAGTAGGTGGGCACATACATCGGTTCGATATTGTTGGCATACAGTGCAGAGGTAATGCGAGGGTAGCGGTACCAGTCGGCATAGGCACGTGACAAAATCACACGTCCCAGCTCGTTGCAATGGTCCATGATGATTTCGAAGTTGGGATTTGCATCGAGTTTGTCGCGGACCGAGACATAGATGTTTTCAAAGTCGATGAATACCGCGACATCGCGGCGTGGTTGCTCTGCCATTGTGGTGTGAGCTCCTCAGTAGAGCACACTGACACCAAAAAACAACGGGATTCGGACGAACAAGCGCGTTCCCGGGGGCGTAGTCTGCATGGGCGACATAGTGTGTGCAACAGTCTACGGCAGCAAAAACCACAGGCGCGAGCACGTATGTGAGGGTGGTGGACAGTACACATCGGTGTACCGTATCGGCCACACCATCCACGAGCGTTTTGGCACAATATGTGCGAAAAAATCATTCAACAATAGAAATCGTTGAATAACTGCATTATACCACCGTTTCTATGAGCACTGGGTTAGGGGAGCGGATCTGCACCGCCTGCAGAGAATGGATGGCAACGCAGCAGGCGTTCGGTCCCCATGGCAATACCACGCACGACGCCATACTTGGCGATAGCCTGGTAGGTATACTCAGAACACGACGGTGTGTAGATGCAGCTCGGCGGCTTGAGTGGTGAGATTTTTTTTTGGTAAAAGCGGACCATGGCCAATGCAAACGCACGCATGGAGCTAGCCTTTCTGTGGTGCGGAACCATGCCGCAGTGTCTCCCAAACCAGATGACGCAATTCCGGCACGATGAGTTTGGTCAGGGCGAGGTCGACCGCATTGGGCGAACCAGGTAAACAAAAGACGAGCGTGGTCCCCCACGTGCCTGCGATAGCACGCGAGAGCATTGCAGCTGCACCGACCTGCTCGTACGACAACATCCGAAAAATCTCGCCGAATCCGGGCAGCACACGCGTCAATTGTGGTTCGATTGCATCGACAGTGGTATCACGCCGTGAAATACCGGTCCCGCCGGTCGTAATAATGACACGTATACCCGCGAGAATCCACGTTTCGATCGTCGCAATGACGTCGGTGGGTTCGTCTTTGACAATTTGATAGCCCTCGACGATGTGCCCGGCTTCTTGTAAGGCGTGTATAGCAGTTTGGCCACCACGATCGTCCGCTACAGTGCGTGTGTCACTAATCGTGAGTACCGCACACCGAATCGCGTCGACCTGCCGTTCTGCGTGGTTCCGATGATCGATATGACTCATGTGCACTCCTGGATGGCGGGGATGATATTTATCGTATGGTTTGCATTATAGCGCGCAGGCTGTCAATATGACAGCGAGGGACGCGAATGGTTCGTGTACATTTGACAAAATCTCATTTTTCGCGATAATGACGCAATCACACGGAGGTCACATGCCACTCAACTTCACCATTCAGGCACGAGACGCCGACTCACGCGCGCGTGCAGGCGTCATTCATACCGCGCATGGTGCCATCGAAACACCGGTGTTCATGCCGGTCGGTACCAAAGGCACCATCAAATCGTTGGCTCCCGACGAAGTCAAAGCGCACGGCGCGCACATTATATTAGGCAATACATACCACCTGTACCTGCAACCGGGGCACGAGTTGATAGCACGCCACGGCGGATTGCATAAATTTATGCAGTGGCATGGGCCAATTTTGACCGATAGCGGCGGATTCCAAGTGTTTAGCCTCAAATACGGTGGAATCGCAGACGAGGTCAAAGGGCGCGGCTCGTACACGCCCAAACCCGGAATGGTCAAAGTAACGGACGACGCGGTCATATTCAAATCGACCATCGATGGCTCGAAGCATGTCTTTACGCCGGAACGAAGTATCGAAATCCAGAAGGGCATCGGCGCGGACATCATTCTGTGCTTCGACGAATTACCACCGTTCCGCGCTGGCTACGACTACACTAAACAATCACTCAAACGCACCCATCGTTGGGAGGAGCGTTGCTTGACCTACCACCAAGAGACCCTGGCAGGCGTACACCAAATCCCGATGCCGAATCCCGAGCAGTCGTTGTTCGGCATTGTGCACGGTGGTGTCTTCCCGGATTTGCGCAAAGCCAGTGCGGAATTTATCGGTGGGATGGCGTTTGATGGCTTGTGTATTGGGGGGTCGCTGGGGGCGAACAAGACACAGATCTACGAAGTCGTCGACATGACTGTGCCGCATATGCCAGATGGCAAACCACGGCATTTGCTCGGGATAGGGGACGTCGACGATCTGTTTGAAGGCGTAGCCCGCGGCATCGATATGTTTGACTGTGTCAGTCCGACCCGACTGGGGCGGCACGGTGCGGCATTGGTGCGCGATGCGTCCAAGAATTTTCGTCTGAACGTGAGCAACGCCAGCTGCCGCGACAGTGATGAACCATTGGACCAATGGTGCACCTGTACGGTCTGCAAGACGTATTCACGAGCGTATATCCACCATCTATTCCGTGCGAAAGAATTGCTCGGGATTCGGTTGGTAAGCCTCCACAATGTTGCTTTCTTGCTCCACCTGATGCGTGAGGTGCGGCAAAGCATAATAGAAGGTACATTTGCGCAGTTGCGTGCATCGTGGCTGGATGGCGTAAAGCGTGCAGAGTAAATTAGACAAAGGAGTCTCATGAACAAGATCCAGAAGACGTTCACCAATCCAGTGAACATCGTGTTGATGGCATTGGCCATCGGCATCAACATCGCCGTCGGTCAGCTCGTCGCCATCCTCAAGCTGCCCATCTACCTCGATTCTATTGGAACCGTGTTGGTTGGCGCACTCCTCGGACCGATTGCGGGATTTGTGACGGGAGTGTTGGGAACAGTCATTTGGGCACTGACGCTCAATCCGGGCGCTCTCCCCTATGCAATTGTGGCCGGAATCATCGGTCTGCTGGCTGGTGTGTTTGGTCGGCGTGGCTTGTTTACCAGCAATTCCCCTGCATGGATTGGTGCCGTCGTCGGTGCCGTGTTCTTTGTCGCGGTGTCGGTCTTTGTACTGACGCTCTACACATTCTCCGGCGATATCTGGGCCATTGCTGACAAAAACGGTGCACCTATCAGCATCAGTTCATTGTTCGCTGCAAACCAGATCGTGTTTATCGCCGTAGCCGTGGTTGGCGCTGTTTTAGGCTTTTTGCTTATTAAAAACGGCGGGTACATCGGTTTGGCAGGCATCGTGACGGGCATCGTGGCAGCTGCAGTGTCAGCCCCGATTTCTGCCTATACTTCGGGCGGATTGAATGGCTCAGGGACGGACGTGTTGGTTGCCGGATTCTTGGCTGCCGGTCAATCCGTCTTGACATCGACATTGGGACAAGGCATGGTGTCTGATCCGTTCGATAAGTTGGCCTCGTTCATGATGGTCTGGGCGATTATCAATCTGTTGCCCATCCGTGTCCGTGACCGATTCGACGCCGAATAACTTCCCGGCAACCCCCACGTGCTCTACGCACGTGGGGGTTGTCTGTTTTGAGGAGCAGGGGACATGCAGAGCAGTTACGACCGACTACACCCGCTCACAAAACTCACGTGGGCAGTCCTCCTCATCGGCTGTGCCTACCTGAGTCCTTCTTTTTGGGTAAGTGCCTTGCTGTTTGTCATAGCACTGCTCACCACAAGTGTGTCGGAAGGGCGCAGCAGCATATTCCGCGTCTATCCATTGTTTTTTGTCCCAATAACTGTCTCTTTGTTATTGATACGCGGTATATTGATACCAGACACGTTGACAAATCCCATCAGCATGGCCGGACTGACGATTAGTCTCGATGCACTTGCGGCGGTCGGCATTTTGATATTGCGCTATTGCACGCTCGTGGCTGCGTTGTTCACTGTCATTCGCACGACGCCTACTGCACTCCTGATGCAAGCACTGGCCGAAAAAGGGCTTCCGCGGAGCATCGAATTCATCCTCCTGATGGCACTGCAAATCATCCCCGACATGAAGTTACGCGCTGATGCAATCCTCGAGGCACAGCAATCACGTGGCTTGGTGATTACCTCACTGCCGACTCGCATCCGTGCGTTGGTACCGTTGGTGGGTCCGTTGGTGGTCGGAGCTTTGGTTGATGTGGAAGAACGCGCCATGGCACTCGAATTACGTGCCTTTGCGGCGACGAATCGCCCGACCCGGATGGATGTCCTCGTCGACTCTCGCCGCCAGCATGTCGCTCGGACCCTGTGCATCGGGGCGCTCATCCTCCTCGTCGTAGGAACATTCGGAATCAGGTACTTGCCATGAACGACACGATTGTCAGCACATCCGATTTGACATTTACCTATGCACGACGCTCCACTCCCGCGTTACATGGACTGACCATGCAGATCGAGTCCGGCACCGTCACCGCAATTATCGGACCGGCGGGAGCTGGCAAAAGCACGTTATGTGCGTTGCTCGCCGGGTTTATGCCGCAGTTCTTCCGTGGAGTAGTCTCGGGAACTGCAGTCGTGGATGGTCAATCACCTCTTGATGCCAGTGTGCATGCGCTGTTACCACACGTCACAGTCGTGCTGAGTCAGGCTAGTACGCAGATTTCGGGTGTGTGTGACACCGTCGCCGGTGAAGTCGGATTTGCGTTGCAGAACCTGGGCTTCCCCGTTGCAGAAATCCGCGGACGTGTGACCGAGGCACTCATCACGATGGAAATCGCGCACCTCGCTGAACGATTTCCGTTCCAGTTATCGGGCGGGCAACAGCAACGCATGGTCATCGCTGCTGCACTCGCACTCAATCCGCCGGTGTTGGTATTTGACGAACCGACCGCGCAACTCGACCCACCGACCGTTGCAGCACTGGGAGTGACCCTACGCCAGCTTGCGGCGACCGGCAAAACCATCATCGTGGCTGAACAGCACCTCGATTGGGTGGCTGCGTATGCTGACCGTGTGCTGGTACTGAATAAAGGTCAGATGCATGCCGATGGTCCGCCCGCCGACATCATCGGGTCTGCAGGCGCTGCATTGGGCCGATCATATGCCCTGCGGTTGTCGACTTTCGCTACAAAATCGGGAATCTGGCGTGACACGGCACCGGCGACGACGATCGACGAGCTTGTGGCGGGAATTGATCCAACGACGCAACCCCCACCGTTCACGAAGCCATTGAGAGCAGCATCAGACGCGATACCCGCCCAACCGGTTTTGGAATGTGCCTCGGTTCAATTTGCGTATCCCAATGGAATTCCAGTACTGACGGATGTTGATCTGATGCTCTATCGGGGTGAACGGATTGCTTTGCTCGGTCGCAATGGCGCCGGCAAGAGCACCCTGTTGCGACACTTCAATGGACTGTTACGGCCGCACGCAGGGACGGTGTCAGTGAACGGTATACCGATTGGCAAACGAGCGCCAGGCACGCTTGCGCAACAGATGAGTATCGTTTTTCAAGATGTCCGTAATCAACTCTTTGCTGCATCGGTGCAGGCCGAGGTAGCGTACGGACCATCGTTGTTGGGAATTACGAGCGCAGAACAGACACGGCGAGTTGAATCTGCGTTGGCGGTCTGTGCATTGCAGTCGGACGCTGGTACCCACCCGTACGACTTGCCCGTGGCACGTCGGAGACTGGTAGCCACTGCAGCAATCATGGCACTCGAGAGCGATATCATTGCCCTCGACGAACCGACTGCGGGCCTCGACGATGACAGCATCAAAACACTGACCGAGGCCATCAGTGCGTGTACCGCTGCCGGTCGCACGGTGGTACTCGTCACGCATGACTTGAATTTCTGCGCTACTCAGACGGATCGGGTGATTTTATTGGCGGGTGGGCGAATCATCCTCGATGCACGTTGGACAGAATTGACTGATACACAGATTGATGTGCTCGCAGAACAGGTCGGGTTGCCGTTGGGTTTTGACGTGGCACGACGTTGCGGCATTACTGCAGGAACGGCGCTGCATGTGTGTATCACCGCTGCAGAAGGACTGCGCTAGGCAGGGCGCATCAGCAACAATGTGGTGGTGCCGTGGGCATAGAGTGCGCCGGCTGCATCGAGTATTTTGCCCTCTGCGGTGGCCGTCCGACTGCCCACATGCAGTGCATGCCCTTCTGCACGGAGTTCACCTTTGTCCATTGTCATCGGCTTGATGAAATTGACCTTGATTTCGAGTGTGACATAGCCAACACCGCGTGGCAAGGTAGAGATAACCGACACGGCCATCGCCGTATCCAATAAGGCACACGCTAACCCGCCGTGGGCCATGCCCATCGGGTTCAGATGAAATTCCTGCGGTACAACGGTGAATACTGCCAGCCCTGTAGCTGACTCTTGGCCGTGGATATCCAAGAGTTTGAGCATCGGAGACATGGGGATGTCGCCACGGCGGACTGCAGCGACATATTCTGCGCCGCTCAATGTGTGGAGTTGATCCGTATAGAGGGATGGACTTTGCCATGTCACGAGGCGTTGTTGTTCCGTCATTGTCGTTCCTTGCCTTGCATATCGATCGATTCCGTTCCCACTCGATTGAAGATTCGATTCCATGACACAGAGCCCCAGCGCAGATAAGGCAATGTGCTGGGTTGCCACTTTTCACAGAACTTTACACCGCGATGAACACTGCATCACGTTCTCGCAGCAGTGTTGTCAATACATATGTCCGTCGCCCAAACCTTGCAGTCTCGCTGCGACGAGTACTCCTGCGCCACAGCGTCCGAAAAAATCGTGTTCGATTCCCGCAGAGGACCCACCCATCCTGGTCGATCGGGTTACGCTCCTAAGGATTACCGCAACCGAGACTAATTTTCTGGTCTGACCCTTCGAATCACATTTCGCATGTGTGGATTTGTATACGCGCATGCAGCGAAATCGCTACAATACGAGATATTATCGCACGCGATGAGGAACACCTATGGCCCAGCCGATACTTCACTGGTTCCGGCGTGACCTACGCCTCCATGATAATTCCGCCCTATCGGACGCGTGTACGCGCGCTGCAGGGCAGGTGATTGCGGTCTTTGTGGTCGATCCCATGCTGGTCCACTCCAAGCGGGTCGGCGCCCAACGATTAGCATTTTTACACCACCGCTTGACGACTTTACACGCAGAATTACAGGCGGCAGGGAGTGGATTGGTCATTCTCTACGGTGACCCACGCACGATCATCCCGGAGTATGCACAGACACATGGAGTCCAGGCGGTGAGCTGGCAGTCTGATCCCACGCCGTGGGGCAAAGCGCGCGACCGGAGTGTCACCGCAGCACTCGCGCACATGGGAATCCCGGTCCACACCAGTGACACCCAAATTCTCGTGCCGGTGGACCGTATCCGTTCCGGTACAGGCACACCGTACACGGTGTTTACGCCGTTTTATCGACGATGGCGTGCTGAACTCCGGTTGGCAGATCCGCTTCCTACACCGCAATTCGTCGCAACTCCGCAGACGCGACCGGATCCGGTATTCCCCACATGGCCAGCTTCACCCATTGCCATTCCTGATACGAGCGCAGCATATGCGGCGCGTCTACTGGAGCGATTTGGGCAACGTGCCATCGCGCAGTACAACAGCGGTCGCGACATGCTGGCGCAGGCGGGCACAAGTATGCTGTCGCCGTACCTGCGCTTCGGTATCGTGTCGGTACAATCGTGCACGCGGTTGGCGTGGCAAGCCGATGCACAGGCGACACCGTCGGACAGTCGTTCAGGCGGTGAAGTCTGGCTGAGTGAACTCGCCTGGCGGGATTTTTATACCCATATCAGCGCCCACTTCCCCCACGTCCTCACGGGCGCATTCCGGCCACAATACGACGGTATTGCATGGGAAAACAATCCCGCGTTGTATGAAGCCTGGTGCACGGGAACGACCGGCTACCCGATTGTCGACGCAGCCATGCGCCAACTTGTTTCGACAGGGTGGATGCACAATCGCGCGCGCATGGTCACGTCCTCGTTCCTCACCAAAGACCTGCTGATTGACTGGCGCTGGGGCGAGCAGTTCTTTATGCAACACCTGCTCGACGGCGATACAGCTTCGAACAACGGTGGCTGGCAGTGGGCTGCGGGGACGGGCACCGATGCACAGCCATATTTTCGTATCTTTAATCCCAGTAGCCAGGGTGAGCGCTTCGATCCAGACGGTGCGTATGTAAAAAAATACATCCCTGCGTTGATAAACGTACCGGCAAAGTACATCCATGCGCCGTGGAATATGCCGGTTGCACTCCAACGAAGTTGCGGGTGTATAATCGGCGAGGCATATCCTGCACCGATTGTCGACCATGCGACCCAACGCGTACGCGCGTTGGAGCTCTATAAAGCCGTTCGCGCTGCGGCGACTGATATACAGACCTGAATCGAGTGTGTGTCGCGTGCGGATTTGGTATAATCCGCGCGGAGTGCTATCATTCGTCGGCTAATGTTTTACACACATGGATACTGGCCCAAACGTACTATCTGAAAGTGAATGAGATGTTAGGAACGCTGAAGCGCATTTTGGTCGGTAAGCCCCTGGCCAACGAACAACTCGCCCATGAACGCATCCCCAAAAGAACGGCTCTTGCTGTTTTTTCTTCTGATGCCCTCTCTTCGGTTGCGTATGCCACCGAGGCTATTTTGATTGCGTTGATGTTTGCAAACCGTGAAGCCCTCGGCCTTGCAACTCCTATTGCAGCCGGAATCACTCTCCTGCTCATCATCGTATCTTTTTCGTACACCCAAACGATCAACGCGTACCCAAACGGGGGTGGTTCCTACATCGTCTCTCGCGAGAATCTCGGGACGTTGCCGTCACTCATTGCCGCGGTTTCGTTGATGACGTCATATATTTTGACCGTCGCAGTGAGTATTTCTGCCGGAGTCACAGCGATTACATCCGCGCTCCCCGAGCTCGATCAACACCGAACTGCTATTGCACTCATTTTGATAGCGCTGTTGAGTTTAGTAAATTTGCGTGGGCTCAAAGAGTCCGGCGCACTTTTCGCCGTGCCGACATACCTCTTTATTGTGAGTATGTTTGCAATGATTCTCGTCGGGTTGTACCGCTACAGCACGGGGACACTGATTCCTGCACCGCCTCCTGAAATAGTCCATGCAGAGTTTAACCAGACGCTCGGATGGTTCTTGATCCTGCGCGCATTTGCATCAGGGTGTACCGCTTTGACGGGTATCGAAGCAATTAGTGATGGAGTACAGGCATTTAAACAGCCGCAGGCACGCAATGCAGCGACGACGCTGACGATAATGGCTGTCATTTTGAGTCTTATGTTTATTGGCATCACGATTCTTGCAAGTTTGTATAACGTCGTACCTGACGGTGCGGCCGAACCCGAAACAGTAAACTCGCAGCTCGCACGGGCAATCTTTGGTGGAAGTTCCGTCTTTTATTACATCATTCAAGCTGCTACGATGATGATTCTCATCCTCGCGTCGAATACGGCATATGCCGACTTCCCCCGTTTGTCGTACTTTTTGGCGATTGATCGGTTTTTGCCACGGCAATTTGCGCAGAGAGGCGACCGATTGGTCTTTTCGAATGGTGTGTTGTTCCTCGGAATCGTCTCAGCAATATTGGTGGTTGCGTTTAATGCACGCGAACAAGCATTGTTACCCTTATATGCATTAGGAGTATTCGCGGCGTTCACGTTGTCGCAGTACGGCATGGTGCAGCGCTGGCGGCGTCTGAAGACGGCGGGTTGGATTCGTAACATGACAATCAATGCCGTCGGAGCGAGTATCACGGCGTTGGTTTTTGTCGTCATCGCGGTCACAAAATTCAATCAAGGCGCCTGGTCGGTTTTGTTGATTATCCCGGTAGTGGTTTTTTTGCTATACCAAATTCGCACACACTACCTCGATGTTGCCAACCAACTCTCGCTGGCAGAAGCGGCAGCACCGGTTGCGTTGCGCCGTCACACCGTGGTTGTTCTGGTGAGTGGTGTGCACCGCGGCGTTATCCCAGCCCTCCAATACGGCCTTTCGCTGACGAATGATAATATCCGCGCGCTGTATATTGACCTTGATGCAAGCAGTACCGCAAAAATGAAAGAAAAGTGGACACAGTGGGGGAGTGGAGTCGAGCTCGAAATTTTGCCTTCGCCGTACCGTTCACTGATTCGACCTATCCGAGAATATCTTCACGGCATTGAATCGCGGTACCATGATGATGTCGTCACCGTTGTGCTGCCGGAGTTCATCCCCAATCGCTGGTGGCAGAACTTCCTCCATAATCAAACGGCACTGGCAATAAAAACGATGTTACTCTTCTCAAAAAACGTCGTCGTCGTCAGCGTCCCGTACCACCTCGACAAGTAACGTCGGCTGGATTTATCACTGCGTATACAATGCTCAGCACGTTTCCAACAGGGACAGTCGCCGCAATAGTGCGGCGACTGTTTTTTATACCGTCATCATGTTGTCCGAAGAGAAGCGATTTTTGGTCGGGTAATCATTGATAACCGAGCAATTCGGCACGAATGCCACCACAAACCGACCGCACTGGCAGTTTTCGTCGGTACGCCGATTCTCACGGCAACTCCATAGCCCCACGAGACGCCGCGGGGCTATAGGGTCCATACATTACCGTACTGCACGCTGTAAGCTGTATATATCACGACATGAAACACGGGCACCGTTTCCGTCGCGCGTGTGACTGCCATGAACAGGTACGTCGCGCTTCTATCCATAATCATGGGGTGATGCCGCCGTTCATTGAGGATTTATAGCCCAACGGCGACCCCACCCCAACGTCATTACACATCACCCTGGAGCACTTCGTTTGATGGAGTATACGCAGG
Source organism: Thermoflexus hugenholtzii JAD2 (assembly GCA_945881915.1). Classification (GTDB taxonomy): domain Bacteria; phylum Chloroflexota; class Chloroflexia; order Chloroflexales; family Roseiflexaceae; genus UBA965. Next base: position 44,592 of record CAMCVW010000005.1, on the reverse strand, counting down.
ACATGAAAACACGGGCGACGTTTCCGTCGCCCGTGTGCGTTCACAAGACCGGTCCGATGAACTTCCGTCCATCATTACGGGGTGATGATGCCCGTCTCTTTGAGGACTTGTGGCGAGATGGTGCCAGTGGCCATTTTGTCGAGCAACAGGGTAAGATTAGTGTTGGGATCAACGAACCAAATGTTACCGCTCTTGAGCATTTCAACCATCAGTTCACGCTCGCGCAAGCGGAGCAACTCTGGGTTCTGACGGAAGGACTGACCCTGAACGGTGCGTACCTGCGATTCGCGGCTGGCGGCTTCGAGCGAGGCCGCGGTGCGACCCTTTTCTGTTGTCAAAGCAACCTTGGCTTCTTGTTCAGCGCGGAACAGATTATTGGATTGCTCAGCTTCGATTTGCTGACGGCGCTTGTTTTCGGTTTCGATTTGGACCTCGAGATTGGCTTTTTCGGCCAAAAGCTTGGCATACGCTTCACCGACATTGATGTCGAGTACTTTGACCGCTTCGAGGTTGATGTAAAGCTGATCGATTGGTGCAACCTGGCCTTCGCCAGGTGAAGTGGTCAGGTATTGACGGATGCGTTGTGAAAACGTTCCACGGTCAGACAATCCCTGGTCGAGGGTGAACTGTGTACTGGCAGTTTTGACTGCTTCGCTGATGAAGCCGTCGAGCTGGGCATTCAACTGTTCATCACTCACGCCCAAACGGCCATACATGGCCCGGAGTGCCTCGGGGGCGGTTTTACGGCTAAAGTCAACTTGGATATCAATGTCGTAGAGCTGTTTGTCACTACTTGCTACGTTTTGTTTAATCTGGCGAGTTTGGCGACGGACATTCACGATTTCGACTTTGGTGAATGGGGCAAACAACCGAAAGAACAAACCGGGCTCTTGGACTCCTTCGACTGCTCCTTGCGTAACGATGATACCTCGGGTACCTTCGTCAATCTGTGCGTAGCGCGTAGTGGCGGCGCCGAGTGCCAAAATAACTGCTACTACTGCGACAATAGACGCAATCCGAGATTGAAAATTCATGCGGGCTCCTTTGTTCGAACAGACAGATGTGTGTCCAGTCAGACTGGACTCCCTATAGTACGACGATTCTTTGCAACAGGTTGCAACACGACGCTATGGTATGATAGGAATGGTATTAGCGAACGAGAGGTTACCGTGCTTACAGAAGAAATGGTTCGCACTGCGTTGAAGAATGTCATCGACCCTGAAATTGGTCTCGACATTGTCAATCTGGGCTTGATTTATCGCGTCGACATCCTCGAAGAGGGCAAAATCGTCGACCTCGATATGACCCTCACCACTCCTGCTTGTCCGGCTGGCCCGCAGATTATCGAACAAGTCAAACGCGAGGTTCATGTCCTCGGCGATGTCTACAAAAACCTCGAAGACGTGCGTGTCAATTTGGTATGGACACCATTTTGGAGTCCAGCCCTGATGACCGAAGAAGCCCGCGACCAGCTCGGATTCTTCTAGGCATCGTCCTGCTCACGCCCCTTGCGTTCGACGCGAGGGGCGTTTTCTGCATATCCAAAACCTACCCAACTAACGGTGCCCCTGCTGCTGCCCCCGCAGGGGCTTCCGTCGCGTAACGAACAAAATTTGCGTGGAACATACGCGCTAATTGACGTGCCGCAGATTCCCAGCGTATGGCATCGCCCCAGGCAGTACGGGGATCGAGTGCCATGACCGGCACTCCTGGGCACGATTGTGGCATTGCCAAGCCAAATATCGGGTCAATCGTATAGGCCACGTCGCGCAACGAACCCTCGATGGCTGCGCGTACCATGGCCCGCGTCTGCGCCAACGGCATCCGATTGCCTACACCATAGGGTCCTCCCGACCAGCCGGTATTGATAAGCCAGACATCTGCGCCGTGCGCTTCGAGTCGTTCGGCGAGCAACGCTGCGTACCGGCCCGGATGATGCACCATGAACGGAGCACCGAAGCAGGTTGAAAACGTCGCGCTGGGCTCCTTGACGCCGCGTTCGGTGCCGGCCACTTTGGCTGTATAGCCAGATAAAAAGTGATACATGGCCTGCGGCACCGTCAGCCTACTTATCGGTGGCAACACACCAAATGCATCAGCGGTCAACATCAGAATCGTCTTGGGGTGACCTGCACGGCTACCGGGAGCGATGTTGTCGAGAATATCGAGGCTATAGGCAGCCCGGCCGTTTTCGGACAACGTGATGTCATCGAAGTCGGGCAGACGCGTATTGCCGTCGATGACGACATTTTCGAGCACGGTCCCATAGTGTTTGGTGGCAGCGTAGATTTCGGGTTCACCGGTGGTAGAGAGGCGGATGGTTTTGGCATAACACCCTCCTTCGAAGTTGAAGACCCCTTGTGCACTCCAACCGTGTTCGTCGTCGCCGATCATTGGTCGCTCCGGGTCGGTCGATAGGGTCGTTTTGCCGGTTCCTGATAAGCCAAAGAACACGGATACATCCCCGGCTGCACCGACGTTTGCGCCAGCATGCATGGGCATGACACCGCGCATCGGAAGGAGGTAGTTGAGGAACGTAAAGATTGCTTTTTTGATTTCGCCGGCATACGCCGTACCGCCGATGAGGATGGTACGTGACGCAACATCGAGCACGATGCAGACGTTCGAGCGCGTACCGTCGACGGCTGGGATGGCGTCGAATGATGGTGCATGCAGAATGGTGAGGGTCTCGTGGGTGTCATGCCATTCGGAACGAAAGAGATTCTGCGCAAACAGCGTATGCCACGGACTTTCGGAGACGAGGAGGACGTTATATGCGTACTGTGGATCTGCGTTGACCGAAGCATGCAAGTGATAGGTCTGGCGGCCAGCGAGGTGCTGTTGCATGCGCGTAGCAAGGGATTCAAATGTCGGACGCGCCATCCCCTGATTAACCTCACCCCACCAGACGGTTGATTCGGTAGACGCGTCACGAACTATATACTTGTCTTGTGGTGAGCGGCCGGTGTAGGTACCGGTGTCGACAACAAGTGCGCCAGCAGCGCTGAGTCGTCCGGTATGCAACGCCAAGGTGTGTTCGACGAGTGTCGATACGGATGCATTGATAATTGGAGGATAAATCGCCATCGAATGTTCCTTCCTGCCAAACGCCTCATTGCGTCTGTCGTGAGCCGGTATCGTACCACCGTGATGCCAAAAAGACAACCGAACCTGCCCGAGCCAATAGCTCGTAGGCAGGTTCGGTCAGACAGATGTCGTTATTGGAGGGTGAGGATGATTTTGCCGATGTTCTGATTGGCTTCCATACGGAGATGTGCAGCGGCGACATCAGCGATGTCGTAGACACAATCGACAACGGGAATCAGCGTGCCGTTTGCAAAGCGTGGCAGTAGCCAAGCGCTCGCTCCCTGAACCAATGCGGCTTTGGCTGCTGCGGGTGTGCGCCGAAGTGTGGTTCCTTTGACCGTGAGACTGCGGGTCAGGATGGGACCGAGATCTATTGTCCCTTTGGAACCTGCCAAAAAGCCGAGGAGCAACATGCGGCCACCGTGGGCCAACATCGCGCAATTGTCGTCCCAAGCAGGTGCTCCGAGCATGTCGAGGACCAGATCAACCCCACGACCGTTGGTCGCTGCACGAATAGCAGGGGCATGACAACCGGCCCGTGAATCCCCGACCCAAGTAGAACCATACGTGGCGCAAGCTGCACGTTTACGGTCATCACTGGCAGCAGTGTATGTCGTGACTCCCCAGGCTCGGGCGAGCTGTAATGCAGCACTACCCACACCACTTGCGCCAGCGTGGATGAATGCAGATTCGCCCGCTTGCATTGCACCCAGTGTGATGAGGTTCAGCCAGGCAGTGAGAAACGCCTCGGGGATGGCTGCTGCGTCGGTGTCACTCAGATTGTAGGGAACTGCCATCAGTTCCGCAGCAGGAATCGATGCGTACTCCGCGTACCCTCCTCCGGCGACGACCGCCATGACGCGCTGCCCTACCTGCCATTGCCCGGCGGACTGAACGACCGTCCCGACGACCTCGAGCCCCATGATGGCGGAGGCACCCGCAGGCGGCGGATACAGTCCACGGCGTTGGAGCAGATCTGCCCGGTTGAGCGCAGCCGCGTGCACACGCACCAACACTTCGCCGGGGCCCGGTTGTGGAGTCGCAACGGAGCCCACAACCATGTCGGCAATGTGCGGCGTTGGTGCCAGCACCGCACGCATCTGACCAGGGATGTTCACCAACGCCAGCCTTCGGCAGTGGAAGCCCACAGCAAGCCACGTTCGGTGATGGTGCGTGCTTCGAGGACGTTGAAGTCTTTGGCGACGTGACCGAGCGAAGAATAGAAGACCCGACCCTTGCCCCAGCGACGCTTCCACACGACCGGCATTACGGTGCCTTTGATCCATTCACAGTGGGTGCCATCGAAGCTGGTTGTGGCCAGGACTTCGTTACCCGGATCGGTGTGCAAAAAGTACTGCTCGGAGTGCATAGAGAAGTCTTTCAGCCCGGCTACCAACGGATCGCTGTGCGCTTTGATCTGCACGGTATAGTCGATGATGTTGCCGGGATGCGCCACCCACTGGCCACCCACCATAAATTGGTATTCGGTGTTATTGCGGAATGCGTCGGCCATGCCACCGTGCCAGCCAGCGTAGCCGACGCCCCCGGCGATGGCTGCGAGCAGACCGGCTTCTTGTTCACGAGTAATCGTGCTCATGGTCACCACTTGTGTGATGACGTTGTAGGATGCCATTTTTTCGGCATCGAGATATGCATCCAGCGAGTCCGATATCGTGACGTCGTACCCGTTTTTGGTCATGTACGGTGCAAAAATATCGACACACTGCTTTGGTTCGTGACCGTCCCATCCCCCCCACACAAACAATGCAGACTTTGCCATGACAACTCCTTTGATACCAATGCGAGTCTCAGCCTATCATATCATGCAGAATCACGGCGGCGGGACGTATTTTTTGCATGCCCCGAGCCAGCGTATGAGTGAGAGCGTCGGCGCACCGACCACCATACCAACCCCACCCCGCCCAGAAAGATCGCCAAGACAACGTACAAATGGACGAAGTGGTACGGCGGAGTTGCCGCCTGAATCACGGAGTCATGAATGTCTATCGTAGCGACTACTCCTGCGTGATCCGACGCTGCACAAGCAGAATCTTGTGCAAACGGCAAGCCGAGTAGGCTTGCCTGTGCTGCTGCATGCTCGCGCTGGGTATCATCGACGCACCGCCAGCCAGGCGTTGGACAATCATTCCCAACGATGTATGCGTCAATGGTCGTCGCCCCATTCCGTACAAAGACGTCGTCGAGGCGGGCAGTCAAGCCAAGCACATTGACGGATTCACAACACGAAATCCACCCTTCAGAAGCGACTATGGTATGATTTGCATACATCATCTACGACGAGAATCAACATGTCACAATTGACCGTTGGATTTATTGGTTTGGGCATTATGGGGCGCGGTATGGCGCGCAACCTGCGTGCAGCCGGGTTCCCTTTGTATGTATACAACCGCACCGCCAGCCGCATGACCGAACTTGCCGACAGCGGCGCAGTTGCAACCACCAGTCCCGCAGACTTGGCTACGCGCTGCGATGTCGTTATTACCTGTGTGAGTGACACCCCAGATGTCGAAGCGGTCATCGATGGTCCCACCGGGGTCATCGCCGGCATGCGCGCTGGGACGCTCGTCATCGATATGAGCACCATCAGCCCACAAGCCACTGTCGCTCTGGCCGCGCGTATCAACGCCAAGGGTGGGTCGATGCTGGATGCACCGGTCAGTGGTGGCAGCGAAGGTGCAGCCAAAGGCACGCTGAGTATCATGGTCGGTGGCAGCGACGTTGATTTTGCACGTGCTCTGCCGGTATTCCAGGCAATGGGCAAGAACATCGTTCACGTCGGTGCGCAGGGTGCTGGTCAGACAGTCAAGCTTGTCAATCAGATCTTGGTGGTTGGCAATGCACTCGCCATGAGCGAGGCACTGTTGTTTGCGCAGGCTGGTGGCGTGGACGTGACCAAAGCGCTGGCGGCAGTCAGTGGTGGTGCCGCAGGCAGTTGGATGCTCAGTAACCGTGGCCCACAGATCCTCAACCGCGATTGGCGACCAGGATTTACTATTGATTTACAGCAAAAAGATTTGCGTTTGGTGCTCGATGCTGCCGACGACGTCGGCGTGCCATTACCGGGAACAGCGCTCATCTTCCAACTCTACCGCACCCTCCAACATGCCGGGCTCGGTCACGAGGGCAATCATGCACTCGTCAAGGCACTCGAGCAACTCGCCCGCATCGAAATCAACAGCAACCCTTCATAGCCACAATGGAGCACACCATGACACACCCCATTGTCGATGCCGATCGCCAATATGTCCTACAGACCTATGGCCGCCCCGATTTTGTCTTCGAACGCGGTGAAGGCTGTTACCTGTACGACACCGACGGCAACCGCTACCTTGACTGTGTAGCTGGCATTGCCGTGAACGCACTGGGGTACGGCGATCCTGATGTGACTGCGGCAATTGCCCAGCACGCCGGCGGCCTCCTGCACCTCTCAAACCTCTACCACAACACCTCGGCCGCCAATTTGGCCAAAATGCTCGTCGACAGTTGCTGTGTCATTGACCGCGTGTTCTTCAGCAATAGTGGCGCCGAAGCCATGGAAGGTGCGCTCAAATTTTCTCGGCGATATGCACGTGATCGCCACGGTGAAGGCAAAACCACCATCGTTGCGTTCGATGGTTCCTTCCATGGTCGGACGATGGGCGCAGTCGCCATCACCGCGCGTGAAAAATACCGTGCGCCATTTGCACCGGTGATGCCCGATGTCCGATTCGGCGAATACAACGACATCGACCAGCTCGAGTCGCTCATTACCAGTGATGTCTGTGCAGTGGTCATTGAACCCATTCAGGGTGAGGGTGGTCTGCGCGTCGCCGAGACGGCTTACCTCGAGAAAATTCGCGCCCTCTGTGACCAACACGACGCCCTCCTCATCTACGATGAAATCCAGAGCGGTATTGGACGCACCGGCAAGATGTGGGCGCACCCCTGTGAAGCCAAACCCGATATCATGACCATCGCCAAACCACTCGGTGGCGGATTGCCGATTGGTGCTATTTTGATGCGCCAAAAGGTCGCTGACACGATTCACGCCGGCGACCACGGTTCGACCTTTGCCGGTGGACCATTCGTCACCGCAGTTGCACAAGTCGTTCTCAACAAAATCAATACCCCAGAGTTCCTCAATCAGGTTCAGGAAGTCAGCGATTACCTCGATGAATCCCTGCAGGACTTGATGTCCCGGCATCCCGAAATCATCGAATTGCGGGGCAAGGGCTTGATGCGCGGGATCCGGATGTCCATCCCCGTGGCGAACCTGCGCGAGGTCGCCCATGACCATCATTTGCTCGTCGCCACTGCCGGTGACGATGTCATCCGGCTGGTCCCTCCGTTGGTGCTGCAACGGCACCACGTAGACGAATTCATCCAAAAGTTCGAGGCCACCCTCAAGGATGCGAAATCAAGGTAGTTTTCGTCCCTTTTTGTCTGTCAAAAAACCCCCTGACCCAGTCAGGGGGTTGTTGTGTGGCGCACGCACTACGAATGACCGAGACTCGCCAACACCTTCACCGCCTCGGCTGCTTCGTCCCACGGAATCGATCCGTGCGCCTGAATGATACTCCCCTCGTGACCCTTACCCAACAACAAAACCATATCATTGGGCTGTGCAGCATGGAGTGCGGCTGCAATAGCCAGACTCCGGTCGGGAATACAAAAGAGGTCCACGCCGTCTTTTTTGCCATAATGGCGTGCGCCTACTGCTATCTGCTCAATTATCGTCAATCGGTCTTCGCCGCGCGGGTCTTCGTCTGTGACGTAGACGACATCACAGTACTGTGCGGCGATTGCACCTTGCGCCGGCCGTTTTTCGCGATCACGTTCCCCGGCTGACCCAAAGACAACGATGAGTTTCCCCTCGGTGATCGGACGAATCAAACCCATCACTTTGCCAAATGCGGCCGGCGTATGAGCGTAGTCAACCAAGACCGTGAACGGTTGCCCTGCATCGATGCGTTGCATACGGCCGCGCACACCATTGACCTGTGATAAGACAGCGAGTGCATCGTCGAGTGGGACGCCTTCGCTGCATGCGATAGTCAGCGCGGCCAAGGTGTTCCAGACGTTGAAGTCACCCGTCAAACCCAACTGTACCTGCCGATGTCCCCAATGCGACGACAGGGTAAACGACAATCCGGCAGCGCTACTGCGGATGTCTGTCGCGCGTACATCGGCGTGATTGAGGACGCCATAGGTCAGTCGTTCTGCCCGCAGTGGGGCAGCCGCCAGGAATTCACGGTGGTATGGATCATCACTATTGACGATGGCGACTTTGCGTTGCTTGTGCGATTCAGCCTGAGATTCCCCGAGCATCGCAAACAATTCCATTTTGTCGCGGCGATACTGAACCACATCCCCATGGAAGTCGAGATGCTCACTCGTCACATTCGTCAGCACTGCGACATCAAACGCACACTCAGCGAGCCGCTGCCAACGACGAGACAGTGCATGCGAAGTTGACTCCAACACTGCATGAGTGCAGTCGGCAGCCACCATGTCACACAGAATCTGCTGGATTTCGGGCGCTTCGGGCGTACTCTGACGCGTACTGTTGGCCCAAATGCGTGGACCGACTTTGAAGTCTGCAGTCCCCACCAGCCCTGATCGACTGCCCGCACAATCGAGCGCCAATGCAGTCAAGTAGGTCGTCGTCGTTTTCCCGTCGGTGCCAGTGATGCCGATGATTCGCATAGCACGCGCGGGATACCCCGCCAATGCAGCCGCTACAGCGCCGAGCGCCGGACGCGCGTTGTCTACCCGCATCGCCGGAACGAGGAGCGTCGTGTCGTAGGACGCGTCTTCGTAGATGACTGCAACGGCACCACGCGCCAGGGCGGCGGCGATGTGCGTGTGGCCATCAGCATGGAAACCCCGATACGCCACGAAGATATCACCGGTTACCACCTGCCGCGAATCATAGGCAATACCGGTGACTTCGGTAGTGCCGTGCGGTGTCCGGTAGCGCAATTCTGGGATATGCGCGGTTACATCAAGAAAATCAGCCATCTATGACTCCATCGGCAGCAATTGCTGTAATGTGGGGAGGACAGTCCGTGCGACCAAGGACGCGCCGTTCCCGTTTAAATGTACTCCGTCCACCAGCAGATTGAATCCACGCTGCAGGGAAATCTGGTCGTACGGAGTCCCACGGGAGACGCGCCATGCATCGATGGGAACTCTCCATAGATGGTACTCAGGACCAGCGCGCGGATCGGAACGCATTGCCTGGACAAACGCTGCCCGTACATCGATGAGGGTGAGGTCGTGGCGCAGCGCCAAATCCTTCACCACGCGCACGTATCCATCCAAAATGAATTGTCCTGCGGTGTCGGGAATCTCGCCCAGCGTTGTGGGGGTGCACAACACGATGGTGATCCCAGCACGCAACAAACGGTGAATAATCCCATCGTACAGTGTCTCGAATGCAGGGATATCGATGGTAATCGGTACTTTTTTGACACGCCGATAATAGACGCGACTCAACCGTTCCCCATACGCCGTGCCAAAGTCATTCAAGCCCACCATGACCATCACGACTGCGGGGTTATGACACAACACCGCTGTATCGAGCCGTTCAAACAGATTATAGGTCGTATCGCCATCAACGCCTGCGTTAATGACATTGACATGCGGCAATTGCATGGCGATATGCCGCACATACGCATCGCCTATCGATCCTTGCGTAATACTATCCCCGAAGCACACCAGCGTTTTCATAGTTCCCTTTTCGCTCTTCTGTAGCCATTATACAAAAGCATGAGGACACAAAAAAACACCACCCGAAGGTGGTGTAGTCTGGAGCACAACTAGGGAGTGGGAATAGGGCGCGACAGAGCCGTGAGGAATAGTCCTTCGATGATGTCCAGCGATCGACGATCTGCGGAATCGATATTGCTCAATGTGCGCGCTGCCTCGAAGTACCAACGAACCATTGCATGCATATTCTGGCGAACAACCCCGTAGCGCGGCAGCATCTGCAGCGTCCAGATGCATTCTCGTTCGATGACTTCGACAGCACGCAGACGCAATGCGACTTGCACGATCCGATGCATGCGACGGGGAGATTCCGTATATGCCTGGAGGCGCATTTCGTCGCTTTCGGGATTCCCTGGGTCGACACAGATCTTTTTATACGACGTTTTCAGTTGTTCGGTGACAAGCTTGCATATTTGTTCGCCACGTTCGTCGAGTTCAGCAGCGACACGATTCCCACTACTATTGAGCCAGCCTTCAAGTGCGCGCATGTATCCTCCTCGTGGTGTTCCCCGTTACAGACCCAACCGTGTCCGCATTGGAATTCCTTCGCGTTGCCGCGTGCCCGCTTGCCCTACCGAAACCATCCCGAACTCATCACTGAGTTGGACCGCAGAATGTACTGCGCTACGGAAGTCGTCGCCCATGTACGTCCCTGGCATGCGCAGGCAGAGTTCTGGATTGAGGACAAATGCCCTGCCCGCATACCCAAAATGAATACCGTGATGGTGTAATCCATTGACCATTTGCCCTATTTGCTGCATTGAAGCGACGTTCTCAACCATCGTTGCCGTCAAGACGACCACCGCAGGGGACAACCGCACCAATAAATCTGCCAGCCCGGTCATGCCGAGATTCGGTCCCATGTACAGGACTTCCCAACCTTCTTGCTCCATCATGAGCGCATAGATGAGTCCACCGATGTCGTGCTGTTCGTCAGTCGTAGAACCAATAATCATCCGTGGACCATGGGAGTACGACGCGTGAATCTGCAGCAAACTCGTCAACCGTTGCCGGATAATCTGCACGGCTATTTGCTCAACCGCCATACAGCCAGTGCCATCGACCCAGCGCTTCGAAAAATCACTCATGATTGGGAGGATGACATCATGGACCAGTGACTCAACCGGAAAGAGTGATATCGCTGTACTCAGCAATACATTTGCCTGCCGAATATTGACCTGTACTAACGCTTCAAAAAGCTGTGCGCGTAAATCAGGCCACCCTGCGTCGGCGATGGTCGTACGTGGGGGCAGATATTCGGCGGATACTTCCGGCTTTTGGACATCCTCCGGGTCTTCGCGGAGCATGACAACTGCCTGACTAATCGAAATTCCATCTTCGGTAGCAAGTTTGAGCCACTTGATGACTTCGATATCACGCTGTGAATAGAGGCGATGCCCATGGTCAGTGCGCTTTGGTTGCGGCACTCCATACCGCTGTTCCCATGCACGCAGGGTAGATACATTTACTTGCGTTTGCTGCACCACGGCTTTTATGTTGTATCGCGGTGTATCTGAGAAGGCCAGTAAATGTCGGATTTTGTCGATCATGCGCGTCCTCCGTGATCCAATACTGGTGTAGTTGGCTGGGTTTGACTGCGGCTGTGTTGTTCGGTGTTCGTCTACGACTATCCTAATATGGGTGTCAAGGTATGCTTGGGCTCGCCGGACTGTCACACATTTGCACTAGGTTTGTTTGAATATTGCCATATTTTGCACAATGTTTGCACAATAAAAAACAGCACAAACACGCATATGTGTATAGAGTTTTTGCGTTTCGTCGCAATATTTTGCGCAAGATCACTCAAACATTAATTTTAGATGAGGAAAACGAATAATTGCTCATCGAGGCGCTCCATCTCCAGTAACGAGCGGAGGAATTTGCAAAACGTAGTACGGAATGTGTACTATTTTGTAGTACAGAGACGATACTCAAAAGTGGATGGAATGCGAAAATCGAGATTTTAGAAGTTGAATTCTGATGCGTAGGGCAGCAAATCTGAAAATAAGAAGACTGAACTACAAAAACGCGAAAAAACATGCCATGTACACTATTTGCATAGCGAAAATCGAAGATATATGTAGTATTTGGCGGTTGACGGGGGCAAAGTGGCGAACATATAATCATGCAAGTCCAGCAAATAACTCTTGACATCTGATACGAACGGATTTGGGAGTGCAGGACACGCGAGCGGGAGACCGCAAGAGTAAAAGCAAGGGAGGGGGTGACAACAATGGCAAATCAAAACGATTTGGTTCCAGCACAATGGAAGTCACTGTTCACCAATGAAGAGTGGATGGTACATGGTATCGTCGTCAAGTCCATGTACGGATTTTTGGCGATCGCCACCGTAGCTCACCTTTTGGTGTGGTCCTGGAAGCCTTGGTTCTAGAGAATTAACGCCAGCGATTGTATGAGGTACCTCATCGACGCTGAGCAGAAACGAGGGAAGCATATGCCAAACCGACCTATTGAATTCCGATCTGCAGTCGTCCTGGTAACCCTGTTGGGTGTGGTAATGGCGCTTTTGAACCACTTCGTGGTGTTGAGCTCCGCCAACTACAGCTCGGTCTTCGGCGCACTCGGTAAGTAATCCAACCGTTCTTCCACAGGGTGGAAAGACCGCGCGGGTCGAGCGACACCCGTTCGACCCGCGCCTTCCGTATAAGTTATTTTTGGAATAGCCCGTGGTGAGCGCACTGGCATCTCATATGCGATGCACCACATGCTAGAAAGCGAGTGTCTGCGATGTCTGATGCGCCACAAACGCCACTGTTGCAACCCGATGGTGAGTATCGCGCTTCAATGGCTGCAGCGAGCACGACAGGCGCAGGCCCACGCGCCGCCGTGATTACGTTCGAAGAAATGGAAGCGCACTATAAGCGCCAGGGTGGAACACTAGCCGAGAAGATGTTTGGGCAAGACCCACTGGACTTCTGGATAGGTCCATTTTATGTCGGTTTTTTTGGTGGCATATCGTTACTGGGTGCCGTCATGGGGACTCTTGGATACTTCTACCAAGTGTTTTTCTTGGAGTCGAGCTTCAACCCGCTCGCAACGGCACTCGAGCCACCACCGATTAGTGCAGGATTGCAGATTGTCCAATGGGGCGCGCCTGGGTTCGCTTGGCAATGGACTGTCGGCTGGGCAACGGTCGCATTCGTCGGCTGGATGATCCGTCAGGTCGATATCAGCCGAAAGCTGGGCATGAGCTACGAAATACCAATCGCCTTTGGTGCGGTGGTGTCTTCGTGGGTCACGTTGCAGATTCTGCGCCCGATTGCAATGGGTGCATGGGGCAACGGCTTCCCACTGGGGATTACTCACCATCTTGACTGGTTGGCAAACATTGGCTATCAGTACTACAACTTCTTTTACAATCCATTCCATGCCATTGGCGTCACGTTGCTCTTTGGCTCGACGCTGTTTTTGCATATGCACGGATCGGCGATTTTGAGTGCTGCGCGTCGCCCCGTCACCGAACACAATGTAGACGTCTACTGGCGGAACATTGTCGGATATTCCATCGGAGAAATTGGCATCCATCGCCTCGCGTACTGGTCTGGTGCAGCATCGGTTCTCTTTGCCAACGTTTGTATCTTTGTTTCGGGTCCGCTGGTCAAAGACTGGAATGCCTTCTGGTCATTCTGGGACCGCATGCCCATCTGGAGTGGAACGGGTGCGGGCATCGTCCTTATCGGCGCCGGTCTGGTTTTTTCGAAGCGTGCCGACAAAAACGCTCCTCCCATCGACCTTGATAAAGAAGCAAATGGTCGTGGGTTGGAGGGAAATCTGGGGTATCCCATCGAAGTCCCATTGATGAAGCGCATCTTTGGAATGGGTCAAGTGCTTCCGATTTTCCTCGGCACATGGGGTCTGGTTGGTACTGCCGCGATGTTTGGCACCTTCATGATTATTCTGACCAGCATGTTGCATGAAGTCGGCAATGCTCCAATCAATTTTCTACGCGAACTCTGGAACCTTGCCGTGATGCCGCCTGCAGCCTCCTATGGCATGTCATGGAATGTGCCCTGGTATGACGGCGGTGACTACCTCGTCGCGACACTGTTCTTGTTCATATCGGTTCTCGCATGGGCAGCACGACTGTGGGAACGCGCAACCAAGACTGGTCTCGCACCACATTTGGCAGTCGGGTTCTGGGGAGCACTCTTCCTCTTCTTCTCGATATACCTGTTCCGCCCGATGCTGCGTGGATTCTGGGCTGACGCCCCCGGTCATGGCTTCCGAGCGGTGTTGGACTGGACCAACTACGTCAACATACAGGTCGGGAACATCTATTACGATCCGTTCCACATGATTTCGATATTCTTTCTGCTGGGTTCGACCCTGGTGCTGGCCATTCATGGATCGACCATCTTGGCGGTATCGAAGTGGGGCGGAGAACGCGAAATCGATGAAATGCTGGTCGAAGGTTCCGGAACACACCGTGCGCAGCTATTTTGGCGGTGGACGATGGGATTCAACGCAAACTCGTACAACATTCACTTGTGGGCGTGGTGGTTCGCAATGCTGTGTGGGATTACCGGCGGGATTGGTATCTTGATCAGCGGAACGCTTGTCGATAACTGGTTCCTCTGGGCCCAAGATGCACAGATAGTCGCCCCGATGTCTACCGTTGATTGGTCGCAGTACATCTTCAGTAAGTAACAGATACAGTGCGCTTGTTCACGAGCGCACACTGCAACCGCAGAAGATCCTGCGAGAGAGGAACGCAAATGTCACAGAATGGAAGCGCTTTTCCTCCGTTGAGCGAAGATAACAAATTCAACTTGGTTGCAGGCGGTGTCGCTGCCTTCACCATGGTTGCAAGTATCGTCGCCTTCTGGTGGATCTGGTCACTGGTACAACCAGCAGCAGCCGCGCCAATCCCCCCATCGTCGGTATATAGCAATTACGACCCGTCACACAAGAACCTGAAGCCTGAGTCGTTGGCAGCAATGCAGGCGTACACCAAAGCAAACGAACAACCCCAAAATGCCCTGGTGCTCAAAGGGTGGAGCACTGCCCAAATTTCGGCATACATGGTGGCTCAGGTGTCCGGGGGACTCAAGGTCGACTGCAGCTACTGTCACAACGTGGCAAATTTTGCAGACGACTCAAATCCCAAGAAAGTCACAGCACGTGCCATGTTGCTGATGAGTGGAGACCTCAATCGCAAGTTTATCAACAAGTTGCCCTATATCCTCGAAGGACAGAAAATCGGCTTCGAGATAACCTGTGCAACCTGTCACAACGGTCAGCCACAATTGACCGCCGGTACATACCCAACGTCCATCCAGAATTCGTTACCAAACGACTTCCGCTTGCCGTTGGACCGCAACTACCCCGGTGGCGTCGTCATTACAGGAGACAAGACGAAGTCACTTGACGAAGCAGCCATCAACCAAAACGTCATGTACCATATGAACGTCAGCCTCGGCCAAGGATGCACATTCTGTCACAACGCGCGGTACTTCCCAGCAACGGGAATCGAACAAGGCGGACGTGACCAGAAGCACTACACCATTCTGATGCTACAGATGGCGAAGTACATGAAGGAAAACTACGGTTCTATCATGGCGAACAAAGACCCATCCTGCTGGATGTGTCACCAGGGCGCAGTAATCCCCCCAGGTGCAGCAAAGCCGGGACAAATCCCTGACGTACTGAACCGCTCCTCGCGACCTCCGACACCGTAATCCCCTCCGACAGTCGCCGTCTGCTCAAGGCAGACGGCGACTCTGCTAGTCTCACTCCATGCGGTTGCATCACACCTACCTACGAGGAGCCTTTTATGGCCGCCGAACCGTCCGTTCACCTGCCCTCCAATGTTGGCACCACGCCGTCGCTCAAAGAGATATTGGGCAAATCGATTGCGCTGATGAAGCCCGTGACGTGGTTCCCACCGTCCATTGCCTTTGTGTGTGGCTCCATTGCATCGGGCACGACACAATTCACCTTCATTGATATCTCTCGCATCGCATTGGGCAGCTTGTTGGCCGGACCGATATTGTGTGGTCTATCGCAGGTCATCAATGAATATTGTGATCGAGAAGTCGATGCCATCAACGAACCAAATCGACCAATCCCGTCTGGCCTGGTGACATTCCGCCAGGTGTTTATCACAATCGCTGTGCTCTCCTTCATCAGCATCGGATTATCGTTTGTGTTCGGCTTGCCGGTGGTCTACCTGACGCTCATCGGGATTTTTTTGGCGATTGCCTACAGTGCAGAACCACTCCGGGCCAAACGCCTCGGATGGATTGGGAATGGCCTGGTATCC
Source organism: Thermoflexus hugenholtzii JAD2 (assembly GCA_945881915.1). Taxonomy (GTDB): domain Bacteria; phylum Chloroflexota; class Chloroflexia; order Chloroflexales; family Roseiflexaceae; genus UBA965. The sequence goes on along the minus strand of CAMCVW010000005.1, from coordinate 28,451 downwards.
ATATCGTACGAAGGTCTGCCATGGATCGCCGGAGCAATGTCATTTTATGTGGCAGGGCAGACGAACATTATGGGTAGCCTGGTGTTGGCTGCGCTGTATTCGTTTGGTGCGCATGGGATCATGACAATCAACGATTTCAAGAGTATCGATGGCGATCGTCTGATGGGGATTAAATCAATCCCTGCGCAAATGGGTGCCGATTGGGCCGCGATGAGTGCGGTCATTACCATCAATGCGGCATTGTTTTGCACGACACTCTACATGTTGGGCACGGGCAACTACATTTCTGCCGGAATCATGTTTGTGTTGCTTTTGGGTCAAATTCCGACACAACGCAAATTCTTGCACATGACCGATCCGCGAGCGCGGGCTATTTTTTATAATGCCAGTGGAGTGATGATTTTTGTCTGGTGCATGATTGCATCTGCGATAGGCATCCGGTCTTAGGTGACTATTGCAGGTTTTGTATATCTTTTGTGTGGGTTCGCAAACAAATGCACCACCTATAATCTATGCATACCATTCGAGATACGGAATATCAATGACGATAGAGTACACCGCTGATCAGCTTGCACGACGTGACCGGAGCATCTGGACGAAAGTCCAAGCAGTGCTTGCGCCGACACAATTCATCGCATTCATCATCAGTGTGATCTATGTATATTCGGCCTGGCGCATGCAGAGCGGGTACGAAGAAGCAACCATAACCATCATCGTCAAAATTGCGCTGCTGTGGGCAATCACCATCACCGGCATGATATGGGAAAAAGAAATCTACGGCCATTACTTCCTCGCGAAAGAGTTTTATTGGGAAGATATCGGAAATGCCGTTGCAATTGTGACGCACAACGTGTACTTCATCGTCATGTACCTCGGGTGGGACGATAACGCAGTCATGGCAACGATGTTGTTCGCGTACTCAACCTATCTGATAAACTGCGCGCAGTTTATTCGTCGTGGCATTATGGCTGGCAAACAACGTCGACTCGCCCAGAAAGGAGTATGAAGTGACACACGCACGCGCCATCGTAATGCCCGCCGCACAGACGGTTGAAGTTCGTGATGTAGTCCTTACTCCTGCTTTGGCTACAGACGTGACGATACAAACACTCTACACATCCATCAGTGCAGGTACGGAGCGCATGCTCTATGCCGGTCAAATGCCCCATCCGATGCTGCAATTCCCGGTGATACCCGGCTACGAAACAGTCGGACGAGTAATTGCTGTCGGCTCTGAGGCACCCGCAGCGCTCCTCGACCAAATTGTCTATGTGGGCGGTGCGCGGTGTTATGTCGACGTCAATCCTGCCTGGGGCGGGCAATCGAGTGTCATTCACTGCGAAGGGCAACGTGTTGTCACACTCGATGGACTGAATCCCGAACACGGAGTGTTCCTGGCGTTGGCTGCTACTGCCTTACACGGCGTCGATATAGCGGGTGATGTCGCAGGCAAAAAGGTACTCATCCTCGGTCAGGGACCGGTGGGTCAGCTGGCTGCTCGCATTGCAAAAGCCCGGGGTGCCACGGTCATCGTGACGGATGTGAGTACCGACCGGTTGACACACGCAGTTGCAGACCACATCTGCGACGTCAGCGTGCAGTCACTATCGGTACATGGGGTGAGTGACTGTGACGTTGTCATCGAGGCGAGTGGCAGTATGGCTGCTGCTGCCTCGGCAATAGGAGCATTGGCTGCAGGCGGTACGATTGTTTTGCTTGGATATTACGATCAGATTCAATTGCCGTACATGCCGTTGTTCCTGAAGCAGGCACGACTGCTGACGTCCAAAGAATGGGCTCCTGGTGATTTACAGCGCTGTCGAGACTTGATGGTCAGTGGCATCTTGGATGTCAGTGCACTGTTGACCCATCGATCAACGCTTGATCAGATATCGACTGCGTATAGCACGGCATTGTTCGATCCGCATTGTCTCAAGCTTTTGCTGACCTGGTAGGTACAGCCTAGAAGAGGGGCGCTCTATGGCTCCACGCATGTTAGCAATCTATGGAAAAGGTGGGATGGGGAAGAGTTTCTTCACCTCCAACCTGACCTCACGACTGACCTTTGATGGCTTCCGCGTATTACAACTCGGGTGTGACCCGAAGCATGATTCCTGCAACACAGTCTTTGGTGGTCACTCACTCCCCACGCTCGGGGAGCAGTGGCGTATCTTCAAGGAGCAGGGCCGAGAAGACGAGTTGAGCGTGGGGGATGTTATTTTTCGCAGTCAATTGCGTGAAAATGCTGTTCTGTACGGCTGTGAACTCGGTGGTCCTGAAGTCGGCCGCGGCTGCGGTGGTCAGGGAATTTCGTCAGGATTCAAAACCCTCGAAGGCCTTGGTCTGAGCAAATGGAACTTAGACTACGTCGTCATGGACTTCCTCGGTGACGTGGTGTGTGGTGGCTTTGCAACGCCGCTTGCACGATCGTTGGCCGAACAGGTAATCATCGTGGTCGGTCATGACCGTCAGTCACTCTATGCCGCAAATAACATCGCCAAAGCGGCTGCGTACTTCCGGAGTATGGGAGGGACGACGTCCGTGCTGGGGTTGATTGTCAATCGCGATGACGGCAGTGACACTGCGGACATCTATGCCAAAGCAGTCGGTCTGCCCATTCTGGCACGCATTCCCTTGAGTCGAAAAGTGCGTGAGTTGGCTGACGCCTGTCGATTAGCACTCGAAGACGAGCAGTTTAATACCATCTTCGGTGAATTGGCGAGCAAGATTGCCAACAACGAAATTCCGCCGTGTGATGACTATACGGCGCTTGAGTATCACGACTTTTTACGGGTCTTTGGTGCCGAGGAACCCGATGGCCGCCCGGACTCGGCTTCGGCGGATGAGTTGTTTGCAGGGACGACCGGGAACAAAAAAGCCATTCCAATGCTGTCATTGAGTCCGTCGGTGATTCCACAGGTACAGACGGACGACCCGATTCAACTCAAAGTCAAGCAGGTTATGGAAGCCATCGGGCTCTATGTGACAGATTTGAGTAGCAACGATCGTGACGGCGTGACGGTGACCTCAGGAGCGCTCGAGATTCGTATCGGAACAATCGAAGAACTCGATAGTAAAGCTGCGTTCCTGTCGGCACTTCGTCGCACTGGCCAAGAGTTCAGTTACGTCGATTTGCGCGAGATGGATGCACCATCCTATCGATGAGAGGCCGAAATGACTCCTGTAGAACCATTAGAACTCTATCGGGTGTTGGTCGATGTGCTGAAGGTAAAGCGCACACCCGTTGCAATTACCTATTGCCGTGATGCCGCCCCTGCAGGGTACGAACCTGCCCAGGTCGTTGCCTGCGGCATCGTCCGTGAAGCCGAATCCGGTAAGCGGATCTATGTCGATGCGAAACATCATGACTGTTACGTGGGGCTTTGGCATCTCGGTCTGTTACCCAAGGCAGGAGCACTCATCACCGAAGGCGAGTATCTGACGATGGCGCAGGGGTTTTTTACGCCTGAGGCAGCCAAGCGAAACAAAGCGCAGAGTGAACGCCTCCCGGATGGCAGCATAGTGGCCCTTGCAGCAGCCCCACTCAACGATGTGCCGGCTGGTGTACAGATAGATTCGGTTATCTGTGTGACAGATGCGTTGCATGCGATGCAAATCGCTGGGGCAGCATCCGTCCGGGAGGGAACCTTCCCGATTGGGGAAGTCGGACCTTCGGCATGTGCATCGATATTTGCAACACCCATGAACAAACAGAACAGTGTGTTTGCGACGGGGGACGGCGGTGGTCGGATGCACAACAAACTGTTGCCGGGTGAGCTTTTTGTGACGATTCCTGCACATCACTTCCAACATGTTTTGGACCTCGTAGCGAATTTTCGCTTCGACCCGGCCAAAATGCGTGAATTGATTATGCCGTCACACGCACCAAAGCAGGCAGAGTAAGTACGGGGCTTTCGAGTGGTGACACTCGTGGCGATACATGTGAGAGGAGCACCATCATGGGTCCATCAACGTCCGGATTGGTCATGTGTTACATTCCATTGGCATTGGTCATCATCGGGTTTGTTGTTGCAGCGTATTACACCAACAAACAAGCGACCGCAGCATACCTGCGGGTCGATCCTACGACGGTAAAAGACGAATAGATCGTAACCGGCAATAAGGGGCCTCGGCCTCTTATTTGCTTCACATGTAGTCAAGTCTCTGCAGTACAGAAGAGGGCAACGTGGCCGAAATAATCGAACTCAATCAAGCAGGCAAAAACACTTCGCCTTGCAAACTCCACCCGCAATCCATGTGTCCCGCATTTGGTTCATTACGGATTTTGACGCGTCTCGAGGGTTCACACCCTGTGATGGCAACCGACACGGGTTGCTTGTACGGTCTGACCTTTGTGACGCACTTCTATGGTGCGAGCAAATCGATTTTGGCACCACAATTGGGTACGGCCGAACTCATGAGCGGGCAGGTGGTTGAAGGTACACGGGCTGCAATTGAAGTCGCCGGCAGGGAGCCTGGGGTCAAGTTGATCCCCGTCGTGTCGTTGTGCGTCGCCGAAACTGCTGGCATGCCGGAAGAATTACTGCCAAAGAAAAGCGGCGACGCAGATGTGGTCTTGGTGCGTGTACCCGCATATGCCATCCACTCACATCCCGAAGCCAAAGACATCGCAGTGGCAGCGTTGCTCAATCGGTTGGCAGAGCGCGAAGGTCCGGTCCAAGAAAAGAGTGTCGTCTTGTTGGGTGAAGTGTTCCCCGCCGACCCATTACTCATCGATGGATTATTACGCCGCATGGGTGTGACCGAGACGATCTTTTTGCCGGGCCGCTCGATCGAAGACTTCCGCCGCAGCGGCCGCATGTCTGCAATGGCCCCGCTGCATCCGTTTTATAAAGAATCAATGAACGTCGCACGGTCGATTGGCATGTCGATTGCTGGGGGCGCGCCAGTCGGGATTAGCGGAACCTATGCCTGGATCAAATCGATTGGGAGCATCCTAGGCCTCGATGAAGCTCTGGTGCAGCAAGTGGCCGACGAAGAACGCGCCAAGGCTACAGCGATTGTCGCTGCGCGGCCGCTGAACGGTACCGTTTTGGTCACCGGATATGAGGGAACCGAGCTCGCCTACGCCCGCATGCTGGTGGAGGCTGGCGCCCATGTGCCATATGTGTCGACCAGCATCGGTCAAGACCCATTGGTGTTACCGGATGAATTGTGGCTGAAGTCACACGGCACCAAAGAAGTAATCTACCGTAAAGCACTCGAAGAAGATGTGGCAGCAATCGATCGATATAGCCCAGATTTGGTGTTTGGCACGACGCCATTGGCGAGTGTCGCCAAAGAACGCGGCATCCCGGCAATGTACTTCACCAATCAGTTGGCATCACGGCCGTTCTTTTTGAGTAGCGGCATGGCGGCGACGATTGAATTTGTGGCCGAGGTGTTGACCAAAGGTGACCGCTATCGATTCATGCAGGAATTTTTCGCAGACTAAAGATAGACCGAGGGAGAAAACAGTATGGCACCGACGGTCATTCGTGATCTTTCAGATTCCAGCGGGTATTGGGCGGCTATCTGGACGATGTGCCCCATGCAAGATGTCCATGTCATCTGCGACGCACCAGTAGGCTGCTTCAACTTGGTGGGCACCGCAGTGCCTGACTATACAGACGCAATCCCACACATCGAAAACTTGACCCCAGCGACCATGACCGAACAAGAAGTCGGTGGCAAGGGCACTGCCGACAAAGTCAAGTGGACCTATGACAATCTGTCGTTGACGGGTGTACTCGATAACAAACACGTGATTGTGGTATCGACCGCAGAATCCGAAATGATCGGGTCTGATCATTCGTCATTAGTCAAACAATTGGGTGTGGGCACAAAGTTCTACTATAGCAATTCGCTCGCAGAAGACGAATGGGCAGGTCGTGACCGCGTCTTGATATGGCTGTGGGATGAATATGGTGCGCAACAACGCGCATCGGTGGCCCGCAATCCGCTCTCGGTGAACATCATCGGACCGACGTATGGCTGCTTTAATGCACCATCGGAGCTCGAAGAGATGAAGCGGATGATCGAGGGTGCCGGTGGAACGGTGAATATCATTTTTCCCTATGCAACAACCTTGGCCGACATGCATCAGCTGGCTGCTGCCGATGTCACAGTGGTGTTGTACAAAGAATTTGGGATGGGCTTGGCAGAACAACTGGGCAAACCCATTCTGACAACACCGTACGGGATGAAGGATAGCAACGCCTTCGTGCGGGCGCTCGGAGCACTGCTCGGCACGAGTGTGCAGGCAGAGGCATTCATCGCCCATGAAAAGAAGACGACGTTGCAAGCGGTCTGGGATTTGTGGCGTGGCCCGCAGGGTGATTGGTTTAGTACGCTTGATGTGGGCATTGTGGCTGGCCTTGGTCTGGCAGAGGGACTCGAGCGCTTCTTGGGCGAAGAACTAGGGATGAAAATCGTTTTTTCGACTGCGCGACCGCGCAGGCCTGGTGATTATGACAACGAAGCGACGCGCCAGCACATACACAAGAAGGCCCCATCGTTTCTGTTCGGGTCAATGAACGAGCGCATCTATCTGCGCGAGGCGGGTTCACGCTTCAGCAATTTCATCCCGGCTTCGTTCCCCGGACCAGCCGTACGCCGCGCGGTGGGAACACCGTACATTGGCTACCGCGGCTGTGTGATTTTGATGCAAGAAATCGTCAATCGTCTGTACGACGGGTTGCTGAACTTCTTGCCGGTCGACAGTGCCTACGCCGCAGCACGGAGCAATGCGGGGGCTGGTGGTCAACCAGCAGCGGCACCGTCGGGCCAAGCGGGGAACCTACGTTGGTCCAACGAAGCGCGTGAAATGCTCGACACAGAATTGCAAAAATTACCGTATTTGCCGCGTATCTCGGCATCACGACAGTTGCAGATGGCCATCGAAGAGATATCCCGGCAGCGAGGCGCGACCGAAGTGACCGCAGAGTTGGTGACTGCAGGCTTGGCAGCCAACCGCGGCTAGGGTGTGTGGGGACGGCATCGCGGCATTGCCCGCGGTGCCGTTTTTTTGTGCATGGTACAATCCAAAAAACTTACAAGGAATACTATGAAGCAGGCAATCGATTACATTCGCGAACGAATCGGCCAGGCAGCGGCACGTTCAGGCAGACTCCCTAGCACCGTTACGCTCATCGGCGTGAGCAAAACGCACCCCGCCGAACTGGTGCGTGAGGCGTATGCGGCGGGAATTCGGCAATTCGGAGAAAACCGGGTCCAAGAGGCAGAGAGCAAAATCAGCGCGTGCTCCGATCTGGCAGACATCGAATGGCATCTGATTGGGCATTTGCAGAGAAATAAAGCCAAAAAAGCAGCGCAATTGTTTGCGGTGATACACTCGGTCGACAGCCTGGAGTTGGCACAGGCGTTGAGCCGGCACGCTGTGGAACTCAACCGCACCCCGATACGCATATTGTTGCAGTGCAATGTGTCGGGTGAAGCAAGCAAAGAGGGCATTGCCGCTGTAGGGTGGGAAGAAAACGCACCACTGCGAACGGAGATTATTGCGCTGGCGCAGACGGTTGCAGCATTGCCGGGGTTGACGTTGGTCGGGTTGATGACGGTTGCACCATACAGTGACGACCAAGAAACCGTCAGAGGGGTGTTCCACTCATTACGCAGCCTGCGCGACGTATTGCAGGCAGCACTCCCCCATGAACAGCTTACGGAATTGTCGATGGGGATGAGTGGCGACATCGATGTCGCAATAGCCGAAGGCGCCACCATGGTACGGGTGGGCAGAGCGCTCTTTGGGGAACGGTCCTATCCGGCGGTATAGGATTTATGGGAGCAGGTACGGCCTTCTGGGTTGTTCGATGGGGACAATCGAGGTAGCTAACAAGATTGCACGTGGCACACCCGCACGTGAATCGACCGAGATGGTACCGGTGACACGAAGCCAGGTATCGGATGCATACTGGGTGGGATTGGCCCATACGACAGGCATGCCCACACCACCGGCATCCGCGGTGCAACAATTGAGCACATAGCGCGCCAGCATGAGCTGGTCAACGGGCAGATCTAGGTCCGGGCTGTGCACCACAAAACCCTCTAGCGTTGTGACACTGCCTGCATACGGCGTGATGTCTATACTGCTGGCAATCGCCCAATCATACAGATCCCACTGCGCACGATCAGTCGTTGTGTCGGTGGGATTGGTCGTTTTGGCCGACGGTGCAACCGCATTGAGCGCGTGTATCTGGCCGGCGAGGGCAGCAGAACCGAGCGGCTTTGGGGTGATCCCGATGGCAAGGCACACCGGTAGGAGGAGAAAGATGCTTGCCAACGCCGGCGGCTTCGTGCGGGAGCTGAGCGACACCGCGCCGAAGAGGAACACCACCAATGCACATGCATAGACAAGGAGTTCGTAGCGCGGGTGAATATAGAGCGCCATCTGCCCCGTTGCAGTCCGAAAACTGAGAATTCCTGCCAGTGCAAAGAGGATGGTTACCATACTGATGCGACGAATTGTTAGACCCATCCGAGACCTCCGATGCACAGGCAGGCTGCGGCGGTGAGCACTGCAGTCATGGCAATCATGCGCAGGGTGACTCGCACGCCGAATGCACCGATGAACATGGGAATACTTTTGAGATCAATCATCGGACCGAACACCAGAAACGCCAAGACCGCGTTGGGTGCGACGGTACGGAGCAGGGCCAGCCCGATGAATGCATCGACGGTGGAGCAGATCGCCATGATTGCTGCAAGCGCCATCAGTGCGGGTACGGCGTACCATGGATTGGCTGCCACGGTAATGAGCCAATCATTCGATACGAAGACCTGCACGATGGCGGCAGCTGCTGCACCAAACACGAGAAAACGCAGCATGTCGAGCCAGTCCGAGGCAGCGTGTCGGAGCCACACCACGATGGGGAGTTCGTCGTCGGTGTGCACATGCGCCTGCGCCTGCGGCGGAGCTGTGATGCTGGTCGTCGGTGACGGAATACTCCGTGCGGTGAGAATTGCGACGAGCATGGTCAGTCCGATACGCCACCAGACAAATCCCCAACCGGTCACTCCTACAAAGGCGACACTGGTCGAAATGAGCACGATGGGGTTGATGACGGGCGCAGCCAATGCAAACGCATAACCAAACTGGGCAGGCGCACCACGGCCGATAAAACTGCGTGCGGCGGGTATCGAACCGCATTCACAGACCGGGAAGAACACCCCGACGACGCTGCCGATACAGGCAGCCAGCGTGGGATTGCGTGGGAGCTTCGTCATCAACCAGGCGGGGTCGACGAAGAGGTGAATCCCAGCTGACACGAGCGCGCCGATCGTGAGGAACGGAATAGCCTCGTAGAAAATGCCCAGAAAAATGACCACAAATTGTTCAAGTTGCGCGTTCATGCCGTCATTATACCTAGTCCCTAGCGATTAGTACGTAGACACGATGCCCCGTTGGAGGGCTACTGCGACCGCTTCGGCGCGGCTTTGGACCTGGAGTTTGGCAAAAATATGACTGACATGGGTTTTGATGGTGTTTTCGGAGACATTGAGGGCGACGGCAATGGCGCGATTGGCATCGCCACGGACCATCTGGGTGAGGACGTCGAGTTCGCGCACCGAGAGGTCGTCGGCACCGTTGTCGTGCATGCGTGCGAGCACGCGTGCGGCGACACTGGGCTCGAGTGCGGCGTTGCCACGCATCACGGCGCGTATCGCCTGCATCAATTCGAACGATGAGACATCTTTGAGCATGTACCCTTTGGCACCGGCAGCGAGTGCCCGGGTGATGTCTTCGTCGCTGTCATATGTCGTGAGCACGATGAATTTCGCTGCCGAACCTCGCTGGCGGCAACGGAGCATGACCTCGACGCCGTTGCACCTGGGAAGGCGCAGATCGAGCAGCACGACATCGGGTTGGAGCTGCATGACGGCATCAATAGCTGCATCGCCGTCGGCGGCGTCGCCGGCAATGAGCATCCCCGGTTCGTATTTGAGCAATGCGAGGAGTCCATGGCGTACCACTGGATGGTCGTCGACGACGAGGACGCGAATCTGCTCAGAGCTCATGACTCCTCCACGACGGTCGGCTCGAGCGTCGGCAGATCGATGTACACGTGCACAACGGCGCCGTGATCGTCGAACAGGGTGAGTGTGCCGTGGAGTGCAGCAATGCGTTCGCGCATCCCAAGGATGCCGAAGGTGGGTGACCCGGATGGGTTCGTGCATGCAACGGGGCCAAAACCGCTGCCGGTGTCACGTATCTCGAGGGTGAGGACCGTGTCTTGGAGGCCGAGGACGATGCTCACGGTGTCACCACCGGAATGTCGTACAGCATTGGCGAGTGCTTCTTGGGCGACGCGCAGGAGTGCAGACTCGACATCAACGGGGATGCGATGCCACGCACCGACGAAGCGATACGACGCATGGATATGAGAATGCTGAAAGCGGGAGACGAGGGATTCGAGTGCGTCGCGCAGGTCACCACGGGTGAGGGCTTCGGCGCGCAGATTCCAGACCGAGCGGCGTGCTTCGGCGAGGGATTCGCGGGCCATTTTGGCGGCGAGGGTGAGGTGTTCAGCACTGTCCGGGTGGTTTGCCCGTTGCGCTTGCTCCGCGGCACCGAGCTGAACAATAATGCCGGTCAACCCCTGGGCGAGCGTGTCGTGGATCTCGCGGGCGAGGCGGGTGCGTTCGGCGAGCATGGCTTTGTCGCGTTCGCCGGAGAGTAGGCTTGCGGTCTGCTGCGTGACGCGTGCTTCGAGCTCGGATTTGAGTTCCTCGAGGGCTGCGGCATGTGCGGCACTCTGGCGGATCGAGGTATGGAGGGAACTCGCCAGGAGCGCCATGATGAAGGCAACTGCGGTATAAATTCCCACCCAGAAGCCGACTGCGGTATAGGTCATCGTGCGTATTTGGGCGACATCGGTGATGAGCTGGCGGTTGAGCACGTCATAAAACACGATGTCGGGGCGCTGGAGTTCGAACCAGGCGGCAATGCCGACGATGAGGCTCGACAGGGCCGTCAACAACATCGTGATGCGCCGATGAAAGAGCAAACTGGCTGCACCGATGGGCAAAATCAATAAGGCCGGAAAGTTGGTATGTGCCCCGAAACGGACCACAACTCCAGTTATCGAGACTGTCCAAAAAATCAGCAGGATGAGCGCAGATACATTTGCCTTGCCCATACGTATGAACGCATAGGTAACGATGCAAATCGCGAGCACCGGTACTGCCGGCAAAAACCAGCCTGCTGTACCGGCAAAACGACCGGGTGGAGCTGATGGGAGATCGCCGTAGACCAGACGCAGCACCACCATGGTCATAAAACTCACAGTAGCTGGCAGTGCCATGATGAAAATGACACGCCATATCAGGTGATGGCGTTCGAACCAACGGGCTGATTTGAGTCGGTCGAGCGAAAAGATTGTATCCATGCGTTCATTATAGAGTGCAGTATTCGTCGAGAATCACCCATTTGAGTGATTGTACAAAGACGTACGTATGAGCAATTCCTCATCCACAGTAGGTATAGTAGAGATAGTTATTGATTAGAGGAGATGGTATGACTACGACAGCATCCCGGTTAGGATTTTTGCGCAAACCCTGGGTCATCGGCGTTATCGCTGTTGCAATACTTGGTGGTGGGTACCTGGCATACCGTGGGAGTGCAAACAGTGCCGCTACGAAAAAGACGAACACCATCGCGGTAGTCAAAGGGAATCTGGTAACGACAATATCTGGTAGCAGCAACATCGCTGCCAAAAGTGCCGTCAGTTTGGCATTCCAGAGCAGTGGTGTGATCAAGGACGTGCTCGTCGCTGAAGGGGAAAAAGTCGCCAAGGGGCAAATTCTGGCGACCCTTGATGGTCGCGATTTGCAGTATTCGCTCGATTCGGCAAAAGCATCGCTGGACAGCGCACAGGCCAAGCTTGCGCAGTTGACCAGCGGAGCAGGACGCACGAGCGATTTGACGTCGGCGCAGGCTGCAGTCACGAGTGCAGAAGCACAGTTGAGCAGTGCGCAAGAGCGTTTGGATGCACTGCAATCGCCGTCCGCTGATAAGTTATCGACACAACAACTCAAAGTCGAGCAGGCGCGCACCAATATGCAGACGACTCGGGACAGTTCCTCGGCGACTAAGAGCAAAGCTGAAATCGATGTTACCAAGGCCAGCGAAAGCCTGGTGCAGGCGCAGTCGAAGTTCAACGTAGCACGATATAACTGGGAGTATGTGATCGCAAATGACCGCGATCCCAATGGCGCTCGGGGAACGATTAGCGATGTGTCGAAGAATAACTACCGCGATGCATACATCGTAGCGGAATCAAATTTGCACACGGCAGAACAGAACGTGACGTCGGCACAGGTGACACTGGACAATGCAAAAGCAGCCGAAATCGCCAATGTGAGTCAGGCTGAAGCCACCGTCAAGGATGCAGAGCTCCAGCTCGCTACCCTCAAGAAGCCGACTGCCAGTGACATTGCTGCAGCCGAAGCAACGGTGCTGCAGAACAAAGCATCGATGGAGCAGGCGCGAGCCAGCCTCGACAAAATCGTCGAACCCGGCACGCAGACCGATATTTTGATGCAGCAGGCGGCGGTGGCGCAAGCAGAGGCAAGCTATAACCAAGCCTTGTTGAAGGTCGAAAACGGCAAAATTATTGCGCCGTACAATGGCTACATCAGTTCGGTCAATGCGGTCGCAGGACAAGCATCGACTGGGACGAGCATCGGTATCATCGATCGCACGCCGTTGCACATCGACTTGAAGTTGGGCGAAACGGACATTGTGAATGTGCAGTTGAACCAGGACGCATCGATTTTGGTGGATGCGATTGCGGATTGGAAGAGTGTGGGCACGGTCTCGAGCATTGCACCAGCAGCCCAGAGCAGCAGCGGCGTGGTGACCTACAATGCCCGGGTGGACTTTACGGATGACGACCCACGGGTGCTCATCGGTATGACCGCAACGGTCGACATGGTCACCGCAAAACGTGACAACGTCTTGTTGATCCCTAATTCGGCGATTTTGCCGAAGGGGACGGGACGCGTCGTACAGGTATACAACCCGGATGGGACGACCAAAGAAATCGATATCACGATTGGTCTGAGTGATGGCGTGCAGACCGAAGTGTTGACCGGACTGACCGAAGGACAAGAGATTGTCTCCACACCAACGTCACGTTCCGCCGTTCCTACTGGCTTCGGCCGACCGTAAAGGAAACATCCATGACAGCGATGATTACCATCGAAGGTATGACAAAAGTCTATACCATGGGTGAGTTCGAGGTCCACGCGTTGCGTGGGGTGAATGTCGAGATCCAATCGGGCGAATTCGTGGCTATCATGGGACCGAGCGGCAGTGGCAAGAGCACCCTAATGAATATGATTGGGTGCTTGGACACGCCGACCGCGGGGCGGTATTCGCTCGACGGGATTGAGGTCGCCAGTTTGAATGACAACGAATTGTCGACGGTGCGGGCAAAGAAATTAGGCTTTGTGTTCCAGCAATACATGTTGCTGCCACGGCAAACGGCATTGGCCAATGTCGAGATGCCGATGGTCTATCGAGGCATCCCTGCCACGGAGCGCAAGCGACGGGCAACGGTGGCACTCGATTTGGTGGGCATGGGCAACCGCCTGGACCACCGTCCCAATGAGCTGTCGGGTGGCCAGCAACAACGCGTTGCAATAGCTCGTGCATTGGCGGGGAGTCCATCGGTCATCCTGGCGGACGAACCGACGGGCGCGCTAGACAGTACAACCAGCGAAGAAATCATGCTGACCCTGCAACAACTCAACCGTGAACAGGGCTTGACGATTATTATCGTGACCCACGAGGCAGACATCGCTGCCTATGCAGACCGCATTGTCACGATTCGTGACGGTGTCGTGTTGCATGACCGCAAGAACGAGGCACATCATGACAACAACTAACAACAAGCGACAAATCCTGCTCCCGGTCACCGAATCGAAGAGTAGTGGATTGGAGTACCGGGAATTGCTCAGAGTGTCGATGGACAGTCTGATGGCGAACAAGCTGCGGACATTCTTGACGATGCTGGGCGTGATTATCGGTGTTGCATCAGTGGTGTCATTGATGACATTGGGGAACGGTGCGAGTAATGCGATTACGAACCAGTTTTCGTCACTTGGCACAAATAACTTGACGATTCTGCCCGGCAGACCCAATCGTGGTGGCCCCCCAGGGCAGATTGGGGTACAGCCGTTGACGATGACTGATGTGAAAACCATTCAGGTGTTGAAGTTGCCGATTGACGGTCCGGTGCCGAACTTCACCAACCAAGCGACCTTGTCGGCTGCTGCTGCTGAGAAATCCGGTCAGGTGCTGGGCACGACGGCAGAGTACCAAGGTGTCAATACCATCGTGATGGCGTCGGGGTCGTTCTTTACCGAAGGAAACGTCCAGAGTGCCTCGCAGGTGGTGGTATTGGGATCAAACCTGAAGACATTCTTGTTTGGCAGTGGTGAGGCAGTGGGCGAATCGATTCGTATCAACAGCATGAACTTGCGGGTCATCGGCGTCCTGGAGGCAAAGGGCGGCAATCCGTTTGGATCGGTAGACGATCAGGCGTTGGTGCCGATTACGTTGGCACAGTCACGCTTGTTTGCGGGTCGCTCGAGTAGCGGTGAGTTGCGCGTGAGCAATGTTACCGTGGCGGTCAAAAATACGGATGATATTCCGTTTGTAGAAGAACGCCTCAAGATGGCATTACGGGATGCCCGCAAACTCAATGCGGATGGAACGGACGACGACTTCCAAGTGCTGAATCAAGCGTCGTTCCTGACGTCGTTGACGCAGGTGACGTCGCTGCTGACGACGTTTTTGGCGGCGGTTGCCGGCATCTCGTTGTTGGTAGGCGGTATCGGCATCATGAATATCATGCTCGTGAGTGTGACCGAACGGACGCGAGAAATCGGCTTGCGGCGGGCTGTGGGTGCACAAAGCAATGATATCTTGTTGCAGTTCATGATCGAGGCGATGGTGCTCAGCATGTTGGGTGGTATTACCGGGGTGGTGGTCGGCAGTATTTTGCCGATTATTTTGACGATCACCAAGATTTTCGAGGCACCCGTGACCCTCTCATCAGTGGTCATCTCGCTCACGGTGTCACTCGCAACCGGATTGTTCTTTGGGATTTGGCCAGCACGGAACGCAGCCCAACTGAACCCCATCCAGGCATTGCGACACGAATAGCACAGAGACCGGTACGGATCACAAACCGCAGGGTGCAGCCCTGCGGTTTTGTCGTGCGAAAAATCCCTGAATCGCCATGCATGTTGCGGTGACGCCGCGCACGGGAACTGCCTGCCCAGCCAGGGCGCGTGGTACGTTGCGGTGGAACACATGTCGCCGAGAGCCGCTCCGTGCAGACGCACGGGGCGGTTTTCTCATGACGATGAACGATGGATAGAGACGTGGACTCCGACGCCGTTATAGACGCCATCGTAGACGGGTTCATTGCACCAGCGGGCGTAGTCCTGCCAGATGGGCGGTTGTTGCTGGATGATGGGGGTTTGAGGGCTGTGGGCAAAGACGGTGTGGCTGGCGATGACGATGACTTTGCGTTGGGCGCGCGAGAGGGCCACGTTGAGGCGGCGCATGTCGTAGAGGAAGGCTTCGTTGCGGGCCAGGGTGGCCGGATGCGACTCGGTGGCGCTGACCAGCATGATTTGGCGCTGGCTGCCTTGGAAGCGCTCGACCGTATCGATTCCGGGGAGGGCGCTACTGGCCGGCAAGATGGACGCAGACGGGGTCGGCACGATGGGCCGCAGGGCGTCACTGATGGCGGCGCGTTGCATCCGATGGGGCACAACGACGCCGTAACCGGTGTAGCCGTCATAGCCTTTTGGGATGAGCTGGCTGAGGATGTGGACGACGAGGGCGACCTCGAATGGATTGCGGGTGTGGCTGCGGTCTTCGTCGTGGGTGATGAGGACCATGGTGGCGGCGGGGTCGAGGATGGCCTGCAGGAGCGGATCGAAGGTCAGAATCGAGGGAATCCGGGCCGTGACGGCGGAGTGGTAGGTGATGCCGTCACGGTGGTAGATGACGGATTGCAGAAAATCTGCGACGGCTGCGGGCACGCGCCGTGACTCGGACAAGCGCACGACGGGCACGGGCTGGCCGGCAGGCGGGTTTGCCTCGATGTAGTCGTAGAGGGATTGGTGGACGGGGAAGGTGGTGAACTGGCGGTGCGGTTCGGCGTCCCACGCGTGCGTGACAATCGCGGGCATTTGGCGTGGATCGCCGATGACGACAATCGACCCATTGGGCTGGACGACGGTGGCAGCAGCCAAGGCGAGGGGCAGGGCGAGCTGCGAGGATTCGTCGAGGAAGAGCAGGTCACACCAGGGTTGGTGCGGCGCGAGCAGCGTCGACAACGGGGTAGGGGTGGCGGCGACGATGCACCACGGGCTGCTGGCGATGGCACGGAGCGTCTGGGCTTTGTCGTGCATGCCGATGACCTGTGCCAGAGCGGGAGTATGGGCGTTGCCGCGGTAACGCACCAGGCGGAGCTGGGCGAGTGCCACTTGGGCGGGATGGTGGGCCATGAGGAGCGTTCCGATGACGTCGGAGAGCGCGCCGATGAGGGCATCGACGGCGGCGTGGGTTTGGGCGGTGACGGCGATATGCAAGGGTTGCTGGCGGGCAGCAGCAGCGCTGATGCGGGCCAGGATGGCGTGGGCGGTGGTGAAGGTTTTGCCGGTGCCGGGCGGTCCTTGGACGAGGAGCAACGGGGTATCGGCGTGATTGCCCACATAGGCGTGGGCATCGGGGCCGAAGCGGACCACGTCCGTAGTGGCACATGCGGCGACATACGAATGAATCCCTGCGGTCAAGCCGGTTGCTCGGGGATTTGCTGGCTGTGCCAAGAGCTGGGCGAGGGTATTGGCAGTGGGGTCTGCGGCCAGGCGTTGGACCGCCTGGTCGGTGTAGATACTAGGCAGATTATCGGGACTCGCGTCGATGGTATATGAAACGCCTTCTTGGGGGAAGAAGGTGTCGCCGCGGGCGCTGTAGGGGGACCGATGTTGGCTGTAGGTGGGTTGGAATGTGAGCGTGGCACCGCCGTCGGCCTCGATGGTGACCGCACTGACACGACCGCGCATCCCGGTACGTGCCAGTGCATGGGGATGCTGAGGAGTAAGCGGGTCTGCTAGCATAGCAGCCAAAATGACCTCAGCGCCGACAGCCAGCAGACTGGACAATGCGCGTTGCGTGGCCAAAGGCGGCAGCATACCGTCCGTTGTGACGCCGAAAGTGAAGGTACAGGTGGTGAGATTGGGAATGCGGGCACCTGCAGCACCCTTGTAAGCGGCGATGCGGTCGGCCATGGCAGGGGGTTGGAGCGCGTCAGTGTAGGTGGCGATGAGTGTCGTGCCACTGCGCACGCGCGCTGCCGGGTGGGGCAGATGCATACGATACCACTCTGATTGGACCGCGGCGCGCTCGAGCACCAGACTGTCACTGAGGGCAGCGATGAAGGTCGGCTGATTGCCGCATTCGGTCGGGGGGGCTGGAATGATTGCGGGATTGGTCCAACGACAGGCTTTGCTAGCCAGATGCGTCACTGCGGCGAGCCGATGCGCGACGAAACGCCGTAACAGCGGCAGCGTGACCACGCGAAAAGGCGCATAGACATCCTGCCCGTCACTGGGGGGCGGGAGGAGTTCCCATGCGGCAGCGGAGTACTCGGACGGAATACTGTCGTGGTAGCGCGCGCGGATTTGGAGCGCAGGCGTTGTACCGATGCGCGGGCCGAAGGTATCGAACAATCCGGTATGAAAGAGCTTCGGGAAGTCATCGCTGGTCGCCCATTCGAACGCATATTGGCGCGCCGCAATGGGGAGATTGGTGACGGGCAGATTGGCGGCGTTGTGTGCGTCGAGTTCGGTACTGACGACCGTGCAGATGGGGACCTGGGCAGTACGCGGTTGCATGAGCACATCGGCCCAGGTACGTACTGCGACCGAACGGTCGAGATGGCGATTAATGGCGGCACACAACATATCCCAATGCGCCTGTGCGTAGACGATACAGTGGATGGGAGGCAAGGTATCGCTGCTCAACTGTTGCGTCAACGCCTGGCAGAGGCGTTGGATGAGATGCCCTTCACTGGTCAACGTCGGTGGCGCATCGAGCAGATCGACATGGCTGTGGGTCGCCGCGGCGACACCTGCGTCATGCCGTTGGATGCGCAGGGCGATGCACCACAAAAGCCCACTGCCGCCGTCGCTGTGGGGCTCAATGGTGAGGACGCAGACGTTTGGGTTGGTGTGTGACGTGATGCGCGGCAACGTGGCGACGAAGGCGGTAGGGAGGAATGCTGCCGTGGCAACGCCGGAGCTGCGTTGGCGCTGGGCGCGGGCAATCCACTCTTCGAGGTCTGGTCCGATGGTCTGATCAGAGATGACGGCTGGGCTGATGGCCTGGACGGGCACGAGTGTGCGCTCGGGGCTGACCGTTGCCATTCCAGCGAGTTGCGGGACGGTGCGGATGCCGTGCTGGCGGAAGGCAGTGCGCTGCTCGCGATCGAGGCCAGGAATGAGGGCAATATCGGCTTGTTCGTGGGCGCGCAGCAGACACAGTTGCATGTATGGACAACTGCTGCAGGCTGGCGAAAGAGCGTAGGAGAGTTCTTCGAACGGGGTATTGCAGGCCGCGTAGGCATCGGCATGCGGGAGTTGGGCGGTGATGCGGGCGATATCGCTGCGGAGCTGATCGGGATTGGGGGGCACGGCACACCAGGCGGTGTCGATTCCGAACCAGGTGTGCGCGCGAGTGGCATCTTGCTCGTACAGCGCGCGTTCGCGTGCGTCGCAGGCAGGGATGAGTGGGGGCTGGTAGAGGACCGCGGTGTGCATGGTGAGCGCTGGGGTATCGGCGAATAATTCACGACAGATGCGTTCGTATAACCCGACTTGGATGTGATGGTCGTAGGAAGCGGCACGGGCGGATTTGATATCTGCAATGCGAATAGTCAGAGCGCCATTGGGAGACCGACTGAGGAGCATGAGGTCGGGTCGGCCGGTGAGGAGCCATGGATCGACCGTGGCGTGGAGTGCGGGTTGGAGCAGCAAGATGCTGCTGCCGGGAGTGAGTGTTGTCAATGCATTGAGCACTGCGGTGCCGTCGAGCGGTGCTTCGTCGGTGGCTGCCAGAGTGGGGTGCTGTGCGCTGAGGACGGCATTGATATGCGCCTCGTAGGCGCGGCCAGCCGCCAGTGGGTAGGGACTGGGATGTTCGACCGCAATGCCGAGGCGGCGCAGACGGGCGTGGAGGGTTTGTTCGCCGGCGGTTTGGGCAAACAGACGGAGCCGCAGCGCACGCGCACAGCGATGCGAACGCTGGTATTGGGCGATATCGGTTGCGCTGACGGGAATGGTGCCGTTTGCATCGCGCAAGACTTCGAACCGTTCGTTTGTGATGGTCACGCAAACCTCTTTCACCCCGATACGTGCAATGCTATACTAGCGCCACCGACCGGAGAAGCGAAACAATACAAGGATGCGCATATGCGTTGCCCGCTGGATGCCTTTGATCCATTTTCTGCGGAGTATTTGACTGACCCGTATGCGCTCTATGCGCAGGCACATGCTGAACAACGGGTGTTTTATAGTGCGGCTTTGGGGTATTGGGTGCTGACCGGATACGACGACATCAAACGCGTCCTGCGTGATGCGGTGACCTATGCATCGCGCAACGCGACTGATCCCTTCACGCCGGTGACAACCGAGACTGCAGCGGTGTTTCGTGCGGGCGGGTATGCGATGCAGCGGGTGTTGCTGAACGCCGATGCACCGGTACATCCACGGGTGCGCCGGCAGGTGGCGGCAGCTTTTACCCCGCAGCGCATAGCGACGCTGGCCCCACGCATCGGCGCCTTGGTCGCGCGCTACGTCCATGATATCATCGCCGTTGCGGAACGGCAGGTGGATATCGTGGCGGCACTGACATACGGCTTGCCGGCAGAGGTGATATTCCTGCTGATCGGGATGGATGCAGAGGATGTGCCGGCCATCAAAGCCGGGTCTGAGAGCCGCGTGCTCTTCACCTGGGGCAAACCGACCGATGAGCAGCAGGTCGCCCTGGCGCACGACATGGTGGATTTTTGGCAACGGGCAGTGGCATTTGTGGAAAAACGCCGGCTCGCGCCACAAGACGACTACACCAGCGATTTGATTCGGCTGCGCAACGGCGACGACGCAGTGCTCACGATGGGCGAGATTACCAGCGTCGTCTTTGGGCTATTGCTGGCAGGGCACGAGACGACGACGGGATTCTTGACCAATGCAATTGTGCAGCTCTTGTCTGCCCCGACACGCTGGCAGGCGTTGGCAGCTGACCCGGCGCTGATTCCGGCAGCTGTCGAAGAACTACTGCGACTCGATACTTCGGTCATTGCGATGCGGCGTGTGACTACCGCTGCGGTGACACTGGGCGGGCAAGACATTCCGGCGGGAAGTAATATCCTGGCGCTCATCGGCGCGGCCAATCACGATGCCGAACATTTTGCGGTGCCAGGTGAGTATAATCCGGCGCGTGCGGCTGCCCGAGAACACCTCTCGTTCGGGTACGGTGCGCACTATTGTATCGGCGCGCCGCTGGCACGGCTCGAAGCGCAGATTGTGCTGCAGCAGCTGATTGCGGCGTTGCCCGGGGCACAGTTGGTGGCGGGACAGCAATTGGAATATCTCCCGAATACATCGTTCCGAGGCGCGCGTTCGGTGCTCGTCCGCTGGTAGAGAAGGAACATGCTATGGCGAAACCACGTTTGACCATCGACGGCACCACATTCCGCGACTTGAACGGAAACGGCCGTTTGGATGTGTACGAAGACCCGCGTCAGCCGCTCGAAGCTCGCGTGACTGACCTGTTGGGGCAGATGAATCTGGCCGAAAAAGCCGGTTTGTTGTTTCACAACTTTACCTTTATGACCGAGGAAGGTACGCTGCTGGAGGGCCGGAGTCCGTGGGGTGCGCCGTATTCGACCGAAGAGAATGTGTTTGGCAAGCATATTACGCACGAGGCGTTGGGCAACATGGTCGCGCCGGCGCAGATGATTGCCTGGCACAATGCGATGCAGCTACGGGCCGAAGAGACGCGCTTAGGCATCCCGATGACGTTTTCGAGTGATCCGTGTCATGGCGCAGGGCACCGCGATTTGAACAATAATGCCAACGTGCATTTTTCGGCATGGCCGCAACCCATCGGGTTGGGGGCGATTGGCGACGAGGAGTTAACCCAACAATTCGGCGACATCGCGCGCCAAGAATACCGCGCGGTGGGAATCCACATGGCGTTGCACCCACAGTGTGATTTGGCGACCGAGCCGCGTTGGGCGCGCATTGTCAGTACGTTCGGCGAGGATCCGCATGCATCGGCGCGCCAGACCGCTGCGTACATCCATGGATTCCAAGGGGCCCAACTTGGTCCGCAGAGTGTGTTTTGTATGGCCAAGCACTTTCCGGGTGGTGGACCGCAGATGAACGGCGACGACGCTCACTTCCACTATGGCCGCGAACAGGTCTACCCGGGAGGCCAGTTCGACGCGCATTTATTACCGTTCGAAGCAGCCTTTGGCGCGGGTACGGCCCAGATTATGCCCTACTACGGGATGCCGCTGGGTACCGAGCACGAAGAAGTGGGCTTTGGGTTTAATAAAAGCGTCATTACGGGCTTACTGCGTGAGAAATACGGCTTCGACGGCGTGGTGTGTACCGACTGGGGCTTGATTACCGACAACGAGATGCCGGGGGGAACGTTTTGGGCGCGCGCCTGGGGGGTTGAGCATTTGAGTCGACACGAACGCATGGCAAAAATCCTCGAGGCTGGCTGCGACATGTTCGGCGGAGAAGAATGCCCGGAATTGCTCATCGAACTGGTGGAATCCGGCCGCATCAGCATGGAGCGCCTTGATGTGTCGTGCCGGCGGGTGCTACGTGACACATTCCGCCAGGGGTTATTCGACGACCCGTACATCGATGCCGAGCGTTCGTTGCAGATTGTGGGCAATGCAGAATTCCGCGCTGCCGGTGAAAACGCGCAACGTAGAGCTATTGTGCCGTTGCACAACGACGCAGGGTTGTTGCCCATGCACACGCCACGGAAGGTGTATGTAGAGGGGATGGATGCGGCGGTGGTGGGGCGGTATGCCACGGTGGTGGCTACACCCGCAGAAGCAGATGTGGCGTTGCTCAGGATTAGCACACCTTTTTATCCACGACCGGGCGGAATATTCCTCGAAAATATGTTCCACACGGGCGATTTGACCTTCACGCCGGAGGCGTTAGCACCTATTCTGACGCTGTGCAAGACCGTGCCGACGATTGTGGATATCTACCTCGATCGGCCGGCGGTCATCCCCGAAATCCGCGCCGCTGCAGCAGGATTGACGGGCAGCTTTGGGGCGAGTGACGCGGCGCTGTGCGATATCGTTTTTGGGAACATCGCACCAACGGGGCGCTTGCCGTTCGAGTTGCCGTCGTCGATGGAGGCAGTGCGCGCCCAGAAAGAAGACGTGCCGCACGACTCCGAGAATCCGCTGTTCACCTATGGACATGCGGTGCATTGGGGGGGGTGAAAAGAATTGACGCGGGGTGGGTTCAGCAGGGTTTATTGCAATAAACCCTGCCCTATGAATGATTTTTTTGAGCGGGGTTTATTGCAATAAACCCCGCTCAATGATTGCCCAACTCGATGCTATCAGCACGTGGATGCAGTGCATGGCGATCGACCATAGTGGCACTGGCAGCGTTGAGGCCAATGACATCGACGAGGACCCCACGGGCGCGGAACTTGAGGACGGCTTTGTCGAGAGCCGCGATAGATGTCACGTCCCAAAAGTGGCCGTGTGACACATCGATGGTCACCCGTGCGACATCTGCCTCATAGTCGAAGGCATCTGCAAACCGTGCCGCTGACGCAAAAAAGACCTGGCCGATGATTTGGTATGTGGCATGCCGCTGTGGAGCGTCGACGGTGACCACGATGTCGAGATAGCGCGAGATTTTGTGTGCAAAAAACAATCCACTCAACAGTACCCCGACAAAGACACCTTGAGCGAGATTATGGGTGTAGACGACCACCGCGACGGTGCTAAAGGTCACCACGGTCGAGGATACCGGGATGGTCCGGATGTCACGCAGGGAAGACCATTGGAACGTATTGACGCAGACCACCATCATCACTGCGGCCAGTGCGACCATGGGAATCTGCTGAACCACATCGCGTAACACGATGACGAGGAACAACAGTACCACCCCCGAGACGAGGGTCGAAAGCCGACCGCTCCCGCCGGATTTGATGTTCATCATCGACTGTCCTATGAGGGCGCAGCCCGCCATGCCGCCGAACATCCCGGCGATGATGTTTGCGCTGCCTTGGCCGATACACTCGCGGTTTTTGTCGCTGCGGGTATCGGTGATGTCGTCGATGAGGACGGCCGTCATCAGCGATTCGAGCAAGCCGACCACCGCTAATGTCAAGGCGTATGGTGCGACGATGACCAGCGTATCGAGTGTGGCCGGCGCCAGAAATGCGACCAGAGTAGGCAGTGTGGCAGGGAGCAATCCCTTGTCACCGACGGTGCCCACGTCGAGACCGAGCCCGATGGTGATTGCAGTGAGCGCGACGATACTGATGAGTGGCGCAGGGACCGTCGTGATGACGCGCGGCAACAGGTAGATGAGTGCGAGTCCGATGAGCAGCAACCCACCCACCTGCCACGACGTACCGACGACTTCGGGGAGTTGTGCCATAAAGATCAAAATCGCTAGGGCATTGACGAATCCATGCACCACCGAGCGTGACACAAAGCGGAGCAACGCACCGAGGCGAAAGAGTCCAAACAGAATTTGAATGACTCCCGTCAGAATGGTCACTGGCAGAATGTAGGCGATCCCGTGCTCGCTGATGAGGTTCACCAGTACCAATGCCATCGCACCGGTGGCTGCGGATATCATGCCCGGCCGCCCGCCGAGAAAGGCGGTCGCAACCGCGATACAAAACGACGCGTAGAGCGTCACACTGGGGTCGACCCCGGCGATGACGGCGAACGCCAACGACTCTGGGATGAGTGCGAGAGCTACCAAAATACCCGAAAGGATGTCGGGTCGGATGTTGCCAAACCAATCGACACGGAGTGTCGACCATGTGCGCTGCATTGTGTTCCGTTCCGATGATGCGCGATGTTCTGTGCGAAAGAATTGCATCGTTGAGCGGGGTCTGCGGGTTCATTGCTATGAACCCTGCTCAAATCCCTGCTCAATGGTGTATTGTTTTGCTAGATTTTTGCCAATGCCTGGTTGAGGTCTGCAATCAGGTCCGCTGCGTCTTCGATGCCGATCGATACGCGGAAGAAGTGCTGCTCGGCGTAGTCGTGATAGACGAAAATCAGACTCTCGTCGTGGCCCAGGCTGACCGCATGGACGAATACCTTGAGCTCGGCGATGAAGGCAGCCCGTTTGCTCGGATCGACCAAATCGAAGTTGAGCATGCCCGAGTACCCGTCCATCTGGCGCGTCGCCACATCATGCTGGGCATGACTGGCCAAGCCCGGATAGCGTACCCAGGCGACGCCCGGATGCGATTCGAGGAAGGTGGCAACTGCCATGGCGTTGGTATTGTGGCGTTCCATGCGGATGGGCAGCGTGGCCACGCCGCGCATGATTTGCCAGGCGTTGAACGGGCTGATGCAGGCACCCATGTCTTTGACGACGAACTTGCGAATGACATCGAGCAGGTGCTTGGGACCCATGACGGCACCGCCCAGCGCATCGCCGTGGCCGTTGATGTACTTCGAGATGCTGTGCATGACCAGGTCGGCGCCCAATGCCAGCGGGCTTTGGGTGGTGAGCCCCGACCAGGTACTGTCGACCGACAGCAGAATGCCATGGGCGTGGGCTAATTCGGCGATCGCGGCGATGTCACTGATGCGGGTGGTGGGATTGCCCGGCGTTTCGACGTGGATGAGTTTGGTCTGTGGCGTGATAGCGGCGCGGATGGCATCGAGATCGGCGGTGTTTACCAGGGATGTTTTGATTCCAAAACGCTTGGGGAAGTGCTCGAGGAGCATGGTGCGCACCGAAATATATGAAATATCGGAGCAGATCATGTGGTCGCCGCTGCTGAGGAGTGCCATGAAGGTGCCGTTGATGGCGCTGACTCCGCTGGCCGTGACGACGCAGTCTTCGCCGCCTTCGAGGGCGTGGAGGCGCTCTTCGAGCCAGCGTTCATTGGGATTCATGTCACGGGCGTAGCCGAACGGTACGGCATCCCAATCACCGTTGGGGGGCAGGACGTAACTGTTAGCCATGACCAATGGACGTTTGACGGCGTTGGTGGCCGGATCGGGTTCCCAGCCGGCGTGGACGGAGCGGGTGGACATACCGGGTTGTGGAGGGGTTTTGTCGGTCATGGTGGTCCTCATGTTGGTCGATTGATGGAATCAGTATACAGCTGCGAGGCCGGAGCGAGGCCGGAGCGAGGCCGGAGCGAGGCCGGAGCATGCCCCGGCCTTACGAAGCCCCAGCCGTACGAACCCCAGCCGTACGAACCCCGGCCGCACGGTGATTGCAGGCCGCAGCATGCCGCGGCCGTACTGTGCTGTATGATAGGTACATCGTACGACAATGGAGTCAGCATGAAAATTACCGACCTGAAGTGTGCAGTGATTGGCGGGTTCCCGGTGGTCAGAATCACCACCGACGCGGGAATCGACGGCATTGGCCAGGCCGAAAACTGGAAGCCCAACCTCAAACCCCACATCCTCTACTACCGCGACATGATCCTCGGCCTCGACCCGACCAACGTCGAATCCGTGATGCAACGCATCCGGCGCATGGGTTCATTCAAACCGTGGGGCGCAGCCGTCAGTGCGATCGAAGTCGCGTTGTGGGACATCGCCGGCAAAGCGGCCAATCTGCCCATCTACAAGCTGTTGGGCGGTAAAGTCCGCGACAAGGTACGGGTCTACAACGGCGCCATTCGGTTCCCCCTGCGGGACCAATCGCCGGAGGCCTACGCTGAGGACGTGCTCAAGATGGCCGCCTCACCCGAGGGTTTTACGCTGATCAAACAAGGTATTGCCTTCCATAGTCGCATGCCGAACGACATCCCCGGCTATTACTATGGCGAGGGGCGCAACTGGGGGCGTCATCCGCACCGCGGCATGCTGACCCCCGCGGGTTTTCGCCATACTATCGCCTGTATCGAAGCGATGCGAAAAGCATTGCCCGCCAGCATCGATTTGGCACTCGATTGTGGACCGGGATTCATGGTGCCCGATGCCGTGCGGCTGGCCCAAGCGGTTGAGGGCATGGGGATTGCCTGGCTCGAGGACATGGTCACCGGCGACTATGTGCCGTACGTGTCGGCCGCGCAGTACCGCGATGTGAAGGACAAAACCAGCACACCCATCCATACCGGCGAGCAGATTTATCTGCGCCAAAACTTCATGGAGCTGATTGAATCGCGGGCGGTGGATATCATCGGACCCGATCCGCTCGACGTCGGTGGCATCGCCGAACTCAAGTGGATTACCGAATACGCCGACATCCACGGCATTGCGATGGCGCCGCATGGGACGGGCGATGGCATCTTTGGGCTAGCGGCGCTGGTACAAGTGTGCGCGACACTGCCCGACAACTACATTGCGTTCGAGTACCCGCTGGCCCGGCCAGCATGGTGGTACGACATCGTCGATGGCTTGCCGGATGTGATTGTGAAGGAAAGCTACATCGATGTGTGGGATCGCCCAGGCTTGGGTGTGACGTTCAACAAGAACGCACAGAAGTATCTATTGGATGAGGATACAGGGTTTTTTGATTTGTAAGAGGGACGGGCACGCGGAGTCACGGAGATGGGAAGCACGCGGAGTGCAAAAGGAACGTACACGCAGAGCCACGGAGATGGGGAGCACGCGGAGAATACATGAATGAGGAGAGGGCTGGCTGCACATGTGCGGTATATACCGCTTCGACAAACTCGGTTGCACGCCACCAAGCTTGTAGACGCGTACGTCTCCGATCCCGTTCCTCCTCTGCGATCTCTTGTCCTCTGTGCCTCTGCGTGATCGTCTTTTTCTGTGCCTCTGCGTGATCGTCTTTTGATGAATGAAAGGAACGTCGAATGAAAATCACCGACCTCAAATGCGCCATTATGGGTGGGACACCCATCATCCGCATCACCACCGACGCCGGGATTGACGGCTACGGCCAAGCCGAATTCTACAAGTCGTACCTCAAGCCGCACGTGTTGTACTACCGCGAGATGATTTTGGGGCTCGACCCGACCAATGTCGAGGCAGTGATGCAGCGCATCCGCCGCATGGGGGCGTTCAAACCGTGGGGTGCGGCGGTCAGTGCCATCGAAGTGGCCTTGTGGGACATCGCCGGCAAAGCGGCTGGGCTGCCCATCTACAAACTGCTGGGCGGCAAAGTACGCGACAAAGTGCGTACCTACATCACTACCAACCGCTACCCGATGCCGTTGCAGACGCCGGCAGAATATGTCGAGAACGTGCAGAAAATCCAGGCGTGGTCCGAGGGCTTTACGCTGTTCAAACAGCCGATCTCGTTCCACAGCCCGATGGCGATTACCACACCCAACTACAGTTACGGCGAACGGCGACCGTGGGGTGTGCACAGCAACCGCGGCGTGATGACGACGCAGGGGCTCAATCACACCGTCGCCTGTGTCCAAGCGATGCGTGAGGCATTGCCGGCTGACATCGATTTAGCGCTGGACTGCGGGCCGGGATTTTTGCCGCAGGACGCGTTGCGCTTTGCCCAAGCCTGCGAGCCGTTCCAACTGCGCTGGCTCGAGGACATGTTGTCGGGTGACTACACGCCGTTTGTTACTGCCGATCAGTATCGCGATGTGAAAACGCGGACATCGACGCCGTTGCACACCGGCGAGCAGATGTATCTGCGCCAGAACTTCATGGAGTTGATCGAAAAACGGGCGGTCGACGTCATCGGGCCCGATCCGTTGGACGTTGGCGGCATCGCCGAGCTCAAGTGGATTACCGAATACGCCGACCTGCACGGGATTGCCATGGCGCCGCACGGCACGGGCAATGGCGTGTTTGGTTTGGCGGCACTGGTGCAGGTGTGTGCGACGTTGCCCGACAACTTCATTGCGTTTGAGTACCCCAAGGCCAATCTGCCGTGGTGGTACGACATTGTGGATGGGTTGCCGGACCAGATTGTCAAAAACAGTTATGTAGACGTGTGGGACCGACCGGGTTTGGGCGTGACATTCCGCGTCAATGCGGCCAAGAAGTATCTCGAGTCGGAGGATAAGGCGTTTTTTGAGTAGTGTATCCCTATAGCCCCACGGCATGCCGTGGGGCTATGGGACATGCCGTGGGTCTATGGGGATACGTCATCATCACGGCCGCACAGCAACCGCGTTGCAGATCAGTCGCCCCTCGGTCAGGACCAGGCCG